>JAQSWY010000212.1 GCA_029266425.1 Xanthobacteraceae bacterium
CGCATCACGCAGCGGTGACGCAACGTCCCGCCGCCCCACCGTTGCCATGTTCGCGCGCTGCCTGTAGGCGCTAGCACCACAAAGCCGGCGAGAGCGTCCGGCGCGTCCTGGAGACCGACCATGATCGACCGCCGTCGCTTCCTCGAAGGAGTGGGCACCGTCGCCCTGACCACGGCCGCCCTCGCCGCCTTCGGGACCGGCAGCCTCGGCCTGATCCATCCCGCGCAGGCGCAGTCGGCCGACGTCGCCAAGCTGATGGCGCCGGGCGCCCTGCCCGACCAGGTGCTGGGCAAGGCCGATGCGCCGGTGACCATCGTCGAATACGCCTCGCTGACCTGCGGCCACTGCGCGCATTTCCACGAGACCACCTATCCGGTGCTGAAGTCGAAATACATCGACACCGGCAAGGTGCGCTTCATCCTGCGCGAGTTCCCGCTCGACATCGTCGCCAAGGCCGCCTTCATGCTGGCCCGCTGCGCCGGCGAGGGGAAGTACTATCCGATGACCGACACGCTGTTCGAGACGCAGAAGAACTGGGCCTACAGCCAGAACCCGGCGCAAGCGTTGATGGCCATCGCCAAGCAGGGCGGCATGAGCGAGCAGCAGTTCAACGCGTGCCTGAACGACGCCAAGCTCGCCGGTCAGGTCGACGAGGTGGCCAAGCGCGGCAGCGAGCTCGGCGTCGACGCCACGCCGACCTTCTTCATCAACGGCAAGAAGGTTTCCGGCGCGCTCAGCCCGGAGGACCTCGACAAGGAGCTGGCGCCGCTCATCGGCTCGAACTGAGGCGGATGGGCGGTTGCGGCGGCCGGCTCCGGCCGAGGCGCCGCCGCTCAAGCCCCACCGTCATCCCGGCCGAAGCGTGGCGGAGAGCCGGGATCGTTCTCCGATGTTTGCACGATCCCGGATCGGCCTTCGGCCGTCCAGGATGACAGCTGTCACCGCCGCCCTCTCACTCCGGCAGGGTGATCCGCCCCTCGGCATCGAGCGGGAAGCCAGGATTGTGGGCGACCTCCCAGGGGTGGCCGTCGGGATCGGCGACATAGCCGATATAGCCGCCCCAGGAGGTCGGGTGCGCCGGCCTCAGCGCCCGCCCGCCGGCGGCCACCAGGCGGATCAGCGTGGCGTCGACCTCGGCGCGGCTCGCCCGGTTGCAGGCGAGCGTGATGCCGCCGAACTGCCCGGCGCGGCCGGCCACCATGCCGGCATCGCGCCTGCGGAAGGCGGCGACCTTGCCGCCCCTCTCATCCTGCCCGGCCGCGTCTTCGGACGCGGCCTGCGTCGTTCCGGGCGGCGGGTCCTTCGTCGGGTCTTCCATGGTCGTGGCGCTCATGTTTCCTCCCCGAACAGCGACAATTGCTCGCCCCGCTTCGGCGGGCGGCTGAAATGGCGGGTGGTCAGCCTTGTATGGCGGCGGTTGAGGCCGAGCCGCTCGACCGCGATCTCGAAGCGCCGCGCCATGGTCCAGGCATAGGGCCCCGAGCCGGTCATGCGATGGCCGAAGGTGGAATCATATTCCCTGCCGCCGTGCAGCTCCTTCAGGAGCGATGTTACGTGACGATAGCGGTCGGGGAAATGTGCCAGCAGCCACTCCTTGAACAGGTCGCGTATCTCCAGCGGCACGCGCAGCATCACATAGCCGGCCTCCGACGCTCCGGCCGCCGCCGCCGCATCCAGGATGCGCTCCATCTCGGCGTCGGTGACGGCCGGGACGACCGGCGCGACCAGAACCGCCGCCGGCACGCCGGCCTCGGTGAGCCTGGCGATGGTGTCGATGCGGCGCTGCGGCGTCGCCGCGCGCGGCTCCATGGTACGGGCGAGCTTGTGATCGAGCGAGGTAACGGACAGCGCGATCTTGATCAGCCCGCGCTCAGCCATCGGCGCGATGATGTCGAGGTCGCGCAACACCAGCGCCGACTTGGTGACGATGCCGACCGGATGGCCGAAATCGCTGAGCACCTCGAGGATCCGCCGGGTCAGCCGCCATTCGCGCTCGATCGGCTGGTAAGCGTCGGTGTTGATGCCGAGAGCGATGGTGCGCGGCTCGTAGCCCGGCTTGGAGAGCTCCTTCACCAGCAATTCCGGCGCGTCCGGCTTGGCGAACAGCTTGGTCTCGAAGTCGAGCCCGGCGGAAAGGCCCTGATAGGCGTGGGTCGGCCGCGCGAAGCAGTAGATGCAGCCATGCTCGCAGCCGCGATAGGGATTAATCGAGCGGTCGAAGCCGACATCGGGCGAATCGTTGCGGTTGATGATGGTGCGCGGCTTCTCCACCGTGACGCTGGTGCGGAAGGGCGGCAGGTCGTCGAGCGACTGCCAGCCGTCGTCGAAGGCCTCGCGCGAAGCCGGCTCGAAGCGGCCGGCGGCGTTGGACAGGGCGCCGCGCCCGCGCCGGCGCTCCTCCTCGACCATCCAGTCCGGCATAGGCGCGGCAGCCGCGGCGTCCATCTCCGACATGGTCGAGAGGTCGCGGGCGGCGGCGCGGCGCTCCTCCTCCCGGCGCGCACGCCGTTCCTCGGCCAGCCGGCCCACATGCTTTGGCGCGTGCGTGGGCGCATGCTTCGGCACGGGACGGGCCGGCGGGGCGCCTGCGGCGCGAAGAGGTTCGGGCGATCGGCGTTCCATGGGCGGATTCCTACTCCACCGATGAGAACATATCAAGAACATCTCGCGAATTGTGACGGGCGGGCTGTACGCGCGCAAAACGCTGCGATAGGCAGAAAAATGCTGCATCCGTCGGGCCTGCGGGCCTTTTCCAAGCCAAGATCGTCGAAGGGGTGGCTGGGCGCGTGATCTCGGTCGTCATACCCACGCAGGAACCTGCCAGGCTGCTGATCCCGACGCTGGCGGCGCTGGTCCCGGGCGCCGCCGCCGGCAT
>JAQSWY010000010.1 GCA_029266425.1 Xanthobacteraceae bacterium
CCAGGGCTTCACCGGCAAGAACGGCACCTTCCACTCCGAGCAGGCGCTGGCCTATGGCTCGAAGGTGGTCGGCGGCACCTCGCCGGGCAAGGGCGGCTCCATCCATCTCGGCCTGCCGGTATTCGACACCGTCGCCCAGGCGCGCGAGAAGACCGGAGCCGACGCCTCGGTGGTCTATGTGCCGCCGCCGGGCGCGGCCGACGCCATCTGTGAGGCGATCGCCGCGGAGATCCCGCTCATCGTCTGCATCACCGAGGGCATTCCGGTGCTCGACATGGTGCGGGTGCGCCGCGCGCTCGACGGCTCCAGGTCGCGTCTCATCGGGCCGAACTGCCCGGGCATCGTCACCGCCGGGGAATCCAAGATCGGCATCATGCCGGCCAATATCTTCAAGCGCGGCTCGGTCGGCATCGTCTCCCGCTCCGGCACGCTGACCTATGAGGCGGTGTTCCAGACCTCGCAAGAAGGCCTCGGTCAGACTACGGCGGTCGGCATCGGTGGCGACCCGGTGAAGGGCACCGAATTCATCGACGTGCTCGAACTGTTCCTGGCGGACGACGAGACCCACTCGATCGTCATGATCGGCGAGATCGGTGGCTCGGCCGAGGAAGACGCCGCGCAGTTCCTGCGCGACGAGGCCAAGCGCGGCCGCAAGAAGCCGATGGTTGGTTTCATCGCCGGCCGCACCGCCCCTCCCGGCCGCCGCATGGGCCATGCCGGCGCCATCATCTCCGGCGGCAAGGGCGGCGCCGACGACAAGATCGCGGCGATGGAAGCAGCGGGCATCACCGTCTCCCCCTCGCCCGCGCGGCTTGGCAAGACGCTGGTCGAAGTACTGAACAAGCGCGCCGCGGCCTGATCCGTACCGCGCCGGAAACGACAGACGCCCCACGCCGGAAAGCGCGGGGCGTTTTTGCTTTTAGCGTGTCGGTTCGAAGGTCATTCTTGCTGCACTGCAACAAGGGAGTCGATGGCGGCAAACCTCCGTCGCCGGGACGACAAATTGATGAAGTTCAGGCCGGAAAACTCTCCGGCGGCAGCGCGAAGATGGACTCGTCGCTTAAAGTGTGGGCTATGATCATCGTCATCCAGGCATGGGCAACGATGAGCGCCGGCAGCACGGGGAAGACCGTCTGTAACATGCGTGGGCTCCGATCAAGCAGCTTCTGTTGCATCGCAACATAGAGCTTTCATCGGCTTTTGGTATACCAGATACTTTATACCAGCCCTGCGCTCTGTGCATGCCGGAATCTACGCGCGGCAGTCGGGCTTCGGGTGGCCAATGTTTCAGCATCCTTCAAGGCTCGCTGCACGAGCGCCTCAGGATGAGGTTGTTCTTGTAATGCACCCTCATCCTGAGGCGCCGGCAACGCCGGGGCTCGAAGGATGCTCAAGCAGAGCTAGAGCCATGCTCTGGCAATGCCGAAGCGCCGCTCGAGCAGCACCTATTGCTGCGCCGGCTGCTCTGGCGGGACCGGGAGGCCCCAGGCGGCATAGGCCTGGCGAAACACCTGGTCGCCGGGCACACCCTTCTCCAGCGCCAATATGCCCCGGCGTCCATTGCTGAACACCATCGGCAGATCGAGCCAGTTGCGGGTGATGAGCAGGCCAAGATTGCGCTGGCGATCCATTTCCTGCGCGGAGAGGCCGACCAGGAAGAAGCCCGGCGTCACCCGCACCGCGAGACCTATCAACGGCAAGCCCTGCGCCGATTCCGACGCCTTGGCGCGCAAGCCGGGCACATTCGCGACATTGCCGAGGTCGAAATTCTGCGGCAGGTCGAACTGGATCTCGATGATGTGCGAAGCCGGCAGGCTGGCGTCTTGATTGCGGCGGATGGTGAACTCGACCTTGAACTGACGATCCGGGATCTCGACCGTGCCCCGGATGCCGAGATCCGGTTGCCTGCCGTTGCCGGGATCGAAGTTCTCCGCCTTCCACACCACCGTGCCGACGAACTGCTGCAGCCCCTGCTGCCCGCCGCCGGGATTCTCCTCGAACATCACCGCGCGCTGCGCCACCATCGCCTGCGGGCCCGAGGTCGTCGCCTGCGGCGCGGCCCGGCGCGTGGTGTCCGGCGCGGCCTGGGCAATGCGATCGGTGGATTTCGGCACCTCGGGGGTTGCCGGCTTTTGCGCTTCCTGCGGCGGCGCGGAGCTGCCGGCCCGCATGTCGCGGATCATCGCGATGATGTGCTCGCGCTGGGTATAGCCGAGCGCCGCGGCGCCGCCGACCACCAGGAGGACCACCAGAAGCAGCACCAGCCGCCCCCAGCGCCCGCCGCGCGATGCCGGCTCTTCCTCTTCGACCGTGCTCCGCGGCGCCGGCCGCGGCCGCGCGGTCTCGCGCGCCGGAGGACGCTCGCGCTCGGCGCGCATCTCTTCGCCCCGCGGGGCAGCCGCCGGCGGCTCGCTCGGGCGGATGCGGCCATCGCCGCGCGGCGCCAGACCGGAGCGGATCATGCCCGGCGCCGGCTCGGCCGCCGCCTCATGAGGCGGCTCGGCGCGGGCCGGACCCGTGGTCGCGGCGGCCGGGCTGGGACGCGGCGGAGCATGGGACGGCTCGGGCACCACCACGCGTTCCGCGGCGGGCGTCGCTGCGACGCGCAGCCCACCGGTGGAAGCGGCGGCCATGGCGGAATATTCGGTCTCGACGCGCCGCACCGCCTCTTCGAGCGCCAGGCGCTCGCGGGTCACCTCTTCGTCCGGCAGCGGCGGATCCGCGCCGCGCAGCTGGGCGAGCAGAGCCGAGCGCGCGCGCTCATAGACAGTGCGCCGCGCCTCCCCGTTATTCTCGGGAAGCGCGGAGATCGCACGCGCCAGCAGCGGATAATAGTCGGCCATTACGCTACGGTGTCACACCAGACGGGCGCCGTTTCGGCGGCGCCGTTCAGGGTTCGAATGGGTTCTGCACAAGGATGGTGTCCTCGCGCTCGGGACTGGTGGAGAGAAGAGCGACCGGACAACCGATCAACTCCTCGATGCGACGCACATATTTGACTGCCTCGCCCGGCAAGTCGACCCACGAACGCGCACCCGCGCTCGATTCCGACCAGCCTTTCAGCGTCTCGTAGATCGGCTCGACCCGTGCCTGCGCGTCCTGCCCGGCCGGCAGGTAATCGAGCTCCTGCCCGTCGAGCCGATAACGCGTGCACACCTTGATGGTGTCGAAGCCATCGAGCACGTCGAGCTTGGTGAGTGCGATACCATGGATGCCGGACGTTCGTACCGTCTGGCGCACCAGCACGGCGTCGAACCAGCCGCAGCGGCGCGCCCGCCCGGTGACGGTGCCGAACTCGTGACCGCGCTCGCCGAGCTTGCGGCCGACCTCGTCGAACAGTTCGCTCGGGAACGGCCCCTCGCCGACCCGGGTGGTGTAGGCCTTGGTGATGCCGAGCACGTAATCGATCGCCCCCGGCCCGAGGCCGGAGCCGGTCGCCGCCTGCGCCGCCACCGTGTTGGACGAGGTGACGAAGGGATAGGTGCCGTGGTCGACATCGAGCAGCGCGCCCTGGGCGCCCTCGAACAGGATCTTGGCACCGCGCCGGCGCTCATCGTCGAGCAGCGACCAGACCCGGTCCATATAGGGCAGCACCTGCGGAGCCAGCGCAAGCAGGCCGTCGCGCAGCTCGGCGCCGTCGATCTCGTCGAGCGAGAGCCCGCGGCGCAGCGCATTGTGGTGGGCCAGAAGCCGCTCGATCTTGGCATCGAGCGTTGCCGGATAGGCGAGGTCCATGAGACGGATGGCGCGCCGGCCGACCTTGTCCTCATAGGCCGGGCCGATGCCACGCTTGGTGGTGCCGATCCGCGTGCCGGTGGTGGCGTTCTCGCGGATGGCGTCGAGTTCGCGGTGCAGCGGCAGAATCAGCGCGACATTCTCGGCGACGCGCAGGCGCTCCGGATTGACCTCGACGCCCTGCGCCGAGATGCGGCCGATCTCGTCGATCAGCGCCTGCGGGTCGAGCACCACGCCATTGCCGATCACCGACAGCTTGGCGCCGCGCACCAGCCCGGACGGCAGCAGGGACAGCTTGTAGGTGTTGTTGCCCACCACCAGCGTATGGCCGGCATTGTGCCCGCCTTGGAATCGCACGACGACGTCAGCCTGCTCGCTGAGCCAATCGACGATCTTGCCCTTCCCCTCGTCGCCCCACTGGGAGCCGACGACGACCACGTTCGCCACGCGCAACGCTCCTGATAACCGTGTGCGGCCCGGCATTTGCGTAGTGCCGGGGATCGGAACAGCCCCCGGCGAAGCAAGCGGGCCGGAGCCGGACCCCTCTTAAGCGATGGATATCGGCGAGGCAAGGAAATCGCTCCACGTCGGAACGATTCGCCCCGGTTTTGTACCGTACCAAGGTACGTCGTTGCGCCCTGAGCGGCGCGCCGGTGAACATAATTTATTGCATTGGCGCAAACGACATCCGCTTGCCAGAGCCGCAGCCTTGCACGACATCTTAGGGACCACGCCCGAATGGCCGGCCGAAACCCGATGGACCCTGCTCATGGACACGCTCGCCGCGACCACCTCAACCCTCCCAGCCGCGCTGAGACTCGGCGAAGTTCGTCTCAGGGTACGCGATGCCGCCGGCACCGCGGCGTTCTATCGCGACGTGGTCGGGCTCACTCTCCTCGGCGAGGAGGACAAGGTGGTGCGGCTCGGTGCGGGCGATCGCGTGCTCGTCGAGCTCGTTGGGGCGCCGAATGCGCCGGCCCGTCCGCGCGGCAGCATCGGCCTGTTCCACCTCGCCATATTGGTGCCGGATCGTCCGGCGCTCGCCGTGGCATTGCGCCGCCTCGTCGCGCGCGGGGTGCGGCTCGGCGCCTCCGACCATATCGTCAGCGAGGCGCTCTATATCGACGATCCCGAGGGCAACGGCATCGAGATCTATCGCGATCGCCCGCGCGACGAATGGCACTGGCAGTCCGGCACCGTGGAGATGGCGACCGCCCAGCTCGACCTGCGCTCGGTGCTCGACGACGTGCCGGACCGCATGCAGTTGGATGCACCGATGCCGGGCGGCACGGTGATGGGCCATGTCCATCTGAAGGTCGGCGACCTCGCCGCCGCGCGCCGCTTCTATGTCGACCGGCTAGGCTTTGCGGTGACCACGGACCGTTACCCCGGCGCGCTCTTCGTCTCGGCCGGCGGCTACCATCACCATCTCGGCCTGAACATCTGGGAAAGCCGCGGCCGCGGCCCTGCGCCCGAAGGCGCGCTCGGCCTTGCGCACTACGCGATCGTGCTGCCGGACGCCCCGTCGGTCGCGGCGGCGCGGACAAGCCTGGAGGGCGCCGGCGAGACGGTGCGCGGGATCGAAGGCGGTTTCGCCGTCACCGATCCCTCGGGCACTGAAGCGCACGTGGTGGCGGAGTAAGTGCGGCCTTCGGCTTGAACATCCTTCGAGGCCCGGCTTCGCCGGGCACCTCAGGATAGGGTCGCGTTGAGTACGTCCTCATCCTGAGGTGCGAGCGCAGCGAGCCTCGAAGGATGTTCAAGCCGAGCACCGCCCTCCCCATTGACCACGCATACCCGGCGGCCTAGACCGTTCGCCCGCAAACGGTGCTGCCGGTCGTGCCATGTTCCGCCGCCTACTCGACGCGCCCTATGTGCTGCTGACGCTGGTGCCGCTGCTGTGGGCGGGCAATATCGTGCTGGGGCGCTACGTGGTCGGCGCGGTGCCGCCGATCGCCCTCTCCTGGTTCCGCTGGACGCTCGCTTTCCTCATCCTGCTGCCCATCGCCTGGCGCGCCCTGCGCCAGGACTGGCCGATCATCCGGCGCCATATGGGCGTGCTGACGCTGCTCTCGCTTTCCGGCATCACCCTCTACAACACGCTCTATTATTGGGGCCTGCAATTCACCCCGGCGCTGAACGGGCTGCTGATGCAGTCGACCGCGCCCCTCCTGATCGCGCTGTGGGCGTTCGTGATCTCGGGGGAGAGGCTCCGACTCGGCCAGGCGGCCGGCATCGCCCTCTCGCTCGCCGGCGTGCTGGTCATCATCTCGCGCGGCGACCTCGATGTGCTGATGAGCATCCGGTTCGAGGTGGGCGACCTCTGGCTCATCGCGGCCATCCTGCTCTACGCCTTCTATTCGGCGCTGCTGGCGAAGCGGCCGAAGATGAGCCAGCTCGGCTTCCTCGCCGTCTCGATCGGCTGGGGCGCGGCGATGCTGACGCCGGCCTTCGTCTGGGAGCGCATCGCCGGCCCGCCGCTACATTTCGATGCGCTGACCGTGGCGTCCTTCGCCTATGTGTCGATCTTCGCCTCGGTGCTGGCCTATCTGTTCTTCAATCGCGGCATCGAACTGGTCGGCCCCAACCGCGCCGCGCCCTTCTTCCACCTCATGCCGGTGTTCGGCTCCGCGCTTGCGATCATGCTGCTGGGCGAGACGCCGCATCTCTATCATGCCGCCGGCTACGCGCTGGTGCTGACCGGGGTCGCGATCGCCACCTTCGCCGGCCAGCGCCGCAAGAGCACGATGCCGAAAAGTGCGCGGCGGTTGTCGGACAACATCAAGCTCTAATTCACGTCACGAACGTGCTCGGTCAGCCCAACTCGAAGCTCGTGACCCCATAGAGCCGGTCCAGCGCCAGCGGCCGGATCGGTCCGGTATACATGCGCGCGGTCTCAAACACCGGGGCGAGGCCATGGCGCTGGGCGAGCCGCAGCGCCGGGCCGTTCGGCTCCGGAACGTCGAGGAAGAGCTGATTTTCCGCGGCTATTTCGGCCAAGGCGAGGAACACCTCTTCCGCAGCGGCCCAGTCCTCGGCGACCAGGGGACCGATCTTGAAGCCGGAGCGTGCCGGGCGGATCACGCCCCACGCCGCGAGCCGGCCATCCTGCAACAGGGCGCGGCCGTGGTGGCCCTGCGTTCCCAGCCAGGCCCGCAGGAAGGCGCTGCGCGCCGCCGGGAACACGAGCGCATCGCTCGCCTCGACAAGCGTGAACGGCACTTCGGCAAGCGGAACGCTGCGCCCCTTGACGCCTGCTGGCGCCAGCCCGCCGAATCGGATGTTGCGATGGGAGAGCGCGAAGCCGTCCTTCGCATAGTTCGCCTGCTGCGCGACAACGCCGTCGAGCCCGATGGTGCGGCCACCCGCATGGACGCGCCCGGCCTGCCAGATCTTCCAGCCTATGCCGCGCCCGCGCAGATCCTCGCGCACGATGTAGAAGCCAAGAAAGGCGAAGCGCTCGTCGTAATTCACCACCGAGATCACCGCCGCCGGCTGGCCGCCCTGCTCGGCGACGAGGAAACCCTCGGGATCCGTGATGCCGAACGCGTCGGCGTCGTTAAGCCCGGGATTCCATCCTTCCTTCGCGGCCCAATCGACGGCGAGCCGGATTTCGTCCGGCCGGAGCGCGCGGATCGAGAGGTCGCTCGTCCCCAGCGTGTTCATGGCGTGGATTTGCACGAGACCGGCGGCGCGCCCTCGCCCTTGGTCAGGTCGTAGAGATCGGCATTGTCGCCCTTGGTCCACCAGATGTATTGGCCACCGGCATATTTCGCGCCGGAGCCGGCCAGCACATTGGCGAGCACCACGAAGTCCTTCTTGAAAGCGATGGTCGCCAGCGCGATGGGCTGCGCATTGAAATACTCTGCTTGAACCTTCAGCCCGCCATTGCAGCTATAGGCGACTTTCATCCGCTCCACCTTCTGCCCACCCGGCAGCGGGATGGCGATGGTCGAGTTCTGCGCCGCTGCCGGCGTAGCCAGTAGAACGGCGGCGAGCGCAACAGCTGACGGCCGCATGTCTTCCTCCCGGTTCCGCCGGATCATTCCGGCCGGTGGTGTTCGTGCCAGTGCCGCGCAATGTCGATGCGCCGCGCCACCCAGACCCGATCATGGGCTGCGATATGATCGAGGAAACGCTCGAGGCCGACAATGCGTCCCGGCCGCCCGACGAGGCGGCAGTGCAGGCCGACCGAGAGCATCTTCGGCGCGCTCGCGCCCTCGGCATAGAGCGCATCGAAGGCGTCGCGCAGATAGGCGTAGAACTGATCGCCCGAATTGAAGCCCTGCGCCACCGCGAACCGCATGTCGTTGGTGTCGAGCGTATAGGGGATGGTGAGGTGCGGCCCGCGCGGTCCCAGGATCCAGTAAGGCAGGTCGTCGGAATAGGAGTCCGAATCATAGAGGAAGCCGCCCTCCTCCATGACGATGCGCCTGGAATGCACCGAGGTCCGGCCGAGATACCAGCCGAGCGGGCGGGTGCCCGTCACCTCTTCATGGATGCGCAGCGCGGCGAGGAAATCCTCACGCTCGTCCTCATAGGAATGGTCGCGGTAGTCGATCCATTTCAGCCCGTGGCTGGCGATCTCCCAATCCGCCTCGCGCATCGCCGCGACCGCATCGGGATTGCGGGCGAGTGCGGTGGCGACGCCATAGACGGTGACCGGCAAATTGCGCGCCGTGAACAGCCGCCAGAGTCGCCAGAAGCCGGCGCGCGACCCGTACTCATAGATCGATTCCATATTCATGTGCCGCTGGCCGGGCCATGCCTGCGCGCCGATGATTTCGGACAGGAACGCCTCCGAGCCGGCGTCGCCATGCAGGATCGAATTCTCCCCGCCTTCTTCGTAATTGATGACGAACTGCACCGCGATGCGCGCGCCATCAGGCCATTTCGGGTCCGGCGGATTGCGGCCGTAGCCGATCAGGTCGCGGGGATAGGATGAGTCGATCTTGAACATCCGGGTCACTCGGCGGAACGGGCAGTGCTGAGGCTAGAGCATGTTCCGCAAAAGTTGGAAGACTTTTGCGACCAGAGCATGCTCCAGCTTATTGAAGTTAGAGCACTATCTCATAGCTCGGATGATTCCATCCGAGCGGATAGGGCTCTGGCGGGTTCTGTGCCCACGCGGAACTTTATCTCGCAGCTGCGGTAAAAACTCCGCCCGGCCCCTCGACAAGCGGCCAGCCAGCGTTTCAATGGTAGGGGTCAAATCCACCGGTGGTCCAGAATGTCGCTTCCCGATCCCAGTTTCCTGCTCGCCCGCGCGCCCGTGGTGCCTGTCGTCACCGTGCAGAGCGTCGCCGCCGGCGTGAAGCTCGCCCGTGCGCTGGTGGATGGCGGACTGCCGCTGATCGAGGTCACACTGCGCACCCCGGCGGCGCTGGAAGCCATTGCCGCCATCGCCCAGGAAGTGCCGGATGCCATCGTCGGCGCCGGCACGGTGACGCGCCCGGACCTGATCCAGAAATCGATCGATGCCGGCTCGCGCTTCCTGGTCAGCCCCGGCTGCCCTCCCCGCCTGATGGAAGCCCTGGCCGAGGCGCCGGTGCCGGTGATGCCGGGCTGCGCCACCGCGACCGAGGCGATGGCGCTCGCCGCCATGGGCTTCCCGGTGCTGAAGCTGTTCCCGGCGGAAGCCGTCGGCGGCGTCCCGCTCTTGAAGTCGCTGGCCGGTCCGCTGCCGGACCTGCGCTTCTGCCCAACCGGGGGCATCGGCCCGGACAATGTCGGCACCTATCTCGCTCTGCCGAACATCGTCGCGGTGGGTGGCTCCTGGGTGGCGCCGGGCGACGCCATCTCGGTCGGCGATTTCGCCAAGGTGACCGCGCTCGCCAAGGCCGCGTCGAAGCTGCCAAGGGCTGCGTTCCCGGCGTGACAAGATCGACGTCATCTCGGCCCTGTGCCGAGGATCTCGATTCCGAACCGAGCCCCAAGAATCGAAATGGCCGGCACAAGGCCGGCCATGACGTAGTCATGAGACGTCATCCTGACGCAATCGCCGGGAGCGCCGGGCTCCCTCTCCCCGAGGGGGAGAGAGGGTTGGAGTGAGGGGCGCTACGGCTCCGCGATCACGCCTCCCCTCACCGACCCGCTTCGCGGGCCACCTCTCCCCAACGGGGAGAGGGAAGTGCACGTCGAGCTGCCCTCAGAACACCAGCGGCTTCGCCTGCTTCACCGCCGGCAACGCTTGCACCTTGGCGATGATCTCGGCCGGCACCGTGCCGTCCACCTCGACCAGCGCGATGGCGTCGCCGCCCTGGCGGTCTCGGCCGAGCGCGAAGGTGGCGATGTTAAGGCCGGCGTCGCCGAGCAGGCTGGCGAAACGACCGATGAAGCCCGGCTTGTCCTCGTTCGTGACATAGATCATGGACGGGCCGAACTCGGCGTCGACCCGGATGCCCTTGATCTCGACGATGCGCGGGCGGCCATCGGCGAACACCGTGCCGGAGACCGAACGCTCCATCTTCTCGGTGACGACGGTGAGCGTGACCAGGCTCTCGAAATCGCCGGTCACTTCGCGGGTCATCTCCTCGACGACGATGCCGCGCTCCTTGGCGACGCTCGGCGCCGAGACCACATTGACCTCGGCAAGCGCCGGACGCAGCAGGCCGGCCACCGCCGCCGAGGTCAGCGCCTTCACCTTCAGCTCGGCCACCGCTCCCTCATAGGTGATGCGCACGGTCTTGATGTCGGTCTCGGTCAGTTGGCCGGCAAAGGAGCCGAGTTTCTCGGCGAGCTCGATGAAGGGCTTCAGCTTCGGCGCCTCTTCCGCGGTGATGGAGGGAAAGTTCACCGCATTGGAGATGGCGCCGCGCAGCAGATAATCACTCATCTGCTCGGCGACCTGGAGCGCGACATTCTCCTGCGCCTCCGAGGTCGAGGCGCCGAGATGCGGCGTGCAGATCACATTGGGATGGCCGAACAGCGGGTTCTCGGTCGCCGGTTCGGTGACGAACACGTCGAACGCCGCGCCGCCGACCTGGCCGCTGTCGAGCGCGGCACGCAGCGCCGCCTCGTCGACCAGGCCGCCGCGCGCGCAATTGATGATGCGCACGCCTTTCTTGGTCTTGCCTATGGCCTCGGCGGAGAGGACGTTCTTGGTCTTCTCAGTCAGCGGCGTGTGCAGCGTGATGATGTCGGCTCGGGCGAGCAGGTCGTCGAGCTCGACCTTGTCGACCCCAAGATCGAGCGCGCGCTCCGGGGAGAGGAAGGGATCATAGGCGATCACCTTCATCTTCAGGCCCAGCGCACGGTCGGCAACGATCGAGCCGATATTGCCGCAGCCGATGATGCCGAGCGTCTTCGCGGTGAGCTCGACGCCCATGAAGCGGTTCTTCTCCCACTTGCCGGCCTGGGTCGAGGCGTCCGCCGCCGGGATCTCCCGGGCGAGCGCGAACATCATCGCAATGGCGTGCTCGGCGGTGGTGATGGAGTTGCCGAACGGCGTGTTCATCACGATCACGCCCTTGGCGGTCGCGGCCGGGATGTCGACATTGTCGACGCCGATGCCGGCGCGGCCGATTACCTTCAGGCGCGCCGCCTGTTCCAGGATCTTCGGCGAGACCTTGGTGGCGGAGCGGATGGCAAGCCCGTCATAATTGCCGATGATCTCGGCGAGCTTGTCCTTGTCCTTGCCGAGGTTCGGCTGGAAATCCACCTCGACGCCGCGATCCTTGAAGATCTGCACGGCGGCGGGAGAAAGAGCGTCGGAAATCAGAACGCGGGGTGCCATGGCAATCGGTCCGTAATGGTTGCGGTCTCCCGCCGCTGGCGGGAAGGGACGGCGAAGCGTTCGTGGGACGGGCAGGTTTTTTGAAGCTGAGATACGCGGCTGGGAGGAGAAGCCATTCTCCGCTTTGAAAAGCCAGGATGCCGGCCCCTTCGCCGTCCCCTCGCGTCAGCGGCGGGGGACGGGATAAGGGTCAGGCGGCCTTCTTCAGCGTCGCCTTGGCGTCGCCATAGGCCCAGTCGAGCCAGGGCAGCAGGGCCTCGATGTCGGATGCCTCCACCGTCGAGCCGGCCCAGATGCGCAGGCCCGCCGGGGCGTCGCGATAGGAGCCGACGTCAAGCGCGACACCGGCCTTCTCCAGCGCGGCGGCGATCGCCTTGGCGAAGGCGGCCTGCTGGTCGGCGGGAAGCGCCTTCACCTCCGGATCGGAGACGACGAGGCAGACGCTGGTGTTGGAGCGCGTCTCCGGCACCTTGGCGAGGAAGTCGATCCAGTCGGTCTTGGCCACCCAATCGGCCAGCACCTTGGTGTTGGCGTCGGCGCGCGCCTGCAGGCCCTTCAGCCCGCCGACCGACTTCGCCCAGCCGAGCGCATCGAGATAGTCCTCGACGCACAGCATGGACGGCGTGTTGATGGTCTCGCCCTCGAACAGGCCGGCGATCAGCTTGCCGCTGCTCGTCATGCGGAAGATCTTCGGCAGCGGCCAGGCCGGGACATAGGTTTCGAGCCGCTCCACCGCGCGCGGCGAGAGGATCAGCATGCCGTGCGCGGCTTCGCCGCCCAGCACCTTCTGCCAGGAGAAAGTGGTCACATCGAGCTTGTCGAACGGCAGGTCCTGCGCGAAGGCCGCCGAGGTGGCGTCGCAGATGGTCAGGCCGGTGCGGTCCGCGGCGATCCAGTCGCCGTTCGGCACGCGCACGCCGGAGGTGGTGCCGTTCCAGGTGAAGACCAGATCATGGTCGAAATTCACCTGGGCGAGGTCCGGCAGGTCGCCATAGCCTGCCTTGAAGACGCGGGTGTCCTTGAGCTTGAGCTGCTTCACCACATCGGTGACCCAGCCTTCCGAGAAGCTCTCCCAGGCGAGCACGTCGACCGGACGCTGGCCCAGCAGCGACCACAGCGCCATCTCGACGGCGCCGGTATCGGAAGCCGGCACCACCGCGATGCGGTAGTCGGCCGGCACTTCCAGGATTTCTCGGGTGAGGTCGATGGCCCGCTTCAGCTTGGCTTTGCCGGCCTTGGCGCGGTGCGAGATGCCGAGCGGCGCATCGCCGAGCGCATCCAGCGTCCAGCCGGGACGCTTAGTGCAAGGACCGGAAGAAAAGCGGGGATTAGCCGGCTTGAGCGCCGGCTGCGCAGTAATCGTCATGATAGCCATCCTCTCAGATGGACGCCCCTCGGTGGGAAGGGGTGGCCCGTCGAGAGCGATACGCCGGAGGAAGGTCCGGCGTCAAGGGGGCCGTCAGTCGATCAGATAGCGGGCGCCGATGCGCACTTCCTGGCTGCTCTGGTCCCGTACATAGAGCTGGTTGTCCGCGGCGTCGCGGAAATCCATGTCGTCGATCGCGACATAGCGATAGCCGACATCGATCGCCCAGTTCGGCGACAGCGCGATGCTGGCGCCGGCCATCAGCCCCCAGGCGAAGGCCCATTCGCTGTCGAAATCGGCGGTGATGATGCCGTCATTGACCCCGCTTGGCGCGAGGCTCGCCGCGCCGATGCCGGCGCCGACATAGGGCGTGATGCCGCCCCAGGTGCCGAGGTCGAGATAGGCATTGGCAAGCAATACCCAGCTGTCGGCGTTGCCGCTGAAAGTCGGTCCCAAAGTATCGCCGGAGAAATCGGCGTTGCTGCGATAGTCGACGGTGAAGTCGAGGCGCAGCCAATCGGTCGCCTTGACGCCGAAGCCGAACCCGACGCTCCAGCTGTCGTCAAACGAGACGCCGCTCAGCCCGAGAGGCCCCCAGGCGATGTCGTCCTCGGTGATGCCGGCGACCGCAAGGCTCGGCGTGTCGTGCCAGACATAGCCGACATCGCCGCGCAGATACCAGTTGGAACCGAATTCCTGAACTTCCGGCGGGGCGAAGCCGATATCCGGCATGTCCGCGGCAAAGGCGGCACCGGGGACAAGCGCGGCACCGGGAAGCAGAAGCGCGGCCAGCACGAGACTCAGGCGGAGGTTGGACATGGCTGCAACTCAGCTCTTGCGCCGCCGGGCGGCAGGATGGACCCTTGAGCCGGATGCTGGCGGATTATGGTAAACATTTCGATAAAATCGCGCACTGGATAAGCTCTGCTGAAGACAAAACGGGCGCCGTATCGCTACGACGCCCGTAGTTCTTCACAGACGGTCAGACACTTCTCAGTATTTCGACACCACAGTGCCGCCGCCACCCAGCGCCCAGCGGAAGCCGACCTTAAGGTCGTGCGAGGTCAGGTCGTTGAAATAGAGCGGATTGTTCGGCACCGGATTGCTGCCATCGGGCAGCCTCGGGTCGCCGGACTGCGCATCGCCGAGACTCATGTAGCGATAGGCGAACTCGATGGTGAAGTCCGGTGTCACCCGATAGGCGAGACCGGCATAGAGCGCCCAGGCAAAATCCCATTCCGCATGCGAGCCGGCAATACCGATGGCGCCCTCATTGTAGGGATCGATGTCGCTGAAATTCGAGATGGTGTTGCGCGAGGTGCCGATGCCGGCGCCGATGAAGGGCGTGACGCCGTACCAAGTGCCGAGATCGACATAGGCATTCAAGAGGAACGTCCATTCCGACTTGTCGGCCTCGTAGAAATTCTGGCCTTCATCATAGGTGTCGAAGCCGCGGAAGCTCGCCTTGGAGCGATACTCGCCGGTGACGTCCATGCGGAACCAGTCGTTGAACTGGTAGCCGATGCCGAGCGCAAAGAGCGGCGAGGCATCGAAATCCTTCTGGTGCACCTCGAAGGTGGGGTTCTCGTCATATTCGATGGCGCCGAGGCTATCGACCTGCTGGTTGGTGAAACCGATATCGCCGCGCAGGTACCAGCCGGCGGCAACAACCTCGACTTCAGGCGCCTTGTAGATCGGGGCTTCCGGCATGTCCGCCGCGTGAGCGTGGCCGGCAGCGCCGAGCGTGGCCGCGGCGACCAGCGCCGGAAACGCAAAGCTGCGCATGTCTCGTTCCTCTCCATTCCGGAGCGCGGCAGAGGCAGCCCCGATGCTTTTGACGGAACGAAAATCGCAGCGATTATTTAACGAGCGCTTAACCTTAACGCTTAACCACGTTTATTAGGCAGGTTTTTCGCGAGAATAAGCGAATGCAGCCACTTACCGTTGAGGTATGAGCTCGCAAAGCGGGAACGCAGGACGCGAAAACTTAACAAGATCTTACGCGCTGTCGTCATGCCCCGGCTTGTCCCGGGCATCCGCGTCCGTGCACCGGCACCAACCGTGGATGGCCGGGACAAGCCCGGCCATGACGGTGTGATGGATAGGATCGCCGCGCAGCCCTACCCCTGCTTCGCCGCGCGTGCCGCCGCCTCCAGATGCGGGGTCAGCGCCGGATCGAGCTTGAGCGCCATCGCCAGCCGGGCGAGGAAGGCGCGCTCGGAGCTGACATCGGGATCGATCGCCAGCAGTGCGGCGATATAGACCTCGGCGGCTTCCTCGGGGGAGGCCACCTCGCGGGCGATCGTCTCGACGCTCGCCGGATTGGCCAGCTCCTGCGTGAGGAAGCGCTCGGCCTCGTCGCGCGCGGCGCCGGGCCGCTCGTTCAGCTTGCCGGAGATGGCGGCGCGCTCGGTCGCGTCGATATGCCCGTCGGCGAGCGAGGCGGCGATCATCGTGCGCAGCAGCGTCACCGGCAATTGGGTCTGCGCCACCTGCGCGGGGTTGAAGGGGGATTCCGGCGGCGGCAATTGCGCCGGGGACTGCACGGGCGCTGTCGCCTGTGCCGGTGCATTGCCCTGGCTGTAATTCTGGTACGCCTTGTAGGCGAGCGTGCCGACCAGCGCGAGACCGCCAAGCGCCACCGCGTTGCCGCCGACCTTGCGCACCGTCTTGTTGCCCATCAGAAGCGAGACCAGGGCGCCGGCGGCCGCGCCGCTCGCCATCGAGCCGCCCTGCCCGCCGAGGAATTCCTTCGCCTTGGCCATGAGGTCGCCGTTGCCCTGGGGCGCAGCCGCCTGCTGCCAGGGCTGCGCGGCGCCACCCGTGTGCGGCTGGCCGGTCGTGGCCGGCGGCGTGCCCGCCTGCGGGGTGAGGAACTGGTCGAGAAGCCGCTTGGCGTCGAAATTCCTGGTGTCGAACATCGCCTGTCCTGTTCGTTGCATTGCCCGGGGCAGTTAGGCAAGGCGCCAGCATCCCGCAAGGGAAGGCAACATTAAGTTTTCGTCAGGCAGGCCGCTTGTCGCGTCCAGCGCGATGCGTCCAGCGACCCGCGTGCCAGCCCCGGGCACGTCGCCCCCGATGTCGCATCCGTACAACCCCGCCGCCGAATGAATGCTCGCTTGTCACGCGGCGCCGGTAGAACATGCGGAAAATGTAACGGCTTGCGTCGAGGAGGCCGACCCTTGCAGAAATTCTCAGGCTTCGAGCTGCTCCGCCGCGCGCTCGGCGGGCACCAGGGTTGGCAGCCGCAATGGCGCAACCCCGAGCCGAAGGCGGAATACGACGTCATCATCGTCGGCGCCGGCGGCCATGGCCTCGCCACCGCCTATTATCTCGCCAAGGAGCACGGCATCACCAATGTCGCCGTGATCGAACGCGGCTGGCTGGGTGGCGGCAATACCGGGCGCAACACCACAATCGTGCGCTCCAACTATCTGTTCGACGAGAGCGCCGCGCTCTATGACCACGCGATGAAGCTGTGGGAAGGCCTCTCCCAGGACCTGAATTACAACGTCATGTACTCGGCGCGCGGCGTGCTGATGCTCGCCCACAACATCCATGATGTGCAGAGTTTCAAGCGCCATGTCCATGCCAACCGGCTGAACGGCGTCGACAATGAATGGCTCACGGCGGAGCAGTGCAAGGAATTCTGCCCGCCGCTGAATATCGGCCCCGGCATGCGCTACCCGATCCTCGGCGGTGCCCTGCAGCGGCGCGGCGGCACCGCGCGGCACGATGCGGTGGCCTGGGGCTATGCCCGCGGCGCGGATTCCCGGGGCGTCGACATCATCCAGAATTGCGAGGTCACCGGCATTCGCCGCGGCGCGGACGGCGAGGTGCAGGGGGTCGAGACCTCCCGCGGCTTCATCCGCGCGCCGAAGGTCGGCGTGGTCGCGGCGGGGCACAGCAGCGTGGTGATGAACATGGCCGGCGTGCGCATGCCGCTGGAGAGCTATCCGCTGCAGGCGCTGGTGTCGGAACCGGTGAAGCCGGCCTTCCCGTGCGTCGTCATGTCCAACACCATCCATGCCTATATCTCGCAGTCCGACAAGGGCGAGATGGTGATCGGTGCCGGCACCGACGCCTATACCAGCTATTCGCAGCGCGGCGCGCTGCACGTCACCACCCACACGCTCGACGCCATCTGCGAACTAGTCCCGCAGTTCAGGCGGCTGCGCATGCTGCGCAACTGGGGCGGCATCGTGGATGTCACGCCCGACCGCTCGCCGATCATCGCGAAGACCCCGGTGAAGGGGCTTTATGTGAATTGCGGCTGGGGCACCGGCGGCTTCAAGGCGACCCCGGGCTCCGGCCATGTGTTCGCCCACACCATCGCCCGGGACGAGCCGCACGCCATCAACGCGCCCTTCTCCATGGAGCGTTTCCGCGACGGCTTCCTAATCGACGAGGCGGCGGCCGCCGCCGTCGCGCACTGACGGAGGCGTAGATGGCGCAAGCGGTCAATCTCGCGAACAAGCTCTCCCTCTTCTCGGAGCACTGGAAGCCGAAGATCGTCGCCGGCTTCAACGGCAACGACATCATGGTCGTGAAGCTGAAGGGCGAGTTCCAGTGGCACTCGCATGCCGAGACCGACGATTTCTTTCTGGTGCTGAAGGGCCGCCTGACCATCCGCCTGCGCGACGGCGACGTGCATCTCGGTCCCGGTGAGCTCTATGTGGTGCCGGCCGGTGTCGAGCACTGCCCGGTGGCCGAGGAAGAGGTCCATTTGCTGCTGATCGAGCCGGCCGGCACGCCGAACACCGGTGACCCGGCGACGGCCGTGGTGAAGACGGCGCTCTAGGGGGGGAATTCATGCTGATCATCAATTGCCCCTGGTGCGGCAAGCGGCCCGAGATCGAGTTCCGCTATGGCGGCGAGGCGCACATCGCCCGACCGGCCGATCCATCGGCCCTCTCCGACGCCGAATGGGCGGACTTCCTCTACAACCGCACCAATCCCAAGGGGAAGCATGCCGAGCGCTGGCGCCACATCCATGGCTGCGGCCGCTTCTTCAACGCGGTGCGCGACACGGTGAGCGACTTCTTCGTCGTCACCTACAAGCCGGGCGAGGCGCGGCCGGACGCGCAGGAGAGCAGACAATGAGCGGCAAGTTCCGCACCCCGGTCGGCGGGCGCATCGATCGGCTGAACCCGGTCACTTTCGCCTTTGACGGCGTCTCCTATCGCGGCTTCAAGGGCGATACGCTCGCTTCCGCGCTGCTGGCGCACGGTGTCCATCTCATCGGCCGCTCGTTCAAGTATCACCGCCCGCGCGGCATCGTCTCGGCCGGCTCGGACGAACCAAATGCCCTGGTCGGCGTCGGCCGCGAGGAATCCCGCTACACGCCGAACCTGCGCGCCACGCAGGTCGAGATCCATGACGGCATGATGGCCGAGAGCCAAAACCGCTGGCCCTCGCTCAAGTTCGACGCCGGGGCGATGAACGATCTCGCCGCGCCGTTCCTTCCGGCGGGCTTCTACTACAAGACCTTCATGTGGCCGGCGGGTGCCTGGAAGCGCTTCTACGAGCCGAAGATCCGCGCCATGGCCGGCCTCGGCCGCGCGCCGATCGTGGCAGATGCCGACCGCTACACCCAGCATTACGTGCATTGCGACGTGCTGGTCGTCGGCGCCGGCCCTGCCGGCCTTGCCGCGGCCCTGGCCGCCGCCGAGAGCGGCGCCCGGGTGATCCTGTGCGACGAGCAGCAGGAATTCGGCGGCTCGCTGCTCGCCGAGACCGAAGCCGCCATCGAGGGCAAGCCGGCGTCCGACTGGCTGGCGCGCACCGTGGCGAGCCTCGCGGCGCGCGACAATGTCACGCTGCTCACCCGCACCACGGCGTTCGGCTATTTCCCGCACAACATGATCGCGCTCGCCGAGCGCGTCACCGACCACGTCCCCTCGCCCAATCCGAAGCTGCCGCGCGAGCGGCTGTGGCAGGTGCGTGCCCGCGAGGTGGTGCTGGCGACCGGCGCGCTGGAGCGCCCGCTGGTGTTCCCGGACAATGACCGCCCCGGCGTCATGCTGGCGGATTCGGCCCGGACCTATCTCAATCGCTGGGCGGTGAAGCCCGGCTCGCGCGCCGTGGTCTTCACCGCCTGCGATGCCGGCTATCGCGCCGCGCTCGACCTCGCCGCCGGCGGCGTGTCCATCGCCGCCATTGCCGATCTGCGTGCCGCGCCGCAAGGCGAATTGCCGGCCCGCGCGCTACGCGCCGGCATCGATATCCGCCCCTCGACCGTGGTGGTCGGCACCAGGGGCCGGCTGCGCGTCTCCTCCGCCCAGCTCGCCAAGGTCACGCCGGACGGCGTCGGCCCCGCCGACAACATCGCCTGCGACCTAGTGCTGATGTCGGGCGGCTTCACCCCGAGCGTGCATCTGTTCTCGCAGTCGCGCGGCAAGCTCGCCTGGAACAAGGCGCTGCAGGCCTATGTACCGGGCTCCTCGGTGGAGCGCGAGCGCTCCGCCGGAGCCTGCCGCGGCGTCTATGGCCTGGAAGCGTCGCTCAAGGACGGCTACGCCCAGGGCGAAGCGGCGGCGGGCATCGCCGCGCCGGCGCGCAGCCTCACGGCGAAAGCGATCAATGCCGGCACCGACGGCTTCATCGGCGCCACCCCGCATGCCCGCAACCCGGCCTTCACCAAGGCCTTTGTCGACTGGCAGAACGACGTCACCTCGAAGGACCTGAAGCTCGCGACCCGCGAGGGCTTCCGCTCCATCGAGCACATCAAGCGCTACACCACGACGGGCATGGCCACCGACCAGGGCAAGACGTCGAACATGAACGCGCTCGGCATCGTCTCCGAGGCGCTGAAGACGCCGGTGCCGCAGATCGGGCTGACCACCTTCCGCACCCCCTATACGCCGACCACCTTCGGCATCTTCGCCGGCTCCTCGCGCGGCGAACTGTTCGACCCGGTCCGTACCACGCCGATCCATGACTGGGCGGCGGAACAGGGGGCGGCGTTCGAAGATGTCAGCCTCTGGAAACGCGCCTGGTACTTCCCGAAGCCGGGCGAAGATCTGCACGCCGCGGTCGCCCGCGAGTGCAAGGCGGTGCGCGAGGGCGTCGGCATTTTCGACGCCTCGACCCTCGGCAAGATCGAGATCGTCGGCCCGGATGCCGCCGAGTTCATGAACCGCATCTACACCAATGCCTGGGCCAAGCTCGAGCCCGGCCGGCTGCGCTATGGCGTGATGCTGCGCGAGGACGGCTTCGTCACCGATGACGGCGTCGTCGGCCGCATGACGCCGGACCGCTTCCATGTCACCACCACCACCGGCGGCGCGCCGCGCGTGCTGGCGATGATGGAGGATTACCTCCAGACCGAATGGCCGGACCTCGACGTCTGGCTCACCTCCACCACCGAGCAGTGGGCGGTGATCGCGGTGCAGGGGCCACGAGCCCGCGAGGTGCTGGCGCCGCTCGTCGAGGGCATCGACCTGTCGAAGGAATCCATGCCGCATATGAGCGTGAAGGTCGGCCGCATCTGCGGTGTGCCGACCCGGCTGTTCCGTGTCTCCTTCACCGGCGAGCTCGGCTTCGAGGTGAACGTGCCGGCGGAAAACGGCCGCTTCGTCTGGGAGGCGATCTTCGCTGAGGGGTCAAAGCACGGCATCACGCCCTACGGCACCGAGACCATGCACGTGCTGCGCGCCGAAAAGGGTTACATCATTGTCGGTCAGGAGACCGACGGCACCGCGACGCCGGACGATGTCAATCTCGGCTGGGCGGTCGGCAAGGCGAAGAAGGACTTCGTCGGCAAGCGCTCGCTTGCCCGCGCCTCCATGTCGGCCCCAGACCGCAAGCAACTGATCGGCCTGCTGACCACCGATCCGGCCATCGTGCTGGAGGAAGGCGCGCAGGTCGTCGTCGATCCCAAGGCGCCGGTGCCGGTGCCGATGCTCGGCCACGTGACCTCATCCTACCACAGCGCGGTGCTCGGCCGTTCCATCGCGCTTGCCATGGTGAAGGGCGGGCGCGCCCGTATCGGCGAACGCTTGAGCGTGCCGATGCCGGACAAGGTGATCGAGGTCGAGGTGACCGAGCCGGTCTTCTACGACCCAAAGGGAGAGCGCCTCGATGCTTGATGTCTCCGCCCGCCGCACGCCGCTCACCGCGAGCCCGCTCGACGTGCTCGCGCCCGCCGCCAAGGCGGTGCCGGTCGCCATTCTGCGCGCCCTGCCCTCCGCAGCGCGGCTCGCCTTCCGCGGCCGCGAGGCCGCGATCGGCCGGGCCGGCGCGGTCTTCGGCGTCGAGCTGCCGCGCGAGGCCTGCCGCTTCAACAATGCGCAGGGCAAGTTCGCGCTCTGGCTCGGCCCGGATGAGTGGCTGCTGCTGGCGCCGGCGTCGTCCCCCGCCCCGATCTTCGAGGCGATGGAGGCCGCGCTCGGCGACCTGCCGCATGCGCTGGTCGACGTCTCGGCGCGCAGCGTTGGTATCGAGGTCTCCGGGAGCGAGGCGGCGCGGGTGCTGAACCATGGCTGCCCACTCGACCTGCATCTCTCCGCCTTCCCGATCGGGATGTGCACCCGCACTTTGCTCGGCAAGGCCGAGATCGTGCTGATGCGCACCGGCGAGGACACGTTCCAGATCGATGTCTGGCGTTCCTTTGCCAGCTATGTATGGAAGTTCCTGGAAGAGGCGCGGCGGGAGTTCGAGTGAGCTTTGAACGTGCACGGCTTCAGCATCCTTCGAGGCCCGGCTTTGCCGGGCACCTCGGGATGGGTCGCGCAAAATGAACGACCTCATCCTGAGGTGCGAGCGCAGCGAGCCTCGAAGGATGGTCAAACAGGACGACGCCCTCTCCTCATAACGCCCGGCGGCAACCCATGATCGGCGTGTTCGAGTTGTTCAAGATCGGCATCGGCCCCTCCTCCTCGCACACGGTGGGGCCGATGAAGGCGGCTTTCGCCTTCGTCGACACACTCGCGAGCGCCGGCACACTCGCCAGCGTCACCCGCGTCGAGGTCGCGCTCTATGGCTCGCTGGCCTGGACCGGCAAGGGTCATGGTACCGACAAGGCCGCGATCCTTGGTCTTGCCGGCGAGTTGCCGGACACCATCGATCCCGACAACGCCGACGCCATCGTTGCCGAGGTGCGCAATCTGCAGCGACTGGACCTCGGCGGCCGCCATCCGATCCGCTTCGACGCCGCCACCGCCATCGTCTTTGACGGCGTCTCCGACACGCCGAAGCACCCCAACACCCTCGCCTTCCGCGCCTATGATGCGGACGGCGCCCTCATCGCGGAGGAGCGCTGGTGTTCGATCGGCGGCGGCTTCGTCGTGCCGGAGGCCGAAGTCGGCCAGCCGACGCCGCCGGCGGCGGCAAAGGTGCCCTACCCGTTCCGCAACGCCCGCGAACTCCTCGCCTTGGCCGAGCGCGCCGACCTCACCATCGCCGGCCTGGTCATGGCGAACGAGCGCGCCCTGCGCCCGGCCGAGGAGGTGGTCGCCCATCTCGACCGCGTGGTCGATGCGATGATGAGCTGCCTCGACCGCGGCATCTCCACCGAGGGCGAACTGCCCGGCGGGCTGATGGTGCGCCGCCGCGCCAAGGCGATCCGCGACCGGCTGCTCGCCCGCAACGATCCCTCGCCGCACGAGATCATGGACTGGGTGAGCCTCTACGCCATTGCGGTGAACGAGGAGAACGCCGCCGGCGGGCGTGTCGTCACCGCGCCGACCAATGGCGCGGCCGGCGTGGTGCCGGCGACGCTGCGTTATTATCGCGACCACACCCCCGGCGCCTCGCGCGAGGGCATGCATGTCTTCCTGCTCACCGCCAGCGCCATCGGCGCGCTGTTCAAGATGAACGCCTCGATCTCCGGTGCCGAGGTCGGCTGCCAGGGCGAGGTCGGGGTTGCCTGCTCCATGGCAGCTGCCGGGCTCGCCGCGGCGCTCGGCGCCACCAACGCCCAGATCGAGAACGCCGCCGAGATCGGCATGGAGCACCATCTCGGCATGACCTGCGATCCGATCGGTGGCCTCGTCCAGGTGCCCTGCATCGAGCGCAACGCCTTCGGCGCCATCAGCGCGGTGAACGCCGCTTCGCTCGCTCTGCACGGCGACGGCACGCACATCGTCTCGCTCGACAAGGTGATCGTCACCATGCGCGAGACCGGCCGCGACATGGCCTCGAAATACAAGGAGACCTCGCTGGGTGGGCTGGCGGTGAATTTGCCGGAGTGTTGAGAGGTTGCTCTATTTCAGCATCCTTCGAGGCTTGCTGCGCTCGCACCTCAGGATGAGGTGGTTTCTAACAGCGACCTCATCCTGATGTACCCGGCAACGCTTGGCCTCGAAGGATGCTGAAGCCAAGCGACCGCCACAATCCATCGCCTTTCGTTGCCGGGGCCATTCGTAAAACTCATTTGTCCCCAAGCGCCGCCTCCCCATATTGCACCGCGACATGCCGCCAGCGCGCGGCGCGGGAGCCCGCCTCATGGACGCTACCCCTTCCCCGCTGCCGACGACGCTGGAAGCCGCCGCGCGGCGCGATCGCCTGATCGGCATCGGCGCGGCGTTGTTCGCGGTCTCCATCTGGGGCGCCTGGATCGTTGCCACCCGGCACGCCGTCTCGGGTCATCTGCCGCCGGCCGCCGCCGGCTGGCTGCGCTTCGTCGTCACCGCGGTGGTGCTCGCCCCGGCCTGGTGGCGGGTCGGCCTCATCCCCAGGACCGGCCGCATCCCCTTCCTGTTCTGCTTTCTCGGATCCGGGGTCTGCTTCTTCCTCGTCGTCGGCAATGCGATGCGCTTCGTGCCCGCCGCGGATGTCGGGCCACTGCTGCCGGGCACCATGCCGCTCGTGGTGGCGATCATCCTCGTCACCTTCTTCGGCGAGAAGCTGGGCCCGCTGCGCGTCATCGGCTTCGCCTGCATCGCGCTGGGCGTGCTGGCACTCGGCGGCCGCGGCATCCTCGAAGCCCATGACGGTTCCTGGAAAGGCCATCTGCTGCTCGTCACCGGCGCGGTCATGTGGTCGGGCTACACGATTGCCTTCCCGCGCGCCGGCATGAGCTCGGCGGAGATCGTCGGGCTGATCGGGATCTGGTCGCTCATCCTGCTTACCCCGTTCGGCCTGCCGCCGCTGATCGCAGCTGTCCAGGCCGGCCTGGGCCTGGAAGTGCTGGTGCAGCTCGGCATCCAGGGCGTCGGCGCGCTGGTGGCGCTGCTCGCCTTCGGCGTCGCCATCGAGAAGCTCGGCTCCTCGCGCGCCGCCGCCTTCACCGGGCTGGTGCCGCCGCTCGCCGCCTTGATCGCGGTGCCGGTGCTCGGCGAGCACCCGGATGCTGCTGCGATCACCGGCATTGTCGCGACTGGTCTCGGCGTCGCGCTGGCAAGCGGCGCCGTCAGCTTGCGCCATTCGCGCGCACATAGTCGATGAAGGCGCGGAGTGGCGCCGGCAGCAGGCGCCGGCTCGGATAATAGAGAAACGGCCCCTCGAACTCCTGCCACCACTCGGCGAGCACCGGCACCAGCGCGCCGCTGGCGAAGGACGGAGCCAGCAGTTCCTCGAAGCTGAAGAGGACGCCAAGCCCGCCAATGGCGGCGGCGAGCCCCAGCTCGATGTCGGTGGCGATGAGTGGTCCGCCGGGATCGACCCGCACCACCTCGCCCTCGCGCTCGAACTCCCAGACCGGCAGCACACCGCTCGGAAAGCGGTAACGAATGCAGGCGTGGTCCAGCAGGTCGCGCGGATGCGTGGGCACGCCATGCGCCGCCAGATAGGCGGGCGAGGCGCCTGCGACGAAGCGCTGTCGCCGCGGCCCGATCGGCACCGCGATCATGTCCTGCTCCAGCCGCTCCCCATAGCGCACGCCGGCATCGAAGCCGGCGGCGAGCACATCGACGAAATTGTTCTCCGCCACCACGTCCAGCGTGATGCCGGGGTGCGCCTTGAGGAAGCCCTCGACCAACGCCGGCAGCATGACGCGCGCGACGATGATCGGCACGTTGAGCCTGAGCGTGCCGGTCGGGCTGTCGCGAAAGCTGTTCACCGTGTCGAGCGCGGCGGAGACTTCGCCGAGCGCCGGCAGCAGCCGGTCGAGCAGGCGCGCGCCGGCCTCGGTCACGGTGACGCTACGGGTCGTGCGATTGAGCAGGCGCACCCCGAGCCGCTCCTCCAGCCGCCGCACCGCCTCGCTCAGCGTCGAGGGCGAGACGCCGCGCAGCGTTGCCGCGCCGCGGAAGCTGCGGTGGCGGGCGACGTCGGCGAAGGCCCCGAGATCGGCGAGATCGACGTCCGGCATTGTTCGATATTCCGTACGACCCGTGCTGGAATCAACGGATTATCGCACAAAGCCGAGGCGTGCATAGTCCCGCCGTCCAGCCGGGTTGCCGGCTGAGGAGGCAGGACCATGGAACAGCGCAAACTCGGGGCGAGCGGCCCCACCACTTCCGCCCTCGGCCTCGGCGCCATGGGCATGTCCGACATGTACGGCCCGTCCGATCGCGCCGAGAGCATCGCCACGATCCATGCCGCGCTCGATTCCGGCGTCACCCTGATCGACACCGGCGATTTCTACGGCATGGGGCACAATGAGATGCTGATCGCAGAGGCGGTGAAGGGTCGTCCGCGCGACAGCTACCAGCTCAGCGTCAAGTTTGGGGCGCTGCGCGATCCCGCCGGCAACTGGCTCGGCATGGATCTGCGCCCGGAGGCGATCAAGACTGCCCTCGCCTATTCGCTGAAGCGCCTCGACGCCGATCACATCGACATCTATCGCCCGGCCCGTATCCCGACCGGCGTGCCGGTGGAGGAAGTGGTTGGCACCATCGCCGATCTGGTGAAGGCCGGCTATATCCGCCACATCGGCCTGTCCGAAGTCGGTGCCGATACCATCCGCCGCGCCGCCGTGGTGCATCCGATCTGCGATCTGCAGATCGAATACTCGCTGATCTCGCGCGGCATCGAGGAGACCATCCTGCCGACCCTGCGCGAGCTCGGCATCGCGGTGACCGCCTATGGCGTGCTCTCGCGCGGCCTGATCTCCGGCCATTGGCAGGCGAAGCCGCTGGCGGCGCGCGATTTCCGCAGCCACAGCCCGCGCTTCCAGGACGGCAATGTCGACGCTAATCTCGCCTTGGTCGAAGCCCTGCGCAATGTCGCCGAGGCGCGCGGCGTGTCCGTCGCCCAGATCGCAATCGCCTGGGTGGCTGCGCAGGGAGCGGACATAGTGCCGCTCGTCGGCGCCCGCCGCCGCGATCGGCTCACCGAATCTCTCGGCGCGCTGGAGGTGAAGCTGTCCACCGACGATCTCGCCGCCATCGAGCGCGCCGTGCCGAAGGACGCCGCCGCTGGCACCCGCTACCCCGCCATGGCCATGGCGGATCTGGACAGCGAGAAGAAGTAATTCGTCTTGCCGGATGTCATCCCGGCCGAAGCACAGCGGAGAGCCGGGATCGCGTGACGAGAGTGCGCCTCTTACGGCGCGCGATCCCGGATCGGCCTGATGGCCGTCCGGGATGACAGCCATGGGAATTGCCTCACCGCCCTAGCCGTTCGTCCTTTGTTCGGCTACGCCCTACTTCATGGTGCAACGTCCGATTCGCATCCTCGGCCTCGATCCCGGCCTCCGCCGCACCGGCTGGGGGGTCATCGACGTTCTCGGCACCAGGCTCGCCTACGTCGCCTGCGGCACCGTGCTGCCGCCGGAGGACGCGCCGCTGGCGGTGCGCCTCGCGCATCTGCACGACGGGCTCGCCGCCGTCATCCGCGCCCACACACCGGAGGAGGCTGCGGTCGAGGAGACCTTCGTCAATGTGAACCCGGCGTCGACCCTGAAGCTCGGCCAGGCCCGCGGCGTGGTGCTGCTCACCCCCGCGCTCGCCGGCTTGCCGGTCGCGGAATATGCCGCGCTGCTGGTCAAGAAGACCGTGGTCGGCGCCGGCCGCGCCGAGAAGGCGCAGATCCGTATGATGGTGAAGGTGCTGCTGCCGCGGGCCGATTTCGAGACCGACGACGCGGCCGACGCGCTTGCCGTCGCCGTCACCCACGCGCAGCATAGGGGCGCGGCGGCGCTCAAGGCTGCCGTCATGGCGCGGTAGGTGGCGGAAATGCTGGTGCTTCTCGGCCTGACGCTGGCAGCGCTCTTCACCGGTGCCGCGCTATATATCAACGTCGCCGAGCAGCCGGCGCGCCTCGCGCTGGACGACGCCAGCCTGCTGCGCGAATGGAAGCCCTCCTACAAGCACGGCTTCGCGCTCCAGGCGCCGCTGGCGGCCATCGTTTTCCTCATCGGCGCCGCCGCCTTCTGGCAGGACGGCGACGGGCGCACCCTCACGGGCGGCCTGCTCATGCTGGCGAACTGGCCCTTTACACTCTTCGTGATCTTCCCCACCAATAACAGCCTGCTCGCCACCGAGGAGGCGAATGCGGACGCCGACACCCGCCGGCTGGTCGAGCGCTGGGGCTCGCTGCACATGGTGCGCACCGCCTTCGGCGCGGCCGCGACGCTCCTTTTCCTCCTGGCCGCGGCGGACGCATGATCGGCAAACTGAAGGGTCTCGTCGATTCCTATGCCGACGATCACGTCATCCTCGACGTGCAGGGCGTCGGCTATCTCGTGCATTGCTCGGGGCGCACGCTCCAGGCGCTGCCCTCCGCCGGCGAGGCGACGACGCTGTTCATCGAGACCTTCGTCCGCGAAGACATGATCCGGCTATATGGCTTCGTCTCGGAGGCCGAGAAGGCGTGGTTCCTGCTGCTGCAGAACGTGCAGGGCGTCGGCGCCAAGGTGGCCCTGAACGTGCTCTCCACCCTCTCGCCTTCGGAGCTTGCCAATGCCGTGGCGCTGGGCGACCGGGCGATGGTGGCCCGCGCCAATGGCGTCGGCCCGAAGGTCGCCGCCCGCATCGTCGCCGAACTGAAGGACAAGGCACCCGGCTATGCCAGCGTCGACCCGGTGGTGGCGCAACTCGCCGGGCAATTGGAAGCCAAGCGCGCGCCCGGGCCGGTGTCGGACGCGGTCTCCGCTTTGGTCAATCTCGGCTATGCCCAGATCCAGGCCAGCGCCGCAGTCGCCGCCGCGGTGCGCGAGGCGGGCGAGGACGCCGACACCGCAAGGCTGATCCGGCTCGGCCTGAAGGAACTGGCACGGTGAAGGCGTCGCTTCGATGAACACTAGGCGCCTCATCACCCCGGAACGGCGCGAGGAGGACGCAGCGGAAGCCTCGCTGCGCCCGCAATATCTCGCCGACTTCATCGGCCAGGAGCAGGCCCGGGCGAACCTCAGCGTCTTCATCCAGGCGGCGAAGGCGCGCAACGAGGCGCTCGACCATGTGCTGTTCGTCGGCCCGCCCGGCCTCGGCAAGACCACGCTGGCCCAGATCGTGGCGCGCGAGCTCGGCGTCGGTTTTCGGTCGACGTCCGGCCCGGTGATCGCCAAAGCCGGCGATCTCGCGGCGCTGCTGACCAATCTCGAAGAGCGCGACGTGCTCTTCATCGACGAGATCCACCGGCTCAATCCGGCGGTGGAGGAGATCCTCTATCCGGCGATGGAGGACTATGAGCTCGACCTCATCATCGGCGAGGGTCCGGCGGCGCGCTCGGTGAAGATTTCGCTGTCGAAATTCACGCTCGTTGGCGCGACCACCCGCTCCGGCCTGCTCACCACGCCGCTGCGCGATCGCTTCGGCATTCCGGTGCGGCTGAACTTCTACACGGTGGAGGAACTCGAACTGGTGGTCTCGCGCGGCGCCCGGGTGCTGGGCATCCCGATTTCCAAGGACGGCGCCCGCGAGATCGCCCGCCGTGCCCGCGGCACCCCGCGCATCGCCGGTCGCCTGCTGCGCCGGGTCCGCGATTTTGCCCATGTGGCGGGGGCAGAAACCATCGACCGCAAGGCCGCAGACCATGCGCTCAGCCATCTGGAAGTCGACCAGTCTGGCCTCGACCAGATGGACCGGCGCTATCTCACCGTGATCGCCATGAATTATGGCGGCGGCCCGGTCGGCGTCGAGACCATCGCCGCAGCGCTCTCCGAGCCGCGCGACGCCATCGAGGAGATCATCGAGCCTTTTCTCGTGCAGCAGGGTTTCATCCAGCGCACGCCACGGGGCCGTATGCTCACCGCCCACGCCTTCAAGCATCTCGGCCTCGCCGCCCCGCCGAGCGCCAACCAGATGCCGCTGTTCGATGAAGGCAGTGACTAAACCGCTTGCCGTCGACATCGACGCCGGCCCTCGCCTGATGTAAGTGCTCTTCACATGAGCTGGTCGAAGAATGACGGGCCGCGCGGCTATCATCACGGCAACCTGCGGGAAGCCTTGATGAAGGCCGCGCTCGACCTGATCGCCGAGCGCGGCCCGGCCGGCGCCACCTTCGCCGAGGCGGCGCGCCGCGCCGGGGTGAGCCCGGCCGCGCCCTATCGCCACTTCCGCGACCGCGACGAATTGCTGGCGGCGGTCGCCGCCTCCGGCTTCGAGCGCTTTGCCGACGCGCTCAAGGCCGGCTGGGACGAGGGTCGGCCGAAGCCGGCGGAGGCCTTCGAGCGCATGGGCCGCGCCTATCTCGACTTCGCCCGCAGCCGCCCGGCGGACTTCGTCGCCATGTTCGAATCCGGCATCGCTGCCGATGCCGATCCCGCGCTCGCGCGGGCGAGCCAGCGCGCCTTCGGCGTGCTGCGCGAGGCGGCCGAGATCCTGGTGGCGCAGATGCCGGCCGCCGGCCGCCCGCCGGCCCTGATGGTGGCGCTGCATATGTGGGCCATGGCCCACGGCGTCGCTTCGCTGTTCGGCCGTGCCGACAGCGCCCGCCGGCGCGTGCCGATGCCGCCGGAAGAATTATTGGAAGCCGGTTTTCTGATCTATCTCAAGGGCTTGGGCGGAAGCCCCGATTGATCCGCCAGAGCCGGCATTGACAAGCCGAGGTCCGGCATCTAACTATGTAAATGTACTTAACATTAACTAGGAACCGATGCCATGGAGCTTGCACAGAAGCTCGACTCATACGGCAAACCGGCCTGGATTGCCCTCACGGTCCTGGGCTTCATGGTCTGGTGGCCGCTGGGTCTGGCGATCCTGGCTTTTTCGATAGGGAGCGGACGCATGGGATGCGGCAGACACAAGGATTTCGGCAATTGGCAGGAGCAGGGCCGCGCGGCCTTCCGCGACGCCTTTGACGGACGCTGGGGTCGTGGCGGTCAATGGGGCCGCGGCTTCCGGCCGAGCGGCAACCGCGCCTTCGACGATTATCGCGAAGAGACGCTGCGCCGGCTTGAGGACGAAGAGCGCGAGTTCAAGGATTTCCTTGAGCGCCTGCGCCAGGCCAAGGACAAGGCCGAGTTCGACCAGTTCATGACCGACCGCCGCAACCGTCCCGCCCCCCCGCCGCAGCCGCCGGCGGAGAACACCGGCAGCTGAGCTGAGCTGACGTCATGGCCGGCCTCGTGCCGGCCATTTCGTTTTCTGACGGCCTGCAATTACCTAATGGACGTCATCCCCGGCCGTGTGCCGGGGATCTCGATTCCCGACAGTGCATCAGAGGCCCGAGATGGCCGGGACAAGCCCGGCCATGACGATGGAAACGGTGCATCTCACCTGGTTGCGCTGACTAACGGGCCAGACACAAACCGCCCCATTTGTTCACAAGGGGCGCGGCCTCGTCTATAGGGGCGCCATGAACGAGCGCCTCGATCTCCTGAAGTCCGATCCCTTCCTCGGCCTCGCCGGGCGGCTGGTGCCGGGCGGCCATGTGCTGGCGGTCCGCGTCTATTACGAAGACACCGACTTCACCGGCATCGTCTATCACGCCAATTATCTGAAATTCATGGAGCGCGCGCGCACCGACCATCTGCGCCTGATCGGTGTCAGCCAGAGCGAGTTGTTCGGCCAGGCGCTGGAGGAGGCCCCGGGCTTCGCCTTCGTGGTCCGCTCCATGAGCATCGACTTCCAGCGCCCGGCCCGGTTCGACGACGTGCTGGAGATCCACACCTCCCCGATCGAGGTCGCCGGCGCCTCCATCACGCTGCTGCAGCGGGTGATGCGCGGCTCCGAACTGCTGGTCGAGGGCAAGGTGAAGGTCGCCTTCGTGGCGCAGGGCCGTGCCCGCCGCATTCCCGATGGGCTGCGCGCGGCGATGAAGGCAGCGCAATCCGAAGGCATCCCGGTGGCCGGAGGCACCCCGGCACAGGCGCCTACCGCGACCTGACGCCGCGGCCTGTTGCACGGCAGCAACGCTAACCGGCGATTAACCTTATCAAGGGCTAAATGACCGCGGTGCGGGCCTTTGCACGCCCAAGTTTCGTCGGATTCCCCGCAGAACACGGGCCGTGGGTGACGGGGCGGATGTGACGGGACGACGGGCGTCGTCGGGTCCGTGGATTTCGGAATGCCACACCTACTAAAGGGCGTTGGTGAGTATCTGCGTACCGGCCGCCGGCCGGGCGAACCGCCCGATTTGGGTGCCGAGGTTGAGGTCCTATGAATCCTGCCGATGTGGCGCAGACGGCGATGGCCGCCCCAAGTGCCGACCTGTCCCTGATCGGGCTGTTCCTTCAGGCCCACTTCATCGTCAAGCTGGTGATGGCGGGCCTCGTCATCGCCTCGGTGTGGGTCTGGGCGATCATCATCGACAAGACCATCCTGTTCACCCGCATGAAGCGGCAGATGGACCGCTTCGAGCAGGTCTTCTGGTCCGGCCAGAGCCTCGAGGAGCTCTATCGCTCGCTTTCCGGCCGGCCGAACCATTCCATGGCCGCGATCTTCGTCGCCGCGATGCGCGAATGGAAGCGCACCTATGAAGGCGGCGCCCGCTCCTTCGCTGGGCTGACGCAGCGCCTCGACAAGGTGATGGACGTCACCATCGCCCGCGAGGTCGAGCGGCTGGAGAGCAAATTGCTGGTGCTGGCGACCGTCGGCTCCGCCGGCCCCTTCATCGGCCTGTTCGGCACGGTGTGGGGCATCATGACCAGCTTCCAGTCGATTGCCGCCTCGAAGAACACCAGCCTCGCGGTTGTGGCGCCGGGCATCGCCGAAGCCCTGTTCGCGACAGCGATTGGCCTCGTTGCCGCCATTCCGGCGACGATTTTCTACAACAAGTTCATTTCTCAAGTGAATCGCCAGGCATTGCGGCTGGAGGGCTTTGCGGACGAGTTCTCCGCCATCCTGTCGCGCCAGATCGACGAGCGGGGCTGACACGCCATGGGGATGGCATCGGGAGGGGCAGGCGGCAGGCAGTCGCGGCGTTCACGCCGGCGCGGCGGTGGCGCCGTCATGTCCGAGATCAACGTCACCCCGATGGTCGACGTGATGCTGGTGCTGCTCATCATCTTCATGGTGGCGGCGCCCCTGCTCACCGTCGCCGTGCCGCTCGACCTGCCGCAGACCGAGGCCAAGGCGGTCGAGCAGGATCGTGAACCGCTTGTCATCTCCATCAACGACAAGGGACAGGTCTATCTCCAGGACACCGAGATCGACGTGACCGAGCTGGTACCGAAGCTCCAGGCCATCGCCAAGTCCGGCTATGACGAGCGCATCTTCGTGCGCGGCGACCGGGCCGTCGACTACGGCACGGTGATGAAGGTGATGGGGCGGCTCTCGAGCGCCGGCTTCAAGCGCGTCGCCCTCGTCTCCGAAGTCGAGCAGGGAGGCTGAGCGGTCATGCGCGCGGGCATCGCCTCCTCCACGGCACTTCATGCCGGTCTCCTCGGCTTCATGATCTTCTCGTTCGCCACGCCGCACCCCTTCAACGTGCCGCCGGCCGAATCGATGCCGATCGACATCGTCTCCGACGCCGAGCTGTCGCAGATGATGGCGGGCAAGAAGACCGCGCCCAAGGCGGAAGTGCCGAAGCCTGTGGTCGAGAAGGTCGACACCCCGAAGCCGGCCGAGAATCTCGACGACAAGCCGACCGACAAGCCCGAGATCAAGGCCGCCAACGAGCCGGCGCCGCCGCCCCCTCCGCCGCCGGAGGTCAAGCCGCCCGAGCCGAAGCCCCCGACCCCGCCCAAGGCCGAGGTGAAGCCGCCGGAGCCGGCGCCGACCCCGCCGAAGGAAGCCGAATCGCTCAAGCAGAAGCCGCCCGAGAAGAAGGACGAGCCGAAGCCCGAGCAGCAGGCCAAGATCCCGCCGCCGCCTCCCCCGATGCCGCCGAAGAAGCCGCCACCGCCGAAGCCCGTGGTGCAGGCGCCGCCGAAGGAGCAGGAAGAGCGCAAGTTCGACGCCAACCAGATCGCGGCGCTGCTCGACAAGCGCACGCCGCAGCGCACCTGGTCGGCCGGCGAGACTATCAACAACACCGCCTCGCTCGGCGCGACCCGCGGCAGCGCCGCGACCCTGTCGCAGACCGAGCTCGACGCCTTGCGCGCGCGGCTGATGCAGCTGTGGAATCCGCCGGCCGGCGCCTCGAATCCCGAGGAGCTGATCGTCACGGTGCGCATCCGGCTCAATATCGACGGCACGCTGTCCGGACCGCCGCAGGTGGTCTCCTCGGGCCAGAGCGGCTTCTACATGACGGCGAGGGAGAGCGCGGTCCGCGCGGTCTTCCGCGGCCAACCCTTCGACATGCTGAATCCTTCCAAGTACGACGCCTGGAAGGACATCGAGATCACCTTCGATCCGCGCGAACTTGGGCGCGGCTGACAGTACGAATTGTTTCGAGATATTGGACATGAACAGGTTCATCAGCCCCGCCCGCCCCCTGCCCTATCCGGGCCCCAGTCGCCGTTCCGTGCTCACGGGCGCGGGAGCGCTCGGCGGCCTCGCACTGCTCGGCAGCAGCACGGCGAACGCGGTGCTGAAGCTCGACGTCACCCAGGGCACGGTGCAGCCGCTGCCGATCGCCATCTCCGACTTCCAGGGCGGCGGCAGCGCCCAGGACGCTGAGGCGGGACGCGGCGTCACCCAGATCATCACCTCGGACCTGCGCCGTTCCGGCCTGTTCGCCCCGATCGACCCGGCGGCGTTCGTCGAGAAGATCGCCAATCCCGACGCCTCGCCGCGCTTCCAGGACTGGCGCGTCATCAACGCGCAGGCGCTCGTCACCGGCCGCATGACCCGCCAGCCGGACGGCCGGGTGAAGGCCGAGTTCCGGCTGTGGGACGTGTTCGCCGGCCAGCAGTTGATCGGCCAGCAATATTTCACCCAGCCGGAGAATTGGCGCCGCGTCGCCCACATCATCGCCGATGCCATCTATGAGCGGCTCACCGGCGAGAAGGGCTATTTCGACACCCGTGTCGTCTTCGTCGACGAATCCGGCTCCAAGGAGAAGCGCGTCAAGCGCCTCGCCATCATGGACCAGGACGGCGCCAACGTGACCTACCTCACGCGCGGCGACGATCTCGTGCTCACCCCGCGCTTCTCGCCGACCAGCCAGGAAATCACCTACATGTCCTATGGGCGCGGCGAACCCCGCGTCTATCTGCTCAACATCGAGACCGGACAGCGCGAAGTGGTCGGCAATTTCCCCGGCATGAGCTTCTCGCCGCGCTTTGGGCCGGATGGGCAGAAGGTGATCCTCAGCCTGCAGCAGGGCGGCAATTCCAACATCTTCGTCATGGACCTGCGCTCCAAGGCGACGACCCGGCTCACCGACACCGCAGCGATCGACACCGCGCCCTGCTATTCGCCCGACGGCTCGCAGATCGTGTTCGAGAGCGACCGCGGCGGCACCTCGCAGATCTACGTCATGGGCGCGGACGGCTCGAATGCGCGCCGCATCTCGTTCGGCGAGGGGCGCTATTCGACCCCGGTCTGGTCGCCGCGCGGCGACGTCGTCGCATTCACCAAGCAGGCCAATGGACGGTTCGCCATCGGCATCATGCGCATCGACGGCCAGGGCGAGCGCATCCTGACCGAGGGCTACCACAATGAGGGCCCGACCTTCGCCCCGAACGGGCGGGTCATCATGTTCTTCCGCGACCCCGGCGGGAGCGCCGGTGCGCAGCTCTATACGGTCGATATCACCGGCTATAACGAGCAGCGCATCCCCACCCCGAGCTATGCGTCCGACCCCGCCTGGTCGCCGCTGCGCTCGTAAGCAAACGCTGTCTTAAGGGACTGCTAACCATAAGAAACGGTTTGCGAATTATGGTGAATCCGCGTGCTTTGCGGAAAGGTCTCGTAAAGGTTGACGGATCATTCATCGTAGCTAGTGAACTGCAAGGCCAGACCATTCGGCCCAAAGATATTCAGGAGTCGCCGGTATGATCCAAACGATGCGCATCCTCGGCGGTACGCGCGCCGCTTTCATTGTCGCGCTCGCGCTGCTCGCCGCGGCCTGCGCCAAGAACCCGATGGACGGTGCCGGAGCCGGCGGCGCGCTCGGCTCGGCGCCTCCCGGCAGCCCGCAGGAATTCGTCGTCTCGGTCGGCGACCGCGTCTTCTTCGAGAGCGACCAGACCGACCTCACCCCGCAGGCCCGCGCCACCCTCGACAAGCAGGCGCAGTGGCTGCAGCAGTACAACCGCTACAGCTTTACCATTGAAGGCCACGCCGACGAGCGCGGCACCCGCGAATACAACATCGCGCTCGGCGCCCGCCGCGCCCAGAGCGTGCGCGATTATCTCGCCAGCCGCGGCATCAATGCGGGCCGCATGCGCACCATCTCCTACGGCAAGGAGCGGCCGGTGGCAGTGTGCAACGACATCTCCTGCTGGTCGCAGAATCGCCGCGCCGTCACCGTGCTGAACGCCGCCGGCTCGTAGCCAACGCGCGACGCCGATCCGAACCGGCCCGCGTCGCATCCGCGGGCCGGTTTCGCAATTTTAGGGATCGGGAATGTGCCGGAAGCGCCCAAGCATGATGTCGCCCGACAGAGGCGGCGCGCCTTTCGGCATCATGTTCCGGTGAAAACTGTTGGGAAGTCACACTTTGGACGATATCCCTGCGGTATGCTGGAGTATGGATCCGGCGGATTGGAATCACCGCCGGAAGGTACGTCAAAGCTCCCCGCTGTTGCCATGATTATCCGTTTCTCGCGCCCCCGCGCCGTGCTTTTCGCCGTCTCGCTCGCCGGCGCCGTTGCGCTTGCCCTGGCACTTGTGCCCACTGCGGCACTCGCCCAGCAGAGCAACAACAATTTCTTCGGCAATCTCTTCAAGCCGCCCGGCCAGGTCGGCCAGCAGCAGCAGGGCGGCTACGGCCAGCAGGGCGCCTCGCCCGAGACTGACCCCGGCGAACTCACCGTGCGCATCGACCGGCTGGAGAACCAGATCCGCCAGCTCACCGGCCAGATCGAGCAGTTGCAGTACCGCAACCAGCAGCTCGAGGGCCAGGTGAAGCGCTACGAGATGGAGCTGGACTACCGCGGCGGCGCGCAGCCGGCACCGGGCGGACCGGCTCCGACCACGACCGGCGGCATGCCCCCGGCCCGCACTCCGGCAGCGGCCGGCGGCGGCGTCCCGCCGATCATGACTCCCCCCGTCGGCGCGCCCGCGCCCGGCCGACGGTCCGACGCTTTCGATCCCAATGCCAATCCCGGCGCGCCGGGAATGCCGCAGCAGCTCGGCACCACCCTGCCCTCGCCCGCAGCGGCGCCCGGCGGCGCCCCGGTGGACGCCGGCGGCCCGCGCCCCGGCGGCACCCAGGTGGCGACCCTGCCGCCCACCAATAGCCCGAAGGATCTCTACGATCTCGCCTACGGCTACGTGCTGCGGCAGGAATACGCCCAGGCCGGCGAGAGCTTCCGCGCCTTCCTCGAGCAATATCCGTCCGACCGCGCTGCCCCCGACGCCTATTACTGGCTCGGCGAGAGCGACTATCTGCGCCAGCAATACAAGGAGGCGGCGCAGAGCTTCCTGAAGGTCTCGACCGACTACCCGAATGCCACCAAGGCGCCCGACGCGCTGCTGCGGCTCGGCCAGTCGCTCGCCGCCATCGGCGAGACCGACGCAGCGTGCGCGACCTTCAATGCGATCGGCAACAAATATCCCCGCGCCTCGGCCAATGTCCGCCAGGCGGTCGAGCGGGAGCAGAAGCGTGTCCGCTGCTGAGGCGGGCCCGATCGCTCCGGCCCCGAAGCAGCTCGACGCCGCACGGCTCCTCGCCTCGTTCGAACCACACCAGGCGGTCCTGCTCGCCGTCTCCGGCGGGCCGGATTCCACAGCGCTCATGCTGCTCGCCGCCCGCTGGCGGGCCGCGCGGACCGACGGCCCCCGCCTCTACGCTGCCACCATCGATCACGGCCTGCGCGCCGAGGCGCGGGCGGAAGCGCAAGCCGTCGCCGCGCTCGCCGGCACCCTCGGAATCCCCCACGCCATACTCGACTGGGCCGGCATCAAGCCGGCGCAGGGCCTCCAGGAGGCGGCGCGCGACGCCCGCTACGAGCTGCTCGCCGGACATGCGCGCGCAATCGGTGCCGATGCCATCGCCACCGCTCACACCCTGGACGACCAGGCCGAGACCGTGCTGTTCCGCCTGATGCGCGGCTCCGGCATTGCCGGCCTTGCCGGTATTCCCACCGAGCGGCCTCTCGGGGAACTCGCTTTGCTGCGCCCCTTGCTCGGGGCGCCGAAAGCCGCGCTCATCGCATATTGCCGGGAGGCCGGCGTCGCCTTCATCGAGGATCCGTCGAACCGTAATCCGCGATTCGCCCGTGCGCGGCTGCGCAAGCTTCTCCCGCTGCTTGCTGCCGAGGGCCTCGATGCGGAGGCGCTGGCCCGGGTCGCGTCCCGCATGGCGCGGGCCGACGCCGCGCTGGAGGCGGCCAGCGATACCGCAGCCGCGACCATCTACCTCATCCCACCCTCCGACACCCTCGTCCGCCTCGACAAGGCCGCGCTCATCGCCCTACCGGACGAGATTGCGCTGCGCCTCCTTGGCCGGGCGATCGCGCGGACGGCACGCGAAGGCCCGGCGGAACTCGGCAAGCTGGAGGCGCTGCTCGCCTGGTTGCAGGCCAGCGCCGGTACCCCGGGCGCCGCCCGGACACTGGCCGGCGCGCTGGTCCGGGTGGAGGCCAAGGCGGTGTCGGTGCGCGCTGCGCCACCTCGCCGTGCACCTCTTTCTTCACTCTGACGCGAAATTGCGCGGCCGCTGACGTCACGGTTCTGACCCGACATCTTGGCAAGCAAGGAGCCGGGACCTAAATTACGATGCGAAATGGGAGGGACCGCCAGCGCCGGCGGTACCGCGCGCCGGTATCATCCGGCGTCGAAAGGACAATGATGAACGCGAATATCCGCAACTTCGCCCTTTGGGTGATAATCGTTCTCCTGCTGCTGGCGCTCTTCTCGCTGTTCCAGAACCCGACGCAGCGTCAGGCGGCCAATGATGTCAGCTTCTCGCAGCTTCTGACCGAGGTCGACCAGGGCCGCGTGCGCGACGTCTTGATCCAGGGGCCTGAAATCTCCGGCACCTTCACCGACGGGCGCACCTTCCAGACCTATGCACCGAATGATCCGTCGCTGGTGCAGCGCCTCTATGGCAAGGGTGTCTCGATCACGGCAAAGCCGCTGCAGGACAACGTCCCGTGGTTCGTCAGCCTGCTGATCTCCTGGCTGCCCTTCATCGCGCTGATCGGCGTGTGGATCTTCCTGTCCCGCCAGATGCAAGGCGCCGGCGGCAAGGCGATGGGCTTCGGCAAGAGCCGCGCCAAGCTGCTCACCGAGGCGCATGGCCGTGTCACCTTCGAGGACGTCGCCGGCATCGACGAGGCCAAGAGCGATCTCACCGAGATCGTCGAATTCCTGCGCGACCCGCAGAAGTTCCAGCGCCTCGGCGGCCGCATCCCGCGCGGCGTGCTTCTTGTCGGCCCTCCGGGAACCGGTAAGACGCTGCTCGCCCGCGCCATCGCCGGCGAAGCCAATGTGCCGTTCTTCACCATTTCCGGCTCGGACTTCGTCGAGATGTTCGTCGGCGTCGGCGCCAGCCGTGTCCGCGACATGTTCGAGCAAGCCAAGAAGAACGCGCCCTGCATCATCTTCATCGACGAAATCGATGCCGTCGGTCGTCATCGCGGCGCCGGTCTCGGCGGCGGCAATGACGAGCGCGAGCAGACGCTGAACCAGCTCCTCGTCGAGATGGACGGTTTCGAGGCCAATGAGGGCATCATCCTCATCGCCGCCACAAACCGCCCCGACGTGCTCGATCCCGCGCTGCTGCGCCCCGGCCGCTTCGACCGCCAGGTCATTGTGCCGAACCCGGACGTGGTCGGCCGCGAGCAGATCCTCAAGGTGCATGCCCGCAAGATCCCGATCGCGCCGGACGTGAACCTCAAGGTGATCGCGCGCGGCACCCCCGGCTTCTCCGGTGCCGACCTTGCGAACCTGTGCAACGAAGCCGCCCTGATGGCCGCGCGCCGCAACAAGCGCATGGTCACCATGAGCGAGTTCGAGGACGCCAAGGACAAGGTAATGATGGGCGCGGAACGCCGCTCGCTCGTCATGACCGAGGACGAGAAGATGCTGACCGCCTATCACGAGGGCGGCCACGCCATCGTCGCACTGAAGGTCCCGGCCACCGATCCGGTGCACAAGGCCACCATCATCCCGCGCGGCCGCGCGCTCGGCATGGTCATGCAACTGCCCGAACGCGACAAGCTCTCCATGAGCTACGAGCAGATGACCTCGCGCCTCGCCATCATGATGGGCGGACGCGTCGCCGAGGAGCTGGTGTTCGGCCATGACAAGGTGACCTCCGGCGCTGCCTCCGACATCGAGCAGGCCACCCGCCTCGCCCGCATGATGGTGACGCGCTGGGGCTTTTCCGACGAGCTCGGCCGTGTCGCCTATGGCGAAAACAATGACGAGGTGTTCCTCGGCATGTCGATGCAGCGCCAGCAGAACGTCTCCGAAGCCACCGCGCAGACCATCGACAAGGAGGTTCGCCGACTGGTCGATGACGGCTATTCGGAAGCGACCCGCATCCTCACCGAGTATCGCGACCAGCTCGAGGCGCTGGCCCGCGGCCTGCTCGAATACGAGACCCTGTCCGGCGACGAGATTGTCGATCTGCTGGGCGGCAAGCCGCCGGTGCGCGACACCACGATCGAGCCCGCCAATGTGCGCAGCTCCGTGGTGCCGACCGCCGGCAAGAACCGCCCGCGCCCCGACTCCGGCATGGAGCCGCAGCCGCAGGCGTGAGCCGATAGGCCGCTCTGAAATAGAAACGCCCGCTGCGACAAGCAGCGGGCGTTTTCAGTTCACGACGTCATCCTGAGGTGCGAGCGCAGCCAGCCTCGAAGGATGACGTTGCGGGGTCTGGTTCCTCACCCCTTCTTCTTCTTCACCTTCCCCCGATTGGTGAAGCGCGCATTGCCGAGCCCGGTGCCGACCGTGAGCACCCCCCAGCGCTCGACATCCTGCATGAACGACGCCTGGCTCAGCCCCTGCACCACGGCGTCATTGTGCAGGATGACGGCAGTGTCGGCGCCACCTATGCGCGGGATCGCCTTGCGCAGCGCCGCCGGCAGATTGAAGCGCCGGCTCTCCCAGTTGCCCGGCAGGTTCTGGGCGCCCGTCTCGATTCCGCCATCCTCGGAAATCTCTCCCGGGCAGCCTATGCCGATGAAAGGCGCGAGCTTCAGATCCTGCTTCTCGGCATCGTGGATCAGGTCCTCCAGCATCGCCACCAGCCCGTCGATCGCCGCTTCCCGATCGAGTTCCTCGTCATCGGCGTGCCGCCACAGTTCGAACCGCAACACCGAAGCCTTGGAAAGATCCTCGCGCTTCCCGAGGTTCAGCTCGACGATGCCCGCCCGCATATTGGTGCCGCCAATATCGACGGCGAGGATGCTGTCATGGCCGGAGAACAACCAGCTCGGCGCCAGATGTGCCGCGCCGATAAGCCCGGCCTCGTTCGGCTCATGGCGGATCGGCTGCAGCTCGATGTCGATCTCGCCCTCGCGCAGCAGCAACTCGGCGCGGGCGAGGGCAATTGCGGTGAAGCGGTTGGCGCTCATGCCGCCGCCCACGACGACGCGCTGCGTGTCGCGCCATTCTTTAGTGCGCAGCAGACGCCGCAGCACCTTCGCCAGATCCTGCGCATAGTCCTCGGCCGCGCTCAGCACCATGGCCTGGTCGAACGGCTCGCCGTTCTTGAGGAGACGGTCGAGCTGCTGCTTCGACACCTTGCCGGTCATCGGCTCGCCGAATGGATCCTTGCGCCGCTGCGCCGCGAGCGCCCGCCAATGGTCCAGCGCCTCGAAGAAGGCATCTCGCCGGGCACGATCGCCGACGAAGCCCTCTTCGTCGCGCAATTGGCTGTTATAGCCGTCGACGGTCACCGAGGGCAGCAGCGCGGCGCCATGGCCTGCTATGGCGGGACCGGGGATAGCCGTCGCCGCCGCGTTGTTCTTCGCCATATGTAGGGGTACCTTCGCCGTAGATGCACGGACAACGGCGCCGTAGTGCGAATGGTTTCACAGTGTATGCGATAGCTGATCCCTGTTTCGGCGAAAGGTTGCCGTTAGGGAACAATTGGTAATATCTGCTCACCATATGTGAACGCGGACGTTGCACGATCCGTCTAGAAGAAGAATCGGGTGGACGCGCCGGACAGAGGGCTACGATCATGACACGCAAATATTTTGGCACCGACGGCATTCGCGGCCGCGCCAATGGCGTCATCACGCCCGAACTCGCGCTGGGCGTCGGCATGGCCGCTGGCCTCGTCTTCCAGAATGGCGAGCACCGCCACCGCGTCATCATCGGCAAGGACACACGCCTGTCCGGCTACATGATCGAGAATGCGCTGGTCGCCGGCTTCACCTCGGTCGGCATGGATGTGCTGTTGCTCGGCCCAATGCCGACGCCGGCCGTCGCCATGCTCACCCGCTCCATGCGCTGCGATCTCGGCGTCATGATCTCCGCCTCGCACAATCCGTTCGACGACAACGGCATCAAGCTGTTCGGCCCGGACGGCTACAAGCTATCCGACGCCATCGAGGAGGAGATCGAGACGCTGATCGGCGGCGATCTCTCGGCGCGGCTTGCCAAGCCCGCCGCCATCGGCCGCGCCAAGCGCATCGAGAGCGTGCATGCGCGCTATATCGAGTTCGCCAAGCGCACGCTGCCGCGCAACCAGTCCTTCGACGGCATCCGCGTGGTGGTCGATTGCGCCCATGGTGCCGCCTATCGCGTGGCGCCGGAGGCGCTGTGGGAGCTCGGCTGCGACGTCGTCGCCATCGGCGACAAGCCGGACGGCTTCAACATCAATCGCGAGGTCGGCTCCACCGCCCCCGAGGCGCTCACCGCCAAGGTGCGCGAAGTGCGCGCCGATATCGGCATCGCGCTCGACGGCGACGCCGACCGCGTGCTGATCGTCGACGAGAAGGGCCATCTGGTCGATGGCGACCAGCTCATGGCCGTGGTCGCCGAGAGCTTCCGCGACGATGGCCGCCTGGCCAAGGGCGGCGTGGTGGCGACGGTGATGTCGAATCTCGGCCTTGAGCGGCATTTGGCCTCGCTCGGCCTGTCGCTCGCCCGCACCCCGGTCGGCGACCGCTATGTGCTCGAGCACATGCGCGCCCATGGCTACAATGTCGGCGGCGAACAGTCCGGCCACATCATATTGTCCGACTATTCGACCACCGGGGACGGGCTCGTCGCGGCGCTCCAGGTGCTCGCCGTGGTGCAGCGCCTCGGCCGGCCAGTGTCGGAAGTGTGCCACCGCTTCGACCCGCTGCCGCAGATCCTGCGCAATGTCCGCTACAAGAGCGGCCGCCCGCTGGAATCCGCCGAGGTGCAGAAGGCGATTGCCGCTGCCGAGCTCAAGCTCGCCAATCACGGCCGCCTGCTGATTCGCCCCTCCGGCACCGAACCGGTGATCCGGGTGATGGGCGAGGGCGACGACCGCGTTCTGGTGGAGTCGGTGGTGGACGATGTCGTCGAGGCGGTCGGCCGCGCGGCGGCGTGAGCGGCGCGATCGACTTCGAAGTACGTCATGGCCGGCTTGTCCCGGCCATCTCGATTTCGGATGCATTGGCGGTCATGGAGATCCCCGGCACAAGGCCGGGGATGACGTCGAACTGGAATTGCAGCGCCAGATCTACCCGTCCAGCCGTCGCAGCAGCCCGCGATAGATCTCGTCATCGTCGCACAGCCCGGCGAGCCGGCCGAGATTGTCGACCAGCAGGATCGGCAGCTCGGTGTGCCGCTTCAGTTCGATCGCCGCCTTCAGCCGGAGGTCGACCGGCGCGACGATGCAGTCGCAATCATGCGCCAGCTTGGGGTCTATCAGCCCGGCCTCGCCGTCAGCGACCGCGAGCAGACCCTCGCGGCCGTCGAGATCGAGCGAGAGCGGACGGTTCTCGCCATCGACCTTGACCCGCACCCGCCCGCTCTTGTCGAGCATGAACGCATCGCCCTCGCGCGGCAGGCTCGCCGTCGGGCGCATCACCGCGGTGCCGCGCAGCACGTTCAGCGGGTTCATGTGCTTGACGAATTCGGCGACATAGGCGTTCGCCGGCCGCAGCAATATGTCCTCCGCCGTGCCGGCCTGCACGATACGCCCGCCTTCCATGATGGCGATCGTATTGCCGAGCTTGAGCGCCTCGTCGAGATCGTGGCTGACGAAGACGATGGTCTTCTGGATGCGCTTCTGCAGGTCGAGCAGTTCGTCCTGCAGCTTGTCGCGGATCAGCGGATCGAGCGCGGAGAACGGCTCGTCCATCAGGAGGATCTCGGCGTCGGTGGCAAACGCCCGGGCGAGGCCGACGCGCTGCTGCATGCCGCCGGAGAGCTCATGGGTGTATTTGTTCGCCCAATTGGTGAGGCCGACCATGGCGAGCTTCTCGTCGACGATCCTGGTGCGCTCCGCCGCCGGCGTGCCGCGCAGCTCCAGCCCGAAGCCGACATTGTCGCGAACCGTGCGCCACGGCAGGAGGCCGAACTGCTGGAACACCATGGAGACGGTGTGCATGCGGATCTCGCGCAGCGTGTCCTCGTTGCACTTGGCGACATCGACGGCGGAGCCCTCATGCTCCACCAGCACCTCGCCGCGCGCGACCTCGTTCAGCCGGTTGACCGCGCGCAGGATCGTCGACTTGCCGGAGCCGGAGAGCCCCATCAGCACGCAGATCTCGCCGCGCTCGATCTTCAGGCTGACGCCGGCGGCGCCGAGCACAGCGCCGGTCTTGTGCAGGATCTCGTCGCGCGTGCCGCCCTTGTCGATGAGGGCGAGCGCGGCCTTCCGTTCGGCACCGAACACGATATCGACATTGCGGAATTCGACGACGGCCACGGCTCAGCTCCTTTTCGAGCGGCGTTCGGGTTGCTTGCAGACGCGGTCGAGCACGATGGCGAGCACGACGATGGCAAGTCCGGCCTCGAAGCCCATGGAGATGTTGACCGAGTTCAGCGCCCGCACCACCGGCTTGCCGAGGCCGTCGGCGCCAACCAGGGCCGCGATCACCACCATGGACAGGCTGAGCATGATGCACTGGGTGACCCCGGCCATGATGGTCGGCAGCGCACAGGGCAGCTCGACCTTGAACAGCAGCTGCCGCTTGGTGGCGCCGAACGCCTTGCCGGCCTCATAGAGATTGGTCGGCACCGAGGAGATGCCGAGATGGGTCAGCCGGATCGGCGCCGGAATGGCGAAGATCACGGTCGAGATCAGTCCCGGCACCGCGCCGAGGCCGAACAACACCAGTGTCGGGATCAGGTACACGAAAGTTGGGATCGTCTGCATCAGGTCCAGCACCGGACGGATCGCGGTGTAGAGCCAGGGCCGGTGCGCGGCGGCGATCCCGATCGGCACGCCGAGGACGACGCACACCAGGGTCGCGCAGATCACCAGCGACAGCGTCTCGATGGTGGCCTGCCAATAGCCGAGATTGGCGACCAGCAGCAGCGCGGCGAGGATGAAGATCACCAGCCCGATGGAACGGTGCATCAGCCAGGCGCCCAGCGCGAACAGCGCAATGAGCAGCAGCGGCGGCACGAACAGCAGCCCCGCCGTGAGCCCGTCGATCAGCCCGCCCAGCACCAGCGAGATGAAGTCGAACACGCTCTGGCCGTGTTCGGTCAGGAAGTCGACGAAGGTCTTCAGCCAGTTTCCCAGCGGGATCTTGTTCTCGGTCAGCCAGTCATACATCGGGCGCTCCCGGCGGGCAGGCATGAGGGATTAGCTCCCTCTCCCCGACGGGGAGAGGGATGGGGTGAGGGGGGCCACGACCGCGATCTCGGCGAACCCCTCACCCGACCCTCTCCCTCAAGGAGAGGGCCTTAGCCACGTTGAGTCAGATCTTCAGGGCCTTCTTCACCGCGTCCACCGCCGGCTTGCCGTCGATGGTGGTGACGCCGTTGAGCCAGGGCGTCCACACGGTCGGGTTGGCCTTCAGCCACTTCTCGGCGGCCTTGGCCGGATCCATGCCGTCGAACAGGATATAGCCCATCACCACATTCTCGGCCTCGAGCGAGAATTTCAGGTTCTTGGTGAGCGCCCCGACATTCGGGCATTCGGTGACATAGCCGGCCCGAGTGTTGGTGTAGACGGTGGCGCCGCCATAGTTCGGGCCGAACACATCGTCGCCGCCTTCGAGATACTTCAGTGGATACTTGGTGTTCATCGGGTGCGGCTCCCAGCCGAGGAAGACGATGGCTTCCTTGCGCTTGGAGGCGCGCTCGACCTGGGCCAGCATGCCCTGCTCCGAGGATTCGACGACATCGAAGCCCTTGAGGCCGAACTTGTCGGCCTTGATCATGTCGAGGATCAGCCGATTTCCGTCATTGCCCGGCTCGATACCGTAGATCTTGTTGTTGAGCTTGTCCTTGAACTTGGCGATGTCGGCAAACGACTTGAGCCCGGAATCATAGAGATAGGCCGGCACCGCCAGCGTGTATTTTGCGCCTTCGAGATTGACGCCGAGAACGTCGACGCTCTTGTCTTCGCGATAGGGCTTGAGGTCGGCTTCCATGGTCGGCATCCAGTTGCCGAGGAAGATGTCGATGTCCTTGGTCTGCATCGACTTGTAGGTGACCGGCACCGAGAGCACCTGCGTCTTCGGCGTATAGCCGAGCGCCTCGAGCAGATAGGAAGTGATGGCCGTGGTGGCGGTGATGTCGGTCCAGCCGACATCGGCGAACCTCACCGCCTTGCAGGACGCCGGCTCGGCCGCATGAGCGGGTCGATCGAAGGGGACGACGAGGACGGCCACACCGAGGGCCATGGTCGCCAGAATCTTGAAGCTGCGCATCGTTCGCTGTTCCCGTTTGTCTGAACGCCGGTGCGATGCGGATCGCGCCTCCTCGACGCGGGCGCATCGACCCTACAATCCGGCGTTCCCGTACCGCGAGGTGCAAGGAGGCGCCGCGGCCCTTAAGGGCTCTCTTGAACAGCTATTCAAAAGCGCTTTTGCTATTTTGTCACGCGCAATTTTCGATCATTCGCCCTTTATATTGAACGGCTTTTCAGCATTCATAATACCAGAGACAGCAAGGCTGCACGGACCCGACACGCCTCGCGAGGCGGCGCGGCTTGCCTCGTTGCGTTCGCCGATACGATATGTATTGTCTGAGCGTTCAATTAGCGGCGGACGACCCCATGGACCACGCGCGAGCCCAGCATCGGATCCCGACCGAGCCCGAGCCGCGCCGGCGCGAGAGCGAGGATGTGCGCCGCCGCCAGCTCATCGAGGCCACCATCGATTCGCTCGCCGAGGTCGGCTTCAACGCCTCGACTCTGGCGCAGATCGCCCGCCGTGCCGGGGTCTCGCCCGGCCTCGTCGCCCATTATTTCGGCGACAAGGACGGATTGCTGGAGGCCACGCTGCGCTTTCTCGCCTCGCGCGTCGCCCGCGGCACCGCGGCCAAGCTGAATACGGCGCGCACCGCGCGCGAGCGGGTGCTGGCGGTGGTCGAAGCCAACCTCGCACCGGAAGAATTCGACCAGCACACCGGCAGCGTCTGGCTCGCCTTCTGGGGCCAGGCACTGCACTCGGAGCGGCTGCGGCGCGTGCAGAAGGTCTACCAGACCCGCATGCTCTCCAATCTGCGCCACGGCCTGAAGGCGATGGTCGCGCCCGACGATGCCGGCCGCATTTCCATCGCCATCGCCGCCATGATCGACGGCCTGTGGCTGCGCTCGACGCTCTCCGCCATCGGTGAGACCGACGCCGAGACCGCCCGCATCATCGCCACCGCCTTCGTCGACGCCCAGCTCGCCACCGCCAGACCCCTCCCCGCGCCGAATGGACCGATCCACATGAGCAGCCCAACCGCGCTCCACCGCAACCACATTGGCGGGCGCTATCAGCCGAGTGCCGATGGCGAGACCTTCGAGAGCATCAATCCGGCCACCGGCGAAGTCCTCGCACGCATCGAGATCGCCGGCGAAGCCGAGGTCGAGGCCACCGTCGCCGCCGCCCGCAAGGGCCAGAAGATCTGGGGAGCGATGACCGGCGCGGAACGCGGCCGCGTGCTGAAGCGCGTCGCCGACGGGCTTCGCGCCCGCAACGACGAATTGGCGCGGCTGGAGACGCTCGACACCGGCAAGCCGATCCAGGAGACCAGCGTCGTAGACGTGCTCTCCGGCGCCGACTGTATCGAATATTATGCCGGGCTCGCTGCGGGGATCGCCGGCGAGCACATCGATCTCGGCCCCACTGCCTTCGGCTATACACGGCGCGAGCCGCTCGGCATCGTCGCCGGCATCGGCGCCTGGAACTATCCGCTGCAGATCGCCTGCTGGAAGTCGGCACCCGCACTCGCCTGCGGCAATGCCATGATCTTCAAGCCGGCCGAGCTCACCCCGCTCACCGCCCTCAAGCTCGCCGAGATCATGGCGGATGCCGGCGTGCCGGACGGCGTGTTCAATGTGGTGCAGGGCTTCGCCGACACCGGCCGCCTGCTCACCCGGCATCCCGCCATCGCCAAGGTGTCGCTCACCGGTGAGGTCGGCACCGGCAAGAAGGTGATGGCGGATGCCAGCGGCACGCTGAAATATGTCACCCTCGAGCTCGGCGGGAAGTCGCCGCTGATCGTGTTCGAGGATGCCGATCTCGACGACGCCGTCTCCGGCGCCATGCTCGGCAACTTCTATTCGGCCGGCGAGGTCTGCTCCAACGGCACCCGCGTCTTCGTCCACGAGAAGATACGCGCGGCTTTCTTGAAGAAGCTGGTCGCCCGCATCGAGAAGATGGTGGTCGGCGATCCGCTCGATCCGGCGACGCAGGTCGGCGCGCTGGTCTCGGCGAGCCACATGGAGAAGGTCCTCTCCTACATCGCCAAGGGCAAGGCCGAAGGCGCCAAGGTGCTCGCCGGCGGCGGGCGGGTCGGCAAGGGCCCGCTTGGCAAGGGCTATTTCGTCGCCCCCACCGTGTTCGACGGCTGCTCCGACGGCATGAGCATCGTGCGCGAGGAGATTTTCGGGCCGGTGATGACGGTGCTCGCCTTCAATGACGAGGACGAGGTGATCGCCCGCGCCAACGACACCGAGTTCGGCCTCGCCGCCGGGGTCTTCACGAAGGATCTCGCCCGCGGCCATCGCGTCATCAGCCGGCTCGAGGCCGGCACCTGCTGGATCAACCACTACAACATCACGCCGATCGAGCTGCCGTTCGGCGGCACCAAGCAATCCGGCCTCGGGCGCGAGAACGGCAAGGCGGCGATCGAGCACTACACCCAACTCAAGAGCGTCTACGTCAATCTCGGGCGCGTGGACTCTCCCTATTGATGGCGCCGTACTGATGGACCTGTTCGACTACATCATCATTGGCGCCGGCTCGGCCGGCTGCGTGCTGGCCGACCGCCTGTCCGCCGACGCGCGCAATCGCGTGCTCGTGCTGGAATATGGCGGCTCCGACCGCTCCATCTTCATCCAGATGCCGAGCGCGCTCTCCATCCCCATGAACATGGCCAAGTACAACTGGATGTATGAGAGCGAGCCGGAGCCAGGCCTAGGCGGCCGGCGCATCCATTGCCCGCGCGGCAAGGTGCTGGGCGGCTCTTCTTCCATCAATGGCCTCGTCTATGTCCGCGGCCATCCGGCCGATTTCGACCGCTGGGAAGAGGAAGGCGCGAACGGCTGGTCCTATGCCGACGTGCTTCCCTATTTTCGCCGCGCCGAAAGCCGGCGCGACGGCGGCGATGAGTATCGTGGCACTGAAGGCCCGCTCGCCAATCGCTATGGCGAACTGAAGAACCCGCTCTACCACGCCTTCCTCGAGGCGGCGCTCGAGGCCGGCTATCCGGCGACCGGCGACATCAACGGCCATGCCCAGGAAGGCTTCGGCCGCATGGACATGACGGTGAAGGACGGGGTGCGCTGGTCGGCCGCAAACGCCTATCTGAAGCCGGCTATGAATCGGGCGAACCTCAAGGTCGAGACCCATGCTCGGGTCGAGCGGATCGTCTTCGAGGGTCGCCGCGCCGTCGGCGTCGTCTATGAACACGGCAGTACGCGCCGCGAGGTGCGCGCCGCGCGCGAGGTGATCCTCTCCGGCGGCCCGATCAACTCGCCGCAATTGCTGAAGGTCTCCGGCATCGGCCCGGCCGAAGAGCTTCGCGAGCACGGCATCACGGTGCTGGCCGATCGTCCCGGAGTCGGCGAGAACCTGCAGGATCATCTGGAGTTCTACTTCCAGATGGCCTGCCGCCAGCCGATCACGCTCTATTCCTCCATGGGCCTCATCGCCCGCGGCATGATCGGCCTGCGCTGGCTGCTCAGGAAGGATGGCCTCGGGGCCACCAACCATTTCGAGGCCTGCGGCTTCGTCCGCTCGCGACCGGGCATCGCCTATCCCGACATCCAGTATCATTTCCTTCCCCTCGCCGTGACCTATGACGGAAGGGGTCTGGCTTCCGAGCACGGCTTCCAGGCCCATGTCGGGCCGATGCGCTCCAAGAGCCGCGGCTGGGTCCGGCTCAGATCGGCGGATGTACGGGACAAGCCACGAATCTTCTTCAACTATATGAGCCACGAGGACGACCGCGCAGAGATGCGCGCCTGCGTCCGGCTCACCCGCGAGATCTTCGCGCAGAAGGCGTTCGATCCCTATCGCGGCCGGGAGATCCAGCCGGGCGCGGATGTCGTCTCGGACGAGGCGATCGACGCCTTCATCGCCGAGAAGGTGGAGAGCGCCTATCACCCCTCCTGCACCTGCAAGATGGGCGCGGCATCCGATCCCATGGCGGTGGTGGATACCGAGGCGCGGGTGTTCGGCGTCGCCGGACTGCGCGTGGTGGATTCCTCCATCATGCCCTCGGTGACGACCGGCAACCTCAACGCCCCGACCATCATGCTGGCGGAGAAGGCCTCCGACCACATACTGGGGAAGCCGGCGCTGGCGCCGTCCAACACGCCTTACTACATCGCCGACAACTGGCAGACCGCGCAACGGTGAACTGCCCTCGCGTCCTCACAGCGTCATCCCGGACGGCCGAAGGCCGATCCGGGATCGTCCGCGGAATCCGGGCGCATTGCCCTTGGATCGCGCAGGCAAGAAGGTCCGCCCAGCCTCGGCGATCCCGGCTCTCCGGCTTCGCCTCCGGCCGGGATGACGGCATGAGACTTAGGACGACGTGGTGTCCGAGCGCCTCAGCACCCCGATCTCGCGCAGGAAGGCGATGATCTCCCGCGCCGCCTCGTCCGGCGTCGGCTCGACCAGCAGCCGCCCGCCGCCGCTCGCCGCTTCGGTCGCGGCCCTCAAGCGGTCCGCCGCGGAAGCGCTGGCCGCGGCCTTGGCGATCAGCTTCGGCCGCTTGCGATACGCGCGCTCCTCGATGGCGCGGGCCGCCAAGGGCGCGGCAATGCCGGCCCGCGTCTCGACCGTGCCGCGCCGTGCCGCGCCATAGGCGAAGGGCAGTGGTGCCGGCGCCGCAGGATGCACGGTGACGAACGCCGGCAGCCGGACCGTGACGCGCCGCCGCGCGCCCTTCGGCAGCGCCTGCTCGACGATGAGCGTGCCGTCCCCGCCTTCATGCAGCGCCACCGCATCGGCGACGATCGGATTCCCGAGCCGGCTGGCCAGCACATAGGGCAGCAGCCCGGAATCCTCCCCGCCCTGCCCCGAGCGGCCGGCGAGGATCAGGTCCGGCGTGTCCGCGCCCAGCACGGCAGCGAGGCTGTCCAGCGGATCGCTGCCCTCCGGCAGTACGATATGGCTGATGCGCGGCAGGCCGTGGCCGAGCGCGTCATGCACCGCGCTCGCATCGGGCCCGGCATGCAGCCCGGCGATGTCCGCCGGCAGCGAGCGCGCGAGGCGGATCGCCTGAAGTTCGACCGGCACCGGGCAGGCACGGCCGGAGACCGGATGGCGGCCCCCGGAGAGCAGCACGCTGATCCTCATGCCCCCTCCTCTGCCTTCAGCGCAGCAATTATGGCGGGCATCACCTGCTGCGCATCGGCGACGACGGCGAGACCGGCGCGCTCGATCATCGCCGCATGCAGATCGGTGTTCACCGCGACGACGTGCTCGCATTTGGCGACGCCCTGCAGATGCTGCGGCGCGCCGGCAATGCCGAGGGCGAAATAGCAATTGGCCTCCAGCACCGTGCCTGAGGCGCCGACCTGCGCGCCGCGCGGCATCAACCCGGCATCGCACACCACGCGGCTCGCGCCCGGCGTCGCTCCGAGGGCAACGGCAAGCGCGCGAAAGACGTCGAAATCTGTCACGCCATTGCCGGCGGAGACCACGAATGCCGCTTCCGCCAACGGCACGGTCGCGGGATCGGCCGGAACCAATTCGGCAGCAAGGATGCCTCGTGCCGTCGATGCGGCGGCGAGCGGCGCCTCGATCGCCTTCGCCTCGTGGGTCGTCCCGCGATGCGGTGCCACCGCATCGGCGGCAATGGTCATCAGGCGCGGCGGCACCATGCGCTGCTCAATCCGGCGGCCTTTCGCCGGGCGAGTGACGGCCTTGGCGGTCAGGCTTTCGACCCCCGTGAACAACGGCTCGCCGAGATCCGCGGCGATGCGCCGGGCGAGGTCGCCGCCATCCGCGGTCTCGGGCAGCAACGCGTGGCGGACGCTCAGCGCCGCGAGCGCCGCGGCGAGCGCCCGCGCCTGCCCCTCGGGATCGAACTCGTCGGCTCTGAGGACCAGCGCGCGGTCGGCCCCCGCCGCGCCGAGCCCTTCGATCGTGCCGAGGGAGACCGCCACCACCGCGCCGCCGCCGGCATCGGCGAGCACGCGCGCGGCACCGAGGAGTTGCCGGTCATGCGGAGTGAGACGCCCGGCCGGCGCATCCGGCACCGCGGCGACGAGGAATGCCGGTTGGGTGATGATCCGGAGCTGCGGCGCCGCCTCGACGACCTGGCGCTCGGGCGCCGCAACCGCGATTGGGGTACGCTGACTCCGGTCGAGCCGCAGCCGCGCAGCGCCCGGCACCGTTGCCTGCCGCTGCTCGGCGCGCGGATCACGACGCGGGCGCTTGCCCGTTGGCAGCGCGGCGAGATCGAAGCGCGGCCGGACGCCGCCCTCCACGCTGTGTGCGGCGCGCTCGGTGCGTGGATCGCGGCGCAGCCGGCTCATGCCACCCGCTCCGGCGTGGCGCGCGTGGCCGGCGCCACCTCCACCGCCATCAGCACCAGCTCGGCGATGTCGCGCACCTCGAGCCGTGCGCCGGTGACGCCCTCCAGCATCGCCGTGCATTGCGGGCAGGCGACCGCGACGATGCCGGCGCCGGTCTCCCCCGCCTGCGCCATGCGCAGATCCGAAATGCGTCGTTCGCCTTGAATGTCGGTCACCGGCGCTCCGCCGCCACCGCCGCAGCACATGGAGCGGCGGCCGGAGCGCTCCATCTCGACGCGCTCGATCCCGAGCCGGTCGAGCAGCCGGCGCGGCGCGTCGAACTCGCCATTGTAGCGGCCGAGATAGCAGGGGTCGTGATAGGTGACGCGCGCGACATCGAGCGCGCCGGGATCGAGGCGGCCGGCCGCGATCAGCTCGTCGAGGAACGCGGCATGGTGCACCACCTCGTACGTAACGCCGAACGCCTTGTACTCGTTGCGCAGCGCGTGCAGCGCGTGCGGGTCGGCGGTGAGGATGCGGCGGAAGCGGTAGCGCGCCAGCGTCGCGACATTGTCGCGGGCGAGACGCTGGAAGGTCGCCTCGTCGCCGAGCCGGCGGGCGAGATCGCCGCAATCGCGCTCCTCGGCTCCCAGCACGGCGAAATCGACGTTTGCCAGCTGGAGCAGCTTCACCAGCGCCCGCAACGTGCGGCCATAGCGCAACTCGTAAGCGCCCTCGCCAAGCCAGAGCAATATCTCCGCCTCGCCCTTGTCCGCCATCAGCGGCAGCGGCGCACCGGCGGCGAAATCGGTGCGGCTGCCAAGCGCGCGGCCACCGATCTCATCGGCGAAGCGTAGCTCCATCAGCGGGGCGGCGCCCTTCTCCGGAATGGCGCCGAGCTCCAGCGTCTGGAAGCGCCGCAAATCGAGGATCGCGTCGACATGCTCGATCATCATCGGGCATTCCTCGACGCAGGCGCGGCACGTAGTGCAGGACCACAGGGTGTCCGGATGGATCATGGCGCCAGCGCCGACCAGCGGCAGCTCCGGCCCGCCGCGCCCCGCCACCGGGCGGGCGGCCGGATAGGGGCTGCCGGCATAGCCGGCGTTGCTGCCGCCGGGCTGGATCGCAGCGGCGAGATCCTGGATCAGCCGTTTCGGATTCAGCGGCTGGCCGGCGGCGAAGGCCGGGCACGCCACTTCGCAGCGCCCGCACTGGATGCAGGCGTCGAAGCCAAGCAGCTGGTTCCAGGCGAAGTCCGACGGGGTCTCGACGCCGAGTTTCTCGGCATCGAGTTCGAGCGGCTTGAGCGCGGTCTCGCGCCGCCCTTCGAACCGTCCCGGGCGGGGATGCGCGACGAGATGCGCGGCGCCGGCAAAGGCGTGACGCATCGGCCCGCGATCAATCTGGAGCATGAGGCCCATACCGGCAGCCGCCGCGAGCCACAGCCCCAGCCAGGCGAGCGGCCAGAGCACGCCGCCCAAGGCGGCATCAAGCGCCACCAGCAGGGCGCCGCTACCATAGCCGATCATCAGCCAGGGCAGCATCTGGAAACGGCCACCGGAGAGCCGCGGCGGCTTTGACGGATAGCGCCGCCGCGCCACCATGGCGCCACCGACGAGCATCACTGCGAACAGGAGCGCGACCAGCGCCCAGTAGGCGCGCCAGCCGCCAAGCCAGGGCAGTGCTCCCAGCATGGCGAGCAGCGTGCCGCCGATCAGCCCGCCGGCGACCAGCGCATGCATGCGCGCGGCGAAAGCATCGCGCGCCACGATGTGATGGACATCGACCAGATAGCGCTTCGGCAGCGCGATCAGGCCGCGCACCCAATCGACCTTTGCCGCCCGCCCCGCGCGCCACAGCAGCGCGCGCCGTCCCGCCGCGACCACGGCGACGACCGCGAGCGCCCAGAGGAAGAGGGAGAGGCTAAAGGCGGTGTCGGTCATTCTACTTACCAACCAACCTCATCCTGAGGTGTGAGCGTAGCGAGCCTCGAAGGATGCTCAAGCAGGACAAGTCCGCTCGGCGTGAACATCCTTCGAGGCCCGGCTGTCGTCGGGCACCTCAGGATGAGGTCGTAGAGCGGGGCCTCACAAATCCTTGCACAGCCTGAGCGAATCATAGATCGCGGCGTGGATGTTGCGGCCGGTCCAGGCATCGCCGACGCGGTAGAGCGCGAAGCCATGCTGCCCGGTCCAGCGCTGCGGACGTCCCTCGACCAGCGCGTCGAGATCGGTCTCGCCGTCATTCACCGATTGGCCCCGCAAATCCTCGAACAGCCCCTCCACAGGGAGCGTGCCGTAATCGACCACGACGCGGTCGACCACGCGCTCTTCCTCGGCGTCGGTCATGGTGTTGCGCAGCGCCGCGATCAGCCGGTTGCCCTCCGGATAGATCTCGATCAGCTCCATGTTCGGCGTCATCACCACGCCGAGCTTGTAGAGTTCCTTGAGATGGATCGGCTGGTTGGTGGTGCCGACCTCCTCGGCGACCATCCGGTCGTGCGTCGCCACCTCGACGAGGCAGCCCTTCTTTGCCAGCACCTCGGCGGTGGAGGCGGCATTGTGGCCGCCGATCTCGTCATAGAGCAGCACCGTGCCGGTCGGCTCGACCTTGCCGGTCAGCACGTCCCAGGTCGAGACCGCGTGTTCGTGACCCTTGGCGTGGCCGGGATTGGGCACGCCGCCGGTCGCCATGATGACGATTTCGGGGGCCTCCGCCAGCACCTGCTCCGGCGTCGCCTCGGTGGAAAGGCGGATATCGACGCCCTTCTTCTGGACCTGCGTGAACAGCCAGCGCGGAATGCCGGAGAGCGCCTCGCGCCAGGTGGCCTTGGCCGCGATGTTGATCTGGCCGCCGGCACGATCCGACTTCTCGAACAGCACCACCTTGTGGCCGCGCTCCGCGCACACCCGGGCGGCCTCCAGCCCGCCTGGGCCGGCGCCGACCACCACCACCTTGCGGGAGATGTCGGCCTTGGGGATGACGTGGGGCATGGTCGCCTCGCGCCCGGTCGCCGCATTCTGGATGCACAAGGCGTCGCCGCCGACATAGATGCGGTCGATGCAATAGCCGGCGCCGACGCACTGCCGGATATCGTCCTCGTGGCCTTCCGAGAGCTTCTTGACCAGATGCGGGTCGGCGATGTGGGCCCGCGTCATCGCGATCATGTCGACATGGCCCTCCGCCACCGCGCGGGCGCCGGTGGCGAGATCGGTGACGCGCTGGGCATGGAAGATCGGCACGTCCACTTCGCGCTTGATCGCGCTCGGCAGATAGAGGAACGGCGCCACCGGGAACGACATGTTCGGCACGGAGATGGCGTGGCCGATGTGGTCGCGCGCCTGCGCGCCCATGATGTTGAGGAAATCGACCAGCCCGGCCCGCGCATATCCCGCGGCAATAGTCACGCACTCCTCGTGGCTGAGCCCGTCGGCGATCATCTCGTCGCCCGACATGCGCATGCCGATGACATAGTCGTCGCCGGCCGCCTCGCGCATCGCTTCCAGCACCTCTTTGCCGAAGCGCATGCGGTTCTCGAGCGAACCGCCATACTCGTCCGTGCGCTCATTCACGCTCGGCGACCAGAACTGGTCGACGAGATGGCCATGCGCGGCAGAGACCTCGCAGCCGTCGAGCCCGCCTTGCTTGCAGCGCCGCGCCGCATCGGCGAACGCCTTCACCACCCGGCGTATGTCGTTCTTGTCCATCGCGCGCGGGACGGTGCGCGAGGCCGGCTCGCGCCGGACAGACGAGGAGATGGTGGGGAACCAGTTCTCGGTGTCCCATTTGGTGCGCCGGCCCATATGGGTGAGCTGGATCATCAGCTTGGCGCCGTGGCTGTGCACTCGCTCGGCAAAGCGCTGGAAATGCGGGATCACGGTGTCGTCTGCGACCGAGATCTGCGCCCAGGGCGCTGCCGGGCTGTCGATTGCGACGGACGAGGAGCCGCCGAACATGGTCAGCCCGATGCCGCCCTTGGCCTTCTCCTCATGATAGAGCTGATAGCGCTCCTGCGGCTTGCCGTCCTTGCCGTAACCGGGCGCGTGGCTGGTGCTCATCACCCGGTTGCGGATGGTGAGGCCCTTGATGGTCAGGGGTTTGAGCAGTGCCTCGGCATTGGCGATCATGATGGCGGCGCGCGCTCCTGTACCTATGCTGGCACGATAGGTCCGCGGTGCAAGTCACAGACATAATAATTGCGCCATCAAGCCGGTAGCTTTGCGACCGGGTCTTTCTGCCGGCTCATATTCGCGCCATCCGGCTCCGCAGGGCGGGCGCGGCCAGCACCAGCAGCACCACCGCCAGCGGCACCGCGAAGACAAAGCCGAAATAGCTGAAGCCGAACGCCCCGGTCACCCGCCAAGGAAGAAGGCGAGGAGGAACAGGCCGAGGATGCGCAGCTTTTGCCGGTCGGCCGGCACCAGCGGCGCATTGGCCGCGTGACGACGGCGGTTGCTGTAGACGAGCTTGCCGAGCTCCATTCCGACATCGGTGACGATGCGCACTTCACATATGGTCCTTCCGCTCCTCGCGCGGCGAGCGGCCGAAGCGGCGGGCATAGGCGGTGGAGAAATGCGCCGCCGACTGGAAGCCGCAGGCAAGCCCGACATCGGTGACCGGCAGCGGCGAGAGGCGCAGCAGTTCGCGCGCCCGCTCCAGCCTGAGCCCCAGTTGGTAGGCGGCGGGACTTGCGCCGAGATGGCGGCGGAACAGCCGCTCCAATTGCCGCGGCGAAACGTCGAGCCTCTCGGCCAGCGCGGCAATCGCCAAAGGCCGCTCGATCGCCCCTTCCATCAGCCGCACCGCGCGGGCAAGCGTCGGGTCGGCGAGCTGGCGGCGCGGACGGGCCTCGCGGCGGACGCCCGGAGCACGCGCAGCGCGGTCCAGGATGAACTGCTCCGACACCTTGTCGGCCAGCGCCTTTCCGCCCTGCGCCGCAATCAGCTCCAGCATCATCTCCAGCGGCGCCACGCCGCCGGTGCAGGTCAGCCGGTCGCGATCGATGACATAGGCATCCTCGACGAAGTCGATCTCCGGGAACTCCTCGCGAATCGCGGGCAGGTTCTCCCAATGGATGGCGCAGCGGTGGAAATCGAGCAGGCCGGCATCGGCCAGGACGAAGCTGCCGGTGCAGAGCGCGCCGAGCGCCGTGCCACGCCGGGCAAGGCGGCGCAGCGCATCCTCCAGCCCCGGCGCCACCGAATGGCGCACATCGATGCCGCCGCAGACCAGGACGAGATCGAGCGGACCGGCGTCCGCGAGCGCGACGGTCGGGCTCAGGCTCAGGCCGTTGCTGGCCGGTACCGAGGCACCGTCGAGCGTCACCACGCTCCAGGAGTAAATCTCGCGCTCGGAAGCATAATTCGCCATGCGCAGGGCTTCGAGCGCATTGGCGCAGGCGATCATCGAGTGGTTCGGCAGTGTGAGGAAGCCGATGCGGGTGAGGCCGGCAAGTACGGGAGGTGCTGCGGGAGCTGCGGCCATGATCTCAGCCTCGGTCGGGTTTCAGGTCGTAACATTTCTTGAATGTGAGGCGGCGAACCGACATGGCATTGAGCCATTGCCGCCGTAAAATCGCCGCGTGCCACACCGTGAATGGCGTGATCGGTTTCGGGGGAGGAAATGATGCGGCTGGATGCGGTTTCCGTGCCGAGGATCATGCTTCAGGTCGGGTTCTGCGGCGCCTTGGTGGCGGGCACTTACCTTATCGCGCAAGAGCGGCCGAAGGACAGCGCGCGCCTCTTGAGCGAGGCCGAGGAAGCCCAGTTCACGCTCGGCACCAAGGGTGACCGGATGATCGTCGCACTCCACCAAAGCGCGGACGAGGCGCAAAAGCCGGCCGAGCAAAAAACGGGCGAGCCAAAGCCCGTCGAGCTCGCCATGGCGCCCGAGACGGCAAAGCCCGCGCCGGTGGCGGCAGCCCCGACGCCGCCTGTCCCGCCGAAGCCAAAGCGTGTCTCCGTGAGCGCGGCGCCGGCCACCGTCGAGCATCGCGAGGTCGCGGCGCCCCCGGTTCAGACGCAAGTCCCGGCATCCCCGGCATGGGCGTCGCAGCCGGCCCCCGTCGCGGCGCAGCCTGGCCCGCCGCCGGTATTCTCCGCGCTGGTCGCCGCGCAGTCCGGCCCACCGCCCGTTTACTCCGCCCCTATCGCGGCGCAGCCCGTCGTGCCGCCGCCTCCTCCGCCCAAGCCCAAGGAGGAGACCTTCCTAGGCCTGCCGCCGATGCCGACGCCGCGGGAGTTCTTCGACAACACGGTGAAGGAGACCAACGCCGCCTTCGGCAAGATGAAGCAGGCGATGGAAGACGCGTTCCGGTAACGCTCAGCACATGTCGTCATCGTCGTCATGGCCGTGCCTTGTCCCGGCCATCAACGGTTGATCCGTCGTCCCGGACGTGGATGCCCGGGACAAGCCCGGCCATGACGGCCTGAATGCGTGACGGCGGCAATCCCGGCTACCGATCCACCACCAGGTCGCTGGTCGGCTTCGAGCAGCACAGCAGCACCATGCCGGCGTCGATCTCGCGCTGGCGGATGCCGCCCTGGTGCTTCATGTCGACCGTGCCGGAGTTGAGCTTCGACTTGCAGGTGCCGCACAGCCCCTTGGAGCAGGAGGATGGCAGCCGCACCCCGGCGCGTCGCGCCATGTCGAGCACGAACTTGTCGGAGGGGACCTCTATGGTCCGCCCGGTCTTGGCGAACGTGACCTGATAGGTGGTCACCGGCGCGTCGACCGGGGCCTCGGCCATGGGAACGGGCTTCGGCTCGGCGGCTCTGGCGGCTTCCGCGAGCTCGGCTGCGGCGACGTCCAGCGCCACTTCCGGCTCCGCAGCCGCCAGCTCCTCGAAATTGAAGCTCTCTTCATGGTGGCGGGCCATGTCGAAACCGGCCTCGCCGAGCATGATCCGCACCGCCGCCATGAAGGGCGACGGCCCGCAGACGAAGATCTCGCGCTCCATGAAGTCCGGCGCCATCAGCCCCAGCATCGGCAGCGACAGCCGGCCCTTCAGCCCGTGCCACGGCTCGCGTGCGCCGTCCGCCTCGCACACCGGCACGAACTTGAATGCCCCCGCCTGGTTGCGCGCCATCAGCTCCAGCTCGTCGCGGAAGATGATGTCGGCGGGCGAGCGGGCGGCATGGACGAACACGATGTCGCGTGGAACGGCGAGATCGTGGAAGGTCCGCGCCATCGACATCAGAGGCGTGATGCCGCTGCCGCCGGACAGGAACAGATACTTGCCCGCGGCATGGCGGAAGCAGGTGAAATCACCCATCGGCCCGACGGCGCGCAGCTCCGAACCGGGCTTCAAGGTGTCGTGCAGGAAGTTCGACACCGGCCCGCCCGGCACCCGTTTCACCGTGATCGAGATGGCGTGCGGGCGCGTCGGCGCGGACGAGATGGTGTAGCAGCGATTGATCCCCTCACCCTTGATCTCGAGGTCGAGGGTGAGGAACTGGCCGGGCTCGTAATGGAACGCAGTCGGATTCTTCGGCGCCAGCACGAAGGTCTTGACGTCGTGCGTCTCCTCGCGCACCGCCTGCACCACGAGGACATCGTCGATATCGGGGTTCCACGCCGGGAGCGCGGACCCGAGCCGGCGGGCGGCGGCTTCACTGCGTGCGGCGATCGCGTCCATCGTTTCAGCGCCCGAGATGCTCGGCCATGCGGCCGACATACCAGTTGCAGAACTTCTCCACGAGCATCTCGGTGTGCGGGGAATAGGGGCCGGGCTCATAGGCCGGGCTGCGCGCACCGTGCTGGCAATAGCCGACCAGCTCGGAATCCTGATCGTTGGTCGCTTCCCACACCGCGGTGAGATTGGCGATGTCGTAATCGACGCCTTCCACCGCGTCCTTGTGCACCAGCCACTTGGTACGCAAGAGGGAGCGCTCGGCATCGAGCGGCAGCACCGAGAACACCACCGCGTGGTCGGACATGAAATGGTGCCACGAGTTCGGCTGCGTCCAGAAATGCAGCGCGCCGTGCCTCGGGTCGTTGATGGAGCCGAGCAGCTTGGTGCACGCCGCCTTGGTGTCGCCGGTGTGGCTCTCGCCGTCGCCGGCGAGCGGCAGGCGCTCGGTGCGGAAACCGGTCACCATGTCGTCGAGGTGCTCCAACATCTCTGAGGGGAAGCCGCAGCTCTCCCATTCGCGATGGCTGCTGGTGACGAGCTTGGCGTAATTCTCCGCCTCGGCCCGCTCATGCTCGTCGAGCTCCTCCGGCGCGAAGCCGAAGCCATAGGCGAACAGCGGCACGGTGAGCTCGGGATGGTTGCCCGCGCAGTGATAGCACTCGCGGTTGTTCTCCATGGTGAGCTTCCAGTTGCCCGGCTCGATGATGTCCTTCTCGAACGCCACCTTGGCGTTGCGCAGGTCGTGCGGGGCGAGATAGGGCGCCATCTGCGCCGCCATCACGTCGAAGTCGGCCGGCGGATCGTCGGACAGGCAGATGAAGATCAGCCCTTCCAGCGAGCGCACATGGACCGGCTTGAGACCGTGGCAGGAGGGATCGAAATCCGCGCCCATATGCTCGGCGAACAGCAGCTTGCCGTCGAGCCCGTAGGTCCAGGAGTGATAGCGGCAGACGATATTGCCGACGGTGGTCTTGTAATCATGGATCAGCGGCGCGCCGCGATGGCGGCAGACATTGTGGAAGGCGCGCAGGCCCATATCGTCGTCACGCACCACGAACACCGAGGTGCCGCCGATAGTGAAGCTCATCGCGTCGCCCGGTTCGGGCACGTCCGGCTCGACGCCGACGAAGATCCAGTGGCGATGGAAGATGATGTCGAGATCGGCCTGGAATACCTCGGGGCTGGTGTAGAACGGCGCCTCCAGGCTGAAGCCCGGCTTGCGGCGGCGGATCAGCGACTGCAACGGGGTATCGGTAGTGTCGAGCATGGCCGTTCTCCCTCGCGCGATGTCCCGGCGCGCGCCGTCTGGAATTGTTCGACGGAAGGCACTGCAGGACTTTCACGAATACGACGGCTAGTTTTCTAAGGGCGACATTTCCGGCACTGTGCGCGCTTCTCTGCCGGTCTCACTCGAACAGCCGCTGCGCCGCCATGCTCTGCGCCGCCGGGCCGGGGCCGTGGGCGCGGGCGTCGGACGGGGTGAAGCCGTGCATCGCCTTGAACTGCCGGGAGAAATGCGCGCAGTCGGAGAACCCGGCCTCCAACGCGATGTCGGTCACCGAACGCACCGTCGTATCCAGCAGGAAGCGCGCATAGCGTAGACGCAGGCGCCGGTAGAATTCCGCCGGGCGCTGGCCCATCACCGTCTGGAACAGCCGCTCGATCTGCCGGGTCGAGAGTTGCAGCCGCCGGGCGATGTCGGCGATCGGCAGCGGATCGGCCATGTGCTGCTCCATCATCAGCAGCGCGCGGCGCACCCGATCATCGGCGACGAGATCGGCGATCGGCGGGTGCGGTTGCGCCTCGGTGCCGGGACGGGCGCGGTCAAGCAGCAGCACGTGGCGGCTCTTCTGCGCGACCGAGCGGCCGATGTGCTTTTCCACCAAGGCCGCCGCCAGATCCGCCGCCCCGCCGCCGCCGGCGCAGGTGATGCGGTCGCCGTCGATCACAAAAAGCCGGTCGGCGACCGGGGTGTGGTGCGGGAATTCCTCGAGGAAATCCTGATAGTGGTACCAGCTGACGCAGCACCGCCGGCCGGTCATCAGCCCGGCGCGGGCCAGCACGAAGCTGCCGGTGCACACCCCGACCAGCGATACGCCGAGCTTCGCCGCCTTCTTGAGATAGGCGACCGTCTCGGCATCGAGCTGGGGTCCGGTATGCAAGAGGCCGCCGACCACGACGATGTAGTTGAAGGCCGACGGGTCGGTCAGCGGCCCGGTGGCGGAGACGGTGACGCCGCAGCTCGCCCGGATCGGCTCGGCCTTCGATGCCATGATCTGCCAGCGGGCGAGGATCGGGCGCGAGCGGTCGCCTTCATCCGCGGCGAGGCGCAGATGGTCGACGAACAGCGAGAAGGGCGACAAGGTGAAATTGTCGGTCAGGATGAAACCGACATTGAGCGCCGGCGCGGGCGCGGCCGGGCTGGCACCGGGGCCGCGGAACTGGGCGGGTCGCTGCTCGTTCATGGCCTGCTCCGCCTGATGGATCGAGATCGAGCCTGGAATGATAGCAAAGAATGGGCCATGGCGTGCAAGTTGTGCACGTAGCTCTGCTTGAGCATCCCGCCTCGCGATTGACCCCCGCCCCCCGCGGGTCTAGCACGAGGGCTCCTTCCACCGGCTTCCCCCTCCCATGTCCTTCGACCTGGCCCTCGTCTGGGCTGCCGCCACCGCGCTGGTCGCCGGTGTGACCCGCGGCTTTTCCGGCTTCGGTGGCGCGCTGATCTTCGTGCCGCTGGTGAGCGCCGCCTTCGGTCCCGAAGTTGCCGCCCCGGTGCTGCTGATCATCGACGCCGTGCTCACCGCGCCGATCACGCTGCGCGTCCTGCGCGACTGCACCTGGCACGAGGTGGCCCCGCTTGCCGCCAGCGCCATCATCGCCGTGCCGTTCGGCGTCTTCGTGCTCAACCATGCCGATCCGGTGCTGCTGCGCTGGGCGCTGGCGATCCTCGCGCTCAGCCTGCTGGCGCTGCTGGTGTCCGGCTGGCGTTACTCGGGACGGCCGAGCCTGCCCGTCACCCTCGGCGTCGGGCTGGTAGCCGGCACCTTCGGCGGCGCGGCGCAGATGTCGGGCCCGGCCGTCGTCGCCTATTGGCTCGGCGGCGGCCATTCGGCGGCGCAGGTGCGTGCCAACCTGTTCGGCTTCTTCGCGCTGGCGACGATTGCGAGCGCCGCCGGCTATGCCTGGACCGGCCTGTTCACGATCGAGGTCGGCCGGCTGTCGCTGCTCCTCGGCCCGCTCTATGCGGTTGGCCTCTTCATCGGCGCGAGGGCCTTCCGCGGCGCGTCCGACGCCCATTACCGCAAGGCGGCCTATGCAGTGATCGCGCTCGCCGCGCTGGCGAGCCTGCCCTTGTTCGACGGCCTGCTGCGGCCGTGAATGCGAACATCCTTCGAGGCTCGTTGCGCGAGCACCTCAGGATGAGGTTCATCTTAAAATAAAGAATCACCTCATCCTGAGGTGCCCGGCAAAGCCGGGCCTCGAAGGATGCTGAAGCAGAACCTCGGATCAGGCACTCAGCTTCGCCATCAGCGATTCCGAGATCTCGAAATTCGCATAGACGTTCTGCACGTCGTCATTGTCTTCCAGCGTCTCGACCAGGCGCAGCAACTTCTCGCCGGTCTCGTCGTCGACCGCGATGGTGTTCTGCGGCCGCCAAATGAGGCCGGACTTGCGCGGCTCGCCGAACTTCGCCTCCAGCGCATGCGCCACCTCATTGAGGTTCTCCACCGTGGTCTGCACGCTGTGGCCGTCCTCGGACGAGGTGACATCGTCGGCGCCGGCCTCGATGGCGGCCTCCAGCATGTCGTCGGCCGACGCCTTCGCCACGTCGAACTCGATGATGCCGACGCGATCGAACATGAAGGACACCGCACCGGTCTCGGCGAGATTGCCGCCGGACTTGGTGAAATAGGAGCGCACCTCGGAGGCGGTGCGGTTGCGGTTGTCGGTCAGCGCCTCGACGATCACGGCGACGCCGCCGGGGCCATAGCCCTCGTAGCGGATCTCGTCATAGTTCTCGCTGTCGCCGCCGGCGGCCTTCTTGATGGCGCGGTCGATATTGTCCTTCGGCATGTTCTCGGCGCGCGCGGCAAGGATTGCGGCGCGCAGGCGCGGGTTCATGGCCGGATCGGGCAGGCCGAGCTTGGCGGAGACGGTGATTTCACGCGCCAGCTTGGAGAACAGCTTGGAACGCACCGCGTCCTGCTTGCCCTTGCGGTGCATGATGTTCTTGAACTGCGAATGCCCGGCCATCGCCGCCTCCACGTCACGCGGTGGGGCGCCCTGCCCGCCGCGTCTGTCCTTCGAAAGATCGGATGGGGCGGCTTATAGGCGGAAGGCCAAGGACACGTAAAGCTTACACGTAAAGCTTGGACGTAGACCTTGAACCTCGAACCCCAATGTGAACCCAGCCCTGGCGCCCTGGATCAGCCGGCCTCGAACACCGCCCGCAGCAGGCCGATCTGCCGGTTCACGGGGTTCGGCTCGGCGGAGGCTTCGCCCGCGCGGTAGATCGAGGCGTCGAGCCGCACGATGCGGCCCTGCAATTCGCGCGTCTCCTCGATCAGGCCGCGCAGCCGTTCCGGAAGCAGGCGGGCCTCCTCATTGTCGATCGCTTCGGGACGGCCGAGATCGACCTTGGCCTTCTCGCGCAACGCTTCGGTGCGGGTGAGCTCGCCCTCATTCACCGCTCGCTGCAGCAGCAGCCAGGAGGCGAGCTGCATCAGCCGCGTGGTCAGCCGCATGCTCTCGCGCGCATAGGCGAGCGCGGCGGCGCGGCCGAGCCCACGGCTCTCCTCCCGGCCCGGGCCGTCGAGATAGGCGGCGGTCTGCTCGACCAGCCCCATGCCATCGCGGAACAGTCCGCCAAAGGCCTGCGAGGTCGCCATGCGCTCGCCGAGATTCACCGTGCGCGCGCTCGATCGGTCCCTGAAGTCCGCCATGCCGTCCTGTCGCCGTCTTTCGCTACCGCGAATCGCTCGGTGTAACGAATCTTAAACCATTTCGGCGAAATGCCCTGCATGGCGTGCGGCTGTCCAGCACCACCGACGGCACACCCGTCTTCGCTGTGGAGAACCGGCCGCAACAAAAAAGAGCCGCCCGGAGGCGGCTCGAAGGTGATGACAGGGAGGCGTCAAACAGAGTGGACAGGAGCCACTCGCGTCCAGAAATTGGACAGGCGCAGTAATGGACCGGAAAGCTTAATATGGCGTTAAGCCAATTCCCTCACGGATTGGAAAGGCTTCGCCGGCGATGCGGTTAGTCCACCTGCCTACTTGTCGCCATCCCGGAGCGGCCCACGGCCGTATCCGGGATCGCAGGACGCTTGGAGAGCGATCCCTGGCTCTGCGGCCACCCCTTCGGCCGGGATGACACGCCGGGTGGTCGGCCTATTTCTTGAAGAACGCGTCCGCCGCCGCCCGCGAGGCACGCTTCGAAGCCAGCGTCGCGCGCAATCGCTCGATCTCGGCTTCGAGGGCGGCGACGCGCTCCTCGATCTCGGTCTCCGACAGGGTCGACAGATCGCCGCCGAGCTCCAGTGTCGGGCGAATGGGGCGCACAATCTCCTCGTCCATCGCCATGACGTCCTCCTGTTCCCGGGTGTCGCTACCTTGCCGAGCGACATTTTACCTCAAACTAGTCTCCCAGCCCCATGGTTGCCAGTGAGTTGCCAGCGACGCGGCCTTAACCTAGGACACGCCGGACTTACCCTGGAATGAGGAGAGGCCCGTGACCGAGCTGCCCGCCACCATGACCGCGATGGCCATACCGACCCCCGGCGGTCCGGAAGCTCTGGTGCCGGAGACGCGGCCGGTGCCTGTGCCGCGCAAGGGCGAGATCCTGATCAAGGTGGCTGCCGCCGGCGTCAACCGCCCCGACGTGATGCAGCGCAAGGGCTATTACCCGCCGCCGCCCGGCGCGCCGGACATTCCCGGCCTGGAGATATCCGGCGAGGTGGTCGCGCTCGGCGAGGGCGTCACCCGCTGGGCGCTCGGTGACAAGCTCTGCGCGCTGGTCTCGGGCGGCGGCTATGCCGAATATTGCCTCGCCGAGGAAGGCGCGGCGCTCCCCGTGCCGGCGGGCCTGTCGATGCGCGAGGCGGCAGCGCTGCCGGAGACCTTCTTCACCGTGTGGACCAATGTGTTCGACCTCGCCGGGCTGAAGGCGGGCGAGAGCTTCCTGGTCCATGGTGGCACCTCCGGCATCGGCACCACCGCGATCCAGCTCGCCAAGGCGTTCGGCGCGACCGTGTTCGCCACCGCCGGTAGCGCCGGGAAATGCGAGGTCTGCCGCACCCTCGGCGCCGACCTCGCCATCGACTACAAGACCCAGGATTTTGTCGCCGAGGTGAAGGGCGCCACCGGTGGCAAGGGCGCGAACGTCATCCTCGACATGGTCGGCGGCTCCTACATCGCCCGCAATTACGAGGCCGCCGCGCCGCTGGGCCGCATCGTGCAGATCGCCTTCATGGAAGGCTCGAAGGTCGAGATCGACTATATGCGGCTGATGCTGAAGCGGCTCAGCCATATGGGCTCGACCCTGCGCTCGCGCCCCGGCGCGGAGAAAGCGAAGATCGCCGCCTCGCTGAAGGAACATGTCTGGCCCCTGATCGCGGCGGGCACGGTGAAGCCGGTGCTGGATTCCAGCTTCCCGCTGTTCGACGCCGCCAAGGCCCATGCCCGCATGGAGACCAGCGCGCATGTCGGCAAGATCATGCTGGATGTGGGATGAGGTTCGCTGCTTTATCATCCTTCGAGGCTCGCTACGCTCCCACCTCAGGATGACGTCGCTTCTAATGGAACTACGTCATCCTGAGGTGCCGGCCGCAGGCGGCCTCGAAGGATGCTGAAGCAGGACTCCGACTTTCGTGACACCCCACATCGGGAGAACCACCTCACCCCTCTGGCGTTCTCGGTGCGGCCGACCTACATTGTGACGGCGGGGCTGCGCGGTTCGTCAGGAGAACATATTCCCCGGGGCCTTATCGATCTCAAAGGGAGCTGTCCCTGACCGGACTCCTGGGTCCGGACACACGGCGCCCACCTACGTTGTAGGTTCCCGGGATCGATCACCAACGGCCATCGCGGCTCCGCACTCCATTATCTCTTCATGGCTCAAATCACTTCAACCGTCCCCGACAAGGCTGCCCTGCGATCGACGGCGCTGGCGCGACGCGCTGGGCTCGACCCTTCGATGCGCGCCCAGCTTGCCGAGGTGGCAGCCGAGCACGCCATGGGCTGGCTGGGCCAAACCGTCGGCGATCTGACGGCGAAGGCCGTCTCGCTCTTCATCCCGATCGGCAGCGAAATCCCGACCGCGCCCTTGGAGCGCCGCCTGCGCGCCGCCGGCGCCCGGCTGGCGCTTCCCGTGGTGCGCGCCGCTGGTCGGCCCTTGATGTTCCGCGAATGGCAGGACGGCGTGGCGCTGGCGCCGAGCCCCGGCCCTGGCAAGACCGGGATTCCCGCACCGCCCGACCGCGCGCCGGAGATCGAGCCCGACGTGCTCGTCGTGCCGCTCGCCGCGTTCGATGCCAGCGGCCACCGGCTCGGCTATGGCGCCGGCTTCTATGACCGCACGCTCGCCGAATTGCGCGCCCGCCGGCGCATCGAGGCGCTCGGCTATGCCTTCGCCGTCCAGCAACTGCCCGCATTGCCGGCGGAGCCGCATGACGAGCGGCTCGACGCCATCGCCACCGATGCCGGGATCATCCGCATCGCGGGGGACGCCTGATGCGCATCCTCTTCCTCGGTGACGTGGTGGGCCGGGTCGGCCGCCAGATGGTGCATGAGCACCTGCCGGGCTTGCGCGAACGCTGGGCGCTCGATTTCGTGGTGGTGAACGGCGAGAATTCCGCCGGCGGCTTCGGCATCACCGAGGCCATCCATGAGGAATTGCTCGCTGCCGGCGCCGACGCGGTGACGCTCGGCAACCATGCCTGGGACCAGCGCGAGGCGCTGGTGTTCATCGAGCGCGCGCCGCGCCTGATCCGCCCCGCAAATTTCCCGGCCGGCACGCCCGGCCGCGGCGCCGCCCTGATCGAAGCGCGCAACGGCGCCCAGGTGCTGGTGGTCAACATGATGGGCCGGGTCTTCATGGACCAGCTCGACGATCCGTTCGCCGGCATCGACCGCGAGCTCGACGCCTGCCCGCTGGGCATGGCGGCCGACGCCATCCTCATCGACTTCCATGCCGAGGTGACCAGCGAGAAGCAGGCCTTCGGCCATTGGTGTGACGGGCGGGCGAGCCTCGTCGTCGGCACCCACACCCACGTGCCGACCGCCGATCACCGCATCCTTCCCGGCGGCACCGCCTACCAGACCGATGTCGGCATGTGCGGCGCCTATGACGGCGTGATCGGCATGGACAAGGAAGAGCCGCTTCGCCGCTTCACCCGCAAGATCGGCTCCTCGCGCTTCGAGCCGGCCACCGGCCCCGGCACGCTCGCTGGGCTCGCGGTGGAGACCGACGCCGCCGGCCGCGCGCTGCACTGCGCGCCAGTGCGGATCGGCGGGGGCCTGAGCGAAGCGCTGCCGCACTTCTGGTGACGCAAGCATCATCCCGAAAGCTGGCTTCCGAAGCTTCCCGACCGACATAAGCCACCCATCGCGCCCTCATCCCCGGGCTTGACCCGGGTATCCAGACGTTGGGCCGGGTGCATGCGACGCGGCTGGGTCCCCGGGTCAAGCCCGGGGATGAGGGATGGTTTGGTTATCAGCCGCGGCCCTAGCCCGTCCGACGCTCTGCGGCACGACGTCGCTGGAATAGTTCCAAAACGAAAAGCCCCCGTGCCGCTGGCACGGAGGCTCGAAACCGTCGGGATGTTCTCGCGCCCGAGCCGGCCATTGCCGGCCCGAGGCCCATCCGCTCAGGGCTTGAGGAAGCCCGCGAACTTCTTCTGGAACTTGGAGACGCGGCCGCCGCGGTCGAGCAACTGCTGCGAGCCGCCGGTCCACGCCGGGTGCGAGGTCGAATCGATATCGAGCTGGAGGGTGTCGCCCTCCTTGCCCCAAGTCGTGCGGGTCGTGTACTCGGTGCCGTCCGTCATCACCACCTTCACGAAGTGGTAGTCGGGATGGATGTTGCTCTTCATGGGTTGCATCCTCGCCGCCGCGTGGCCGGACCCGGCAAACCGGGAACCGCGCGGCGATCTTCAAAAACGATCCTGCCGGAAATCCGCGCGGGTCTATAACCGAGACGCGAGCGTGACACAAGCCGAACTGCCGAGCCAAGCGTCGTCGATCACCGCCATGCCGGCGCCCGCCACGCCGCAAGCGGACCGCCGCAGCCTGCGCCCCCTGATGGCGCTGTGGCCGCATGTGCGGCGCTATCGCGGCCGCGCGCTCGCCGCGCTCGGCGCCCTCGCCGTCGCCTCCATCGCCACCCTGGTCATGCCGGTGGCGGTGCGGCGGATGATCGATTTCGGCTTCGACGCCGGCCATGCCGGCTATATCGATCGCTATTTCGCCGTGCTGGTCGCCGTGGTCGGCGTGCTCGCTCTGGCCTCGGGGGCCCGCTATTTCCTGGTGATGACGCTCGGCGAGCGCATCGTCGCCGATCTGCGCGCCAGCGTCTTCTCGCACCTGCTCGAGCTCGACGGCCGCTTCTACGACACCGCCCGCTCCGGCGAGCTGATCTCGCGGCTTACCGCCGACACCACCCAGATCAAGGCCGCGGTCGGCGCCTCCGCCTCCATCGCGCTGCGCAACATCGTGCTGTTCATCGGTGCGGCGGTGATGATGGTGATCACCAGCCCCTGGCTTTCGGCGATCCTGCTCATCCTCATCCCCGCCATCGTCGCCGTGCTGCTCGGCTCCGGGCGCGGGGTGCGCAAGCGCTCGCGCGCCTCGCAGGACACCCTGGCCGAGGCTTCGGCCTATGCCGCGGAAGCAGTCGGCGCGGTGCGCTCGCTGCAGGCCAACACCGCCGAGCGCGCCGCCGATGCACTGTTCTCGGATGCTGTGGAAAAGTCGTATGAGGCCGCAACCCGCGCCATCCGCGCCCGCGCCGCGCTCACCACCATCGGTCTGTTCCTGGTGTTCGCCAGCGTGGTCGGCATCCTCTGGGCCGGCGCCAATGCCGTGCTCGCCGGCACCATGACACCCGGCACTCTTTCGCAATTCGTGCTCTATGCCGTGCTCGCCGCGAGCGGGCTCGGCCAGCTCGGCGAGGTGTGGGGCGAGGTCTCCCAGGCTGCGGGTGCCACCGAGCGCATCGCCGAATTGCTGGCGGTGGAGCCCGATGTCGCGGCGCCCGCCGATCCACGGCCCCTCCCCGTTCCGCCGCGCGGCGAAGTAACCTTCGACAAAGTGTCCTTCACCTATCCGACCCGGCCGGACATTTCCGCCCTGCACGAGGTCTCGCTGGAGGTGAAGCCCGGCGAGCGCATCGCGATCGTCGGCCCATCCGGCGCGGGAAAAAGCACGCTGTTCCAGCTGCTGCTGCGCTTCTACGATCCGGCCTCGGGCCGCGTACTGGTCGACGGCGTCGACATCGTGCAGGCCGACCCGCACGCGATGCGCGCCCGCATCGCGCTGGTGCCGCAGGATGTCGCCATCTTCGCCACCTCGATCCGCGAGAACATCCGTCTTGGCCGTCCGGAAGCCACCGACGCCGAGCTCGAGGAAGCCGGCCGGCTGGCGCTTGTCGACGAGTTCGTCGCGAAGCTGCCGGACAAGTGGGAGACCGCGGTCGGCGAGCGCGGGGTGACGCTCTCCGGCGGCCAGCGCCAGCGCATCGCCATTGCCCGCGCGATCCTGCGCCGCGCCCCGATCCTGCTGCTGGACGAGGCCACCTCCGCGCTCGACGCCGAAAGCGAGACCCTGGTGCAGAAGGCGCTCGACCGCTCGATGCAGGGTCGCACCACGCTGGTCATCGCCCACCGGCTGGCGACCGTCCTCTCCGCCGACCGCATACTGGTGATGGACCAGGGCCGCATCGTCGAGGAAGGCACCCACGCGGCGCTGGTCGCCCGCGGCGGCCTCTATGCGCGCCTGGCGGCGCTGCAGTTCGGCGGGCAGGCGGCGTAGGCCCTGCGTGCTTCGAGGCCCGGCTATGCCGGGCACCTCAACATGACGTGAGTTATTTGGACCACGTCATCCTGAGGTGCGAGTGTAGCGAGCCTCGAAGGGTACTTACCCAAGCGACGCCAGCCACTCCCCATACTCCCCTTCGTGCCGCCCCTCATGGTTCGGCATGCCCGGCTTGGTCAGCGTGCCGCGGCGCGGCGGGATCCAGCTGTGGATCACCCGCTTCGGCCGCTCGTGCCAATTGAGGTTGAAGGCGGCGTAGCGCGGGAAGAATTCCATGTGGCTGTAGGGCAGCTGGTCGTGCACCCACCAGGCCAGCGCCTCCCAACGGCCGGTCGCCTCATAGGAAGGGATGAAGGCGTTCACCACGATGCAGGCGGTGGCGCCCATGCCGTTCGCGTCCTTTTGGTCCCAGATGTGGCCGGCGTGGTTGGCCCCGTTCACCGCGCAATTGTAGCCTCGCTCATTGCCGAGCCGGTTCACATCCGGGGAACGGTAAGCCGAGCGGATCGAGATACGCCCGAACCGTGCCTGCAGCGGCTCCAGCAGATCCTCGCAGAGCCGGGTGCCGGCGGCAATCGCGAGGTCCGGATCGTCGGGAATGTTCGGGACGCCATGGAAATTGGCGATCTCGGAATAGAGGAAATCGCGCAGGAAGAAGGAGCGCGACAGCCGCACCCGCCCCAAATCCTCCAGCCCCTTCACGCTGCCGGGCCTGCGCAAGTCTAGTCTCTTTCCATCAGAAGGAAGCCGGGCCGCCACTCCATCTGCAAGGTCGGCCGGCCGGAGAGCGGGTTCTCGCCCTGCCCGGTCACGTTGAAGCCAATCCGCCCGTAGAAGCGCACGGCGCGAACGTTTTCCCTGTTGACCTCCAGCGTGATCGGCCGGCCGGCGTGCGCCGCCGCCGAATAGATCAGCGCCTCGGCGACCCCACGCCCCCAATGGCGCGGATGCACCACGAGCTGGTCGACCTGGCCGTTCGAGCAATCGATAGTGACAAAGCCGGCAAGGGTCGTTTCGCTCGCACCGTCAGGTTCGGCGAAGGCGAGCTCGATCAGGGTGCCGGCCTCGATCAGCGCGCCGAGATGGCCGATGAGCCAGCCGCGCCGCTCCTCGAAATCGATCTCCGGCATCGCCTGCCGCCAGCTCTCGACCCACAGATCGGTGAGTTCGGGAAGGTGCTCCGGCGTGTACGGGCGGAGTTCAATCGGGTTCGCTGCCATCCGAAGCCTCCCGCCGTAGAGCTCACTCCGTTCGGATAGAACCATCCGAACGACAAGAAGTGCTCTATATTCAATAGCTTGTAGCAACTCCACTTCGATCAGATGATCCCATCTGATCGGGAAATGCTCCAGACTAGCGCTCCGTCAGCTTGAGCTCGATCCGGCGATTGCGGGCGCGGGCATCGTCGCTGTCGGCAGCGTCGAGCGGCTGGTACTCGCCGAAGCCGGCGGCGACCAGATGCGCCGGGCTGATGCCCTTGCCGATCAGATACTGCACCACCGCGATGGCGCGGGCGGAGGACAGCTCCCAGTTGGACGGGAATTGCACGTTCGAGATCGGCCGATTGTCGGTATGGCCGTCGACGCGCAGCACCCAGGCGATGTCCGGGGGGATTTCCTTCTCCAGCGAGGCGAGCGCGCTGGCGAGCTGGTCGAGCGCCGCGCCTGCCTGCGGCTTGATCTCCGCCGAGCCGGGATCGAAGAAGATCTCCGACTGGAACACGAAGCGGTCGCCGACCACGCGGATGCCCGGCCGGTCGCCGAGGATGGAGCGCAGCCGGCCGAAGAACTCCGAGCGGAAGCGGGTCAGTTCCTGCACCCTCTGGGCGAGTGCGAGGTTCAGCCGGCGGCCGAGATCGGCGAGCTTGGCCTGGCTTTCCTTGTCCTTGCTCTCGGAGATGTCGAGCGCTTCTTCCAGCGCCGCGATCTGCCGGCGCAGCGCCGCGATCTGCTGGTTGAGCAGGTCGATCTGGCTCAGCGCCTGCGCGGCGACATCCTGCTGCTTGGAGAGCTCGGAAGCGAGCGCGTTGGCCCGGCCTTGCGCCGCGCTGCCGTCATCGACCGGCGCCGGGGTGCCCGCCGCCCTCAGCCGGTCGCGTTCGGCCTCGATGGACAGGAGGCTGGAGCGCAGCGTGCCGAGCTCGCTCTCCGCCTCGTCGCGCCCGCCGCGCTCGAGCGCCAGCAAATTGGTGAGCTCGCGGATCTGCGCCTGCAGCCGCGCCATGGCGGTGTCCTTGCCCGACATTTCCTGCGTCAGGAAGAACTGCACCAGCACGAACACCGAGAGCAGGAACACGAACACCAGCAGCAGGGTCGACAGCGCGTCGACGAAGCCGGGCCAATAGTCGATGGCGCGGTCGCGGCCGCGCGCGCGCCCGAGCGCCATGGATCAGACCCTCTCGCGGTCGGCCGAACGGGCGATGCGCTCCAGCAGCTTCTTGATTTCCTTCTGCTGCTCGGCCTGCGCCTCGACCCAGTCGCGCACCATCTGCTGCTCGCCGCGCATATGCTGCACGAGGCCCTGCAGGCTCTCGGCGAGATGCGCCATGGCGGCGGTGACGCGGTGCGAGCCGGCCTCGTTCATGGTCTTTTCCAGCTTCTCGATCGCCTGGGTGAGCTGGGAATAGTTCGGCGTCGGCAAGGCCGGCAGCGCCGCCGGAGGCGGCAGGACAGCCGCCGGCTGCACCGGATGCGGCATCGGGACCGGGGCCGGCACCGGGGCCGGCGCCGCGCGGCCGCCATCGAGGCCGAGATCGGCCACCGTGGTGGAGAGCCAGTCTTCGAGGTCGGTATAGAAGCGGTTCTGCGCCTGTCCAGCCTGGAGGTCGAGGAAGCCGAGCACCAGCGAGCCGGCAAGTCCGAACAGCGAGGATGAGAACGAGATGCCCATGCCGGCCAGCGGCGCGGCAAGGCCGGACTTCAACGCTTCCAGGATCGATCCGGAATCCGGGCCGACATCGAGCGAGCCGATGACCTGACCGATCGAGGAGACGGTCTCGAGCAAGCCCCAGAAGGTGCCGAGCAGGCCGAGGAAGATCAGGAGCCCGGTCATGTAGCGCAGCAGGTCGCGTGCCTCGTCGAGCCGGGTGCCGATCGATTCCAATATGCCCCGCATGGTCATCTGCGAGATGGCCATGCGCCCGACGCGGTCGCCGAGCAGCGTCGCCATTGGCGCCAGCAGCACCGGCGCCTGGCGCACTTCGAGACCGGGGTCGACGAGGCGGAAGCTGTTCACCCACTCCACCTCCGGCGTCAGCCGCGAGACCTGGCGGAAGGCGAAGATGATGCCGATGAGCAGGACGCCGAAGATGACGCCGTTGAGGCCCGGGTTAGTGAGGAAGGCCGCCCAGATCTGCCGATAGAGCACGGCCGCGAGCGCGCCGCACAGCAGCACGAAGACGAGCATCCGGATCAGGAAGATCCGTGGCGAGGACAGCTTGATGAATGGATCCGCCGGATGCGCCATGCCGTTCGCCCGTTACCTCCGCTCCGCCGGGACGCTGCGCCCGGTTCACGGCGGCGACTATGCCACAGACGCCCGTAAATGGAACGGCTTGCTGCGGCTTTCCTTCAGGCGCTGCGGATCAGGGCGAGCAAGTCGCGGCGGATGATCTCGTTGCCGGTAACGATGTCGCCCTTGGTGAGCATCTTGTCGCCGTCATCGAGGTCGGAGACATAGCCGCCCGCCTCGCGGATGATGACCACGCCAGCCGCCATGTCCCAGGCCTGCAGGTCGCGCTCCCAGAAGCCGTCGAAGCGCCCGGCGGCGACCCAGGCGAGGTCGAGCGCGGCCGAGCCGGTCCGGCGCAGGCCGGCGACCTTCGGCGCGATGGCGGCGAGTTCGGAGCGGAAGTGGGCGAGATCGCCGCGTCCCATGTGCGGCAGGCCGCAGCACAGCACACTGTCGGCGAGGCTGCGGCGCGCGGCCACACGTATGCGGCGGTCGTTCATGAAGGCACCGGCGCCCTTCTCGGCGATGAAGAGCTCATCGGTGACCGGATTGAAGATGACGCCGGCCACCGGCACGCCGTCCCGCGCCAGGGCAAGGGAGATGGTGAAGAGCGGGATGCCGTGCAGGAAATTGGTGGTGCCGTCGAGCGGGTCGACGATCCAGCGATGCGTCTCGTCGGTGCCGCCGACCTCGCCGCTCTCCTCCATCAGGAAGCCGAAGGCGGGACGGGCCTTGGTGAGCTCTTCCTGGAGAATGCGCTCGGCCTTGCGGTCGGCATTGGAGACGAAGTTGGCCGGGCCCTTGAGCGAGACCTGGAGGTTCTCCACCTCGCCGAAATCGCGGACAAGGGAGCGGCCGGCCTTGCGGACGGCCTGGACCATCACGGTCATGAGAGGCGAGCGGATCATGGCGGCTTCCGTAGCGCTGTGGGCGCCATGCGGCGCGCGAGGCATGAGAATGTCGCCGTTCGTGTGCCTCCGATAGACGCGCCACGTCAAGGGCGGGCCGGTCGGAGCAGCCGCGCTCGATCGTCCGAGCCGTGCTCCCTCGCTCTACGCCGCCTTCGGCATCGGCGCCAGCGAGCGGAACGGCTTGCCGGCTTTCAGGTGCGCCTCGATCTCCTCCAGCGTCAGCCCCGACGTCTCCGGCACATAGCGCGCGGCGAAGACGAGGCCGGCGACGCAGACCAATGCGTAGATGGAAAACACGCCGGCGAGACCCAGCGTCTCCAACAGCACCGGAAAGGTGAGCACTACCAGGAAGTTGAATCCCCAATTGGCGAGCGAGGCGGCCCCCATGCCGAGGCCGCGCAGGCGCAGCGGGAAGATCTCCGCCATCATCACCCAGGGCAGCGGGCCGAGCGCGATGGCGAAGGAGGCGATGTAGAGCACGAGGCCGATGAGCGAGAGCCATTGCAAGCCCGCCGCACCCGTGCCCGCCGCCACCGCGATGAGGCCGAGGCTCAACGCCGCGCCGGCGAATCCGATGAACATCAGCGGCCGCCGGCCGATCCGGTCGATCAGCGCCATGGCGACCAGCGTCATCAGCACGTTCACCACGCCGATCCCGACGGTGGCGAGCAGCTGGCTGCCGGCATTGTCGAAGCCGGCGCGGCCGAACACCGTCGGAGCGAAATAGATGACGGCGTTGATGCCGGACAGCTGCTGGAGCAGGAACAATCCGGCGGCGACCAGCAAGGCCGGCCGGACCAGCGGTGTGAGCAGCTCGTGCCAGCCCGCCGTGCTGGTCTCGGCTCGCGCCGCATACTCGATCGCCGACAATTCGCCGGCGACCGCCGGATCGGCCGGACCTCGGCCGTGGACCTGGGCGATCACCTCGCTCGCCTCCTGGCGGCGGCCGTGCAGCACCAGCCAGCGCGGGGTATCGGACAGGAACCACACGCCGATCAGCAGCATGGCGCCCGGCACCATGGCGGTGGCGAACATCAGGCGCCAGGAGTCGCCGACTGCGAAGTCGACGAGATAGGCGCCGAGTATCCCCAGCGTGATGGCGAGCTGGTAGATCGAGACCAGCATGCCGCGGATCCGGGCCGGCGCCATTTCCGAGATGTAGAGCGGTGCGATCAACGCCGCGACGCCGATGGCGAAACCGAGCAGCAGGCGGCCGAGCGAGAGCACGACGATGCCGGGGGCGAGCGCGCAGATCAGCGCCCCGACGACGAACAGCACCGCCGCACCCATCAGGAGGCTGCGGCGGCCGAGCGGCGCGGCGAGCCAGCCGCCGATGACGGCGCCGACCAGCGCGCCGAGCGGCACGGTGGCGGTCATCAGTCCTTCCTGCAGCGGCGAGATGTGGAACTGGGCATGGAGCGGGCCGAGCGCCCCGGCGATGATGCCCTCGTCATAGCCGAACAGCAGCCCGGCAATGGCCGCGACGCAGGCGATCACATAGATCATGGCGTTCCCCAGCCCGGCCATTTGATCAGTCGTCGGGAATCAGCCTTCGTTCCCGTTGCTCACTACCTCTATGAGACTGCGCCGCGGCCGGGACGCAACAGAAATTGCGATCCGTCGCCCATCCTGACCTCACCCCATCCCGACGCCCCCCGACGGGCTCGTCCCGAGGTCGCGCGCGATGCGCTCCAGCCGCTCGGCGGCGGTGACCACGGCACTGGCCATGGCGTGCTCGGCCTGCTCCATGCGCTCCAGCGTCGCCGTGCGCGCGGCGCGCTGGCCCTCCAGATCCTGCTCGAGCGCCCGTACGCTCCGCTTCGCCTCGGCGAGCTCGTCGGCGATGGTGATCGCCGCCATCACGCTGAGGCGCTGGTCGCCGATCTCGCCGAAGGCGCTGCGCAGCTGGTCGATGCGGGCATCGACATCCTGGGCGAGGCGGCTCAGGTGCTCTTCCTGGCCGTCGTCGCACGCCATGCGATAGGCGCGCCCGGCGATGGTGACGGTGACATGGGCCATGATGGGCACCCTTTAGCGTTCTTGGGTGGCGAGCACCGCGCGGATCGTCTCCATCGCGCCGCCGAGGCGGCGGGAGACCTCGTGATTGGCACCGGCGAGCTTCTCGGCGCGGGCCTCGGCACCGTCGAGCGCGGCGGCGAGGCGCGAGCGGTCGGCGCCGAGCGCATGGAGTTGCGCGGCCAGCGCCGCCTCCTGCCGCTCCACCTGCAACCGGCGCTCGACCGCGGCCTCCAGCGCCTCCACGGCGGCATAGAGGCGCCGGGTTGCGGCCTCGATGGATGCCGTCTCGGCCATTGGCTGGCTCCGTCCCCTCACAAGTGCAAACACTGAGTCGCGCACGTCACCGTCACATTGAGCCCTGCTCGCGCAGAGCGTCAACCGGCGCCGCGGCACTGCCATTTGGTGTCTATGCCGTGCCAAGTCGTGATGTTATCACTCGCCGCCTGCCCCCTCGGAGAGATCAGCCCCATGTCGAACCGCGAGAAGCACGACCGTATGGCCAATGCCATTCGGGCCCTGTCGATGGATGCCGTTGAAAAGGCCAATTCCGGCCACCCCGGCCTGCCGATGGGCGCGGCCGACATCGCCACCGTGCTGTTCGGCAAGGTTCTGAAGTTCGATCCGACCGATCCGTCCTGGCCGGACCGCGACCGCTTCATCCTCTCGGCCGGCCACGGCTCGATGCTGCTCTATTCGCTGCTCTATCTCACCGGGTACGAGAGCATGACCATCGAGGACCTCAAGCAGTTCCGCCAGCTCGGCTCGAAGACGCCGGGCCATCCGGAGTACCACCACACCATCGGGGTGGAGACCACCACCGGCCCGCTCGGCCAGGGACTCGCCAATTCGATCGGCTTCGCGGTGGCCGAGCGCATGCTGGCCGCGCAGTTCGGTTCCGACCTCGTCGACCACTACACCTATGTGCTGGTCGGCGACGGCTGCCTGATGGAAGGCATTTCGGAGGAGGCGATCGAGCTCGCCGGGCACTTGAAGCTCAGCAAGCTGATCGTGATGCACGACGACAACCACATCACCATCGACGGCTCGACCGCGCTCTCGGTCTCGACCGACCAGGTTGCCCGCTTCGAGGCCTCGGGCTGGAACGCCACCCGCATCGACGGCCATGATCCCGACGCCATCCTTGCCGCGCTGGAGCGCGCCAGGGCGAGCGGCAAGCCGTCCTTCATTTCCTGCCGCACCACCATCGGCTTCGGCGCGCCGACCAAGGCGGGCACCAACGCAGCGCACGGCGCCCCGCTCGGCGCCGCCGAGATCGAAGGCGCCCGCAAGGCGCTCGGCTGGGAATATCCGCCGTTCGAGATCCCCTCCGATGTGCTGGACGCCTGGCGCCTCGCCGGGCTGCGCTCGCGTCAGGCCCACAAGGCGTGGAATCAGCGGCTCGCTGAGGCCGATATCGAGCGCCGCGCCGAGTTCGAGCGCCGTACCCGCGGCGACCTGCCCTCGAAGTTCGGCGAGACCATCGCAGCGGTCATTGCCAAGGCGCAGGCCGACGGCAGCGCGGTGGCGACCCGCAAATCCTCCGAGATCGTGCTGGAGGCCATCACCGCCGCCGTGCCGGAAATGGTCGGCGGCTCGGCCGACCTGACCCATTCCAACAACACCAAGACCAAGGCGACCGCCACCGCGGTGATGCCGCCGGACTATGCCGGCCGCTACATCAATTGGGGCATTCGCGAGCATGGCATGGTCGCCGGGATGAGCGGCATCGCGCTGCATGGCGGCCTCATCCCCTATGGCGGCACCTTCCTGGTGTTCTCCGATTATTGCCGCCCCTCGATCCGCCTCGCGGCGCTGATGGGCATCCGCGTCACCTACGTGTTCACCCACGATTCGATCGGCGTCGGCGAGGACGGCCCGACCCACGAGCCGGTGGAGCATCTCGCCGCGTTGCGCGCCATCCCCAATCTCCTGGTGTTCCGGCCCTGCGACACGGTGGAGACGGCGGAGGCGTGGAAGATCGCGCTGGAGCACAGGACCGGCCCGACCCTTCTCGCCCTCACCCGCCAGAACCTGCCGCTGATGCGCCGCGACGGAACCCAGCGCTGCCTCTCCGCCAAGGGCGCCTATGAGATCGTCGCCGCCTCCGGGCCGGCCAAGGTCTCGCTGTTCGCCTCGGGCTCGGAAGTCTCGCTCGCCGCCAAGGCCCGTGACATCCTCGAGGCCGAAGGCATCCCGACCCGCGTCGTCTCGGTGCCCTGCTTCGAATTGTTCCTCGCCCAGCCCGAAGAGACCCGCAGGCAGGTCGTCGGCTCCGCCCCGGCCAAGGTCGCCGTGGAAGCCGCCATCCGCATGGGCTGGGACGAGATCGTCGGCTCCGACAGCGCCTTTGTCGGCATGACCGGCTACGGCGCCTCCGGCAAGGCGGAAGCGGTGTTTGCCCATTTCGGCATCACCGCCGAGGCGGTGGCGGAAGCCGCGCGCGGCCGGTTGAAGAAGGCCGGCGGCTGACCCCCCGATCGACCGTCATCCCCGGCCTTGTGCCGGGGATCCCGATTCAGAGCAGCGCGTGAGAGGCCGAGATGGCCGGCATAAGGCCGGCCATGACATCGGAAATGGACCCACGCAACTCGCCGCCGCCGATCTACAAGAGTCGGATACTCAGGATGAGGGCCTTCTGAAGCTTCGGGATTCCGACAGCCAGTGCCTGGACACCTAAGCTATGCACAGCGCGCGGAACTCGTCCGCGAGCTGCGCAATTGTGCCGCGATCCTGAGTGAGACGACTGGTGCCGCTGCGTCCATCACGCTATGAGCCAAGGGCGCGGATGGTTCAGGGTATGGAACTCGCTCACTCGGGGAGTAACGCATGACGGTCAGGGTCGCCATCAACGGGTTCGGTCGCATCGGGCGCAATGTACTGCGCGCCATTATCGAATCCGGCCGTACCGATATCGAAGTCGTTGCCATCAACGATCTCGGTCCGGTCGAGACCAACGCCCATCTGTTCCGCTATGACAGCGTTCACGGTCGCTTTAATGGCGAGGTGACGGTCGACGGCGACACCATCAATGTCGGCCGCGGCCCGATCCAGGTCACCGCCGTGCGCAATCCGGCCGAGTTGCCGCACGCCGCGTTGAACGTCGACGTCGCGCTGGAATGCACCGGCATCTTCACCTCGAAGGAGAGGGCCTCCGCTCATCTCATTGCGGGTGCCAAGCGGGTCGTCGTCTCGGCGCCGGCCGACGGCGCGGACCTCACGGTGGTCTATGGCGTCAACCACGACAAGCTGACGAAGGACCACCTCGTCATCTCCAACGCCTCCTGCACCACCAACTGCCTCGCGCCCGTGGCGAAGGTGCTGAACGACGCGGTCGGCATCGAGCGCGGCTTCATGACGACGATCCATTCCTACACCGGCGACCAGCCAACGCTGGACACCATGCACAAGGACCTCTACCGCGGCCGCGCCGCGGCGATGTCGATGATCCCGACCTCGACGGGCGCCGCCAAGGCGGTCGGCCTGGTGCTGCCGGAGCTGAACGGCAAGCTCGACGGCACCTCGATCCGCGTTCCGACGCCCAACGTCTCGGTGATCGACTTCAAGTTCGTCGCCAAGCGCGCGACCGACAAGGACGAGATCAACGAGGCGGTGAAGCGCGCCGCGGCGCAGGAGCTGAAGGGCATCCTCGGCTACACCGCCGACCCGAACGTCTCGATCGACTTCAACCACGATCCCCATTCCTCGACCTTCGCGCTCGACCAGACCAAGGTGCTCGACGGCACGCTGGTGCGGGTGCTGAGCTGGTACGACAATGAATGGGGCTTCTCCAACCGCATGGCCGACACCGCGGTCGCGCTGGCGAAGCTGATCTGAACGACGCGAGCCGCCCTCCCGCCGCGCGCGGGAGGAAGAGCCCTTATCGTTCGCTTGGAATCATGCGAACGATAAGAAAGTTCTTTAAATCAGTGAGTTGGAGCATGTTCTCATCGCAAAAGTCATTCAACTTTTGCGGAACATGCTCCAGGTGAGGGGCTGGGGCGCTTCGGCGGAGCCCCCTCACACCGCCCGCCTCTTTGCGGAGCGGGCGACGACCGGCTCAAGACCGGCGAACGACAAGAACCAGCCGCGTTCGGCGGCCTTCCTCCCAGCGCGGCTCCTGCTCCGAGGCCAGTCATGACCGACGCCAACACGAAATCCGCATCCGCCTTCCGCACCCTCGACGATGCCGACCTCGCCAACAGGCGCGTGCTGGTCCGGGTCGATCTCAATGTCCCGGTCGAGGACGGCCGCGTCACCGACGACACCCGCATCCGGGCGGTGCTGCCGACGATCGGCGAGATCGCGGAGAAGGGCGGCAAGGTCATCCTGCTCGCCCATTTCGGCCGCCCCAAGGGTGTCGATCCCAAGCTCTCGCTGGCGCCGATAGCCGGCGAAGTTGCCGCCCGCCTCGGCCGTCCGGTCGCGTTCTGCCCGGAGACCATCGGCGAGAACGCCGAGGCTGCAGTCGCCGCCTTGAAGCCGGGCGAGGTGCTGCTGCTCGAGAACACCCGCTTCGACCCGCGCGAGGAGAAGAACGACCCCGCCTTCGTCGAGGCGCTGGCGAAGCTCGGCGATGTCTATGTGAACGACGCCTTCGCTACCGCGCACCGTGCCCACGCCTCGACCGAGGGCCTTGCCCACCACCTCCCGGCCTATGCCGGCCGCTGCATGCAGGAGGAGATCGAGGCGCTGGCGAAAGCGCTGGAGGCGCCCGAGCGCCCGGTGATGGCGGTGGTCGGCGGCGCCAAGGTGTCGTCCAAGCTCGAATTGCTCGGCAATCTGGTGAAGAAGGTCGACCTGCTCGTCATTGGCGGCGGCATGGCAAACACCTTCCTGGCGGCCGACGGTACCAATGTCGGCAAGTCGCTGTGCGAGCACGACCTCGCCGGCACCGCGCGCACGATCGTCGAGAAGGCCAAAGAAGCCGGCTGCGAGATCGTGCTGCCGGTCGATGCCGTGGTCGCCAAGGAATTCAAGGCCCATGCCGATAATCGCGTGGTGCCGGTCGACGGCGTCGACAGCGACGAGATGATCCTCGATGCCGGCCCGAGCTCGGTGGCCAACGTGGTCGAGAAGCTCAAGGGCGCGAAGACCGTGGTGTGGAACGGCCCGTTCGGTGCGTTCGAGCTCGCTCCCTTCGACATGGCGACCGTCGCGGTGGCCAAGGCGGCGGCGGAGCTCACCGACGAGGGCCGCGTGCTCTCGGTCGCCGGCGGTGGCGACACCGTGGCGGCACTGAACCATGCCGGCGTCGCCCAACGCTTCACCTATGTCTCGACCGCGGGCGGCGCCTTCCTCGAATGGCTGGAGGGCAAGGCGTTGCCCGGGGTGGAAGCGCTGCGTCGATGACGCGTCGGCCGCATGGTGCGTCGATGCGGCCGCTTCGTCATCGGGGGCGTTATAATTTATACTAGTATCGCGCGCTGCGGAGGAACGGACCGCAGCGTGCGATTCACGTCTCGATGGTGCGGGAGAGAGAGATGACAGCAAGCCTCGACGAAATCGCCTATAAAATGTGTGCGGATGGCAAGGGTCTGCTTGCCGCAGACGAGAGCTCCAGCACCATCAAGAAGCGCTTCGACGCAATCGGCGTCGAATCCACCTTCGAGAACCGTCGCGATTATCGCGAAATGCTGTTCCGCTCGGATGAAGCGATGCGGAACTACATCTCCGGCGTCATCCTCTATGACGAGACCATCCGGCAGAACGCCAAGGACGGCACGCCGCTGGTGAAGCTGATCGAGGCTGCCGGCTCCATCCCCGGCATCAAGGTCGATCTCGGCGCCAAGCCGCAGGCGGGCGCCCCCGGCGAGACCATCACCGAGGGCCTCGACGGCCTCGGCGAACGCTTCAAGGAATATTACGAGCTCGGCGCCCGCTTCGCGAAGTGGCGCGCGGTGATCGACATCGGCACCCACATTCCGAGCTACACATCGATCCTCGCCAATGCCCAGGCGCTCGCCCGCTATGCGGCGCTGGCGCAGGCAGCCAACATCGTCCCGATCGTCGAGCCGGAAGTGCTGATGGACGGCGATCACGACATCGACCGCTGCTACGAAGTGACGGAGTGGGTGCTGAAGGAAGTGTTCCAGCAGCTCTTCTATGCCCGCATCCGCCTCGAGGGCATGGTGCTGAAGCCCAATATGGTGGTGCCCGGCAAGAAGTCGCCGAAGCAGGTCTCGGTCGAGGAAGTCGCCGAGAAGACCATTCGCTGCCTGAAGAACTGCGTGCCGTCGGCGGTGCCCGGCATCGCCTTCCTGTCCGGCGGCCAGTCGGACGAAGAAGCCACCGCCCATCTCGACGCCATGGTGCGTATCGGCGGCTATCCCTGGCCGATGACCTTCTCCTATGGCCGGGCCCTTCAGGCCGCGCCGCAGAAGGCGTGGTCGGGCAAGGCGGAGAACGTCGCCGCCGGCCAGGCCGCCTTCACCCACCGCGCCCGGATGAACTCTCTCGCCGCGCTCGGCCAGTGGAGCGTCGAGATCGAGCAGAAGAAGGCCGCCTGAGGCGCACGAATTCGACCTCAGTCCCGAGACAATGACAACGCCGCCCTTCCGGGCGGCGTTTTTTGTTTGGAGACGTCATGGCCGGGCTTGTCCCGGCCATCGACGGTTACTCTATCGTCCAGGTAGTGGATTCCCGGGACAAGCCCGGGAACGACGTGGTGTGCATGGGAAACGGCACCCTCAGCGCCGGAACCCGCCACCACCGAACCCGCCGCCGTGGAAGCCACCGCCCCCAAAGCCACCTCCACCGAAGCCACCTCCACCGAAGCCACCGCCACCGAAACGGTCGCCACCGCCCCAGCCGCCACCGCCCCAGCCGCGGTCGCCACCGCCCCAGCGGTCTCCGCCGCCCCAGCGGTCTCCGCCGCCGAAGCCGTCAAAGCCGCCGCTGCGGGCGAAATTGTCCACCCGCTGGTTGCCCAGGTCCTGGTACTGGCGCTGATCATCCAGCCGGGCGATCTGGTTGGCGTCGGTGTCCTTCTGCCAGCCGTCGGAGGTCCGCTGCTGCCAGCCTTTGTCGGGGTTGTACTGGTGGATGGTGCCGTCGTGATCGGTGTAGACGTGGCCATTGTCCCAGGCCACCGCATTGCCGGTCTTGGCGTTGCCGGCGATGCCCTTGCTGTCGACGCTGACCTTGCCGTTATTGTCGGAGATGCCGGTCTCCGAGGCGTGGCCGGTGCCGGTGGTCGGGTTGTAGCCGGCGGACTGCCGGCCGGCGTTGAAATTGCCGCTATTGACGTTGCCCTCGATGCCGGCGCGCGAGCCGCCCCAGGCGCCGGTCGCGGGATTGTAGTGCTGGCCCTCGCGGCCGGCAGCATAGTTGCCGGACCACGGGTTGAAGACGGCGGCGGAGCGACCCTCGAAGGCGGTGCCGCGGCCGGTCACGCCATCCCAGTTGCGTCCCGACCACTCATTGCCGGTCCAGGGATTATAGCCCCAGGCGTGGTTGACCGTCGCATAGCCGCCCCAGCGGCCATAGATGTTGGTCTGGTTGACATTGATGCTGGCCCACGGCCCGCCCCACGGCCCGACGCCCCAATAGGGACCCCACCAGGGAGAATAGGTGCCCCAGGCAAAGCCCGCCGCGAAGCCGAAGGCGAAGCCCTCGGTCCAGGCGAAGGCGGCATTGTAGCCGTAGGTCGCCGGGCAGCCGTACCAATAGGTGCCGATATAACCGATGCAATTATAGCCGGTGCCGTAGACCACGGTGCCGCCGGGCGCCAGCACGACACCGAAATAGCCGGGCGTGTAGCCGACGACGACGGCGTCCGCGGTCGAGGCGTAGACCCGCACATAGGTGACGTAGTGCAGCGGCGAGGAGGTCGGGATGGTGTAGATCGCCGCCGGCACCACGTCCGCGATCACCCACGGACCGGCCGGCGCCTGCGAGACGAACCACGCCCCCTGGAACACCGCATAATAACGGTCCGCCGCGAGCCGGATCACCGGCGTGCGGGTGTTCTCGGCATAGGACAGGATCGTGCCCTGGATCGGCACGAACTTCGCCGTGCCGCCATCGTACTGGATGGTGAGATCGGTGTTGCGGGCGACGCTCGCGGTCTGTGGAATGGTCGCCGCGATGCGCGCTTCCTTGGCCTGCGGCGTTCCGGGCACCGACACCAGGGCGTTCGCCACCGGATCGGTGGTGGAGATCTTGGCGAAGCTCGCCGGCAGGCTGGTGCCGGGAACATAGGCCCACGGTCCCTTGAGGTCGCGCGCCTTGAACCAGCGCCCGGAGACCAGAAGGTAATAATCGTTGTTGCTGGGATCGAGGATCACGGCATGGTCGGCATTGCTCATGCGCAGCAGCGAGGTGCCGTCCACGGGCGCCATCTGCGGCTGGCCGCTGGTCACCACCACCTCGGTCGGCACGGTGGCGACGAGCACCGCGGGCGGCTGCGCCGGCTTCTGGCCGTTGGGCGGCAGCATGGTCTCGGCCGCTTCCTCATAATTCGCGGTGCTGCCCGCGGCCTGGAGCGAGGCGCTCGGCGCGGCGGTCACCACCCAGGAGCCGTCGATCGCCGTCGCCTCGTACCAGGTGCCTGCGGCCTGGAGGTGATAGACGCCGGAAGCATCGAGCAGGATCAGCGGCCGCGTATTGATGACGCGCTGGAAGCCGGGGACGCCCCTCACCGGCTGCATCACCGGCTTGCCGGCGATCAGCACGAGAAGCGTCGGGTTCGGGGTAAAGACGATGCGCGGCGGTGTATTTTCGACCGGCTGGCTCAGCTCCTTCGACAGCGACTGCGAAGCGGCATAGCTGGTCATCAGATGGTCGAGCGCGACCGTCATGCCCTGCGGCGGAATGCGGGACTGCAGGGCGCTCATCAGGCTCGTGTCCTGCCCCGGTGCGGTCGGCACGTCGACCTTCACCACGTCGACATTGCTGAGCTGGGCGAGCTTCGCTGCCTTGTCGACCGCGACACGGGCGGTGAAGTGGGCGATGCCGTAGGTCGGATTGCCGTTCTTCGGCCCCAGAGCGATGGCGGCGCGGCCGGTGAGCTGGTCGCCGTTCCACGTCTCCACCAGCGGCTGGTAGATCTGGAGCTGGTCGGTGCCGAGATCGAAGGTGCGCGGCCAGGCGAGCGCGGCGGCAGCCTGCTGGCCCGGCGCCGGCGCCGCGGGTGCCTGCGCGGCGGCAGGCTGCGCGCTTTGCGCGGCGGCGGGCCCCGCGACGAGCAACGCAGGCGACGAAAGTGCGGTGGTCAAGACGAACAAAGCGGAGAGGCAGACGGATCGGTCGAGCATGTTTCCCCCCAGACTGCCGGCCAGCAGCCGACGAATGGCAACGCGTTTACCGCAGCGCGACTGCGTGATTAGCACTGCGTGTCGTGCTGGAGAAGTGAATACTGGAGTTTAGACTTGTCACAGTTCCGTAGTATTCGGAGCACTCTTAAGAGATCGTAAGAAAATCTGCTCGGTCTGTCCGCACGCCCACGTTGAGAGCGACGACGTACCGTCGCCCCGGTCGGCAGGCTGCCGATGCGGAAAGGACGCAGCGGGCGCTTTCCTCCTGCGCCGTCTCGCCGTAGGAAGAGCCGGTGCGCCGGCTCACTTCCCGGCCGCGCTTTCGCCGCCATCTTGCGGAACAGCTTGAGCATGGTCCGAACCAATTCCGCGCCGGCGCGCCCGCAACCGCGCCTCTATCTGCTGACCCCGCCGCTCGACGGCGCGGATCGCGACGCGATCCTGAAAGCCATCCGGGCGGCCGGCAAGGCGGCCGATGTCGCCGCCATCCTGCTGCGTCCGGGCACGGCGAAGGCCGCCGACCTCGCCCCGCTGGTGGAGGCCGCCCATGCCATCGGCGCGGCCTGCCTCATCGAGACCGATGTCGCCCTCGCCGACGCTCTCGGCGCCGACGGCGCACATCTCGACAGTGCGGACGCGCTCAAGGTCGCGCTGCCCGCGCTGCGCCCGCATGGCATCGCCGGCACCGGCGGGCTGCGCACCAAGCACGAGGCCATGAGCGCCGGCGAGCTCGGCGCCGACTATGTGATGTTCGGCGAACCCGACGCCGCCGGCCGGCGCCCGGCCTTTGACGCCACGCTGGAGCGCACCGACTGGTGGGCCCAGCTTTTCGAGCCGCCGTGCGTCGCCTTCGCGGCCTCGCTCGAGGAGGTGGAGGCGCTCAGCGAGGCCGGCGCCGACTTCATCGCGCTCGACATCCTCGCCTTTGACGGCGACACGCTGGCCGCCGTCGCCGCCCGCCTCGCCGGGGAGCGGTAATGGCCTGCCGGTTCACGGCCCTCATTGCCTGCGCCCTCCTCGTTGGCGGCGCAAGCAGCGCCTTTGCGCAGGCGGCCAAACCTGGCGCCGCGGAAAAGCCGGGAGCTCCTGCCAATCCGGCGCCGGCTGCCACCACGGATGCCACCACCGATCTGGCCTATGGCGCCTATCAACGCGGGCAGTTCGTCACCGCGCTGGACCTCGCCGCCAAGCGCGCCAAGGCGAACAATGATCCGGTGGCGATGGTACTGGTCGCCGCGCTCTATGCGCAGGGCTACGGCGTGCGCGAGGATACCGCCAAGGCGCGCGACTGGTATCGGGCCGCAGCGGCACGCGGCAGCGCGGACGCGCTGTTCGCGCTCGGCGTCATGAAGCTGAAGGGCCAGGGCGAGGCCGCGGACCGGCCGGGTGCGGCCAGCCTGTTCCAGCAGGCGGTCGACAAGGGCAACGCCGCCGCCGCCTATAATCTTGCTCTGCTCTATCTCGAGGGCCAGGCGGTGCCGCGCGAGCCGGCGACCGCGGCCAGGCTCTTCCGCATCGCGGCCGACCAGGACCAGCCCGACGCCCTCTATGCGCTCGCGACCCTCTACCGCGACGGAACCGGCGTGCCGAAGGACCTCGGCGAGTGCGCCCGCCTCTTGCAGCGTGCCATGCTGCTCGACCATGTGGTGGCCACCGTCGAGTACGCCATCATGGTGTTCAACGGCACCGGCGTGCCGAAGGACGAGGCGGCGGCGGCGCTGCTGTTCCGCAAGGCGGCGCTCGCCGGCAACGCCATCGCGCAGAATCGCCTTGCCCGCATCCTCTCTGCCGGACGTGGCCTGCCGCAGGACAAGGTCGCCGCGGCAAGCTGGCATCTCGCAGCCAAGGGCCAGGGCCTGAAGGACGACATGCTCGACAAGATGCTGGCGGCCCTCACCCCGGAAGACCGCGCCAAGGCGGAGGCGAAGCTGCGCCTCTGGACCGGCCAGGGCGCCTCCTGACCTCTCGGAAATCCGGAGTAAACGACCGATTTTTCAGGAAAATTTTAACAGCGGCGGTGCCAGTGCTGGGTTCCGCCGTTCACCATGTCAGCGGGAAACCACGCGGCGCTTTCCAATGTGCCATTCTTGCGACACTCTTCGCCGCCTTGCTCCCGCCGCGCCGCGCCGTTACTCATCGTGGCGCGTCGCGGCCCGGGAACGGCGTCTATCCGTTCCGGGCCAGCTTTCGAGGTGATTGTTGGGCATCGTGCGTCGTCTTCTTGCCAGCCCTCTGGCCGCGTTCATGGCCGCCCTCTGGGAGGCGCGTCCGGCTACGCTCCTGCTTGCGTTTGCTCTCGCTGCCGCGCTGCCGCCGCCCGCCGCACGGGCGGTAGAGGCGATCGCGATCCGGCTGGACGCGCTGGTGGTGGACCTCGCCCCGGCGATCGAGCGCCACACCAGCGAGAATGACCGCATCCAGATCTCGACCGCGCCGGGCGCCGACGGCATCGTCCGCCGCATCGAGGTGCGCGCGGTGGCGCCGAGCCCGAACGGCAGCCAATGGGCGGTGTTCGCCCTCGCCAACAACACCGACGAACAGGTCGACCGGCTGATCGTTGCCCCGCATTACCGCATGGTCGGCTCCGGCGTGTTCTGGCCCGATCTCGGCAATCGGCGCATCGTCAACATCACCGCGAGCCAAGGGTTCCGCCCGGAGCGCCAGAGCGCGCCCGACGCCGACGTCTTCCTCGTCACCCTCGACCCCGGCACCACGGTGACGCTGGTTGCCGAGATGACAGGGCCGGACCTGCCGCAGCTCTATCTGTGGGAGCCGGAGGCCTTCAAGGACAAGGTCAACAGCTTCACGCTCTACAATGGCATCGTCATCGGCATTGCCGGCCTGCTGGCGCTGTTCCTCACCATCCTGTTCGTGGTGAAGGGCTCGGTGATGTTCCCGGCCGCCGCGGCCCTCGCTTGGGCTGTGCTCGGCTATATCGGCCTCGACTTCGGCTTCTGGAGCAAGGTGTTCGGCATATCGCCGCTGGCCCAGCAATTCTGGCGGGCGGCCGGCGAGGCGATGCTGGCGGCGACGCTCGTCGTCTTCCTGTTCGCCTATCTCAATTTGAACCGCTGGCATGTGCGCTATGCCCACATAGCGGTCGGCTGGCTGGTGTTTCTCGCCGCGCTGGTCGGCCTCGCACTGCTCGATCCGTCCGCCGCCGCCGGCATCGCCCGGCTGTCGCTGCTTGCCGTCTCCTTCATGGGCTTCGGCATGGTGGTGTGGCTCGCTTTCCACCGCTACGACCGCGCCGTGCTCATCATCCCGACCCTGTTCCTGCTGGTGGTCTGGGTGATCACCGCCGGCATGGCGGTCTCCGGCTATATCGGCAACGACCTCGTCGCCCCGGCGCTGCTCGGCGGCCTGGTGCTGATCGTGATGCTGATCGGCTTCACCGTGATGCAGCACGCCTTTGCCGGGCTCGGCGCCATTGCCGGCTCGACCCAGGAGCTGGAGCGCCGCGCGCTCGCCGTGGCCGGCTCCGGCGACATCGTCTGGGACTGGGACGTCGACACCGACCGCATCCATGTCAGCCCCGAGGTCGAGCAGCTGCTGGGCCTCAAGCGCGGCTCTCTGGAGACCGAGGCCGCCGGCTGGCTGGAAGTGATCCACCCCGGCGATCGCGACCGCTTCCGCGCGACGCTCGACGGCGTGCTCGACCAGCGCCGCGGCCGGATCGACCAGGATTTCCGCTTGCGTGCCCAGGACGGGCATTATTTCTGGTTCAATCTGCGTGCCCGTCCCGTCGTCGGCACCGACGGCGAGGTGGTGCGCTGCATCGGCACGCTCTCCGACGTCACCGAGACCCGCACCGCCGAGGAGCGCATGCTCCACGACGCCGTGCACGACAACCTCACCGGCCTGCCGAACCGCGAATTGTTCCTCGACCGGCTGTCCTCCGCCATCGGCTTCGCCCGCGCCGACGAGACGCTGAAGCCCACCGTGATGCTGGTCGATCTCGACCGCTTCAAGCAGGTGAACACCAGCCTCGGCATGGCGGCCGGCGATTCCATCCTGCTCACGGTCGCCCGGCGCCTGATGCGGCTGATGAAGCAGCACGACACGCTGGCCCGCCTCGGCGGCGACCATTTCGGCCTGATCCTGATGTCGGAGCGCGATGCCGAGCGCATCACCGCCTTCGCCGACACGCTGCGCCGGACCTTGCGTGCCCCCATCACCTTCGGCGACCGCGAGATCTTCATCACCGCCTCGATCGGCCTCGTGCTCGCCGACGGCAGCAAGCGCGATCCGGGCGAAGTGCTGAAGGATGCCGAGCTCGCCATGTTCTTCGCCAAGCGCGTCGGCGGCGACCGCATCGAGGTGTTCCGCCCGGCGATGCGCAACCACAAGCTCGACCGGCTGACGCTGGAGAGCGACCTGCGTCGCGCCATCGAGCGCGACGAGATGACCGTACTCTACCAGCCGGTGGTGCGCCTCGCCGACCGCAAGGTGGCCGGCTTCGAGGCACTGGTGCGCTGGAACCACCCGAAGCTCGGCATCCTGACCCCGGACGACTTCATCGGCATCGCCGAGGAGACCGGGCTGATCGTCGATATCGGCCTGTTCGTGCTCGACAGCGCGGCCCGCCAGCTCGGCGCCTGGCAGCGCAACATGCGCGGCGATCCGGTCTTCGTCTCGGTGAACGTCTCATCGCGCCAGATGCTGCGGCACGATCTGATCCAGGACCTGAAAGCGGTCTTGGCCCGCAACGTGGTCGCCAACGGCACGCTCAAGCTCGAGCTGACCGAATCCCTGGTGATGGAGAATCCGGAATATGCGGCGCAGATGCTGCACCGCATGCGCGAGCTCGGCGCCGGCCTCTCACTCGACGATTTCGGCACCGGCTATTCCTCGCTGGCCTATCTGCAGCGCTTCCCGTTCGACACCATCAAGGTCGACCAGAGCTTCGTGAAGGGGCTCGGCCGCTCCGGGCCGAAGGCGACCCGGCCGGTCATTCTCGGCTCCATCGTCAACATGGCCCATGATCTCGGCATGGATATCGTCGCCGAAGGCGCGGAGACCGACACCGCCGCCGACATGCTTGCCAAGCTCGGCTGCAAGTTCGCCCAAGGCTATCTGTTCGGCGAACCGATGACGGCGGAGGACGCCCGCAAGGCGATCCAGCCCGAGGTCCAGCCGACCTCGCTCCTGGAGCGCAGCCGGCTCGCCAAGGTGAAGCCTGGCGCCAAGCCCGCCCGGCCCGCTCCCGCAGCGGCCGTAGCCGCTCCCGCAGCGGCCGTAGCCGCGCCCGTGGAGGAGCCGGAGCAGCCGCCCCAGCAGGCAGCCGCCCGGGTCGCGCCAGCGGCAGCCAGACCGGGAGCTTCAGGCCCCAGGCCGGCGCAGCGGCCGGTCACCGAGGAAGAAGAGCCGGAGGTTGCCCCGGTGGAGGGCGACGCCCCGCCGCCAAAGGCGGCTTCTCAGGGGTGATCACGGGTCGCTCTGCTTGAGCATCCTTCGAGGCCCGCCAATGGCGGGCACCTCCGCAGTTGGCCATTGGCCAACTGCTAGGGATGACGTCGCTTTATAAGAACCACGTCATCCTGAGGTGCGAGCGTAGCGAGCCTCGAAGGATGCTCAAGCCGTGCGCCGCCTCAGGCCGCCACGCTCACGCGTGGCCCGCCTCGCTCGACAGCATGCCGGGATGGATGCCGATCTTGCGCAGGGCGAGCTCGTATTTCGCCGCGGCATCGGCGCCGAAGATCAGCGCCCGGTCGGCCGGGCAGTGGAGCCAGCCATTCTGCTGGATCTCGTTCTCGAGCTGCCCCGGCGCCCAGCCGGCATAGCCGAGCGCGAGCACGGCATTCTCCGGCCCGCCGCCGGCCGCGATCGCCTTCAATATGTCGAGCGTCGCGGTCAGGCAGACGCCGGTGTCGATCGGCAGCGTCGAATTCTCGATGAAGAAGTCCGCGCTGTGCAGCACGAAGCCGCGCCCGGTCTCGACCGGGCCGCCGCGCAGCACCTTCACCTCGCCCGCGCGCAATGGCAGGCGGATCAGCTCGGCCTCGGGGATGACGTCGAGCTGCACCAGCAGGTCCGGGAAATTGATGTGTTGCGCCGGCTGGTTGACGATGATCCCCATCGCCCCTTCGGTCGAGTGGGCGCACAGATAGATCACCGCCCGGGAGAAGCGCTCGTCACGCATTCCGGGCATCGCCACCAGCATCTGCCCGTCCAGGAACTCGCCGCCGGGCGTGTCGTCAGTCGGGTGTCCGATCCTCATGAGGGAAGCGTAAACCCAAAGGGCGCTTTTTCAAGGAGGTGCACCGCACAATGCTCCGATTGCCCGGAGGTTCACGGCAAAGTGCGGGCCCGGCGGCTTCCCGTTCCGCGGCGGACAGGCTATCGCCAACGCCATGGTGTTGAAGCTTGTTTCGTCGATTCCCCGCATCCTCGTCGTGCTCACCGCCGGCGCCGCGACGCCGGCTCACGCCGGCATGGAATCGGACTGGTCGGCCCCCGCCGGCACCGCGGTGCGCCTCATCGCCGGGGCGAAGGATGGTGCCGCGCTCACCGGCGGCATCGAGATCCGGCTCGCGCCGGGCTGGAAGACCTATTGGCGCTATCCGGGCGACAGCGGCATCCCGCCGCGCTTCGACTGGTCCGGCTCGGAAAATCTCGGCAGCATCGCCTTGTCGTGGCCTGTGCCCCAGCGCTTCGGTGACGGCGACGGCAATTTCTCCATCGGCTACAAGAGCGACGTCATATTGCCGGTGCGCATCGAGCCGAAGGATGCCACGCGGCCGGTCAAGCTGCGGCTCGATCTCGAATTCGCGGTCTGCGAGAAGATCTGCCAGCCGGCCCACGCAGCGCTCACGCTCGATGTGCCGGCCGGCGGCGCGGCGCCCACGCCCGACGCACTGACCGAGGCCGAGGCCGCGCTGCCGGGCCGCGCCGCGCTCGGTGACGACGGCGCGATCGGCATCGACAAGGCGAAGCTCGAGGCCGATCATGGCGGCAAGGCGATACGGATCGAGGCCCGCGTCGCCGGCACCGACGGCGTCGACCTCTTCGTCGAGGGGCCGAACGGGGACTGGGCGCTTCCCTTGCCGGCGCTGAAGCGCCTCGAGGATGGCCGCGCCGAATTCCTGATGCAGATTGACGGTGTGCCGAAAGGCGCCGACATCTCCCGCGTGCCGCTGCGATTCACGCTGGTCGACGGCAAGCGTGCGATCGAGGTCGAGACCCCGCTTTCCGCCCCCTGATACGGCTTCCCGCGGCGCGGGAAACGACTATGCTACCGGCCGACCACGGCAGGGGTGCCGAAGGCCGATCCACCGGGCCTGCCCATCGGGTTCATCCCTGTCTGCGGGTCGCTCAGAACCCGAAAATTCCGCACGAAAGGACATCCCATGACGATCAAGGTCGGCGACATGCTGCCGAGCGCCACCTTCCGCGTCGCCACCGCCGACGGGCCGGTGCCGAAGTCCAGCGAAGAGATCTTCAAGAACAAGAAGGTGGTGCTGTTCGCGGTGCCCGGCGCCTTCACCCCCACCTGCCACAAGAACCATTTGCCGAGCTTCGTCGCCCGCGCCGACGAGATCCTCGCCCGCGGCGTCGACGCCATCGCGGTCACCGCGGTGAACGATCCCTTCGTGCTCGCGGCCTGGGAAGCGGCGTCCAACACCGGCGGCAAGATCGTGTTTCTCTCCGACGGCAATGGCGAGTTCGCCAAGTCCATCGGCATGGATTTCGACGCCTCCGCAGCCGGCCTCGGCGTGCGCTCCAAGCGCTATTCGATGCTGGTCGAGGACGGCGAGGTCATGGTGCTGAACGTCGAGGACGTGCCGAGCAAGGCCGACAAGACCAATGCCGACGTGCTGCTGACCCAGATTTGAGGCGGCGGCGCTTCCGCGCCGAACGCCGATAGAGCCACGTCATCCCCGGCCGCGTGCCGGGGATCTCGATCCTGGACAGTGCTTCAGGAATCGAAATGGCCGGCACAAGGCCGGCCATGACCACTTGGTGGCACCTTCACGCGATGATGTCGGGAAAAATCTGGTCCTCGACGAAGCCGATGCGGTCCTTGAGCTGCAACTTGCGCTTCTTGAATCGCGCGAGCTGGAGCTGATCGCAGCCCGGCATGGCCTGCAGGGCCTCGATTGCATTGTCGAGATCGCGGTGCTCCTGGCGCAGGCGCTCGAGGAGAGCCTTCAGCTCGCGTTCCTCATCCGCCGTCATGTTCACGAACGCCCGACCTGCCTTCCGATTCGCCGCGCGCACACGGCCAAGCCAAGTATCGCCCCCCTTCCCCGCCGCCGCAATACGTTGGCGCGTCAGAAGCCGGAGATACCTCCCAATGTTGCATTGCAGCGACTCGTTTCGTCGACAGCCGTGCTGACCCGTGACAGAGTGATGACCGTTCACTTCAGACAGGGAGATAGTGTCCATGTCCATGCAGGCGCATGTCGCGGAGCTGGAACGGCGCCACCAGGCGCTTGACAGAGAGCTCCGCGAAGAACTGAACCATCCCGCCTCCGATGACGCCAAGATTTCCGATCTCAAGCGTCGCAAGCTTCAGCTCAAGGACCAGATCACCCGGTTGCGTACCGGTGAGGATGTAACCCTGCACTGACCACCGAGAGAGGGCGTATTTCCCCGCGTTCCGGCCGCACGGCCGACGACGAGAACCGCCGGCCTGCGTGCCGGCGGTTTTTCGTTCCAGCGTTTCGCCCGCCCCAAAGGTAAAAAAGCACCGGGGACGGAGGCATGCCAAGAGTAAAGAAGACCAGACGATGTCGAAGAACCGCGCCAGAACGAGCATCGACGCCGCCGCACCGAGCACCTATCGCGAGATCTATGCCCGGGCCGATGCCGACCCGGAAGGTTTCTGGCGCGCGGCAGCGAAGTCGATCGAATGGATCGCCGAGCCGCGCGACATCTTCGAACCGTCGCGCGGCGTCTATGGCCGCTGGTTCGTCGGCGGTCTGTGCAATGTCTGCTACAATGCGGTGGACCGCCATGTAAGCGCCGGACGCGGCACGCAGGCGGCGATCCTCTATGACAGCCCGGTCACCGGAACCAAGCGCACCATCACCTATTCCGAGCTGCTGGCCGAGGTTCGCACCATCGGCGCCATGCTGCGCGACCTCGGCGTCGAGAAGGGCGACCGCGTCGTCATCTATATGCCGATGGTGCCGGAGGCGGTGTTCGCCATGCTGGCCTGCGCCCGCATCGGCGCGGTGCATTCCGTGGTGTTCGGCGGCTTCGCGGCGGCGGAATTGGCGAGCCGCATCGACGACGCCAAGCCGAAGGTCGTGCTCTCCGCCTCCTGCGGGGTCGAGCCCGCTCGTGTCGTTCCCTACAAGCCCTTGCTCGACCAGGCGCTCGCCCTGTCGGCGCACAAGCCGGAGGCCTGCGTCATCCTGCAGCGCCCGCAATGGGAAGCCGAGCTTCAGCCCGGGCGCGACCGCGACTGGGCGGCCATGCGCGACCGCGCGGCGGCCGGCGGGCGCGGCGTCGATTGCGCCCCCGTCGGCGCCACCGATCCGCTCTATATCCTCTACACCTCCGGCACCACCGGCAAACCGAAGGGGGTGGTGCGCGACACCGCCGGCTACATGGTGGCGCTGCACTGGTCGATGGAGGCGCTCTATGGCGTGAAGCCGGGCGAGGTCTATTGGTCGGCTTCCGACATCGGCTGGGTCGTCGGGCATTCCTACATCGTCTATGCGCCGCTCATCACCGGCTGCACCACCGTGCTCTATGAGGGCAAGCCGGTCGGCACCCCGGACGCCGGCGCCTTCTGGCGCGTCGTCGCGGAATATGGCGTCGTCGCCCTGTTCACCGCCCCGACCGCCTTGCGCGCCATCAAGAAGGAAGACCCCGAGGGCCGCCTGATGAGTGCCCACGATATTTCCAGCCTGCGCACCCTGTTCCTCGCCGGCGAGCGTGCCGATCCGGACACGGTGCGCTGGGCTCAGGCAAAGCTCGGCGTGCCGGTGGTGGACCACTGGTGGCAGACCGAGACCGGCTGGGCGATCGCCGGTAATCCGGTCGGGCTCGGCCGCCTGCCGGTGCCGGCGGGCTCGACCGGCGTGCCGATGCCGGGCTACCGGGTCGACATTCTGGACGAAGCCGGCCACGTGGTGGAAGCGAACCGCATGGGCGCGGTGGCGATCCGGCTGCCGATGCCGCCCGGCTGCCTGCCGACGCTGTGGGAACAGAAGGAGCGCTTCGTCGAGACGTATCTCACGGAGTTTCCCGGCTACTACAAGACCGCCGACGCCGGCTTCCGCGATCCGGACGGCAACCTCTTCATCATGGGGCGCACCGACGACATCATCAATGTCGCCGGCCACCGGCTTTCCACCGGCGGCATGGAAGAGGTGCTGGCTTCGCATCCCGATGTCGCCGAATGCGCGGTGATCGGCGTCCATGACGAGATCAAGGGCGAGGTGCCCTGCGGCTTCGTGGTGCTCAAGGCCGGCGTCGCGCGAGGGCCCGACGAGATCGAGCGCGAGATCGTGGCGATGGTGCGCGAGCGCGTCGGCCCGGTGGCGGCCTTCCGCCTCGCGATCACCGTGAGCCGGCTGCCGAAGACCCGCTCGGGCAAGATCTTGCGCGGCACGATGAAGAAGATCGCCGACGGCGAGGCATGGGCGATGCCGGCGACCATCGACGACCCGGGCACGCTCGGCGAGATCGCCGACGCGCTGAAGACCCGCGGCTTCGCCCTTACTGCGCCGGCGGCCTGAGCGTCGACCAGGGCACCTTATTTACCGCAGATGGGTCATCCCCGGCCCCGTGCCGGGGGATCTCGATCACTGACAGCGCATCGCGGAATCGAGATGGCCGGCACAAGGCCGGCCATGACAAGATCGGTTGGTGGGTCGGGACGGAAAACGCCCCGTTACTCCTCTTCCCCGCCCTCGGTCTTCTTCGAGCCGCCGAGCTTGGCGAACACGGTCTCGAGGTCGAGCGCGTCTTCCTTCTTGCGCTGGGGCGGCGAATAGGGCTCCGGCGGCTCGGCGTGCCCGGTGGTGACATCGGCCGGCAGCAGGGTCGCACCCTCGCCGACCGGCTGCACCGGACGATCCTTGGAGGAACGCTGCACCTCGATGTCGAGGTCGATCTGCGAGCACAGGCCGAGCGTCACCGGATCCATCGGCGTCAGGTTCTGCGCATTCCAGTGGGTGCGCTCCTTGATCGATTCGATGGTGGTCTTGGTGGTGCCGACCAGCCGCATGATCTGGCTGTCCTTCAGCTCCGCATGGTTGCGCAGCAGCCAGAGAATGGCGTTCGGCCGATCCTGGCGCTTCGACACCGGGGTGTAGCGCGGCCCGCGGCGGCGCTTCGGCTCTGGCAGGCGGACCTTGGATTCGAGCAGTTTCAGCCGATGGTTCGGGTTCTTCTCGGCGCGGTCGATCTCCTCACGGGAGAGCTGGCCGGTGGTAATCGGGTCGCTGCCTTTGATGCCCTGCGCGACTTCGCCGTCCGCAATGCCCTTCACCTCCAGCGGATGGAGGTTACAGAAGGCGGCGATCTGCTCGAAGCTGAGCGCGGTGTTCTCGACCAGCCAAACGGCGGTGGCCTTCGGCATCAGGGGTGCGTTCGCCATGGCGCGCGTCTCCTTGTGTAAAATTGCTTCGTCTGCGCAAAGCCTCGCGGGCTCCGCCCGACCCTTTTCGGGGGCGGAGCCTCGGACCGTCTCGCGATGACCGGGATGGCGCGAATATAAGCAAGCATGGGCCTGCGTGCAATTGAGAAGCGTCGCCGCGTGCTTGACAGCGCCTGCCGCGCCACCCATGACGTTGGCTGAACCGTCCACGGATCCCGCGATGCCCGCTGCCGAAAAGCCATCCTTGCGCGTCCTGTTGTGCGCGCCACGCGGCTTCTGCGCCGGCGTGGTGCGCGCCATCGATGCCGTGGAGCAGGCGCTCGTGCTGTATGGCCCGCCGGTCTATGTGCGCCACGAGATCGTGCACAATAAATATGTCGTCGAGGGCCTGAAGGCGAAGGGGGCCATCTTCGTCAAGGAACTCCACGAAGTGCCGGCCGGCACGTCTGCTCCGGTGATCTTCTCCGCCCATGGCGTCGCCAAGTCGGTGCCGGAGGATGCGGCCGCGCGCAATTTCTTCGCCATCGACGCCACCTGCCCGCTGGTGACCAAGGTGCATCGCGAGGCAGCGGTTCATTACAAGCGCGGCCGCGAGGTGGTGCTGATCGGCCATGCCGGCCACCCGGAAGTGATCGGCACCATGGGCCAGTTGCCCGCAGGTTCGGTGAAGCTGGTGCAGACGCCGGCGGATGCGCGCGCCTTCACCCCGCGCGACCCGGAAAACTTCGCTTATACGACGCAGACCACCCTCTCCATCGACGACACCGCCGAGATCGTCGCCATATTGCAAGAGCGCTTCCCGGCGATGGTGGGGCCGCACAAGGAGGACATCTGCTACGCCACCACCAACCGCCAGGAGGCGGTGAAGCGCGTGGCCCCGCAGGTCGACGCCATGATCGTGGTCGGCGCGCCGAATTCGTCCAATTCCCAGCGCCTGCGCGAGGTCGCGCAGCGCGAGGGCTGCCGGGTCTCGGCGCTAGTGCAGCGGGCCCGCGACATCGACTGGTCGGTGTTCGGCGGCATTGCCTCGCTGGCGGTGACCGCCGGCGCCTCGGCGCCGGAGATCCTGGTCGAGGAGGTGCTCGACGCCTTCGCCGAGCGCTTCGACCTCGCAGTCGAGACCGTGCACACCGCGCATGAGGACGTGTTCTTCCCCCTGCCCCGCCAGCTCCGCCCGGATGCGGCGGAATAGCCAACCATGCACCCCCGCCCCCTCTTCTCCCTCATCCCCGGGCTTGACCCGGGGATCCAGCCACGCCGGTCGCCGGCGGAAGAAGGCCTGGGTGCCCGGGTCAAGCCCGGGGATGAGGGAGGGAGGGCTGCACGCCCCGCTCCTGAAAGGCCCCGCTAGAATGGCCGTCTATACCGACGTCTCCCCGGAAGAGCTGGAAGCCTTCCTCGCGACCTATGACATCGGCCGGCTGCGCGCCTTCAAGGGCATTGCGGAAGGCGTCGAGAACTCGAACTTCCTGCTGCAGACCGAAGCCGGCAGCTTCATCCTGACGCTCTATGAGAAGCGGGTGAACCCGGCCGACCTGCCCTTCTTCATTGGGCTGATGGAGCATCTGGCGTCTCGCGGCATCGACTGCCCGCAGCCGGTGAAGAACCGCAGGGGCGAAGCACTCGGCACGCTGGCCGGCCGGCCCTGCGCCATCGCCACCTTCCTGGTCGGCACCTCGGTGCGCCGCCCGAAGGTCGCCAATTGCGCGGCGCTCGGCGAGACGCTCGCCGAACTGCACAAGGCCGGCGCCGGATTTTCCATCCACCGCCCCAATGCGCTCTCGGTCAAGGGCTGGCGCCCATTGTTCGAGACCGCGCGCGCGCGCGCCGACACGGTCGCGCCTGGGCTCGAGGCGCTGATCGCCGATGAGCTCTCGACGCTGGAAGCCAACTGGCCGACGGGTCTCCCGGCCGGCGTCATCCATGCCGACCTGTTCCCCGACAACGTGTTCTTCATCGACGACCAGCTCTCAGGCCTGATCGACTTCTATTTCGCCTGCAACGACCTCCTGGCCTATGACGTCGCCATCTGCCTCAACGCCTGGTGCTTCGAGCCGGACGGCGCCTACAACGCCACCAAGGGTCGCGCGCTGCTCGCCGCCTATGGCGCGGTGCGCCCGCTGCAGCCCTCGGAAGTGGAGGCGCTGCCCTTGCTCGCGCGCGGCGCGGCGCTGCGCTTCCTGCTCACCCGCTTGGTCGACTGGCTGAACGTGCCGCCTGGCGCTCTGGTGCGCCCGCACGACCCGCTGGAGTATCTGCGCAAGCTGCGCTTCCACCGCGCCGCGCAGAGCGCGCGCGACTACGGGATCGCGGCGTGAGCACCGGCACCGGGCGCATCTTCTCCGACGACAAGGCCAAGGGCACCGTCGCGATCTGGACCGATGGCGCCTGCTCCGGCAATCCCGGCCCCGGCGGCTGGGGCGCGATCCTGCGCTATGCCGGCACCGAAAAGGAGCTCTCCGGCGGCGAGGCTCCCACCACCAACAACCGCATGGAACTGATGGCGGCGATCTCGGCGCTGGAGGCCCTGAAGCGCCCCTGCACGGTCGACCTGCACACCGACAGCGAATATCTGCGCAACGGCGTGATGAAGTGGCTGGCGGGCTGGAAGCGCAATGGCTGGCGCACCGCTGACAAGAAACCAGTGAAGAACATCGATCTGTGGGAGCGCCTCGACGCCGCGCTCGGCCGCCACGAGATTCGCTGGCACTGGGTGAAGGGCCATGCGGGCGACGAGATGAACGAGCGCGCGGACGAGCTGGCCCGCGCCGGAATGGCGCCGTACAAGCGGGCGCGGGGCGAGGCCGGGGGTTGATTTCTGCGGTCAATTAACCGCAACGCTGCGGGTATTTGACCGCATCTGATTGACAAAACCCTTAGCCTTCCGCTATCAGCCGGGCCTCGAATTAAAGCTGGCGGATCGGGGCGCGGCCATGGAGGCGCCGTCTCATGCGCAGGCGCAATCGATCCGAAGGTTAAGTGTCATGAAGATCCGCAATTCGCTCAAGACCCTGCTCGGCCGTCACCGCGACAACCGCCTGGTGCGCCGCAAGGGCCGCGTCTACATCATCAACAAGACCCAGAAGCGCTTCAAGGCGCGTCAGGGCTGAGCCTTCCCGCGGCGGGATAAGGCTACCGGCCGCGCTTCACGATTGCGCGGCCGCACTGCAGCATGGATTGACGAGGGCGCCATTGCTCCTAAACTTGGGGCATGCGCGCCCTTTTTGCTGTTCTCATCCTGACGCTGGCGCCGGCCGGCGCCTTCGCCCAGTCCGATGGCCCGAAGCCGGTTCCGCCCGTGCTGCGCTCCGAGCCTGGAGCCAGGCCGGACGCCGACAGGGCGGATCCGGGCAAACCCAGGCTTGGCCAGCCTGACTCTGGCAAGTCCGACCAAGGCAAGCCCGACCAGAGCAAGGCCGCCGACGGCAAAGCTCCTCTCAAATCGGCCGAGGTCGATGCCGGGAAACGGCTCGACGCCCTGTTCGAGGCACTTAAGGCGGCGCCGACCAAGGACTCCGCCAAGGCGATCGCCGACCGCATCGATGTCGCGATCCTGCCCTCCAACAGCGACACCGCTGATCTTCTGATGTCGCGCGCGGCGCTCGCCACCGAGGCGAAGGAGTTCGACCTCGCGATCCAGTTGCTGGACGGCGTCATCGCGGTCGCACCCGACCATCTCGAAGCCTGGAACAAGCGCGCCACGATCTTCTATCTCAAGCAGGACTTCTCCGATTCGCTGGCCGATCTGCGCCAGGTGGTGGCGCGCGAGCCGCGCCATTATGGCGCCTGGGCCGGCATTGCCCTGATCTGCAAGGATATTGGCGACGACAAGCGCGCGCTCGAAGCCGCGCGCCGCGCGCTCGCCATCTATCCCCAGCTGGATCAGATGAAGGACATGGAGAAGGAGCTGGCCATCAAGGTCGAAGGCCGGCCGATCTGACGGTGCACCTTCCGAGCCTCGCTAAGTAGCGACGTCATCCTGAGGTGCTCGGGCGCAGCCCGAGCCTCGAAGGATGCTCAAGCCGATGATCGTTGCCCTGCTGCAGATTCTTCTGGGCTTGCCAAAGCCAAGACCCGGGCAGGCTCGCGCCTCAGGATTACGTAGCTCTCAAACCCGCTCGTAATCCACAAAGCTGAAGGCGAACTCGTCCTTCTCGCCCTGGATCGGTCCTTCGCGGCCGACTTCACGCCACACCGCGCGGTCGAATGCCGGGAAGGTCACGTCGCCGTCCGGCGCGCCATGCACCTCGGTCAATCTCAGCCGATCCGCCCGCGGCAACGCCTGCGCGTAGATCTCGGCGCCGCCGATCACCGCCGCCTCGTCGACCCCGAGCCTCAGCGCCTCCGCCTCCGCCAACGCGAGCGCGTTGTCGAGCGAGCCGGCCAGCAGCACGCCCTCCGGCAATGGCAGAGCGGCGTCGCGGGTGATGACGATGCTGGTGCGTCCCGGCAGCGGCCGCCCGATTGAGGCGAAGGTCCGCCGCCCCATCAGGATCGGCTTGCCCCAGGTGATGCTGCGGAACCGCTTGAGGTCGCCGGAGATGCGCCACGGCAATTCGTCGCCGCGCCCGATGACGCCGTTTTCCGCCACCGCGGCGATGATGGTGAGCCGCACGCTCACGCCGCCGCTTGCCCGAGCAGGGCAAGCGCCCGCTCCGCCGCAGCAAGCCCGGTGAGGTGGGCGCCGTGCGCGGTGGAATAAGCGTCGGCCGAGACCGCCTCGCCGGCGAACAGCACCTTGTCCTCCAGCGTCTGCGACAGCCGCGCCCGCATATGCGCCAGTCCCGGCAGCGCGCAGCTATAGGCGCCGCCGATCAGCGGATCGGTGACCCAGGCCGTCGTCGCCGTGCCGGTGACACGAGCGCGCAGATCCGAGCCGAAGGCATCGACCAGCGCCTCGATCCCGAAATCGATCATCGACGACGATCCTGCCGCGACCAATCCGGCGGCGTTCTCCCCCGCAAGCTGGCCGATCGCCATCGCATGGCCGAACGGATTGAGGGTGAAATTGATCGGCGCCCGGGTCGGATCATGCAGGTCGATGGTGTCGCAATAGCTGGTCGGCGCCACACCGAAGACGTCGCGATCGAACTGGAACGCCACCTTCTCCGCCGCGCCGAGCGGCAGCGCCGCGAATGCCTCTGCAAGATCGACCGGCAACGCCGGGGCGAAGGCGATACGCGCATTGGCGACGACACTGGTCGGCACGGCGAGAATGGCGAGGCGTGCCTTCACGGTACCGCGGGGCGTCTCCAGCACGACGCCGGCACCCGTCCAGTCGATGCGCGTCACCGGGCAATCGAGGGTCACAGCAAGGCTCGGCGCTGATTTATGCGCCACCGCCGCCACCAGCGCGCCATAGCCCGTCGCCACCGGGTAGTTCTCCCGGGTATCGGCGTAAACGGCAAAATCGCGCGTCGAGAGCCGCTCCGCGTCCGCCGCCGACATCAGCGACAGCCAGTGCCGGGTCAGCCGCAGCCAGGGCGTCGTGCGATCGATCACCTCGCTCGCGGCGACGTCGCGACCCTCGTCGCCCGCATGCTTCACCGCGTCGAACGCGGTACCGATGGCGGTCCAGACCGCGTTGCGCTCGTCCTCATCGGCCCAGCGATCGCCGAGATGGGTGTCGCGCGCCTGCCGGCTGCCGCGCTGGAGATAAGCGATGCCGAACTCGTCGGCGAGCTGGCGCAGCGGATTGACCGAGGCGGAATGCAGCCAGTGGCACCCGCGATCCCACGGCACGCCGAAGCTCGCGGTGTCGGTGAAGGCGCGCCCGCCGATGCGGCCGGCCGCCTCCAGCACCGCCACCTTCACCCCGGCACGCGCGAGACGCGCCCCCGCGGCAAGGCCGGCGGCACCGGCGCCGATCACCACGGCATCGAACAGGTCGCTCACGGGAAGTTATTTCTTGCGGAACGCATCGAGGCGCACCACCTGCGCGCCGCCGCTCGTGGTCTCGTCCTTGGCGGGCACATCCTTGGCGGGCACATCCTTGGCGGGCGTATCTTTGGCGGAAGCGTCCTTCGCCGCCGTGTCCTTGGCCGCCGTGTCCCTGGCGGCTTCCTTTGCGCCGTCCTTGGCCGTTGGCTTTGCCGCCGGCTCGGGCGCCTTGGTCCGCTCCGCGGGCTTCGGCTCGGCGGATTTTGCCTCGACCGGCTTGGCCGGAACCGACTTCAGCGCGGCCGGCTTGGCCGGTGCGGGCTCGGGAGTGCGCGTGGTGCTCGTCGCCGGCACCGAGGTGGTGCGCGAGCGGGCCGGGCGTTCGGGCGCCGCCGGCGGCGAAGCCTCAGCGCCGACATCCTCGTCGTCGCCTTCGGCCTGCGGCTCGAACTGCAGGCCGAACTTCACCGACGGATCGTAGAAGCTGGTCAGCGCCTCGAACGGTATGTGCAGCCGCTCCGGCACGTTACCGAAGGACAACCCCACCTCGATGAACTTGTCGGTAACGACGAGATCCCAGAACTGGTGCTGCAGCACGATGGTCATCGTCGTCGGATGGCGCTCCTTGAGCCGTGCGGAGAGCCGCACGCCGGGCGCCTGGGTATTGAAGCCTATAAAGAAATGATGCTCGCCGGGCAGGCCATCGCGCGCGGCATCGGTCAGCACGCGGCGAACGACGTCGCGCAGCGCGTCCTGCACCAGCAGATCATAGCGGATCAGATCGACACTCATGCCGCCAATGAACCCGATTCCGGCGCCGACTGAAAGCCGCCTCTCTGCGCGGCGATTAAAATGAGTGGAGGCTTCTGTTGCCAGGTGCCTCCGAACCCCGCCTCACGGTGCTACCCGCTAGGACTTATTTTCCGTAGATCAAACCGCTCACGCGGCCTGAGCAACCGGAGCATAGTTGTCGTTGGCAACTATATGTTTGGTCCGATGACGGCGGTACCATGCCGAGCGAAAGAACACCCTTTACGCCCTCGTCGATCCTGTTTCGCCCCCGCCGCAACCCACCCCGCAAGGTGGGCTCCGGTGGAGGCGCCGGGTACTGCCCCCGGGTCCGAAGGGTTTATTCCGATGACCGTTTATCGCCATAGCCGACTTGCGCCGGCCCTACGAATATAGGGGGAGCCCGGCCCCATGGAAAGGGGCTCGTCTCCGGCTATGCACCATCAACCGCCCCGGTTGCGCCGCGAAATGACCTTGGACACGCCAAGACGTCCACGGAACGCATGCCGCAATGGATCATTCTCCTTCTCGCCTGGGGGCAATGAGACAGGGATGGAGAAGAAAAATGTCGATATCCAAGCTGGCCGTTGGCGGCCTCGCCGCCGCCGGGCTCACCGTGCTGGCACTGGCGCCCGCACAGGCCGGTGACCTCTATATCAGCACCTCGCCGGCTCCCGTCTATCAGCCCGCGCAGGTTTATGAGAGCGCGCCGGTCTATGAGCCCGCGCCCGTCTATGAGGCCTATCCGGCCCCAGAGCGCCACGTCATCGTGCGCGAGGCGCCCGCGCGCGTGATCGTCCGCGAGCGCGGGCCACGCGAAGTCTATGTCCGGGACGTGCCGGTGCCGCCCGCCCCGGTCGGCGGCTATTACGAGGGCGGCTATGCGGACGACGGCTTCGACGATGGCTGCCGCACCTTGACCCGCGAGACCCCGTCGGGCCGCATCATCACCGTCGGCAACACCTGCGACTGACGGTAACACCTGCGCCCGACGAACACCTGCGACTGACGAAGGTCGCGTTCGGGTTGTAAATGCGAAGGAGCGGGGCCTCGCGGCGCCCGCTCCTTCGGCCTACTATATGTGGGAGAGAACACACGGACGAATCAGCGGCGCGCCATGCGGCAGTATCACGAACTCCTCGAACGGGTTTTGCGCGAGGGCACGCCCAAGGCGGACCGTACCGGCACCGGCACCCTGTCGGTATTCGGCCACCAGATGCGCTTCGACCTCGGCGAGGGCTTCCCGCTGCTGACGACGAAGAAGCTGCACACCCGCTCCATCTTCCACGAGCTGCTGTGGTTCCTCGCGGGCGACACCAATATCGCCTACCTCAAGGAAAACGGCGTCACCATCTGGGACGAATGGGCCGACGAGGCCGGCGATCTCGGCCCGGTCTATGGCCATCAATGGCGCTCATGGCCGACACCGGACGGCGGGGTGATCGACCAGATCGCCCAGGTCGTCAGCGACATTCGCCGCAATCCGGATTCGCGCCGGCTGATCGTCACCGCATGGAATCCGGCGGACGTGCCGAAAATGGCGCTGCCGCCCTGCCATCTGCTGTTCCAGTTCTATGTCGCCGACGGCAGGCTCTCCTGCCAGCTCTATCAGCGCTCGGCCGACGTCTTCCTCGGCGTGCCGTTCAACATCGCGAGTTATGCGCTGCTCACCCACATGGTGGCGCGGGTCACCGGCCTGACGCCCGGCGATTTCGTCCACACACTGGGCGACACCCATCTTTACGTGAACCATCTCGAGCAAGCCCATCTCCAGCTCTCGCGCTCGCCGCGCCCGCTGCCGACGCTCAAGCTGAATCCGGACGTGACCGACCTCTTCGCCTTCCGCTTCGAGGACATCGCGATCGAGGGTTACGATCCCGCCCCGGCGATCAAGGCGCCGGTGGCCGTCTAAGCCGGGTGCTGCTCGGCTTGAGCATCCTTCGAGGCTCGCTAACGCTCGCACCTCAGGATGAGGTTAGCCTAAAGGAACAACCTCATCCTGAGGTGCCCGGCAAAGCCGCGCCTCGAAGGATGCTTGCGGAGTGCAACCCCTAAGCCGTTTGAAGGCATCGCCAGAAACCATGTCCCTCGCCATTCGCCCCGCCCGTAACGGCGACGCCCCGCTGATCTTCGAGTTCGTCCGCGAGCTGGCCGATTATGAGCGCCTGCTGCATGAGGTCGATGCCACAGTGGAGGATATCGATCGCGCCCTGTTTTCCGAGAGCCCGCGTGCCTTCTGCGACATCGCCGAATGGGCGGGCGAGCCGGCCGGGATCGCGCTGTGGTTCCATAATTTCTCGACCTTCCGCGGCCGGCACGGGCTGTTCCTGGAAGACCTCTTCGTGCGCCCGGCCTTTCGTGGCCGTGGCATTGCCACGGCATTGATGAAGCATTTGGCCAAGCATTGCCTGAACAAAGGCCTTGCCCGCTTCGAATGGTCGGTGCTCGACTGGAACGAGCCGGCGATCCGCTTCTACCGCTCGATCGGCGCGGTGCCGCTGGAGGATTGGACCATCCAGCGCATCTCCGGCGACGCCCTGCGCAAGCTTGCAGGTTAGCGCGGCACCAAAAGAAAAAACCGCCGGCACGAGGCCGGCGGTTTGCAGTTGCGAGCGGGGTGCTCGGGGGTCCGAAAAGAAGGGGTAGGTCAGAAACGGTCATCGACGTGGTCAGCGCCGAATTCATGAGCGAGACTAGCGGCGGGCGACTGAACCAATTCTGAGGCGCTCGTTCATCCGCCGTTTATGTTCGTAGGCGCTCGACTTTCAGAGCCGCTCCTCGCCCTGGTCGTCTCCGCCGCCGCCGCGCGGGCCGCGGTGCCAGTCACGGCCGGGACCATCGCGATGCGGACCGTGATGGCGGAATTCGCGCCGCGGGCCGTGATCGCGCCAGCCGCCGCGATGCGGACCGCCCCATTCGGCGAAGCGGCCGAATTGCGCATGCCGCAGCAAGATATCGAAGCGGTGCTTCTGCGCCTCGTCGAGGCTCGCATAGAGCGGGTCGGCAGCATCGACCAGCTTCTTCAGCCCGTCGCCGCGCTGGGTCAGCGTGTCGGCGCGCTCGCGCATGGTCCCCAACAGGTCGGGACGCTCGCCGCGGCCGCGTTCGCGGAACGCCTCCATCCGCTCCGCCCGGCGATCGATGCGCTGCTGCGCGAGGTCGCGCAGCGCCTGCTCGACCGCCGGCCAGAGCTTCTCCTGATCGGCGCTCATGCGCAGCCCGGCCTTGAGCGCGGCGATGCGGGCATCGGAGAAGGCGGCGGCATTTTCGGCGATCTCGGCGGTGCTCGGGCGCTCGCGCTGGGGATCGCCGCTGCGCGGCGCGGTGGCGGCAATGCCGAAGGTGGCGCTGGCCAGCAGCGCGGCGGCAGTGGCGGCAATGATGGCTTGTTTCATCGGTCTCTCTCCTGAAGAAAGCGCGACCGATGGTGCGGCGATTACGTGCGCACCTCAAATGAAACTTCGGTAATGATGCTCTTCATCTTTGCGCCGTAAAGATGAACTGATTCTGAAGACGCAGGACGTCGCTCGGTTTCAGCATCCTTCGAGGCTCGCTGGCGCTCGCACCTCAGGATGAGGTTGTTCTTATAAAAGCCACCTCATCCTGAGGTGCCCGGCAAAGCCGGGCCTCGAAGGGTGTTGACGCAGAGCGCCGGCGGCGGTCTCGTCTCACTCCGGCGCGATCATCTTCTCCGGGCGCACCACGGCGTCGAACTCCTCGTTCGTCACATAGCCGCCGCCGACCGCTTCCTCGCGCAGCGTGGTGCCGTTCTTGTGCGCAGTCTTGGCGATCTTCGCCGCATTGTCGTAGCCGATCTTCGGCGCCAGGGCGGTGACCAGCATCAGCGAACGCTCCAGCGCCGCCTTGATGTTGTCCTCGCGCGGCACGATGCCGACGACGCAATTCTCGGTGAAGCTCACCGCCGCATCGGCCAGCAGGCGCACCGACTGCTGGAAATTATAGGCCATCACCGGATTGTAGACGTTCAACTCGAAATGGCCCTGGCTGTTGGCGAAGGTGAGCGCGGCATTGTTGCCGAACACCTGCACGCAGACCTGGGTGAGCGCCTCGCACTGCGTCGGGTTCACCTTGCCGGGCATGATCGAGGAGCCTGGCTCGTTCTCCGGCAGCGCCAGTTCGCCGAGGCCCGAGCGCGGGCCGGAGCCGAGCAGCCGGATGTCGTTGGCGATCTTGAACAGCGAGGTCGCCACCGTGTTGATCGCCCCGTGCGCGAACACCATGGCGTCGTGCGCGGCGAGCGCCTCGAACTTGTTCGGCGCCGAGGTGAAGGGCAGCCCGGTGATGGCGGCGATGCGATCCGCCACCATCTCGGCAAAGCCGACGGGAGCGTTCAGACCGGTGCCGACCGCGGTGCCGCCCTGGGCGAGTTCCATCAGCGCCGGCAGTGACTGCTCGATGCGCTTGATGCCGTTCTCGACCTGCTGGGTGTAGCCGGAGAATTCCTGGCCCAGCGTCAGCGGGGTGGCGTCCTGGGTATGGGTGCGGCCGATCTTGATGATGTGCGCCCAGGCCTGCGCCTTGTCGTTCAGCGCGTTGCGCAGCTGCTGAAGCGAGGGAACGAGCCGGAGCACCACCTCCTCCGCCGCGGCGATGTGCATCGCAGTGGGATAGGTGTCGTTCGACGACTGGCTCATATTGACGTGATCGTTCGGGTGCACCGGCTTCTTCGATCCCTTCTCGCCGCCCATCATCTCGATGGCACGGTTCGAGATCACCTCGTTCGCGTTCATGTTGGACTGGGTGCCGGAGCCGGTCTGCCACACCGCCAGGGGGAAGTGGGCATCGAGCTTGCCCTCGATCACCTCTTGCGCGGCGCGGATGATGGCGTCGGCGATCGTCGGATCGAGCCGGCCGAGATCGCGATTAACCTCGGCGGCCGCGCGCTTGACGATGCCGAGCGCGCGCACCACCGGCAGCGGCTGCTTTTCCCAGCCGATCTTGAAATTGCCCAGCGAGCGCTGCGCCTGCGCGCCCCAATATTTGTCGTTTTCTACCTCAATCGGGCCGAACGTGTCGGTCTCAATACGGGTCGTGCTCATGAACAATCTCGCAATGCGTCCGAAGGCAGGGCGTGGGTGGGATGAGGCGCCGTCCGTTTAGCATGCGTTGCATGCCCGCGGAAACGGTGTCGCCCCTGCGGGGCGCGCAATCGGCGCCCATCGTTTGCCGAGAGGCGACCGGCCGCCGCGTGCCGAGCGGGCCCAGAGAGCCACCATCGTTCACATCGCCGTGAACTCGATTCCGGGGCGAGAACTCGAACAATTCCAATCAGAAATAAAAGCCTCAAAAATGAAAACAACAATGGCGCAATTCGTTCCAACGCCGCCCCACCATGGCGTTTCGACAACGAAAATGCCTCCTGTATTCTGAGACGGAAAAAGATCTATAATGTGGTAAGTCCATGCCTTGGCTTGCCACTTGCTGGGTGCTCGTTCGCAGTGCCGAAATAGGGACATGTCGACATGGCCGAGATCATAAATCTGCGCCGCGTCCGCAAACGCAAGGAGCGTGAGACCCGGGAACAAATCGCTGCGGAGCAGCGTTTGCGGTTTGGGCGCCCGAAGGTCGAGCGCAGGGCGGACGCCGCTCGCGAGGAGTTGCGCGAGCGCACGTTGGACGGACATAAGCGCGTACGAGAGGACGAGAAATGAAGAGTCCCGTGGTGAAGCGGTCGATTGTGATTGCCGGGCACAAGACCAGTGTCAGCCTCGAAGACCAGTTCTGGGATGCTCTCAAGGAAATTGCGTCGAGCCGCCGGAGTACGCTGTCGGAGATTGTCGCTTCGATCGATTCCCGGCGGAATCAGGGAAATCTCTCCTCCGCCATTCGCCTTTATGTCCTCGCCTATTTCCGCAATCCGCCCGGTGCGCGGGAAGCTGGCGAGCATGGCGAGAAGGGTATGTCGGCGCGTTCTCCGATTGCGTGACCCGATCTGCCGTTGCGTAAGCGACCCGTCTTCCCATATGACCAGCCGCGTCGGCGGCGTGCGTCGCGGTGTCGGGTCACATTGTGTCTCGGTGTCTCGTCACCTATAACCGCCGTCGTCGTGCCTCCCGGCGACGGGAGGACGTCCGTCTTCTTGCACGAGAGTCGTCCTTGAGGTTCTGCGCTCCCGCGCAACCCGGGTAGTCTCGGGTGCGCAATCGGGAGTTGCCGCGGAATGTCGTGGAAGAACCAGAGCGGCGGGCCATGGGGTGGTGGCGGCCCGCGCGGTCCCTGGGGCAGTGGCCCGCAGTCGTCCGGGCCCAATCCGCCGGATCTCGAAGACTTGATCCGGCGCGGCCAGGATCGCTTGCGCACCATTCTGCCGGGTGGCTTCGGCAGCACCAAGGGCATCATCGTCGTCGTCGCGCTGGTCGCGGTCGCCTGGCTGCTGTCGGGCTTCTACCGGGTTCAGCCAGACGAGCAGGGCGTGGTGTTGCGCTTCGGCAAGTTCATCGCGACCGCGAACCCCGGCCTCAACTACCATTGGCCCTACCCGATCGAGACCGTGCTGACCCCGAAGGTCACGCGCGTCAACCGCATCGATATCGGCATCCGCTCCGGCGACGATCCGCGCCGCGGCACCGCGATGCGGGACGTGCCGGAGGAGAGCCTCATGCTCACCGGCGACGAGAACATCGTCGATGTCGATTTCGCGGTGTTCTGGATGGTGAAGCCGGCGGCCGCGGGTTCGACCGAGGATGTCGGCGCGGCGGACTACCTGTTCAACGTCCAGAACCCCGAGGGTACCATCAAGGCGGTGGCCGAGAGCGCGATGCGCGAGGTGGTCGGACGCACCAACATCCAGCCTATCCTCACCGGCGCCCGCCAGACCATCGAGCGCGACGTGCACGATCTGATGCAACGGACGCTCGACACCTACCAGTCGGGCATCCTCGTCACCCAGGTGCAGATGCAGAAGGTCGACCCGCCGCAGCAGGTCATCGACTCCTTCCGCGATGTCCAGGCCGCACGCGCCGATGCCGAGCGCCTGCAGAACGAGGCGCAGGCCTATGCCAACCGCGTCGTTCCCGAGGCGCGCGGCGAGGCCTCCCGCGTCACCCAAGGCGCGCAGGCCTACAAGGAGCGCGCCGTCATCGAAGCGCAGGGCCAGGCCGCGCGCTTCCTCAGCGTGCTTGGCGAATATGAGAAGGCTCCCGACGTGACGCGCCAGCGCATCTATCTCGAAACCATGGAGCGCGTGTTCGGCGGCATGGACAAGGTCATCATCGATCCGTCGGCCGATCGCGGCTCCGGCGTGGTGCCGTTCCTGCCGCTCGGCGCGTTCGGCACCCGCCCGCAGGCGGCACCGGCGCAGGGCCAGACCACGCAGGGAGCCACGCGATGAGAAGCTTCTTCGGCATGGGTGCCGCGATCGCCGCGGCCGCCATCCTCATCGGGCTCTATTCGGCGCTGTTCAGCGTTTACCAGACCCAGCAGGCCCTGGTGCTGCGCTTCGGCGAGCCGGTGCGCGTCATCAACCAGCCCGGCCTCAACGCCAAGATCCCGCTGATCGACAGCGTGATCTTCCTCGACAAGCGCATCCTCGACCTAGAGAACCCCTCGCAGGAGGTGATCGCCTCCGACCAGAAGCGCCTCGTGGTGGATGCCTTCGCGCGCTACCGCATCACCAATCCGCTGCGCTTCTACCAGGCGGTCGGCACTATCGAGGGCGCCAATTCCCGACTCGCCACCATCCTCAATTCAGCACTGCGCCGCGTGCTCGGTGAGAGCACCTTCATCGAGGTGGTGCGCGACCAGCGCGAGGGGCTGATGGGGCGGATCCGCGAGCAGGTGAATCGCGAGGCCGCGAATTTCGGTATCTCGGTCATCGATGTGCGCATTCGCCGCGCCGACCTGCCGGAAGCCAACAGCCAGGCGGTGTTCCAGCGCATGCAGACCGAGCGCCAGCGCGAGGCCGCGGAGATCCGCGCCCAGGGTGGCCAGGCCTCGCAGGGCATCCGCGCCAATGCCGACCGGCAGTCGACCGTCATCGTAGCCGAGGCCACGTCCACCGCCGACAAGCTGCGCGGCGAGGGCGAGGCCGAGAGAAACCGGATCTTCGCCGAGGCCTACGGCAAGGATAAGGGCTTCTTCGACTTCTACCGCTCCATGCAGGCCTATGAGACCAGCCTGAAGAGCGACTCTACCCGCTTGCTGCTGTCGCCGGATTCGAACTTCTTCCGCTTCTTCCGCGATCCGGCCGGCACTATGGCACCGACGACTCCGGCGCCGACGGCCCCGGCGGCGCCGCCGGCCAACTGAGCCGGCGGGCGCGGTGTCGGACCTCGTCGTCGCGCTCGGCCTGGTGCTCGTCATCGAGGGGCTGGCGCTCGCCGCCATGCCCAGCGCCATGCGCCGGGCCATGGAGGCGATCGAGCGCCTGCCCGACGTGCCGCTGCGCCTTGCGGGGCTCGGCGGCGCGCTCGTCGGCCTCCTCATCGTCTGGCTGATCCGGGGCTAGCTCCCGGCCCCACCTGGGCTCGACCCGGGGACCGGACTTCGACCGGGAGCTGCGGCATCGCTGGATTCCCGGATCAAGTCCGGGGATGAGAGCGAATTGGAATTTCCGGCCGGTCCCACGGGGCGATTCCTCGCACGCTTTTGGCTTGCATCGCCTCTCAAGCCGGTCCAGCGTTCCGTGGAGTGAGCAGCGCCGGACTGACCGAGCGGCGCGAAGGAGGCAGCATGTTACCATTCGCCAAGCACCGCCCCATTGCAACGCGGCGCCGGCTTCATAATCTGGTGTCCTGCCTCCTGGTTGCCGGCACCATCGTCCTGCCCTCCGTCGTCAGTCACGCCGCCGCGACCAAGGGTCCCGATACCGTCGCCGACACCGCCGCCGCGGTCATGGATTCGGTGGTGAACATCTCCACCTCGCAGACCGTCGCCCCCTCGCGCAGCGTGCCGACCCCGCAGCTTCCGCCCGGCTCGCCCTTCGAGGAGTTCTTCGAGGAGTTCTTCAAGCGCCGGCAGCAGCAGGGCGACGATGGCGACGACACGCCGCGCCGCGTCTCCTCGCTCGGCTCGGGCTTCGTCATCGACGCCGGCGGCCTGATCGTGACCAACAACCACGTCATCGCCGACGCCGACGAGATCTATGCCAATTTCAATGACGGCTCGAAGCTGAAGGCCGAGCTGGTCGGCCGAGACACCAAGATCGATATCGCGCTGCTGAAGGTCACGCCGCTGCCGGAGAGGCCGCTGAAGGCGGTGAAGTTCGGCGATTCCGACACGCTGCGCGTCGGCGACTGGGTGATGGCGATCGGCAACCCGTTCGGCCTCGGGGGCACGCTCACGGTGGGCGTCATCTCGGCGCGCAACCGCGACATCAATAGCGGCCCCTACGACAACTTCCTGCAGACCGACGCCGCCATCAATCGCGGCAATTCCGGCGGCCCGCTGTTCGGCATGGACGGCGACGTGATCGGCATCAACACCGCCATCATCTCGCCTTCCGGCGGCTCGATCGGCATCGGCTTCGCCGTGCCGTCCAACACCGCGCTCGCCGTCGTCAACCAGCTCCGCCAATTCGGCGAGATGCGGCGCGGCTGGATCGGGGTGCGCATCCAGTCGGTCACCGACGAGATCGCGGAGAGCCTCTCGCTCGGCAAGCCGCGCGGCGCCCTGGTCGGCGGCCTCACCGATGACGGCCCCGCCGCCAAGGGCGGCATCAAGCCGGGCGACGTCATCGTCAAGTTCGACGGCAAGGACGTGAAGGACATGCGCTCGCTGCCGATCATCGTCGCCGACACCCCGGTCGACAAGGATGTCGATGTCGTGGTGGTCCGCAAGGGCAAGGAAGAGAGCCTGCGGCTCAAGGTGGGCAAGCTCGAGGAGAGCGACAAGCCCGAGCCGGCGGCATTGACCAAGAAGGAGCCGGCGGACACAACGCCGAAGGCGCCGACGACGCGCCTGCTCGGTCTCGAGCTTTCCGAGATCACCACCGAGCTGCGCGGCAAGTTCAAGCTGAAGGACGACGTCAAGGGCGTCGTCGTCACCTCGGTCGAGGGTTCCTCGCAGGCCGCGACCAAGGGGCTGAAGCCCGGCCTCGTCATCGTCGAGGTCAATCAGGAAGCGGTGTCGAAGCCTGCCGATATCGAGAAGCGCGTCGAGGCCCTGAAGAAGGAAGGCCGCCGCTCGGCGCTGCTGATGGTCTCCGACGCCGACGGCCAGGTCCAGTTCACGGCGATCCCGATCGAGTGAGGCTACAGCGTATTCCTACAGCCACACGACGTCATGGCCGGGCTTGTCCCGGCCATCCCGGTTACGCTTTCGTCGAGGATTCCCGGGGCAAGCCGGGGGATGACGATCAGCGGGTTAATAGCGAGGCCTTCAAGGAGACTTCGTCGGCGGCAGTGGGGCCTGGTTCGGCATTTGCTGGCCCTGCTCGGTGAGTTGCACCGTCCAGCTCTTCTGCTCGTGGGTGTCGACCTCGAAGAAGCCGGTGCGGTCGAAGCCGCGGGCGAGGCAGTCCTCGATGCCGCGGATGGTGAACTCCTTCTCGCGCGTGCACATATAGGCCTTGCCGGCCCACTCCCCGCCGAGGTCATAGTCAACCGCATAGACGTAATAGAAGCGGGCGACGAGGTCACCGCGCAGCAGCGTCTCGCAGCTGTTGGCGGCAACGTTCCACCAGCCCTCGGTGGACCAGGCGTCGCCGTCCTTGTAGCCGACCGCGATGCCGACCCGGCTGGTGGTGCGGTTGCACAAGCGGAAGTCCGCCGCAGCCGGGGTCGGTGCCAGGATGGCCAGGACCGGCGCGGCGGCCAGCGCCGCCAGCCCAAACCGGACGCTGCGCGCGCGCAAGCGGCGCGCGGCGTCAGCCGCCCACGAGTACGGCACGGAAATCATTGACATTGGTGCAGGTGGGGCCAGGCGTCAGCAGGTCGCCGATCCTCTCGAAGAAACTCGTCGAGTCGTTATTGGCGAGGAAGCTGGCGGGATCGAGGCCGAGCAATTGCGCCCGCGCCAGCGTATCCGGCTCCACGAAGGCCCCGGCCGGATCGCTGGCATCGCCGCCGCCGCCATCGGTGCCATCGGTATCGCCGGCCACCGCATGGATGCCGGGCGCGCCGCCCAGCGCCTCGGCGAGCGCCAGCGCGTATTCCTGGTTCGGCCCGCCGCGGCCCTGGCCGCGCATGGTGACGGTGAGCTCGCCGCCCGAGAGCAGCACCGCGCGCTTGCCGGCGGCCTTCAGGTCGAGCGCCCGCGCCGCCTGCGCCGCCGCCACCTCGCGGGCTTCGCCCTCGAGATTGTCGCCGAGCAGGATCGGCTCGATGCCGGCCTCGCGCGCCATCCGCTCCGCCGCGACGAAGGAATCCGCCGGGCGGGCAATGAGGTGGTATTCGGCATTGGCGAAGGCCGGATCGCCGGGCTTCGGCGATTCATTCGCGCCGTCGCGCAGGGCAACCGCAATGGAGGCCGGCGGCTCGATGCGGAATCGGGTCAGAACGTCGCGGGCCTCCGCCAGCGTCGTCGGATCCGGCACGGTCGGGCCCGATCCGATCACTGCGGGATCGTCGCCCGGCACGTCGGAAATGGCGAGCGTCACCACGCGTGCCGGCTGGGCAAGCGCGGCGAGCCGGCCGCCCTTGATGCGCGAGAGGTGCTTGCGCACCGTGTTGATCTCGGTGATGTTGGCGCCGGAGCGCAGCAGCGCCCGCGTCAGCGCCCGCTTGTCGTCGAGCTCGACGCCGAGCGCCGGCGCGATCCAGTTGGCCGAGGCGCCGCCCGAGAGCAGCACCAGCACCAGATCGTCCGCGCCGGCGGTCGCGGCGAGATCGATCGCCTTCTGCGCGGCCGCGAGGCCGGCGGCGTCCGGCACCGGATGGCCGGCCTCCACCATCTCCAGCCGGCGGGTCGGGCGGCCATAGCCGTGACGGGCGACGCCGATACCGGCGAGGCGCGCGGGGTCGAAGCCGAGCGTGTCGAGATAATGCGCTTCCGCGACTTCCAGCATCGAGCCCGCCGCCTTGCCGGCCGCGAGCAGGATCAGCCGGCCCGAGGCGGGCGGCGCCGGCAGGGCCGGCGGCAGGCAGGTGGAGGGATGTGCCGCCGCCACCGCGGCCGAAAACAGGGCTTCCAGGAACGCGCGCGGCGAATTATCGGTCATCGTCACCCCACATTGCCCGCTCGTCCGGGCGCCCCACTCTTGCGCACGACCATCCGCCCGGGCGGCGCCGCACGACGCGAAACGGGCGTATTCCTATGGCACCGGAAGCCGCACGTCACTAGCCTCCTGTCACATATCGCCCTTCCCCGCCATGATGCTTCGCCGCACCGAGGATGACATCGCCGTGGACGCCGCCGTGCTTGATCTCGATACCGTACCGACACACGACGATCGCGCAGGCGACGGTTTCGAGCCGATCGAGATCATCCCGGCCGTAGCGAGCACCGGTCTCCTCCTCCTGTGCGATCACGCCTCGAACGCGCTCCCGCCGGAATACGGCACGCTTGGCCTGCCGGCCTCCGAGCTGGAGCGGCATATCGGCTACGACATCGGCGCCGCCGGCATCGCCCGCGAGCTCGCCGGGCTGCTCGGCGCGCCCGCGGTGCTCTCGCATTTCTCGCGCCTGCTGATCGACCCGAACCGCGGCGAGGACGACCCGACGCTGGTGATGCGGCTGTCCGACGGCGCCATCGTACCCGGCAACCGCCATGTCGATGCGGCGGAAGTGGAGCGACGCATCGCACGCTTCCACCGACCCTATCACCAGGCCATCGAGCGCACGATCGACGACGCCCTCGCCGCAGGGCTCATCCCGGTGCTGCTGTCGATCCACAGCTTCACCCCGGTGTGGCGCGGCGTGCCCAGGCCCTGGCACGCCGGGCTGCTGTGGGACCTCGACGAGCGCTTCGCCCGGCCGCTGATCGAAGCCCTGGAGGCGCCCGGCGATCTCATCGTCGGTGACAACGAGCCCTATGACGGCGCACTGCGCAATGACTGCCTCTATCGCCACGGCACCGCACGCGGCCTGCCGCACGTGCTGGTCGAGATCCGCCAGGATCTGATCGCGGATGAGGCCGGCCAGCGCGCCTGGGCCGAGCGGCTCGCCGCTCTGCTGCCCGCCATCCTGGCGCGCCCCGAGCTCAATGAGCAGACCTTCTACGGCTCGCGCACGGGCATCGTCGTGCCTATTTCAGCCTGACTCTCACCGCAGGAGGCCACCATGCAAGATTCTGGCGATCAGTATCCTGGCGAACAGTCCCGCCTCGACGAAAAGTCCCGCCTTGAGTTGGAAGCGGCCGTGTTCCGCCGGCTGGTGGCGCACTTGCGCGCGCGCACCGACGTGCAGAACATCGATCTCATGAATCTGGCCGGCTTTTGCCGCAACTGCCTGTCGAACTGGTATCTCGACGCGGCCAAGGAGCGCGGCCTGCCGCTCTCCAGGGATGAGAGTCGCGAGATCGTCTACGGCATGCCCTATGAGGAGTGGAAGGCCCAGCATCAGGCCGAGGCGAGCCCCGAACAGCAGGCAGGCTTCTCGCGGTCATCCACAGGCTCGCACTGAGCGGTGCATAGAGAAGCGCCCGCGCTTGACCCGACCGTCAATTCGGGGCCCTGATTTCGGCCCTTTTTTCACGCCGAAAGGCGTCGCCTAGCCGGAGACAGCATGTCCGATCTGCCCAATCTGCCCAACGACCAGCCTTTGTCCGATGCCGCCGCCGGCTTTGCCAAGGAGCAGCTGAAATCCTTCATCGAGCGCATTGAGCGGCTCGAGGAAGAAAAGAAGACCATCGCCGACGACATCAAGGACGTGTTCGCCGAAGCCAAGGGCACCGGCTTCGACACCAAGGCGCTGCGCGAGATATTGAAGATCCGCAAGCAGGATGCCGACCAGCGCGCCGAGCACGAGGCCATCGTCGACCTCTACCTTCAGGCGCTCGGCATGGTCGGCTGAGGCCGGTCGGCATCGCCTCTCAGCATCGCCTCTCAGGGCGTCATCCCGATATTCAGACGAACGTCATCCCCGGCCTCGTGCCGGGGATCTTGATTCCAAAGGCTCGTGGGATAAGCCCGGCCATGACAGGTTGCCGCTAGGATGAAGCCGGCCTCAGCGCGGCGGTGCGGGCAGATTGTCTGTGGTGCCGGTGCCGGCCATGGAAAGCTTCTTGGCGCGCTTCGGCAGCACCGGCGCGCTCTCGATCGGAGGACCCGGCACGTGCGCGCTCGCCACCACCGGGATCGCGACCACCGCGGCGCCGGTGAAGCGCGTGGTGGCAAGGCCGTTCGAAGCGTCGCGGCCGAAGCCGGCAGCCACGATATGGCGCGGCGGCGCGACGAAGGCACCGAAGCGGCGCAGTTCCGGCGTGCGCAGCGTGGTGTCGCGGGCAACTGTCGGACTGCTGAACAGCCGGCGGATCTCCGCCTGCGTGGCCGCCGAATGCGGCGCCGGAGCCGTGGCCTGGCGCACGCCCGGCGGCAGCGCCGCCGGCTCATTGGCGCGGCCGGGCGAGGGCCGGGCGACCACGAAATCACCCGCGGACGCATAGGCCAGCGTCGGACCGCCGGTCGTCGAACCCGTGCCATGGACGATCAGCGCCGGGAAGCCATCCTGCGGCTGGGCGGACGGATGTACGGCACCAGGGGCAACGGCGGGGGGATTAGCGGCCGCGACGGCCACCGGTGCTGTCCCGTTGCCCGGTCGCGTCGCCGGCAGCGGCACCGCCCCGCCGCTGAAGCCGGCGGCATTGGCGGGAATGTCGGCGGCGGCGAGCGTGGTCGGCGCGGCAGGGCGGGCTGGCGCCTCGCCGGGACGTGCCACCGGCAGCGGAACCATGGCCTGTGTCGGAGCTGCGGCGGCAAGTGCCGCGGCCGCTTCGGGCGAGCGGCCCATCGGGTTGCGCGTCGGCAGCGGAACGTTGGCGGTGGCGACGACCGCGCCGGCAGCAGACACCGCGGGCGCCGGCTGTGCGGCGGCGACCTGCGCCGGAACTTGAGCCGTGGCGGCCTCGTCGGCGGACGCGGTCTGCGCGGCACCGGTTTGCGGCGCGGCGTTCTCCTCGTCGTCGTCGCCGCTGTCCTTGCTGAACAGCGCGGTGAAGATGTTCTTCTTCGAGCCCGAGCTTGCTGCCGAAGCGAATGCGGCACCGGCGCCGCCCGGCCGGCTGCCGCGGGCCTCGACCTGGGCCAGCGCCGTCGCGTAGCCGGACATCGGCTTGCCGTCGGCGGGGACATGCACGGTCTTGCCATCCGGGAAGACGCGGGCCAGCTGGTCGCGGGTCATGCGCGGCCAATGGCGGATGCCGCCGGTGTCGAGATGGACGAACGGCGAGCCGGAGGTCGGATAGAAGCCGACGCCGCCGCGTTGCAGCCGAAGGCCGGTTTCGCGGATCTTGGCGAGCGGCACGCCGGGAATATAGAAGTCCATCGCCCTGCCCTGCATGTGCAGGCTGGTCTGCGCCACGCCGCGAGAGCGGGCGCGCAGCATGGCGTTGGTTGCCGGCGAGCGATAGCCGCCGATCACCTCGATCGGCTGGGTGGCCCCGGCATCGCGATAGACTTCCCAGACGATGTCGAACAGCGCCGGGTCCATCTTGGTCGGCTCCTTACGGCGCCAATCCTGCAAGAGGACATTGAGCTGCTGCAGCGCGGCCGGATCATAGCGGCCATTGCGCTTGAAGGTGACGGTGGCGCTTGCGCCGGAATGGACGTGATGGAGGGTCAGGGTGCGGGTGTCGCCATTGGCGACCGCATCCTGCAGCATATCGGTCCCGCATATCGTTGCCGCCGCGGCGAGCGCGGCAGCCTTGATAAGGCGGGACGAGCGAAGGAAGCTGACTTTCCGCACTACCACTAACCCGAAGCCAAACGTTTCCTTTGGACGGTGCAACCGGACGGCGGCACCGGACATGGTGAACATAGTCTTGTCGGGTTTGGTTAAGGGCCAGTTACGGCCCACCCCCCTTTAGTCATCGCCCAAACGGCTAAGGGCACAGTGTGGCGAAAACGTGCTGCCTCACGACATTCAGGCTATATGTCGATTTTGTCGACAGAATTTGCGTTACCGTGACATTAACGCCGCACTGTTTAAGGTGGAGACGCCCATCGAATCACCGTCGGCCGCCGGTATGCACCTTGCGATTGTCCATTGCGCGGCGCCTTTAAGTTGCAGGTCGCACCACTTGCCCCACACATCCTTCGCCGAAAGCCATGCGTCGATGAATTTTCCGGTCACCCTCGTCGATCTCGCCGGCTTCATCGCACTGCTCCTGTGGGGCACCCACATGGTGCAGACCGGCGTGCAGCGCACCTTCGGGCCGCGGCTGCGCACGATCCTTGGCCGTGCTCTCGGCGACCGCTTCCGCGCCTTCATCGCGGGCCTCGGCGTCACTACACTGCTCCAGAGCAGCACCGCGACGGGATTGATGGTGACCGGCTTCGCCGCCGGCGGCCTGGTCGACCTGGTGCCCGCGCTCGCTGTGATGCTCGGCGCCAATGTCGGCACCACCCTCATCGTGCAGTTGCTGTCCTTCGACATCGCCGTCATCTCGCCGGCGCTGATCCTCGTCGGCGTGATGATGTTCCGCCGCGATTCCTCCTCGCAGACCCACGATCTCGGCCGTGTGCTCATCGGTCTCGGGCTGATGCTGCTGGCGCTCAATCAGATCCTCGACCTGCTCCGGGACTATGAGGATGCGCCGGGCCTGCGTCTGCTGCTCGGCGCGGTCTCCACCATGCCGCTGCTCGACGTGGTGCTCGCCGCCGGCCTCACCTGGGCCGCGCATTCGAGCGTTGCCGTCGTGCTGCTGGTGATGTCGCTCGCCGCCAATGGCGTGGTGCCGCCGAACGCCGCCTTCGCTTTGGTGCTGGGGGCCAATCTCGGCACCGCCATCAATCCGCTCATCGAGGGAGCCGCCGGCGACGGCCCGGCGGCGAAACGCGTGCCGCTGGGCAATCTTCTCACCCGGCTCGTCGGCATCGGCATCGCGCTCGCCTGCCTGCAGCCGATCGGCCGATTCATGGTGACCCTCCAGCCGGACAATGCCCGCGCGGTGGCGGACTTCCACACGCTGTTCAACATCGCCACCGCGCTCGTCTTCATGCCGTTGCTGGGGCCGATGGCGCATCTGCTGCGCCGCCTGCTGCCGGACAGCCCCGCCGCCGCCGATCCCTCTCGCCCGCTCTATCTCGACCCGGCGGCGAAAGAGATGCCCATCGTCGCGCTGGGCGGCGCCGCGCGCGAGGCGCTGCGGCTCGCCGACATTCTGGAGGCCATGCTGAGCGGCGCCCGCGACGGTCTTGCCGGCCGCGACCGCCGCCTGATCGCCGAGACCAGGCGCCGGGACGACGTGCTGGACCGGCTGAACATCGCCATCAAGACGTATCTCACCTCGATCGATTCCGACGAGTTGGGGCAGAACGACCATCGCCGGCTTAACGAGATTCTCGCCTTCACCATGAACCTAGAGCAGGCCGGCGACGTGATCGGCGACCATCTGCTGCCGCACGCCTCCAAGGGGCTGAAGCGCGGCCTCGCCTTTCCGGAGGAGAGGCAGGCGGAGCTGACCGAACTGATGAACCGCCTGATCGCCAATCTCCGGACCGCCGCCTCGCTGTTCATGACCGAGGATCCACGCGCCGCACGGCTGCTGGCCGACGAGAAGGTGGCATTCCGCGAGGCCGAATCCCTCGCCACGCTGCAGCATTTCGAAAACCTGCGCGGCAGCGAACTGCCGGCGGCGCAGGCGGGGGCGCTCTATCTCGACCTGTTGCGCGACATGAAGCTGATCAACAGCCACATCGTCGCCGCTGCGGCTTATCCGGTGCTGGAGCGCAATGGGGAACTGCTGGCGAGCCGCGTCGCCGGCGGGGACTGATGCGAATGGGGCGCGCCAGACCTCTGCTCGCCAAGAGCCCTTTCCGTTCGGATGGATGCATCCGAACGACAGGTGAGTGCTCTAGATTCAATAAGCTGGAGAAATTCCTCTTCAATCAGATGATTCCATCTGATCGGGAAATGCTCCAGCTCAGCGCGCCGGGGCCGCCGTCACGCCGCGATCGGCCACGCGGCGCGAGCCGTCGAGGCCGAGCATCAGCTTGGTCTGGGCGTTGATGCCGTAGAGGTCCTCGCGGCTCACCAGCGCGCCGGCATCGTTCACCAGCGTGGTGAAATAGACGAGGTGGACCGGGAAGCGCTGCTTCAGGTTCACATATTTCTCCTTGCCGCCGAGCTGCTTGGAGATGCGGCCCTGCGACCACGGATCCTGCGGCATGCCGAGCGCGAAGATCGCCTCGCCGAACTTCAGGGGCTCGAACACCCTGACGCAGCCATGGCTGTAGGCGCGCCGGTCGTTGGCGAACAGCGAGCGGCTCGGAGTGTCGTGCAGATAGACCGAATGCTTGTTCGGGAACATGAACTTGATGCGGCCCAGCGCATTGCGCTCGCCCGGCGGCTGGCGGAACGAATAGCCCTGCGTGCCGCGGCTCCAGTCGACCCAGCCCGGATCGACCACCCGGCCATTGCGCACCACGTCGATGCCCTGGCGCGCCAGATAATAGGGATCGGCGGCGAGACGCGGCAGCATCTCCTTCCTGGCGATGCCGGGCGGCACGTTCCAGGACGGATTGAACACGATGTATTCCATGTCGTGGGTCAGCAGCGGGGTCTGGTTCTCCGGCTTGCCGACGATGACCTTGGTCTCGTGGAACGGCTTGCCGTCCTTGACGATGCGGACCATGAACTCCGGGATGTTCACCATCACATAAGTCGGTGCCATCTCGTGCGGCAGCCAGCGCCACCGCTCCATATTGGCGATGATATCGGCGACGCGGCGGTCGCCGGTGTCGTTCATGGCGCTGAGGGTGCCCTTGCCGATGATGCCGCTCGGCGGCTGGCCGACCTTGGCCTGGAACGCTTTGACCGCCTCGACCAGGTCGTAGTCATAGACGAGATTGTCGGCCTCGCCCGGCAGGCCGAGCCGGGCCCGCAGGATCGGCACCCGCGGATCGCTCATGTTCGGGCGCAGCACCTTGCCCGGCGGCACCTGCGGCGGCGTCACCGCGCTCTGCTGGGGACGCATCTCGGCGAGCTTGGCCTTCAGAGCGACGTAGCCGGGATATTGCGGAGCGAAGCTCGCGAAGGCCGTGCGCACGTTCGGCGTGGTCGTCACCAGCGCCAGCACCGCGGCCGGATCCGGCGGGGTCAGAGTCGGGTCGACATTCTCCGAGATGCGCGACGGGTTGAAGCGCCCGACCTGCAGATGCCGCGCATAGCTCAGGGTGGCGGCGGCGAGCCGCAGTTCGGTAGCGGCGATGTCGGCGTCGGTGGCACCAGGCTTCGGCATGGCCACCGCATAGTCCGACGGAGACAGACCGTCCGCGGCGGAAGCGGCGAACACCGCCTGCACCGCCTTGCCGAACGGCGAAATCTCATGCCCGGTGGTGAAGATCGGCTCGCCGCCGCGCGCCGCATAGAAGGCGGCGAGCGCATCGCGCTCGTTCTTCTGGGCGGCGATCGCATCGAGCGCGGTGCTCTCCAGCAGCGCCGAGACCTGCATGGCGACCGGATCGACCACCGGCGGCTCGGGCGCGGCAGTGACGCTGGCCGGCGGCTCGGCACCGGCTGGCGGCGGGGTCTCGGCCGTCGCAGGGGCGGGTGTGGTCGCCGGAGGAGCAGCGGCCGGCACTTCAGCGGCATCCTGCGGCGCCGGCTCGGCCGCTGCCGGCGCGAGCGGTTCAGGCGCGATGGTCGGAGGCGCGCTAGTCTGAGGAGCGGTGGGCGCGGGCGCCTGGACCGCGGCCGTGGTGGCGGGCGCCACCGGATCATGGGTCGTGGCGCCCGCCACCGCCGCGGGCGGCTCGGACGAGACGGGGGCCGGCACGGCGGCGACCGGATCGGAGGCGGCGGGCGCTGCAGTATCGGAGGTACCCATGCCGGCGCTGTCGGTGGTCTCGACGAAGCCGGTCGCCCCCTGCGGCGCGGTATCCCGTGCAGCGGCCACGTCGGGGCCCTGCTGTACGGTATTTTCCTGCGCCTGGGCGAGGCGCATCGGTATTGCCAGCCCGAGGGCGGCGGCCGAGAGCGACAGCGCCGTCATGGCGGCAAGCGCAGTCCCCGAAAGCAGCTTCAGCCGGCCCGACATGACTTTCTCCGTTCCTTCGTCCGTCGCAATGTTCTCATCCGATGCGCGGCCTGAACCCTTTCTGAACGACGGCCTTCTCCGTTCAACTCACGAAGCTGACACAGCGTTCAAAACCCCGCGCCCGTCACTCCGGTGCCACAGGTTGATCGAGCTCCGCCACGGCCTCAATCTGCGTAGTCTCGGCGAGCTGCAGCTCGCCGAGTTTGCGATAAAGCGTCGAGCGCCCGATTTTGAGGCGCCGCGCCACTTCGCTCATGCGTCCGCCATAGCGGAGAACGGCGAAGCGTATGATCTCGGCCTCCAGCTCGGCAATGGGCCGTACCCGGCCCTCCATGTCGAGCAGGGACAGTGCAGATGGCTCCGCCGGCACCATGGCGGGGGCGCCGTCGATCACCGCCGACTCCGGCCCGGCGCTGCGGCGCAGGCGCCGCAGCTCGGCCTTGAGCGCCGCCTGCGCCAGGGCATTGGCGAGCGAGACCTGCAAGCGCTCCGCGCCGGCCGGCTTCACCAGGAAATCATAGGCGCCCGCGCGGATTGCGGCGACCGCGGCATCGACGCCGCCAGGAGCCACCTGCACGATGACCGGCGTGTCGATGCCGAGCGCGCGAAGCCGGGCAAACAAGCCCACCCCGTCGAGCCCCGGCATGGTCAGGTCGAGCACCATGCAATCGACCGGCTCGGCACGGCTGTCCGACATCAGGCGCAGCGCCGCCTCGCCACTGCCCACGGCGAGCGGCTCATGGCCGAGCCGGCGCAGCATCGCCTCGACGAGGCGGCTCTGCACCGGATCATCGTCGAGGACGAGGACGCGGGCGGTCATGGGCATCCGAGTGCGATGCGAATCCGTGCCAATGTGGGACGCAAATGTAAACGCGCCATTAACCCTGCCAAAACACCGGCTCGACCGGATTTCCCGCTTGCCGCAGGGTGCGCGATTCCTATAATCCGCGCCTTCTTTTTCGGGGAAAGCACGCGAAATGAGCGCGTCGACCACTGCGACGGCGCCGCCGGTCGCTATCATCATGGGCAGCCAGTCCGACTGGGAGACCATGCGCCATGCGGCAGAGACGCTGGATGCGCTCGGCGTGCCGCACAAGACGCTGATCGTTTCCGCCCATCGCACCCCTGAGCGCATGTTCAAATTCGCCAAGGGGGCGCGGGCCGCCGGCTACAAGGTGATCGTCGCCGGTGCCGGCGGCGCCGCGCACCTGCCCGGCATGGTGGCCTCGCTGACCTCGCTCCCGGTGTTCGGGGTGCCGGTCGAGAGCAAGGCGCTCTCCGGCCAGGACAGCCTCTATTCCATCGTGCAGATGCCGGCCGGCGTGCCGGTCGGCACTCTCGCCATCGGCAAGGCCGGCGCCACCAATGCCGCTTTGCTCGCCGCCGCCGTGCTGGCGCTGTCCGACGATGCGCTAACCACCCGCCTCGAAGCCTGGCGCGCGGAGCGCACCGCCGCCGTAACCGAGCACCCGGTCTGATGCTGAAGCCAGGTTCGACCATCGGCATTCTCGGCGGCGGCCAGCTCGCCCGCATGATCGCGCTGGCCGCGGCGCCCCTCGGGCTCAAGGCTCACATCTTCGCGCCGGAGGACACCAGCCCGGCCTTCGATGTCGCGAGCGCCCACACCCGCGCTGCCTATGACGACGAGGCGGCGCTGGAGCGCTTCGCCCGCGCCGTCGACGTCGTGACCTACGAGTTCGAGAACGTGCCGGTCGCGACCGCCGAATTCCTCAGCGAGAAGGCCCCGGTGCATCCCGGCGCCCGCGCGCTCGGGATCACCCAGGACCGGCTGGTGGAGAAGAGCTTCATTGCCGGGCTCGGCATCGAGGTGGCGCCCTTCGCCGCGGTGCACGATGTCGCCGAGCTGGAGCACGCGCTTACCCACATCGGCCGCCCCTCGGTGCTGAAGACCCGCCGCTTCGGCTATGACGGCAAGGGCCAGGTCATGCTGCGCGAGGGCGACGCCGCCGGTGCGGCGTTCGATACCATTGGTCGGCATCCGGCGATCCTCGAAGGCTTCGTGCCGTTCATCCGCGAGGTTTCGGTGGTGGCCGCGCGGCGCGCCGACGGTGCCTTTGCGGCCTATGAGGTCACGGAGAACGAGCACCGCCACCATATCCTCTACCGCTCTACGGTGCCGGCCAATGTGACGCCGTCCACCGAGGCCAGCGCCCATTCCATTGCCCGCCGCCTCAGCGACGCGCTCGGCTATGTCGGCGTGCTCGCGGTCGAGCTGTTCGTGGTCGGCGAAGGCCCCGATCAGCGCATCGTGGTCAACGAGATCGCCCCGCGCGTCCATAATTCCGGCCACTGGACGCTGGACGGCGCCGAGACCAGCCAGTTCGAGCAGCATGTGCGCGCCATAGCAGGCTGGCCGCTCGGCTCGCCGACGCGCCGGGGCGCGCGGGTGGAAATGACCAATCTCATCGGCAACGAGGCCGATCATTGGCACAAGCTGCTGGAGGAACCGGGTCTGCATCTACATCTCTACGGCAAGGCGGAAGCCCGTCCCGGCCGGAAGATGGGCCATGTGACGCGGGTATTCGGAGGCTGAGCGCGCACTGCGCGAGCATCCTTCGAGCCCCGGCGATGCCGGGCACCTCAGGATGAGGTCGTATTGAAAGAACAACCTCATCCTGAGGTGCGAGCGCCAGCGAGCCTCGAAGGATGCTCAAGCAGATCGTCAGCCCGCCGCTCACGCCATCGTGCACGGGCCGCCGTAACACCGCCCGCGCCGCCGTCGTATCTGGGGTATTCCCGTTCCCGCCCCAGCACGGCATCCTGATCCCATGTCCTTTCTTCGCGAACGCTCCGGCAAATGGAGCCCTGAGAAGATCATCGCCTTCATCGGCGTGCTCCTGCCGCTCGGCTGGCTGCTGTGGCGCGCGCTCAGCGGTGAGTTCGCCGGCGCATTCTCCGGCCCCCCAAACCTCGGTGGCCCCGGACTTGGTGGCCCGGGCCTCGGCGCTCCCGGCCTCGGTGGACCCGGATTGGGCGGTGGTGGATTGGGCGCGGGTCCCGGAGATGGTCCGGCGCTCGGTGCCCGCCCGATCGTCGAGGTCATACGCTATATCGGCGAATGGTCGATCCGCCTGCTGCTCGTGACCCTGGCGGTGACGCCGGCGCGGCGGCTGATCAATTGGCCGAAACTGCTGGCGGCCCGGCGTACCCTAGGCGTCGCGGCAATGAGCTATGTGCTCATCCATTTCGGCCTCTTCATCGTCGACCTCAATGGCGATCTCGCCATGGTCACGCGCGAGATCGTGCTGCGCATCTATCTGACCATCGGGTTCGTGGCGCTGATCGGCCTCGTCGCGCTCGGCTCCACCTCGTGGGACGGCGCGGTGCAGCGGCTCGGCACCGAGCGCTGGAACTACCTCCACATGCTCGTCTATCCGATCACCGCGCTCGGCATCCTGCACTTCTTCATGCAGCAGAAGCTCGACGTGACCGAGCCGACGCTGATGGCCGGCCTGTTCTTCTGGCTGATGGGCTGGCGCATCGCCCAGCGTTTCGGGCGCGGCACCGACAGCCTGGCGCTCGTCGTGCTGGCGCTGGCGTCCGGCGTGCTCACCGCCTTGATCGAAGCCGGCTGGTACCTCGTCGCCACCGGCGTCGATCCGAAGCTGGTGCTGGAGGCCAATCTCGCTTTCGATTATTCGATCCGGCCCGGCTGGTGGGTTGCCGGCCTCGGCCTCGCCATCGCCCTCGCCAGCTGGCTCACGCTCCGTGTGCGCCCCCTGCCTGTGCGCCGGACGGCGCGGGCTTGAGAGAGTTCTCCCTCTCCGCGTCGGGGAGAGGGCTGGGGTGAGGGGTCTCAAAGCTCCGCAATCGTGCCCCCTCACCGACCCGCTTCGCGGGCCACCCCTCCCCGCGGGGAGGGGGAAGTAGGTAGGAATTCAGGGAAACTCCTCCCTCAACACCCTCCCCGCCTCGTCCGGCGAGAGGTGCAGCCAGCCCTCGAATTGATGACGGAACCAGGTGTCCTGCCGCTTGGCATAGCGCCTGGTGTCCTGGATGCCGCCGGCCGCGGCCTCCTCCAGCGCGATCTCGCCAGCGAGATGGCGCGCCAGCCAGGGCACGCCATGGGCTTTGAGCACGGGGCGGTCCGCCGGCAGGTTGCGGGCGAGCAGCGCGCGCACCTCATCGAGCGCGCCCGCCTCCAGCATCGCGTGGAAGCGCCGGGCGATGCGCTCGCGCGAGGCGCCGCGCTCGACGCTGAGGAATATCTTCAGCGCATCCGCAGGATCGATCACCGAGGGACCGGTCGCCTCCGCCTGCCAGCGGGCGAGCGGCCGGCCGGTCGCCTCGAAGACTTCCAGCGCCCGCATCAGCCGCTGCGTGTCGGACGGACGCAGCTTCGCCGCCGTCTCCGGATCGAGCGCTGCGAGCCGGGCATGCAGTTCCGGTGCGCTGTCACCGAACGCGCGCACCCACGCCCGGATTTCCTCGGGGATCGGCGGTATGGCGGAGAGGCCCTCCAGCAGCGCCTTGAAATAGAGCCCGGTGCCGCCGATGAGGATCGGCAGCAGGCCGGAAGCCTCGGCCTCCGCAATCGCCGCCGTCGCATCCGCTACCCAGCGCGCGGCGGAATAATCCTCCGCGCCGTCGATGTGGCCATAGAGGCGATGCGGCGCCCGAGCTTCCTCCTCCACGGTCGGCCGCGCGGTCAGCACCCTGAGGTCGCGATAGACCTGCATGGAATCGGCATTGATGACGGCGCCTCTGGTGCGCTCCGCCAGGCCGAGCGCGAGCGCCGACTTGCCGCTCGCCGTCGGCCCTGCAATAAGCACCACCCGCGGGGCCAAATCCCGTCTCCGTCCTGTTCGAGCACCCTTCTTGCCCGGCTCAGCGTCGCCGGCAACCCCTGATGCCATGTCCCATTCGCACGTCGCCGTCCTGATCTCCGATCCCGCCGCCCGCGCGCTCGACGCCGGGCTCATCGACGCCGCGCGAGACGCCCTTCCCGGGGCCGGCGAGCCGCGCATCCTCGATGCGGGCATTGCCGCCGAGATCCCGTGCGCAGCGGGTGCTGACATCGATGCGCTGCGCGCAGCATTGGCGCCGGCCCCGCTCGACCTTGCCATCCTGCCTTTGGCCGGACGCCGGAAGAGGCTGTTCCTCGCCGACATGGACTCCACCATGATCGGCCAGGAATGCATCGACGAGCTTGCCGATTTTGCCGGCATGAAGCCGCATGTCGCCGCCATCACGGAGCGGGCCATGCGCGGCGAGATCGCCTTCGAGCCGGCACTGCGCGAGCGCGTCGCGCTGCTCAAGGACCTGCCGCTCTCCGTGGTCGATGAGGTGATCGCCGAGCGCATCCGCCTGACCCCGGGCGGACCTGAGCTGGTCCGCACCATGAAGGCGAACGGCGCCTATACGATGCTGGTCTCCGGCGGCTTCACGCTGTTCACCGGCCCGATCTCGGCGACCATCGGCTTCGATGCCCACCGCTCCAATCTGCTGCTGATCGACGCCGACCGCTTTGCCGGTACGGTCGCCGAGCCGATCCTCGGCCGCGAGGCGAAGCTGGCGGCGCTGATCGAGCTGCGCGCCGAGCTCGGCCTTGCCGTCTCGGAGACTCTGGCCGTCGGCGACGGCGCCAACGACCTTGCCATGCTCCATGAGGCCGGGCTCGGCGTCGCCTATCACGCTAAGCCGCAGGTCGCGGCGAGCGCCGACGTGCGCATCGACCACGGCGACCTCACCGCCTTGCTCTATCTGCAGGGCTACGCGCGCGCCGAGTTCGTGTGAAAGGCTGACCGAAAACTCCTAGAGCGCCGTCATCCCCGGCCTTGTGCCGGGGATGACGATTCCTAACGGCGCATCAGAGGCCGTCATGGCCGGCACAAGGCCGGCCATGACGGGTGGAAATGACCCACTTTTGCCGACGTAGGTGCATATTGAGTCAGGCTCTGAAGTGCTCGGCCAAGGCCCGAGCGTGAGCGATGCTCAATGAGCGCGCCCGGACGAACATCCTTCGAGGCCCGGCTGTTGCCGGGCACCTCAGGATGAGGTCGTTCGTATTCAGGAATGAGTAGTGGGTCGCCACGGCCGCCCACCCTATTGCGGCACGGAAGCCGGCGGGCGGAGCGGGCGGTCCGGCGCGATGGTGATCGGCGGGGGCAAGGGCGGCAGCATCAGGTCGGGACCGCTGAAATCCTGCTGGTCCACCGGCTCGCGCGCCGGCGGCGCCGGGCGCGGCGTCACCCGGGCGCGGCGCGGCCTGGGCGGCGCTGCGGCCGGCGGATTGGCAGCGGCGGGACTGGTGGCCGGCATTGCCGCCGGTTGCGGCGCCGCTGGTCGCGGCGCATCGGCAGCCGTCGGCGGTGCACCCGGCGCCGGCGTCGGCACTGGCGCCACCGCCGGCATCTGGGTCGGGGCATCCGGCGAAGCCGCAGCCGGCGACGCCGGCGCCGCGGACGAATCCTCCGGCGAATCGGTCGTATCGCCGGCATCCATCACCGGAGAGCGGCCGTATTCCGCCTCCAGCCGCTTCGTCTCGCGCTCCAGCGCCCGCATATTGATGGCGGCGCCGAGTGCCGCGGCGTCGAGGCGGCGATCCGGATTGGCAACCGGGCCCCGCCACTGCACCGTCACCGACGGCGGGGCGGTGGCACGCGGATCGGCGGCGTCCTCCATCTCCACCGAGGCATCGAGCGCGAGCCGCGCCAGATCGAGGCTGCCGCCGAGCGCGAAGCGCTGGCTGCCCAGCGCGATGCGCGCGGTGCCGGTCTTCGCCACCCCGTTCAGCACGCTCAGCGAAGCATCGACCCGCGGCAGTTCGAGCGGGCCGCGCGCCAGCGCTTCGGAGACCAGCTGCGCCAGCTTGCGGCCGTCGGGCGGCGCCCCGCGTTCTGTCGCCAGCATGACGTATTGCAGACTGCGCGGATCGGCTCCGGTCAGCTTGAAATCGTCGACGGCAAGGCTTCCCTGCCCGGCGAGCGACTGCGCCAGCAGCGCCGGCGTCCGGCCCGAGCCGGCGAAGTCGAGCCCGATCGTCACCGTGCCGTCGAGCAGCGGCCTCGCGCTCGCCATGGCGAGCAGGGCCGTCAGATCGGCTCCGGTCAGCGCCAGGTGGCCATCGGCGGCCAGCACCTCGCCGCGCCGCGCCAGCTTCAATGTGCCGGACAGCATGCCGCCGGCAAAACGGCCGGACAGGTCTTCGATGGCGGTGCTGCCGGATCCCAGCCGTGCCCTTAGCCGGGCATCGGCCAGCGGCAGTCCGACCGGCATGTCGAGCCGGCCGATGGCAAGGTTCACCGTGGCGGCGACGTCCGGCAGAGGCTGCGGCGCGAAGCGCCCGTCGGGCCAGGCGCCATTGCCGCCGGCGCGCCCGGCGATCAGCGCAAGGGCGCGAGCAAGCGACCAGCGGTCGAGCTTTATGTCAGCTTCCACCGGCTCCGGCCGGTCCGGTCCATAGGCCAGCGCGCCTTCGAGCCTCGCGCTCGCCAAGGTCCCGCTGAGCCCGTCGATCCGCCATGTCGTCTCCGGCCGCGTCAGCGTGCCGGCGAGATTGACCGGCACCGCCCCTGCGCCCTCCGCAGCCGCGCCGATGGTGGGAAACAGCTTGGCGAGATCGGCAGTGGCGAGCGAGACCTGCAGCACCGGGCGCCAGTCGCCGGCCGCATCCCTCGTCAAGTCGCCGCGCGCGGTGAGATTGGCCCCGGCAAGCAGGAACTGCGCATCGAGCTTCGGTGCGACGGTAGCGTCGAACCGCGCCGGCCCGAGCTTCGCCCGCAGCCCCGGCACGCCGAGGCGCCCGAGCAGGTCGGCGCCGTCGGCAATGTCGAGCGCGAGCTTGCCGCCCGGCTCTCCGCCTCCGAGGCCGAACGTCGCGTTACCGCTGACCGCTCCGAGCCGCCCGCTGGCGGTGATGTCGGAGCGCCCGCCGGCCGCGGCGAGCTTGAGAGTGAGATCGACCGGCGCCAGCAGCGGGCCGAGCTTTGTAGCCAGCGCGTCGAGGCCGGCCGGGCCGAAGGTCTGCGCCAGCACCGCGAGCCCGTCCGCCTTGGGACCGGTGAGCCGGGCCTCGAAGCCGCCATCGAGCTGGTCGGCCGCTGCGAGCCGGCCCTTGCCGACGATGTCGAGCCCGCCGAGATCGTCGATGTCGAGCCGGTCGATGGAGAGCCCGCTCGCGCCGGACGCCAGCGTCAGTCCGAACTTGCCGGCCGGCAGGCCGGAGAGCCGGACCCTGGTGCCGTCGAACACGAGCGCGACATCGAGCGCGTCGCGCCCGCTCGAAAGCAGGCGTCGCGCAGCGGGCAGCAGCGCATCGAGATCGACGCCGTCGCCCTTGAGGCTTGCGTCCAGCCGGCCGCGCCCGCCGGCATCCGGATAGGTGTATCCCGCCGTTCCGCTCAGCCGCAGCGGGCCGAGCCCGAGCGCCAGATTGTCAAGCCGGACCCGCGCCGGGCCGGCGGCGATCGTGCCCTTGAGGTTGGCGGCTCCGGCCGGCAAGCCCGCAAGCAGGCTCGCCGCGTCGGGCGAAGCCCAGCCGGCGAACGTCGGCAGGTCCTCCGCATCGATGGCGAGGTCGCCGACGAACAGGCTCTCAGCGGTACCGCCGCGCGGCACGCGGCCGGTCACCTGAACCGCCGAGCGTCCGGGCAGCTTGGCGGCGAACGTCTTCACCTGCCAACCATTGCCCGACCAGCCGATATCGGCCTTCAGTTCGCGCACCGGCGCCCCGCCGATCAGCACCGTGTCGCTGGAGAGGGTGAGATTGCCGCTGGCTGTCAGTTCGGCCAGCGGCGCCAAGGCCTGCACGATATCGGCAGCCGCGGCCAGCGGCGCGGCGCCGGTGGTCATGGCATTGAGGTCGATCTGCCGGGCACCGAGCGCGAGATCGAGCCGCATCGGCGCGCGCGTCTGCGCCGGGGCGCCGGGCGCCGCTGCGAGCTTGCCGGTGCCGGTGAGCTCGACCGGACGATCGCCGGTGCCGAGGCTCAAGGCGAGGTCCTGCGCCTCTACGCCCTCGCGGGTCGCGCGCACCGTGCCGGCGAGGCTCCAGCCGGCTTTGGCGAGCGGCGTCGGCGCGTCTTTGACCGGCTTGACCGTATAGGAAGAGCGGCCCTCGAACGCCGGCTGGGCGCCGGCAAGGCGCAGCGCGCCTTCCGCTTCGAAGGCACTCGGCGCATTGGTGCCGCCGAGCACGATGCGCAGCCGCGACGAACCGTCGGCGGACGGCGCCCCCAGCGCCAGCTTGACCGCCTGACGGTGCCCGTTGCTCTCGACCTCGCCATCCAGCTTGAGCGGTCCGGTCGGGCCGCCGACGTCGCCCTTGAGATCGACGTCGGTGAGCGCGATGGAGCGGCCGGAAGCGCGATCGAGCACGTCGAACGCGCCATTCTCGATCGCGAGGTCGGCAATGCTGAAGCCGCCTGGCGAGCGCGCGCCGGTCGGCAGCGCGATCTTGCCGGTGGCGTCGAGCACCAGGCGGGCCTTCGGCCTCACCAGGGTCAGATGCTCGGCGGCGAGTTCACCCTTCAAGAGGGCGCCGAGCGCGAAGCTGCCGCGCAGTTCGGCCACGCTGACGCCGGTGCCGACGCCGTCGGCGGCGCCGATCGACACGTCATGGAGAACCAGCTTCGGAATGGGCAGGACTTCGGCCACGATCGGCCCGCGTATCACCACCGGGGCGCCGACGGCGCGCGCCGCTTGCGTCTCGAAGGTGGCGCGCCATTGGGTCCAGTCAATATAGGCCGGCGCCGCGAAGGCCGCGACGATGGCTAGGATGACGGCCGTGGCGAGCGAGAGCAGGACGGTCTGCACCCAACGTCTCCATAAGTCCGGCTGTGACGCCGGACGATTTCAGGGAACCGGCTCAGAAGCTATTGAAAAGTCTCTTTTCCGTCATCCCGCAACGACGACGATGCCGCATCTCGGGATTGCAATTCGGCTGTATCGATCGGTGGATCCCGGCTCTCCGCCTTTGACGGAACTGCAACCCGGGAACATGGAAGCCGGGACCCGCAAGGCGGGAATGGCTCCTACTTTCACCACCACAAGAAAGCACCCCTCCTACGGCAGGATTTTGGCCGGGTTCATGATGTTCTGCGGATCGAGCGCCTGCTTGATCGCCCGCATGGCATCGAGCGCGGCCCCGCCATGCTCGGCTTCCATGTATTTGCGCTTGCCCTGGCCGACGCCATGCTCGCCGGTCGAGGTGCCGCCCATGGCGAGCGCCCGCTCGGTGAGGCGACCGACGAATGCCTTGACGCGCGTCACCTCCATCGGATCGTCCATCATGATCAGTGGCATGGTGTGGAAATTACCGTCACCGACATGGCCCACGATCGGCGCGATCAGCCCCATTTCCTCGATGTCGCGCTTGGTTTCGTCGACGCATTCGGCGAGACGCGACAGCGGGACGCAGACATCGGTGGCGAGCGCCTTGGCACCCGGCCGAAGCGGCAGCGCCGCCCAATAGGCATCGTGACGCGCCTGCCACAGCTTCGAGCGCTCCTCGGGCTTCGTCGCCCAGTCGAAGGCGCCGCCGCCATACTCGGCGGCTATCTCGCCGAAGCGTTCGGCCTGCTCGGCGACACCGGCCTCGGTGCCGTGGAATTCGACGAACAGCGTCGGCTGCTCGGCGAGCGAGAGCTTGGAATAGGCGTTCGAGGCCCGCACCTGCACCTCGTCGAGCAGCTCGATGCGCGCCACCGAAATGCCGGACTGGATGGTGGCGATCACCGTGTCGCAGGCCGAGCGGATGGTCGGGAAGCCGCATATGCCGGCCGAGATCGCCTCGGGGATGCCGTGCAGCTTGAGTGTGAGCGAGGTTATGATGCCGAGCGTGCCCTCGGCGCCGATCAGGAGGCGCGTCAGATCATAGCCGGCAGAAGACTTCCGCGCCCGCCTCGCGGTGGTGATGATCTCTCCATTGGCCAGCACCGCGGTGAGCGCGATGACGTTCTCGCGCATCGTGCCGTAGCGCACCGCATTGGTGCCGGATGCGCGGGTCGAGGCCATGCCGCCGAGCGAGGCGTCGGCACCGGGATCGATCGGGAAGAACAGGCCGAGATCGCGCAGATGCTCGTTAAGCTGCTTGCGGGTGACGCCGGGCTCGACCGTGCAGTCGAGGTCCTCCATGTGTACCGAGACCACGCGGTTCATCCGCGACAAGTCGATCGAGATACCGCCAAGCGGCGCGTTCACCTGGCCCTCGAGCGAGGAACCAGTGCCGAAGGCGATGACTGGAACGCCATATTTGGCGCAGGCGCGCACGACTTTTTGAACATCCTCGGTGCTTTCCGCGAACACCACGGCGTCCGGCGCCTCGTTGGCCAGCCAGGTGACCGTGTTGGCGTGCTGCTCGCGGATCGCCCGGCCGGTCGCCAGGCGGTCGCCGAAGTCGCTGGAAAGACTGGCGATAACCGCCTCTACCGCGCCCTGCGGCGAACGCTCCGCGGTCCGTTCCTCGACGAGTTCGGCCATCACCTGTGCTCCTGTACTTTTTGTCCGCCCGACCCATATGTTGGCGTGCCTATACCGCATCGGACGCCTTTCCGCCGCCAAAAGCGGCGAAGAGGCCAACGGAACGTCACAGAATTCGTGCCATCGTAAGAATTGAGTCATCCATTTGCTATTTCGGCAGGTGACGTCTGCATTGAAACTCGGCACAATGCCTTTCAATCAGGCATTATCAGCCAATCTCCGACCTCCGACAGGGGTGTGTCATGTTAGACGGGATCGACTTCGAGCCCGTATTCTTCGCTCCTTTCGTCTCGTCCGTGATGACGGTCGAGCCGAATTGGGTCGACTATAACGGGCACCTGAATTCGGCCTATTATGGCCTGCTGTTCGACCGGGCGGTGGATGAGGCGGTGTTCCTCGTCGGCCTCGGCCCGCATTATGTGGAGCGCCGCGCGGCCTCCTTCTTCACGGCGGAGAGTCATCTGCGCTTCCTGCGCGAGTTGCGCGCCGGCCAGGAGGTGCGCGTCGCGCTCCGCCTCGTCAATTACGACGAGAAGCGCATGCACTTGTTCGAGGAGTTGCACCATGCCCGCGACGGCTGGACCGCGGCGACCTGCGAGCAGATCGCGCTGCATGTCGACATGGCGACGCGCCGGGTGACGCCGTTCCCCGACGACGTGCTGGAGCGGCTGGCCCTGATGAAGGCCGCCCACGGCGCCCTGCCGGCACCGGAAGGCCTCGGCCGCCCGGTCAACATGCCGATCCGGCTGTCGTAGCGGCTGCCTCGTTCCCGCAGCGTCGTCCGGACGGCCGCAGGCCGATCTGGGATCGCACGAAGGTGTTGCGCGGGGCTTCACGGATCCCGGGTCGACGCTTTGCGTCCCCGATGCCTCCTGCACCTCCTGACATACCAGAGCCGCGGGTCTGCCATGAGTGTACAGCGCTTTTTGTGCGCTGCCGTTGAGTTATGCTGCATTGCATAAAGGGAGCAGCCAATAGCCTCCCGCAGCAGGAGCAAACTCATGACCGTCGCATATTTTGACGAGTCCCGCGCGACCGCCAAGGCAGCCGCCCGCCCCGCGCGTGGCTTCTGGAGCCGCATGCTCGACCGGGTGATCGAGGCGCGCATGCGGCAGGCGGAGCGCGAAGTCGCCCGTCACCGGCACTTCGCCAAGTTCGATCCCGATGCCGTATCGGTGGCCTCGATCTGGCACCGGCCGCTCGGCGACTGAGCGCGCTTATCCGTGCCGCACCGGCCTCTGCTGCCGGGCGACGAGTTCCAGCGTGGTCCAGCCCTCGATGGTGCGCTTGCGCTTGAGAGCGAGGCCCTGCGCCCGATAGGCGGCGAGCGCGCTCATCGCCTGCGGCGCCAGGAGCCCCGACAGCACCACCGTGCCGCCTGGCGCCAGCAGCGGCCGCATCGGTTTTGCCAACCCCTTGAGCGGGCCGAGCAGGATGTTGGCGAGGATCAGGTCGAACGGCCCGGCCTGCCGAAACGCCTGCGCATTCAGGCCCGGCGCGTGAAGGAAGGCGATCTCTGCGCCCGCCTTGTTGAGCCGTGCATTCTCCCGCGCCGTGGTGACCGCGACCCGGTCGATGTCGCTCGCCAGCACGTCGCGGCGGAACAGCCGCGCCGCGGCGATCGCGAGCACGCCGGTCCCGGTGCCGACATCGAGCGTACGCCGCGGCTTGCCTCGCTTGGCCGCGCCGACGATGGCCCGAAGGCAGCCCTGGGTGGTGCCGTGGTGCCCGGTGCCGAAGGCGAGCGCCGCCTCGATCTCGATGCCGATGCGGTTCGGCGCGACGCGGCCGCGATCATGCGAGCCGTGCACCACGACGCTGCCGACCGCCACCGGCGCCAGCCCTTCCAGCGAGGCGGCGACCCAGTCCTTCTTGTCGAGCGTGGTGAAGACCGCGGCATCCGCCGCTTCGGGCGCGACGATGCGGATCAGTTCGCGCACGCCTTCCTCGTCCGGCTCATCGCCGAAATAGACCTCGACCGCCCAGCTCGCGCCTTCCTCGAAGGCGGCGGTGGCGACCTCGGCCGGATCGAAGCTCTCGGCG
>JAQSWY010000038.1 GCA_029266425.1 Xanthobacteraceae bacterium
CGTCGGCATCGCGATCCTCCTCATCCTGACGTCGAACATCGTCGCCCGCTATGCGCTGGCGAGCGGCGGCTTCCGCTTCGCGCAGGAACTGCCGGAGCGGCTCTTCCCCTGGTTCATCATGGCCGGGGTGGTGCTGGCGGTGCAGAAAGGCGGACACCTCGCGGTGGAGATGCTCGCCGACATGCTCGGGCGCGGCGCCAGGCGCGTGCTGCTGCTCGTTAGCCTCTCCATCGTCATCGCCGCCTATGGCGTACTGGGCTATCAGGCGATGATGGTGGCGGAGATGTCCTGGATCGATCTCAGCCCGATCCTGCGCATGCCGGTGAGCTACGGCTATTACGCCCTGGCGCTCGGCTGCGCCGGCATCATGCTGACGAGCGCCGCGATTGCGGTGCGCGTCGCGGTGCTGGGACCGGAGGCCCTGCCGACCGCCGATCCCGAGGAGCAGCCAACATGAGCCTCGTCCTCATCATCATCTTCTGCGTGCTCATGGTGCTGGCGATCCCGGTCGGCCATGTGCTGGTGATCGCCGCCGGCGGCGCGCTGCTATGGGAAGGCTCGCTGCCGCTCAGCATCGTCGCCCAGCAGATGTACCAGCAGAGCCAGTCCTTCCCGATGCTGGCGCTGCCCTTCTTCATGCTGGCCGGCAGCCTGATGCTGGGTGGCAAGCTCGGCCACGAGCTGCTCGCCTTCGCCAGCAAGGCGATGCAGCGCTGGCGCGGCGGGCCGCTCTCGACCACGGTGGTCGCCTCGGTCGTGTTCGGCGGCGTATCGGGGAGCGCAGTGGCGAACGCCAGCGCCCTCGGTTCGGTGCTGATCCCATGGCAGAAGCGGCAGGGTTATCCCGCCGCCTTGTGCGCGGCCAACAACGCCACCTCGGCGGTGATCGACATCCTCATTCCGCCCTCGATCCCGCTGATCCTCTATTCGCTGGTCAGCGGCACCAGCATCGCCGATCTGTTCACCGCAGGCATCCTGCCGGGCGTCCTCATGGCCGCCGGCTTCGTCGCCACCTGCTGGTGGATCGCCTGGCGGCGCGGCCTCGGCATCGCCGAGATGCCGGTGAGCTTCCGCATGCTCGCCCGCCTCGCTCTGCGCAGCAGCCCAGCTCTCGCCATGCCGGTGCTGATCCTGTGCGGCCTGCGCTTCGGCATCGCCACGCCGACCGAGGTCGCGGTGCTGGCGGTGGTCTATGCGCTGGTGCTGAGTGCCGCGCTCTATCGCGACCTGAGCTGGAAGCGATTCCAGCAGAGCATGATCGAGGCGGGGATCGCGACCGGCATCGTCATGCTGGTCATCATGGGCAGCGCCGTGGTCGGCTGGATCCTGACCTTCGACCAGATCCCCGAGCGCTTCGCGCAATGGGTATCCGCGAGCATCAACAACCCGCTGCTCATCATATTCGCGATGAACGTGCTGCTGCTCATCGTCGGCATGCCGCTCGACCTGCCGCCGGCGATCCTGCTGCTGGGGCCGATCTTCGTGCCGCTGGCGGCGTCGATCGGGCTCGATCCGGTGCAGCTCGGCATCATCATGGTGCTCAATCTCGGCATCGGCCTCTACACGCCGCCGATCGGCACCACGCTGTTCATCTCCACCTCGATCGCCCATTCGAACCTCGGCGAGACCACGCGGGAGCTCTGGCCGTTCTTCATCGTCGCGATGGCGGTGCTGGTGCTGGTCAGCTACGTGCCCGCGCTGACGCTGTATTGAAAGGTGAGCCGCAATTCCACGGTCATGGCCGGGCAAAAGGCGACCTCCGGTCGCCGTCTCTGGAGAGACGCCGAGGCAAACAGCCTCGGCTTTCCCGGCCATCCACCGTTGATCCACCGTCAAGGACGTGGATGCCCGGGACAAGCCCGGGCATGACGGTCTGTTGGCAATGTACGGACATGCTCCGAGGGACCCCATGCAGACACTCGCCTTTGTCGGCCTCGGCGCCATGGGTCTGCCCATGGCGCGCAATCTCATCCGCGCCGGCTTTGCGCTCCGCGGCTACGACGCCCGCACGGAGGCGCTCGACGAGCTGCGCGCCGCCGGCGGTGCCGCGTGCGCCTCGGCGGGGGAGGCGGCACAGGGCACGGACGCCCTCGTGCTGATGGTGGTGAACGCCGACCAGGCGGACACCGTGCTATTCACGGATGGCGCCCTCGACGCGCTGGCGCCGGGCGCGCTGGTCTTGCTGATGTCGACCTGCCCGCCGATGGCGGTGGCCGCCATTGGGGCGCGGGTGGCAGAGCGCGGCCACCGCTTCCTCGATGCCCCGGTCTCCGGCGGCACCGTCGGCGCGGCGGCTGCAAGCCTCTCCATCATGGTCGCCGGCGCACCGGGGGATTTCGAGGCGGCCGCGCCGATCCTCAACGCCGTCGGCGAGAAGATCTTCCATGTCGGGGAGCACTTCGGCCAGGGCGCGGCGGTGAAGGCGGTGAACCAGCTGCTGTGCGGCGTGCACCTCGCGGTGGCCGGCGAGGCGTTGTCATTCGCACGGCAGATCGGCGTCGACCCTGCCGTCGCGCTGGAGATCGTCGCCGGCTCGGCGGCCTCCAGCTGGATGTTGCGCGACCGCGGCCCGCGCATGCTGCAGGACCAACCCGAGGTGACGAGCGCCGTCGACATTTTCGTCAAGGATCTCGGCATCGTCCTCGCCGCGGGCAGCGACGGCAAGGTCGCGCTGCCGCTCGCCGCGGCCGCGCACCAGATGTTCCTCGCCGTCTCCGGTCAGGGACTGGGCGCCAAGGACGACAGCCAGGTGATCCGCGCCTATGAGGCGCTGAACCTTAAGCCAGGCCAGTAAAGCCATTCGCGCAGTGAAAATGCTCTAGGCGCGGATGCGGGCGTCGTGCCCGTCGATCTCGCTTTGCGGCTCGAGCATCAAGGCGACATCGGCCGCGTGCGGAAGGTCGGCGCCGCGCCTTGTGACAGTGATCGCCGCGGCCGCGGTGGCATAGGCGAGAAGATCGCCGACGCCCTCGCGTTCGAGCCCGGCAATGACGTCGGCATCGAGCTGGCCGGTGGTGGCGAGGCGAGCCAGCAGCGCGGCGTGGAAGGTGTCGCCGGCGCCCACCGTGTCGCGCACCGCAACTTTGCGTCCGGGTACGCTCACCGTGCCGAAGGCACCGAACGCAGTCGCGCCGCCCGGCCCCTGCGTGATCACGACGAGGCTGGCGCCGCACCCGCGCCAATAGGCGGCGGCCTCGGTAACAGAGGTTCGATCGCCGAAGGCGGTGCGCACATCTTCGTCGCTCGCCTTGAGAATGGTGGCGCAGCGGTAGAAGCGCTCGGCGGCGGCGGCCCACCGCACCATGTCGGGAACCACGGCCGGTCGCAGATTGGGATCGACGCTGATGACGCGTCGGCCCTTTTCGCGCTCGGCGAGGGCGGCGAAGGTCGTGCCGACCGGCTCCACCGCCATGGTGTAGGAGCCGAAGGTCAGCGCCCGAATCTCGTCGGGCAGCGCAGATGGCAGGTCGCCCACGGTCAGCGATCGATCGGCGGCGCCCTCGCCATGGAAGGAATAGCTCGGCTGGCCGTCCGCGGCGGTGGCGATGGCCGAGAGGGTGGAAAGCCGGTCGGTGCGAACCAGGAAGCGTCCATCGACGCCTTCGCGCGCCAGCACGTCGGCGAGCAGCGTGCCGAACCGGTCGCGCGAGACGCCGCCGAGGAAGGCGGAGCGCAGGCCGAGCCGGGCGAGGCCGATGGCGACATTGAACGGCGAGCCGCCGGCGACCGCGCGCGCCGGCATTTCGGTGCCTTCCGCAGGACCGACGAAGAGATCGATCAGCGCTTCCCCACAGACGAGGATCATCCTGGCTATTCCTTGAACAGCACGTCGAAGTCGCGGGCGAAGGTGGCGAGCAGCGGCAGCGCCGCCCCGCCGATCGCCCGGGCGTCGCGGCCGACCGAACCTTCGACCACCGCAGCCTCGGTGAGGCCCTGCCTGTCGATGCCCTCGAGCCGCCGAAGCGTGCGCGCAACCAGCGAACGGCGGACATCGGCGGGGAAGGCGCCGTCGATCACCACCGCCTCGAAATCGATCACCGACAGCATCGCCGCGATGGCCTGCGCCAGGCCGTCGGCCGCCTCGTCCATCCAATTGTCGAGCGGCTCCTCGAATTTCGACCAGTCGTCGGGCGAGAGCCAGATGTCGGTGCCGGGACGCCCGGAGGCGATCAGCCGACGCTCCAGGCGGTAGATGGAGGCGGTGCGGATGAGCTGCTGCAGGCTGGCATTGCCGTCGGCCTCGCGCCGCAAGATCGGCATCGAGCCGAGGGCGCCGGCATTGCCGCTGCGGCCGGGGAACAGGCTGCCATTGAGCACGATGCCGCCGCCGACGAAGGTGCCAATATAGAGATAGGCAAAGTCCCGATAGGCGCCGCCGCGGCCGAAGGTCAACTCGGCGGCACAGGCCGAGGTGGCGTCGTTGCACACATGCACCGGGAAGGACGGGAAGCGGCGCGAGAGTTCGGCGGCGACATCGAAGGTGCGCCAGATGCCGAGTTCGCCGGGCGGGGCTTCGAGATCGGCCTCCCAGTTCCACAGCTCGAAGGGCATGGCGACGCCGAGCCCGGTGATGCGGGCGCGCTGCCCGGCGGAGAGGCGCCCGACCAGCCCGGGCAGTTCCGCCTCGGCGAAGCGCATGAGCGCCTCTGGCACCGGATAGGCGTAGGTGATGCGGGCGCGCGCCCGGATGCCGGCGGTGAAATCCAGCAGCACGAGATCGCAGCTGCGCCGGCCGATCATCATGCCGAGGCCGAAGGCGCCGTCCGGATTGAGCGAGAAGGGCACCGAGGGCTGGCCGATGCGGCCACGCTGGCGCTCGCCGGCGATCAGCAGCCCGTCGGCCTGCAGCCGGTTCATGATGACGGTGGTGGTCTGGGTCGACAGCCCGGTGAGGCGCGCTATCTCAACCTTCGCAAGGGCGCGGTGCCGGCGGATCAGCGACAGGATGAGACGTTCATTGTAGAGGCGGACGCCGGTCTGGTTGGTGCCGCGGCCCGATGGGGAGGGCGGCGCGGCATCGTCCGGAACCGGCAAGGATGCCGTCTCTTCCATACCCGTTGCTCCCTGCCGACCTGTTGCGTGCGCCGCCTTCGCCCGGGCGACATTGCAATAGCCAGAATGAGACCGGCCTGCACAGCCTGTCAATTATTAAATCCGAGTGATTTATTTATTGACAGCCGAAAGCGAGTTGGGGTCTCATGAAGCTCAGCAGAACATGACACGGGCTCAAACCGTGCGATCAGCCACAGTCCCAAAGGGAGGGAAGAATGCGCCGCTCATTCCGCCATGCCGCCGTTTCCGCGATCGCCCTCGCCGTTGCCACCAGCGCCGGCCTCGGTGTCGCCACGGCCGCCGACAAGCCGATTGTCGGCATCATCACCAAGACCAACACCAATCCGTTCTTCGTGAAGATGAAGGAGGGGGCCGAGGCGGCCGCCAGGGCCAACGGCATGGAGCTGCGCTCCTTCGCCGGCAAGGTCGACGGCGACAATGACGCCCAGGTCGCCGCGGTGGAGAACCTCATCGCCGCCGGTGCCAAGGGTATCCTCATCACCCCGAACGACTCTCGCGCCATCGTGCCGTCGATCGAGAAGGCGCGGGCGGCCGGCATACTGGTGATCGCGCTCGACACCCCGCTCGACCCTGCGAACGCCGCCGACGCGACCTTCGCCACCGACAATTTCCTTGCCGGCGAGATGATCGGAAAATGGGCCGCCAAGACCCTCGGCGAGAAGGCCGGCACTGCCAGGATCGGACTGCTCGATCTCAATGCGAACGAGATCTCGGTCGACGTTGCCCGCGACCAGGGCTTCCTGAAGGGCTTCGGCATCAACATCGCCAACCCGGCCGACATCGGTGACGAGAAGGACCCACGCATCGTCGGCCACGACGTCACCCTCGGCAATGAGGAGGGCGGACGCAGGGCGATGGAGAACCTTCTGCAGAAGGATCCCACCATCTCCCTCGTCTACACCATCAACGAGCCGGCGGCGGCCGGCGCCTATGAGGCGCTGCGTTCGGTCGGCCGCGACAAGGACGTGCTGATCGTCTCCGTCGACGGCGGTTGTCCCGGCGTGCGCAACATCGGGGACGGCGTGATCGGCGCGACCTCGATGCAGTTCCCGCTGCTGATGGCGGCGAAGGGGGTCGAGGCGGTGAAGAAATTCGCCACCGACGGCACCAAGCCGCAGGCAACCCAGGGCCTCGATTTCGTCAATACCGGGGTCGAGCTCGTCACCGACAAGCCGGCGAGCGGCCTGCCGTCGATCGATTCCGCGGCAGCGCTGAAGAAATGCTGGGGCTGATGCCCTCTGGTCCGTTAGAGCATGATCCGCAAAAGTTGGAAGAGTTTTGCGATGAGATCATGCTTCAACGTATTGAACTTAGAGCACTATCTTTTCGCTCGGATGATTTCATCCGAGCGGATGGGCTCTAAATCTAGAGTGAGGAAGGAGTGTCCCGCAAAGGACACTCCGCCGGGAACTCCGCGCCCGAGGGCGCGGGGACCCGGCCCGCGGAGGACGCGGCGATGACCGATGTCAGCGATTCCGGTCGGCCGGCGATGCAGAATTTCGAGGCGGTCCTCGAAAAGCGCGAAACCCGCGTCGCCGAATTCGACATAACGCCCAAATCACCTGTGCAGCGCCTGCAGCATTTCCTGCACGCCAATCCCACGGCGGTGCCGGCGATCGTGCTGCTGCTCGGCATCGCCGGTTTCAGCCTGATCGTCGGCGGTCGCTTCCTGTCCTCGTTCAACCTGTCGCTGATCATCCAGCAGGTGACGATCATCGGCATCATCGGCATCGCCCAGACGCTGATCGTGATCACCGCCGGCATCGATCTCTCGGTCGGCGCGATCATGGTCCTGTGCTCGGTGGTGATGGGCAAGCTCGCCATCACGCTCGGCGTCCCGGTGCCGCTCGCCTTCGCGGCGGGCATGGCGACCGGGGCGGCCTGCGGCGCGATCAACGGCGTGCTGGTGACCCGGCTGCGGCTGCCGCCCTTCATCGTCACCCTCGGCACCTGGTCGATCTTCTTCGCCATCAATCTCTGGTACTCGGCCTCCGAGACCATCCGCTCGCAGGATGTCGCCAAGGCGGCGCCGTTCCTGCAATGGCTCGGCACGCCGGTCGACGTGCTCGGCGCGCGCTTCACCTATGGCTCCTTCTTCATGCTGGGACTGGTCGGCGTGGTCTGGTACGTGCTGAACCGCACCGCGTTCGGGCGCCATCTCTATGCGGTCGGCGATGATCCCAATGCCGCCGAGCTCTCCGGCATCCGCACCCGCCGCGTGCTGTTCGCGGTCTATGTCGCGGCGGGCGTGATCTGCGCGCTCGGCGCCTGGGCGCTGATCGGCCGCATTGGCTCGATCAGCCCGCAGGCCGGGCAGACCGCCAATCTCGACAGCATCACCGCGGTGGTGATCGGCGGCGCCAGCCTGTTCGGCGGACGCGGCTCCATCGTCGGCACGCTGATCGGCGCGCTCATCGTCGGCGTGTTCCGCAACGGCCTCGCGCTCTCCGGCGTCGACGTGCTGTGGCAGGAATTCACCGTCGGCATCCTCATCATCGTCGCGGTCGCCCTCGACCAGTGGATCCGCAAGGTGTCGGCATGATCACGGAATTCAGAACCGCACCCTCCGCCCGAACCCCGGTCCTCGCCGCGCGCGGCCTCGTCAAGCGCTATGGCCGCGTCACCGCGCTCGATCGCGCCGACTTCGATCTCTATCCCGGCGAGATCCTCGCGGTGATCGGCGACAATGGCGCGGGAAAATCCTCGCTGATCCGCGCGCTCTCCGGTGCGCTGACGCCGGACGCCGGCGAGATCCTGCTCGACGGCAAACCGGTCACCTTCCAGTCGCCGCTCGACGCGCAGCAGGCCGGCATCGAGACGGTCCATCAATCGCTCGCCTTGTCGCCGAGCCTCTCGATCGCCGACAACATGTTCTTGGGGCGGGAGATCCGCTACCCCGGCGTGCGCGGCTCTGTGTTCCGCATGCTGGACCGCCGGACCATGCAGCGCATCGCCCGCGAGAAGCTCACCGAGCTCGGCCTCATGACCGTGCAGAGCATCAACCAGCGGGTGGAGACCTTGTCCGGCGGCCAGCGACAGGGCGTCGCCGTGGCCCGGGCCGCCGCCTTCGGTTCGCGCGTGGTGATCATGGACGAGCCGACGGCGGCGCTCGGCGTGAAGGAATCACGCCGCGTGCTGGAGTTGATCCTGGAGGTGAGGAGCCGCGGCCTGCCGATCGTGCTGATCAGCCACAACATGCCGCATGTGTTCGAGATCGCCGACCGCATCCATATCCATCGGCTCGGCAGGCGCCTCACGGTGATCAATCCGAAGGACTACACCATGTCCGATGCGGTGGCGTTCATGACCGGCGCCAAAAGCCCGGCTGGTGAGATGGCGGCGTAACCCGGACCCGGCACCGCTACCGGAGCATTTTCCGATCGCAAAAGTCAGTCAACTTTGCGGAAATGCCCTAGGACCCGCGCTTGCGCATTGCAGATGCGCGCCCGGTGCGCTTCTATAAGCTGCGCCGCACACTATTCTCTCCTCGATTTGTTGCGATGCAACATGATGAATTCGAGGAGAGTGCACGTGGCTATTTCGGACATCCGCGCCGGCTTCGCGTTGGCTTTGCAGCGGCGTCGCCGCTACCGCCAGCTGCGCAGCGAACTGATGAGCATGAACGATCGCGAGCTTTCGGAACTCGGCATCAGCCGATACGATATCGAGCGGATCGCCCGCGAGACCGCTCCGCGCGAGCGCGCACCCGCACCGACGCCGCACTACGCGTTTGCCGCGCGCCGGGCAGCCTGACGAGCCGTCGGTTCGCCCCTCAATATGCCGGCAGCCTCATGACCGACACCCACTGCGTCGCCAGTTGTTGCGCCAGTGTGACCTGGCCGATGGTCATCTTGCTCGCGACCGCGTCGCGGACCCGGATATAGAGATCGCGATCGCGACGGTTGGTCCGCATGGCCGCCAGGATCAGCCATTTCTGCGCCAGCACCACGTCCTCCGGCACGCCGCGCCCCTTGTCGTACAAGAGGCCGAGCAGATATTGCGCGGTCGGGTCGCCCCCGTCCGCGCCGCAGCTGTACCACATGGCCGCGAGCCCGAAATTCTGCGGCACGCCGTGGCCATACTCATAGAGGAAGCCGAGCATGCCCTGGGCCCGGGGATTGCCGGTCTCGGCCAATGGCCGCAGCCGCGACGCCGCCGCGACATAGTCCCCGCGCGCATAGAGCGCGAAGGCTTCGGACGATCCGGCCCGCGCCGGACTGGCCAGCGCCAGTGCCGCAAGGATGAGCGCGGCGAACCTCAAGCCGATCCGGCTGCCCGCGACCTGTCCCATCCAGTCCTCCCGTTCCCGCATCACAGACCCCAGAACCCGGCAAGGAGCGAGCGCTCCAGTACCCAGCCGATCCAGATCGCCGGCGCGAAGAAGAGCCCGAACGGCAGCCGCCCGGTCGCGCGCAAGGCACGCCCCGTCTTCAGCTGACGCAGCCCATAGGCGAGCAGCGCCGCGCCTGCGGCGATGTCGATCGCGATCGGGATCGTCGTCCAGTCGAGCCAGATGCCGGCCATCGCGGCGAGCTTCACGTCGCCGAGCCCGAGCCCGTCGCGCCCGCGCAGCCGGCGATAGGCGAAGCGGATCGCAAGGAAGACGAGCATCAGCACCGCGCCGCGTAGCGCCGCGAGCGCGATGCCCTCGGTGACGGACCATCCCGTCGCTCCGGCATAAGCGACACCGAGGACGACGCCTGCGGCATTCAGCTCGTCCGGGATGATGAAGCTGCGCGCATCGATGACGGCGATCGCGGTGACCACCAGCGCCAGGCCGGCCGCCAGCACCGCCGGCATGCCGCTCTCGACCGAAAGGCTCGCGGCGACTCCGACAGCGGCAATGGCGACGACCGCCGCCCTGGTGCGCAACTCGTGCCGGGCGAGCACCGGCGTCGGTTCGGTCGGGGCGGCGCGCATACTCGTCGCCCTCAGTTGAAGCGCGGCGGCACCGCGCCGCCGGGAGGCGCGCCGATCGCGCCGCGCAGCTTGGCGCGCAGTTCTTCGGCGGCGGCATGCGCATCGAAGCCGTCGCGGATGATCTGCGGGCGGATGAAGATGATGAGCTCGGTGCGCCTCACCTCGTTGGTGCGGTGGGTGAAGAAGTCACCGACCCCGGGGATCTGATCGAGGATGGGGACGCCGGTGCGCACGCCGTTGTGGCGTTCGCTGATCAGCCCGGCGAGCAGGACGGTCTGCCCGCTGGTGACCGCGATGGTGCTCTTCACCTTGCGCTGCGACACGGTCGGGGTCAGCGTTGTGGTGCTGTTGCCATTGCTGCCGCCGCTGCCGTTCCTCGTATCCGTGGTGGCGACATTGCTGATCTCCTGCTCGATCTCGAGCCGGACCTGACCGTTGACGTTCACCCGCGGCACGACGTGCAGGATGATGCCGGTGTTCTTGTATTCAATGGTGTTGACGACGGTGTTGTTGCCGGTGAGCACCTGCGCGCTCCCGGTCGAGACCGGGACCTCGTCGCCGACCTGCAGCGTCGCCGGCTGATTGTCCACCACGACGAGCGAGGGGTTCGACAGCACCTTGACGTCGGTGACCCCGTGCAGCGCGTCGAGGATCACCTTCGGCTGGTTCTCCGGGCCAATCAGCAGATTGAAGCCGGGCAGCACCTGATTGATCGCGGCGTCGGTGATCGCGCTCGACAGCGTGTTCACCACCGAGCCGTTGTTCTTGCCGAGGCCGAGATCCTGGCTGGTGAGAAAGAACTGGACGCCGTACTGGAGATTGTCGTTGAGCGTGACCTCGGCGACCGTCGCCTCGATGGCGACCTGGAGCTGCTGCCGGTCGAGCTGGACCAAGGTCCGCTCGATGATCCGGTAGTTCTCCTGGCTGGCATAGATGAGCAGCGTGTTGTTCACCGTGTCCGGCGTGATCCGGACGCTCGGCAGCAGCGCGCCGGAGGCTGGCTGCGCAGCGCCCGGACTCGGCGCGTCCATGTCGCTGACTGCGCCGTTGCCACCAAGGCCTCCTCCCCCGCTTGCGCCCGATCCGTTAGATGAGACGCCGAGCCTTTGCTGCGTGGTGAGGCCCGGGCTCGAGGAACCACCGGATTCGCGTTCACTGCTGGTGGTGACGGAAACACCGGAGCCCGGAGCGATCTGCACCGACGTCTGGTCGAGGCCGGTCGATGAACCGCCGAGGAAGAGCTCGTTGAGGACCTTCGCCAGCTGCTTCGCGTCGCCGTAGCGAACGTTGTAGACGCGCACGCCGGTCGTGGTGTCGGCGCGGTCGAGGCGGCTGATCCAGGTGGCCGCGGTGCGCAGCAGTTCCGGCTTGCGGCTCACCACGAGGATGGAATTAAGCCGACTGATGACCTGGAATTTGACAAGGTTCTGGCTGAGCCCGCCCTCGCCCGCATCCATCACCTTTTCGAGCTCGGAGACCAGCGGCTCCGGCGCGCTGTTGCGCACCGGATAGACCCCGACGGACTGGCCGCGCATCCAGTCCGCATCGAATTTGAGGACGGTCTCGATGGCGGCGCGACGCTCGGGCCCGGTGCCCTGGATCAGGAGGATATTGCGGCCGGGATCGGCGCGCACCGCGCCGCTCTTGGTGGCGAAGCTGTCGAGCAGCGGCATCACCGCCTGCGCCGACACATAGCGTAGCGGAACCACCGAGAGACCGTAGCCGGGCTCGGCACGGGATACGCCGGCGTCGGCGTTGCCGGCACCGACCGCTTCGGCGAGGGGCACGAGGCGATAGCCCGCCGCATCGCGGATCAAGGCGACGTTGCTGGTCCTGAGCGCGCTCTCCAGCACATAGAGCATGTCGGACTTGGGCACGGGCCGCCCGGAGGCAAGGCTGATCGTGCCCTCGACGCGCGGATCGATGGTGTAGCCGACACCGAGGATGTCGCCCAGCACCACCTTCGCAACGGCGGTCAGCGGCGTGTTCTCGAAGTTCAGATCATAGCCTTCGGTGCCGCCGGCCGACGAGCCCGGCTGGTTCCCGGTGCTGCCGCTGCGATCGACGACCGCAGGCGCATCGCTGGTCGCCTGATACTCGACCGCCCGGCGATCATCGGGAACGCTCGTCGACGCGCCGACCGGCGTGGTCTGGCGCGGCATGAGATCGATGGCTCGCACCTGATCGATGACGTCGGGGGGACGCTTGTCGTCCGGAAGCAGGCTGCACGCGCCGACAAAAGCGCCGACCAGGATCGTGCAAGCAATGTTGATACTGTCCGGCCGATATTGGGACCGACCTGGCCCTGCTGTCCACACACGCCACCTGATGTCTCTATTTCAAGCTCAACTGTCGGTCGAGCTACGCGGCCGGCGCGAGTCACGCATCGGCAAATCTTAGTTATCGATCGCGTATGACAGAAATATTGATCCCGTTCGCGATGCTTAAACTCAAGGACTTCTCAACGTCGAAGCGAGTTTTCCGGTGGTGCGGCCGCTGTAGCACCAGCGTCATGTAACCGCCGCAAAACATTCATGGGGCACGACGAATATGCGGCCCGCTAACCCGCAATGGTGTGCCTCACGAAGGCACATCGGCGGAGGGGCGATCGCGACCATCGGTTCGGCACCGAACAGACCGCCTCCGGACGGCTCGTCCGCCCGTGAGGTGTTGATGCGCGCGGACGATGATCGCGCTTGGGCGACGACGGGAACGCGACGATGACTGCCGACAGCGCCGGCGATTTCGCAAGGCACGCCGACTTCATGGCGTACCTAGCCCATGGCGACGCCGCGCCGGCCGGCAAAGCCAGCGGCAGTCTCGCGCCGTCGCTTCAGCCGAACCTGCCCACCGGCCCGAACGCGCTCAGGAAGATCTGGGAATCGACCGATCTGACGGCGGGCGACTTCGCCGACGCGGTGGCGCGCTTCTTTTCCCTGACGCGGATCGGCCTCCCGCAGCTGATGGCGGCGACGCCCCTGGTGAAGAATTTCTCGCCACGCTTCCTGCGCGAGATGACCGTCCTGCCGTATCGCGCGGCCGACGGCGCCGCATGCCTCGCCGTCGGCGACCCGACCGACGCCGCGGGCCTGCGTGCCGCCGAGATCGTGCTCGGCGCGCCGGTCAGCCTGACCGTGGCCTCGTTCGAGGACATCGCCACCGTGCTGACGGAGCGTCTGGGCGAGGCTGACGCGCCGTCCGCCGGCAATGGCGAGCCGGCCTCGGAGCGCGCCGCCGACGACATAGACAGCCTGCGCGACCTTGCGAGCGGCGCCCCGGTGGTGCGCGCCGTCAACGATCTCCTCGAAAAGGCGATCGAGCTGCGGGCCAGCGATATCCATATCGGACCGTTCCGCACCGGGCTCGAGGTGCGCATGCGGGTCGACGGCCTCCTGCGGCCGGTCGCGGCGCCGGCCGGCGTGCTGCCGCAGGCGGTGATCTCCCGCATCAAGATCCTGGCCGGCCTCGACATCGCCGAGCGCCGGCTGCCGCAGGACGGCGCGGCCCGGCTGCGACTCGGCCGCGACGAGCTCGATGTACGTGTCGCCATCATGCCGACCCAGCACGGCGAAGCCGCGGTGATCCGCCTGCTGCCGAAGGATCGCGGCCTGCTGTCGATCGACAAGCTCGGCCTGGAGCCCGGCGACCGCGCGACCCTGACCCGCCTGCTGGCACTGCCGCACGGCATGATCGTGGTCACCGGCCCGACCGGCAGCGGCAAGACGACGACGCTGGCGACGATGCTGTCGATCCTCAACGAGCCGACGCGCAAGATCCTCACCATCGAGGACCCGGTCGAATACGAGATCCGCGGCATCTACCAGTCGCAGGTCAAGCCCTCGATCGGCCTGACCTTCGCCGCGGCGCTGCGCGCCTTCGTCCGCCAGGACCCGGACGTCATCATGGTCGGCGAGGTGCGCGACCCCGAGACCGCGCATATCGCGGTTCATGCCGCCCTCACCGGCCATCTGGTGCTTACCACGCTGCACACCGAGACGGCGGCCGCCTCAGTGCCGCGCCTCATCGATCTCGGGCTGGAGCCCTTTCTCCTGAAGTCGACGCTGCGCGCGGTGATCGCCCAGCGACTGGTGCGCCAGCTGTGCGAGCGCTGCAAGACGGCGCGGGCGCTGAGCTCAGCCGATATCGACGGCGATCCCCGCTATGCCGCGCTGGGTTTTGCGGCGGGCGAGACGGTCTACGAGCCCTGCGGCTGCGAGCGCTGCGGCGGCGCCGGCTATCGCGGGCGCATCGGCGTGTTCGAGATACTGACGCTCTCCGACGAGATCCGCGAGCAGATCGACCGCCACGCCGGCTCCAGCGCGCTCGACAAGGGGGCGATAGCGGCCGGCATGACCACCATGCTCGACGACGGGGTTGCCAAGTGCCGGGCCGGCATGACCTCGGCCGCGGAAGTCCTTCGCGTCACCACCATGCGCTGAGCTGCGATGGCGAACTTCAATTATCGGGCGCTGACGCAGAACGGCGAGCTGGTAAGCGGCTCGATCTCCGCCACCACCGCGGCGGAGGTCGCGCAGCGCATCGAGTTCCTCGGCCTCGTGCCGATCGAGACCTCGCCGGCGGACGGCAAGCCGGCCATGCGCTTCGGCCTGTCGTTCGCGAGTCGGCCGCGCCCCGAGGACGTCACCGTCTTCACCCGCGATCTCGCGCTGCTGCTGCGCGCCGGGGCGCGCCTCGACGACGGCCTCGAGCTCCTCACCGGCGACGCCGATCTCGGGCGGCTGAGACCAGTGGTCGGCAAGATCAGGTCGGACGTGCTGGCCGGCGAGAGCTTCGCCGACGCCATAGGCGCCCATCCGAAGCTGTTCCCTCCCGTGTATGTGGCGCTGGTGCGGGTCGGCGAGGCGTCGGGGACGCTCGATCGCACACTCGAGCTGCTCGCAAGCGAGCGCGCCCGCGGCGAGGAGCTGCGGCGCAAGCTCATCGAGGCGCTGCAATACCCGGCTTTCGTGCTGGTGGCGGCTGGGGGTGTCCTCGTCTTCTTCCTGCTCTTCGTGCTGCCGCAGTTCTCGACCGTGCTGCGCGACATGGGAGCCGAGCTCGATCCGGCGGTGGAAGCGCTGCTCGACCTGTCGGACCTCGCACAGGCGCACATGACCGAATTCGCGGTGGCGGCCGTGCTGCTCCCGCTCGCCGCATGGCTGATGCTGCGCCGGCCGGGCGCGCGCGCCGCGCTGATGGGCGGTGTCACGCGCCTGCCTTTGGTGCGGACTATCCTCGGCTTCCATCGCGCCGCCGTGTTCTGCCGCAATCTCGGCATCCTGCTCGGCAACGGCGTGACGCTGACGGCCGCGCTGCGCATCATCGTCGACGTCATGTCGGTCGATGACGACGCTTCGGCGTGGGCGGCGGCGGCGGACCGGGTGCGCCACGGCGGCAAGCTCTCCGAAGCGTTTGCCGCGAGCGACATCCTGCCCCCCATGGCGATCCGCATGCTGCGGCTGGGCGAGGAAACCGGACAGCTCGCGATGCTGGCCGGACGCATCGCCGATTTCTACGAGGCCAAGCTTCAGCGCTCGCTCGCGCGGGTGGTCGCCATCATCGGGCCGCTCGCCATCGTGACGATCAGCATCGTCGTCGGCGGGCTGATCGTTTCCGTCATGACCGCGCTGCTGTCGGTCAGCCAAAGCATCGGATGAGAGAAGTGAATAGAGGTTCTGCGATGGGTCTTGTCCCCTCCACGTCGGCACGCCGGTTCCGCCGCTCGCGGCGCCACGACGAGGCTGGCTACACGCTGGTCGAGCTGCTGGTCGTGATCACCATCATCGGGCTGATCGTCGCCCTGGTCGGGCCGCGCGTGCTCAATTATCTCGGCGAGTCCAAGGTCAAGACCGCGAAGATCCAGATCCAGGGTTTCACCAGCGCCCTCGACCTCTTCTATCTCGATACCGGACGCTACCCGATGAGCTCGGAGGGGCTGACCGCGCTGGTGCAGCGTACCGCCGGCCTCGCCGCCTGGAACGGCCCGTATCTGAAGGGTGGCTCGGTGCCGGCCGATCCCTGGGGCAAGGCCTATGTCTACCGCTCGCCGAGCGAGCACGGGCCCTATGACATCGTTTCCCGCGGCTCCGACGGCCAGGAGGGGGGCACCGGCACGGCGGCCGACGTCACGAGCTGGTCGCGGTGATGGACCCGACCCGGGCAGAACCCTTCCTGGAGGACCGGCCCGACCGCGAGGCGGGGTTCACCCTTCTCGAGGTGGTCTGCGTATTGGCCATCGTCGCAGCCCTCGCCGCGCTCGCGCTGCCGCGGCTCCCGCTCGGGACGTCGCGCGCGCGGCTCGAAGCCTATGCGGTGGAAGCCGCCTCGCTCATCAAGGCCGACCGCAGCGCCGCCATCCGGCGCCGGACCCCTGTCGCCACCGAGGTGAATGCCACATCCCGGTCGATCCGCTCCGGCGCCACCGGGCGCTCGGTCCGGATCCCGGGCGACGTGACGCTGCGGACGATGTTGCCGCAGCGCTGCAACAACCGCCCGGCGCATTCCAGCATCCGCTTCTTCCCGTCGGGCATGTCGTGCGGAGGCACGGTCGCGCTCATGCGGAACGGCACCGGCTATGAGGTGCGGGTGAACTGGCTGACCGGAGGGGTCGAGATTGTCCCGCGTCGCGCCTCGTAAGCGCCGCGCGCGCGCCGGCTTCACCATCGTCGAGGTGCTGGTCGCGCTCGCCGTCACCGCCACCTCGCTCGGCGCCATCGGGGCGGTCGCGGCGACGAGCGCGCGCGCCTCGCGAACCCTGGACCAGCGGGTTGCCCTGCTGCAGACGGCGCGTGCGGTGGAGGCCGGAATCCCCAGGCGGCGAGACCTCGCGGTCGGCCAGACCGACGGCGAGATCGCTGGCCACCGCTGGAGGATGGAGGTGCGTCCCCTCGCGCTCGACGGCATGCCCCCGGACCCGCTTTGGGTGCCGCGACAGGTCGTGATCCGCGTCCGCGCTCCCTCCGGCGCGTCGGTCACGATCGAGACCGTCCGCCTCGCCCGGAGCGCGGTGCAATGAGCGCGGCCACGCACCCCGACCGCTCGCCGGTCGCCGGCTTCTCCCTGGTCGAGGCTTTGGTCGCGATGGCGCTGATGGGCCTCGTCCTCACCGGGCTCGCACTGGTGACCGCGCAGTGGCTGCCCAATTGGCAGCGAGGGCTCACCCGGGTGCAGCAGAGCGAGCTCCTCGCCCTCGCCATCGACCGCATCGTTGCCGACCTTGCCGCGGCCGAATTCGTGCCGGCGAACATCGAGAGCAAGAGCCCGCTGTTCGAGGGATCCGAGCTCTCCGTCACCTTCGTGCGCTTGGCGCTCGGTCCCAACGCCCGGCCTGGCCTCGAGATCGTCCGGCTCTCTGAGGCGAGCAACCCGCGGCCGGCACTGGTGCGGAGCACGGCGCTGTTCGCGCCGCGCCCGCCCGACGCTGGTCCACCTCGCTTCGCCGACCCGATCGCCCTCGTGAGCTCACTTTATCGGGTGTCGTTCTCCTATGCCGGCCGGGATGGCGTGTGGCGGAGCGACTGGATCGATGCCGAGGAGCTGCCGCGGGCGATCCGCCTTGTCGTCCGCGACGCGGCGACCAGCCGGACGCTCGGTGCCTCGACCGCGATGGTGATCCATACCGAGCTGCCGATGGAGTGCGTCACGGAAGAGACCCGGCGAGGCTGCAGCAATAGCGCCGCCGCAAAGGACGGCGACGCTGCGAAGACCCCGATCCCGGAGGGCGGGCAGCAATGAGTGCGCGCACACAAGCGACGGCGCGAAACGCATCCGACGGCTTCATCCTGGTGACGGTGTTGTGGATCATCGGCGCCCTCGCCGCGCTGGTCTCGGTCTACGCGGTCTATATCGCCAACACCGCCGCAGCCGCCGCGGTGCGGAATGACGATCTGGTCGCCCAAAGCCTCGTCACCGCTGCGGTGGAACTTGCCGCCTATCGCATCGTCTCGGCGCCGAAGGACGAGCGCCCGACGCATGGCGAGGTCGTCTTCCGCATGGCCAAGGCCCGCATCGTGGCTGCCTTCCGAAACGAGACGGCGCGCATCGACCTGAACGCCGCGCCCCGGGAATTGCTGGCCGGCCTGTTCTCGACGCTCGGGGCGAAACCCGACGAGGCCGATAAGTATGCGGACCGCATCATTGCCTGGCGCACTCCGGCCTCGGTCACGCAGGATGTCGCGACCTATCGGGAGGCCGGGCTGGACTACGCGCCGCGCGGGGCCTCGTTCGTCCATGTCGACGAGATCTGGCTGGTGGCAGGGCTGCCGCCGGCGCTGGTCGAGCAGGCGCTGGCCCATCTGACGGTGTTCAGCGGGCGGGCCGACGTGCTTGCCCGCGAGGCCGATCCGATCGTGCTAGCCTCGCTGCCCGGTGCCGCGCCGGACCGCCAGACCGAGACGCCGGATCCAGGCGGATCGCCCGGCGGCGAACGCCAGACCGCTTTGCCTGGAACCACGACGGAGGGGGGCGATGCCATGCGGGTGACGGTCCGCATCGACTTCGACAATGGCGGGGTCCATGCCGCCGAGGCGGTCATCCTGCTGCGCGACTTCGGTGACGATCCGTATCGGGTGCTGTCGTGGCGCGATGGCCTGAACGTCGAGGCGCCGAAACCGCGCACGGAGGCAAGACGATGAGCCCGGTGAGCCAGATCGTCGACGGCTTCGCGAGCTGGATGGATGTCGTCGCCGATACGATCGTCGCTTCCATCGCGCGGCTGCGCAATGTGCGATCCGTCGAACTCGTCGAAGGCGATGACGGGAGCTTCTCGCTTCGCCCGCGAGAGGCCGGCGCGGCACCCACGCATCCGCCGTTCCGGCTCGATGAGGCGGCGCCAGGCCTGCCGGACCGCGTGACCGCGGAGCTACGGGGGCGCGACATCGAGCTGGTGCTGCGGCCCGGCCATTTCCTGTTTCGTCCGCTCGAACTGCCCAAACGCGCCGCCGAATTCCTCGACGGCATCGTCCGCGCTCAGATCGACCGGCTGACCCCCTGGAGCGCCAGCGAGGCTGCATTCGGCTGGACGCCGCCCGAGCAAGCGGCCGAGGAGCGCATCGGCCTGACCGTCGCCGCGACGGCACGGGTCCGGATCGAACCCTATGTGCAGGCGCTGAAGGCGATCGGGGCGAAGTCGATCGTCGTCTACACTTTGCCGCCCGCTCGATCGGAAGACACCGCGGCCGCCCCGGCGCCGATCCGGGTGCACGAGCACGCCATTTCCGGAATGCTCGGCGTCGCGCGGGTCCGGCAGGCCCTGCTGGCCGTGCTGGTGGCGGTCTCGGTGGTCTCGGCGCTCGCCATGGCGGCGTCGCAGATTCTCGGTACTGAACTCGACGGGCAGCTGGACGCCCTGAACGGCCAGATCGCCGCACAGCGGCTCGCCCTCACCCGGGGCGAGCAGCGCGGCGAGACGACGGCACTGCGCGCGCTCGAGCGGCGCAAGCAGGAGCGGGCGGCGACCGTGCTGGTGATCGAGGCGTTGGCCCGGGTGCTGCCCGACCACAGCTATGTGACCGAGATGCACATCGAAGGCGACAAGCTGCAGGTGATCGGCGTCTCCCGCGAAGCGCCGACGCTGATCGGGCTGATGGAGCAGTCGTCGCGCTTCACGGAGGCGACGTTCTTCGCGCCGACCACCCGCGTTCCCCAGGAGCCGGGCGAGCGCTTCCACATCGAGGCCCGCATCCGCATGCCGTCGGAGGCCAAGCCATGAGCGCCGTCCGATCATTAGGCAGCAGGCCCGGCTGGCGACCCCTCCTCGCCACGCTCGGCTATTTCGCGCTGGTGGCGAGCCTCGCCGGCGCCGCCTATGGCACCGTGGCGGATCTCATGGAACAGCGCGCCGCCGTCATCGTGGCAGACGACATGCTCTCCCGGCTGCAGGGCCGCCGCGCCGCACCGCCCGATCTCGACGGAGCGCCGGGCCTGCCGGCCGGCTCGCCCTTCCTCGAAGGACCGAGCGTGACGGTCGCAGGCGCCGCGCTGATGCAGCGTGTCTCCGGGGCGGTGGAGCGGCTCGACGGCCGCATCACCTCCTCCCAGGTGGAATTGCAGGGCAATGAATTCGGCGCCGGCTTCCTCGGGGTGACGACGAACCTCGAGATCGCGCAGCCGGAGCTGCAGAAACTCCTCTATGATCTCGAAGCGGGCATGCCATTCCTGTTCGTCGACCAGCTCGTCGCACAGGGATCGACGGCTGGCGGCGAATCCGACGATGGGCGCATGCGGGTGCTGATGACCGTGTATGGCCAATGGCAAGGTGCGCAATGAGAGCCTTCGGCAGACACACCCATCGGCGGATGGCTCCGATCCTGCTCGGATGGAGCCTCGCCTGTCTCGCGGCGGCGTCCGCCGTTGCGATGGACGCGGTCGAGGGCCAAGGTCCGCAGCCGGCGCCGCGCGGCAATCCGCTGTGGGCCGTGCCGCTCGACGACCTCGCCGCCACGCGGGAGCGGCCGATCTTCTCGCCGTCGCGACGTCCGCCGCCGCCGGCCGTGGTCGCCACCCCGACTGCGCCGCCGCCACAAGCGACCGCACCGAGCAATCCGCCGCGTCCGCCGCTCGCGCTGATCGGCACCGTCCGCAATGCGCGCGGCAGTTACGGCCTCTTCCTCGATCCGGCGACCAAGACGGTCACGCGTCTGCGGACCGGCGAGGTTCACGACGGGTGGATCTTGCGATCGGTGGGCGCGCGTGACGCCATGCTGCAGAAGGACCGCAACACGGCGATGCTGACGCTGCCGCCGCGCGACGCCGGAGGGGCGGCTACCCGACCGTCCGACCGGCCCGCAGTGGCGGGAGCGCGAGTGGCCAGCCCGCCTACCGCATCCTCGGTCGCTCGCGCATTGGCGAGCCGATTGGGGCGGCCGCCCATGCCGGAGGTCGAACCCGATCCGTTCCATTGAGGCGTAGTCCCGCGATTGCGCCGCAGTGGTCACGCAGCGGTCATAGACGATGGGGAAAGTGCGCGACGCGGATCGCGCAGGTCCGGCCCACGGGCCGCGGCAGGACGCGGCTCTTCCCTTCTTCTGAATCGAGCGGACGCTATTGTGAGCCAAGTCATCGGATTGTTCCCGACACCCGTGGTGCGGGTGGAGAGATTGTTGAGCGGCGAGCTGATCTCCTCCATCACCAGCGAAATCCAGGATTCGCAAAAGCAGACCAACGCCTTTTCGGACCGGCTGTCGCACACGCCGGTGGCCGGCATCGAGGCGAACGAAACGTTTGCAAGGCTCGGCGAGCTGGTGATGCCGAGCGTCGTGCAGTTCGGAGAGGTGCTGTTCGGCGAGACGCTGGGCTGGCAGATCAAGGAGATCTGGGTGAACGTGCTGGAGCCCGGCGGGCGCCAGTCCATCCACACCCATGCCAACAGCTTCATCTCCGGCGTGCTCTATCTCACCCAGCCGCACCCGTCGGCGAACCTCGTGTTCCACAAGAGCCTGGGTGGCACCAACTTCATCTTCAGCAACCATAACAAGAACGCCCGCATCAACGCCTATAACGGCAGTAAATGGATGATGCCGGAGATCACGCCCGGCGATCTCGTGATGTTCCCGAGCTATCTGCTGCACGAGGTGCCGACCAATCAGGGCGAACAGCGCATCTCGATCGCCTTCAACGCGATTCCCGAGCGACTCGACAATTTCGGCTACGCCGTCCGGTTCGCCTGATCCTGCCCAAGGCCGACGACAGACACACGGAGAGAACGATGCACTCACGCTCGGTGATCGCGGCGCTGGCGCTGCTCGGCTTGACCGCCCTGGCGACCACGGACGCGCAGGCGCAATGCAGCTTCGACCAGTCGGCCCCGAATGCGGGCGACGTGCTTGCCGATCCGCACCCCACCATGACGCTGCAGTTCCTGTTCGAGATCGACCTGCAGAAGGTGCGGCTGCTGGACGAGAAGTTTGCCGAGTGGCCGATCGACTGGGTGCGCAGCACGAACGAGGTCCGGACGGCCGAGTTTCGTGCCACCAGGGCGCTGCCGCCCGGGAAGTATCTGATCTCATGGGAAGGCTATGTCACCGTCCACTCCCATCCGGACGGCGGGTCGGTCAATTTCACCGTCGCGAGCGCCGATGCTCCGGCCAGCCCCGCCAGCCCGGCTAGTCCGGCGGCAGCACCGCAAGCAGGCGCCGCGCCTCGGAGCGCCCAGGGTTCGCCCTATCGAGCGTTTCTAGGAGCCCGCGAGCCGCAGCCGGGTCTTTGACGCTGAGCTGCCGCGCCATGGCGAGCACCGGAAGATAGGCTGAATCGAAGTCCGGACTGATCCGGACCAGCTCGATCAGCCGCGGGGCGACGTCGGCGATCAGGTTCCGCGGCCCGCCGCCAGCGAGAGTCCGCACGCCCATTTCGAGATAGCGGTCGCGAGCGATCCAATAGGCGGCGAGGCGGCGGCTTGCATCGTCGCCTGCTCCGCTCAGAACCTCATCGGCGCGAGGGTGCAGGGCGCCGAGCAGCGTGACGAGGCGCTCGCCCGGGCTGTCCGCTGCGGCATAGGCGATGCGCGGCGCCTGCGCGGCCACGAACGGCTGATCGTCGGTGTTGAGGCGCCCCGGCCCGGCGAAGCTGCGCAACTCGTCCGTCCCTGCGAGATAGAGGCCGAACAGCGACATCCCGTCCTTGAGATCGAGCGCACCGAGCCGCTTGCCAAGAACCGGATCCGCGATGCGGGTTTCGAACCAATTAGCCGGATAGGTTCTTGGCGCCTCGCTGCCGATCAGGGCGATCAGCGGCGTCTCGACGCTGAACTGGGCGAGATAGGCGCTCGAATCCGGGAACACGTCGAGGAAGGTGCGAACGATGATGCGCAGCGTGTCGATATCGAGCTGATGGAGCGGCAGCCACTGGCAGAATATCCCGCCGTCGGCCAGCCGGTTCCGGATCGCGGCGAAATGCTCGCGTGCATAAAGCGCGCCGGAGCCGTCGACCGACGGGTGATAGAGATCGGCGACGATCACGTCATAGCGCACGCCGGGGGCGCGCACGAAGCGGCGCGCATCGGCGACATGGATGTTGATATCGGGGTTGCGGCCGAGCTGCGGGGCCGAGCGCGGGAACAGCGGAAACGTCTCGACTACTTCGGGCACGAGTTCGACGCCATCGGTGACGAGCCCGGGATGATCGCCCGCCGCAGACACTGTGGCCCCGGTGCCCAACCCGAGGAACAGCGCCCGCTTCGGGTCCGGATGCAGCAACAGCGGGATGTGGGCCTGGCGGTGATCGGAGCGCTCCGATGCGGTACCGCCCATGCGAAAGTGATTATTGACCTGGAGGTACTGATCGCCGGCGCTGTTGCGCACGACGCTCACCGCCGCCATGACGCCGTCGCGATGCCACAAGAGTTCGCCGCCGAGCGGCATCTGGACGAACTGCAGCGACAGCGGCGAAGCGGCCAAGGCGAGCGCTCCGGCCGAGATGAGGGCGGCGGAGACGATGGCAGGCCTGCGAAGGTTCGGCAGCGCCAGCACATAGCCGAAGGCGAGCACGGCGAAGCCGAGCTTGGCGCCGACCAGGGGAATGAGGATCGGTCCGAACAGGATGGGCGCCAGCGCCGCGCCCAGCGTGTTGACCGCCAGCGCCGTCCCGACGCCGCCGACCCGATCGCTCGCGGCTTGAGCCAGCTGGGTGAACAATGCGCCCATGGCGATGGTCGGCGGCAGGAAGGCAAGCGCGGCAATGCCGAGCTCGGCCGCGAGCCGGCCGGCCACGGTCGGCGGCAAAGTATTTCGCAAAGCACCAAGGACGACGTCCGATGAGGCCAGCACGGCGGCGCCTCCGATGCAGGCCAGCGCCGTCACCGTGACTAGAAGGCTGGTCAGGGCATCGGGATTGCGAACCACGGCGATCCGGTTGCGGATCGACGCACCGAGCGCCGTGCCGAGCAGATAGGCGGCGAGCAGGATCGCAAAGGTGTAAATGGTGTTCTCGAGGATCTGGCTGACCACCCGGATGGTCAGGATCTCGTAGCCGATGCCGAGCAGCCCGGTGACGAACAGCGGCGCCAGCATGGCCGGACGCCGGTCGTCCCCAGTGACGCGCACCGCGGGTGCCGGTTCGACGCGCAGCCTGCCCCCGCAGCGCCACATCGCCGCGGCGCAGACGAAATTGATGGTTGCGCACAGCGCCAGGGTTGCAGAGAGGCCGACGGAGGGTATGAGCAGAAAGGTGGTAGCGAGCGTGCCGGCGACCGCGCCAGCCGTATTCGCTGCATAGACCCGGCCGACCGCGGCGCCGTTCGCGAGCCGCGGGGCGAGCACTGCCTCCAGCGCCGGCAGGGTCGCGCCCATCGCCAGCGTCGCCGGGAGCAGCAGCACGAAGGGAAGCGCGAAGGCGACCAGCCACTGCCATGCCGGTGCGGCGTCGACCGGCACCAGCAGAGGAACGAGATCGCCGATCAGCGGCGATAGCGGAATGAGGGCGAGCGCCCAGAGCCCGATCGCGATTTCGAGCCCGGCATACCAGCGCGCCGGTTCCGGGCTGCCGGCGATGCGCCTGCCCGGCTCCAGGCTGCCGAGGGCGATGCCGGCGAACAGCGCCGCGATGACGCCGAGGACGGCGACGATCTCATGGCCGAGGGAGACGGCGAGCATCCGGGTCCAGATGATCTCGTATCCGAGCCCGGCGAAACCGGAGAGGCCCGCGATCGCCATGATGGCGAGGATGCGACGGGGCGCGGTGGCTGGCGGCGCGGTGGCGGACGACGCGATGGCAGACGGTGCGGTGGCGGAAGGTGCGGCGCCTCGGGAGGCGGCAGTAACCACGTTGATTTCGGACATCGGCGGACCCGGCAATTCTTTCTTCAGAAAGCGAACCGGGGGCCGTAACAGGCCCCCGGTCGCAGAACTACCATGCAACCGGCGCCACACGCGTGGCGCCGGCGACCGGCTTACTTCAGCGACGCCGCCTTGATGGCGTTGGTCTCGACCAGGAGCTTCGGCTGGTCGGCGACGCGGATGAAGATCGGGTTGGTGTAGAACCACAGATCCGCCCAACTCGCGACGTCGTAGCTCGACAGCTTCTGGCCATCACGCACCGCCATGTGCGGCGGGCAGGCGGCGTCCGTGCAGGCCACGAACGGGCCCTGCGCGGCGTTCTCGGGATCCCAATCGTTCAGCGGGTTGCCCTGAGCGTCAGTTTCCGCCGGCGTGCTCGGCGGCAGGTTGCTGCCGCGGGTGCGGACATACATGTTGTTCTGCACGTTGGTAATGGTGACGACCATCGTCCGCTTCGTGCCGCTCGCGGTCCAGTTGCCCGAATTGAAGGTGGCGAAGATCTGCGCGGTCGGGTTGGCACCGTTGGTGTAGTTGCCGCTGTTCGGCGCGACCACGCCGGTGACATTGCCGCGGATGAAGTCGACCTGGCGCAGCGTCGGCCGGTTGAGCGGCTCCTGAATGGTGAGCGGCGCCAGCGACGGGTTGTTGAAGCTGTAGGGCGAGTGGTTGGTGCCGGTCGGATCATTGACCTCGAGGGTGAGGCGAACCGAACGGCCGCGCGGGACCACGAGCGTCTGGCCCATCTTGGCGATGCCGGCGGTCGGATAGCCGATGACCTCGGCCTTGTAGGTGAGTTCGCCGGAGATCAGGTCGCCCATGACCGAGTAGGAATTGCCGGACCGGGTGCCGTCGACGACGACCTGCGGGCGCAGCGGCGTGCCGCTCGCCGGACGCGGGATGTACATCTTCTGGTACTCGCCGGGATAGAAGTCGTTGGTCGATCCGGTCTCGTAGATGCTGAACACACCGCGATTGTGCCAGTCGGAGGCCGCATAGAAGAACCAGTTGCGGCCTTCGCCGAGGAGCGCGTCCCATACGCCGCCGATCTTGGCCCCGTAGATTCCGGTGCCGCCATAGGTCGTCACGCCGACCGAGGGGCAGGTGGAGCCGCAGAAGTTGAACCGGTACTCGCCGCGATTGTTGCTGGCCTGGTGGCCGGGCTGGGTCTCGAATCCAACCGCGACCGTCGGGCCGGCATTGTTGAAGTCACGGAAGTGCTCGACGTTGAAGCCGTTATTGCCATTGGGATTGAACACGCCGGCGCGTTCCACGTGGGCCGGAACGTAATAGCTGGTGAGCGGGAAGTTATCCTGCAGCCACTTGACGCTGGGGACGGCCTTGTTGACGTGGTTGGTCGTGCCCGAACCGGCGCCGGTGGCGTTCGCGACCTTGCCCTCCCAATTGTGGTTCGGGGCGCCCTTGCTGAAGTCGGTGTCGCTGCGGTCGAAACGATACTCGAATTCCGCAACCGCGCTGGCGTCGCCAGTGTCGCCGCCGAAATTCTGCGGCTTCTGATTGCCGATCGCCGTCATGCTGGTGTGCTCATGGCCCGGGACGTTGGTCTCGATACCGGCATAGAGCATCGGCTTGTTGAGCTGCTGGGCGAGGCGCACCAGCTCGGGATAAATGATCTCCTCGGCGCTCTGCCAGCGCCACATGGCCCGCTTGCCACCCGTGCCGGTCGCGACATCGCCCTTGATGGCCGTCGCCGGGGCGTCGTCCCAGAATTTGCCGGTGCCCGTCGTGGAGCCGTCGCCCTCGGGATCGTCGATGCGGCAATCGCGCGAGCTGTTGCCGCCGTGATCGGCCGAGCCGAGCCATTCGAGGCCATAGCTCTGGACCGCCTTCTTCACCATCGTCTCGACGGACGACCGGCCGTCCGAGCACGGCGTGTGGTTGTGGAAGTCGCCAGCCATATAGCTGTCGGCATAAGACGGCGTCGTCGGCAGCGTCACCGCACCGGCCGCCACGGCCAGGACTGATGCACCCGCTATCAACGGATGCGACAGCGCTCCGCTCTTCATTCTGTAGCCCCATGTCTTGATGGTGGACGTTCCGTAGGAGGAGCATTCCGTAGCGGTGTTCTGTGACCGACTCCTCAAGTCGCCATGAAAGTTTGGTGACTCTTTTATGATACTTTGCCGGCTACGACATCCGCCAATGGAAAACGACTTACTCACGCGGGAAAACGCAACGAAGCGCCAGCCGAGCGCGAGATGATGCCCCCGGCAAAAGAATTCCTGCGCACTGTCATGAGCCCGACACCTCAGTTCCACTAGTGAACGCCCCGACAGCCGGCGCGACCATCGCGATCGTCTCGCCGGAGTGAGTTTTGGGGAACTCGGAATTGACGTCATCGAGCGGGGAGCCGGTCGTCGGGACGACCACAACCAATCACGCGGAATCCCAGAGCCGCGGGAAGCCCGGGCTTGCCGGGCGCCTGCTGCGCGAGCCGCTCGTCCAGTTCATGGCGATCGGCGCACTGATCTTCGCGGTCCACGCTGCGGTGACGCCATCGGTCAGCAAGGAACGGCTCATCGAGGTGACGCCGGAGGTGCGCCAGTCGATCATCGACACGTTCAAGAATGCGAACGAGCGACGCGAGCCGTCTCCCGACGAGATGGCCCGATTGACCGATCTGTGGCTCCTCAACGAGATCACCTATCGCGAGGCGCTGGCGCAGGGCCTCGACAAGGGCGACCCGATGATCCGCGACCGCATCATCCAGAAGATGCGCCTCCTGATCTTCGGTGGCATCGAAGTGAAGGAGCCGACACAGCAAGAGCTGGAAGAATGGTTCGAGAAGCGCCGCCTGGATTACGACATCCCTGATCTCGTCAGCTTCATCGAAGTGCCGTTCAGCGGTGCGAACGCCGAGGCCGAGAGCCGGACGGTGCTGCAGGAGATCATCTCGGGCACCGAGCCCGAAGACATCCAGACGCGCGCCCACATCTTCGCGCAGCGGCCGCGCCAGACCCTGGTTCCTTCCTTCGGCAAGGAGTTCGTCGATTCGCTGGTCGGGCTGCCGGTCGGCGAGTGGCAGGTGCTGCCGTCGGCCACTGGCTGGCACATCGTGCGGCTCGACAATTTCGTGCCGGGTCGCAAGGTCGAATTGAGTGAAGTGTCGGTGCAGGTCGGGCAGACCTGGAAGGACGAGCGCCGTCGCGTCCTGGCGATCGCCGCGACGCGCGAGCTGGGCAACAACTACGTGATCCGGCGCGACGAGCCATGACCGCGACGATCCGACACCGCACCGGGTGCAGGCGAACGCTGCTCGCCTTCCTCGTCCTGCTGAATGCTCTTGTCCTGCCGGTGTGGTCGGCATCGGCGCACGAGGCGACGATGGCGGTCATCACGCTGCGCGAGAGCGCGCCCGGCCGTTATCTCGGCCAATGGACGATGCCGCCGGCCGATCCGACGCTGCAGCCGATCTTTCCGCCACACTGCACCTGGGAGGCGCCCGAACTCTTCTGCGGCGAGCGCGGCCTCACCGGGCGCATCAGCTTCATGGGCCTCGGCACCAAGCAATCGGTGGCGACGATCCGCGTGGTCCCGCGTGAGGGACCGGTGCAAGCCTATACGGTCTCCGCCGCCAAGCCGATCGCGACCGCGGCGCGCGATCCGGGCACCGATCTCGCGGTGTGGCTCGATCTTGCCGAGACCTACGTCAATCTCGGCATCGACCACATTTTGCGCGGCATCGACCATTTGCTGTTCGTGCTCGGGCTGATCTGGCTGGTCCGCAGCGGCTGGATGCTGCTGCGCACCATCACCGCCTTCACCATCGGACACAGTCTCTCGCTCGCCGCCGCGACCTTCGGGTGGGTCGGCATCCCCGAGCGTCCGCTCAACGCCACCATCGCGCTGAGCATCGTCTTCGTCGGCGTGGAGATCGTGAAGCTGCAACGCGGCGAGGTCGGCCTGACCGCCCGCTATCCCTGGGTCGTCGCATTCGCCTTCGGCCTGCTGCACGGCATCGGCTTCGCGACCGCCCTGACGACGCTCGGCATTCCGCACGCGACGCTGCCGATCGCGCTGCTGTTCTTCAATGTCGGCGTCGAGATCGGGCAGCTCGCCTTCGTGGCCGTCGTGCTGGCGCTGATGTGGGCGCATCGGCAAGCGAGGGCAGAGCTCCCGCGCTGGGGCGCCGCCCTGCCCGCCTATGTGATCGGCAGCGTCGCCGCCTTCTGGTTCCTGATCCGCATCTGAGCCGACCGACATCCACGCGATGCATTGAGAGAGGATTGTCATGAAGATAGCTCCGTCGAATGCGAGCCTGTCGCTCGCTGCACTGCTCGTCGCGATCCCGCTGGCGCCCGCCCTTGCCCATACCGGCACCGGCGTCGCCGCCGGGCTCGAGAGCGGCTTCCTCCACCCGCTCACCGGCCCCGACCATCTGGTCGCGATGGTGGCGGTAGGCCTGTGGGGCGCGCAGCTCGGCAACCCCGCCATCTGGGTGCTGCCCATCACCTTCCCGCTGGTGATGGCGCTGGGCGGATTGCTCGGGCTCTCCGGGTTCGAGCTGCCGCTGGTCGAGCCGGTCATCGCGCTCTCCGGCATTGCGCTCGGCCTTCTCGTCGCCCTGCAGGTCCGCCCGCCATTGTGGCTGGCCGCTGCGATAGTCGGCGTGTTCGCGGTCTTCCACGGCTACGCCCATGGCCGCGAGCTGCCGGAGGCCGCGGACCCCACCTCCTATGCGGCCGGCTTCGTCATCGCCACCGGGCTGCTGCACCTCGCCGGCATCTTGATCGGCGTGCTCATCGCCTGGCCGGCGGGAGCGAGGGTGGTGCGGGCCTGTGGCGCCGCCATCGGCTGTGTCGGCTTCTATTTCCTGCTCGCCTCCGTGGGCGTGATCGAATGAGAGCGAGGCTTCGTCGCGTCGCAGCTCTTGGCCTGCCGGCGGTCTTTTCGATCGCCGGCATGCCGACCGCCGCGCATGCCCATCTGGTCGACACCAGGCTCGGCGATTTCTATGGCGGCGCGCTTCATCCGCTGACGGACCTTCAGCAGATCCTGCCATGGATTGCGCTGGCGGCACTCGCGGCCTTCCAGGGGCCGCGCCGGGCGCGCTGGGTCGTGCTGGTCTTCCCGCTGGCCCTACTCGCGGGCGGCTGCGCCTCGCTGGTGCTGCCGAGCCCGCCCTTCGCTCCGATCCTCGATCTTTCGCTGGTCGCGATCACCGGCCTGGCGCTGGCAGCCGCCGTGAGCCTGCCGCTGCCGATCCTGCTCGCCATCGTCGCGGTGATGGGATTGCTCCACGGCTATCAGAACGGCGAGGCCATGGTGGCGAGCACCGACCAGGTGCTGTTCCTCTCCGGCGTGACCGCGATCGGCTACGCGGTCCTGACCCTCCTGACCGGAGCCGCCATCGCCTTCCTGCGCGGCGTCGGCGGCTGGCGCCCGATCGCGCTGCGGGCGAGCGGCAGCTGGGTCGCGGCGGTCGGCATCATGGTGCTCGGGCTGCAATTCTTCGCGACGGCGCCCGTCGCCAACTGAGGACGGGCTGTAGTCGGTCGGATCGGACGGCTGCAGGTGCCCGACAGGTCATGCCGGCGCGCACTTTGCGCCGCGCCGGTCGTTCGGCCGTATCCGGCTCGTAATTCACCAACTGAGACGTCATGCCCGGGCTTGTCCCGGGCATCCACGTTCTTTGCCGCTGATCAACCGTGGGCGGCCGGGACAAGCCCGGCATGACGGCGGGAATGATCCATTTCACTTGGCGGGATCGGATTACGGATCAGAACCTGGCCGAAGGCCCGGCCCTTGGAGCGAGTTCGTCCCCGGACTAGATCCGTCCAGTTCCATCCGCATGCACCCGGTCCAACGTCTGGATCCCCGGGTCAAGCCCGGGGATGAGGGCGGAACGGGGGCTCCTTCAACGGATAGGTCGAATTTGAGTCAGCCTGTCAGGACGACATCCTGTCCCGATGATGCCGTCACATGCCGCTTCGACCGCCTAAGCATGCAAAAAAGCCCCGGTCGAGCCGGGGCTTTCGCGTTGGGCAGGCGAGGCGCCGAGGCGCCGCTCTCAGAAGCGGTAGTTGATGCCGGCCTTCACGATGTGGAGGTGCTGATCGACCGACGCTCGGTAGGGGTTGATCCACTCGCTGTCATAGCCGAACGTAACCGTGTCGTCGCCGAGGTCGATATAGTTGTATTCGACCTTGACCGACCAGTTATCGGCGAACGCGTATTCGGCGCCGCCGCCAATGGTCCAGCCCCAGCGGGTCTCGTCGACGTTGTCATGATAGCTGAACGCCGGATCCAGATCGGTCCAGCCGGAACGGTGGTTGACACTTGCCCAGGCCGCGCCGCCCTTCACGTAGAACAGCGCGCGGTCGAACGCGACGCCAAGCCGGGCGGTGATGGTGCCGAGCGCCTCGATCTCGGTCCGGCAGGCATCGCCGCTCTGGATGCAGGTACCCGGATCGAGGTCATCGACGTGATACTTGCCGCTGCCAGTGATGTCGGCCCAGGAGGCGTCCGCCTCGACGCCGATCACGAACTGATCGATCTGATAGTTGAAGCCGATCTGGCCGCCCGCGAGCCAGCCATCGGTGTCGTAGGCCGCATCGTCCTCCTGGAGGGTGGTCGGATTCAGCGGATCGTAGGAATCGCTCCACTCGGTCCGACCCCAGCCATAACCGCCATGCGCGCCGATGTAGAAGCCGGTCCAGCTGAAGGCCGGAGCGACGACCGGGGCCTTGGTGACCATCTTGGTCGCCATGTCAGCCGCCTGTGCGGCCCCGGCCGACATCATCACCGCAAGAATGTTCGCAACCAATAGGCGCTTATGCATTTAATACCCTCCGACCGGATAAAGACGTTTCGGCAGGGTTCTAGCTTAACTCCCGGGATTGGGCTGTATCCCTACGGCAACAGCGTACAAAGTAACACTGTCATACCATTGACAAGAAAATTTGATATCTCTCTCAGCCATTGAATAGACGGCTTTATTTACTATCAGTGCTTGAAGTATCGAGCTTATACCACGCTCTAATAATTAGATCTGCATTTCTTGCGACTTAACCAGACGTCTCAGTCTGGTGCACGATCCGTGCAACGGACTTTGCCATCCTATACTTCTCAGCGAGACATCTGCCGGATGCCCTGAAGCTCGGCAAGATCACCCTCATCGCCCGGCCCAGCGACGCTGATGGCAAAGTGATCGTGGAGCCGGCCAGCCAGCTGCCTGCGCGACACTTGCCTTCGCATCACTTGCCCCCGCGTCACCTGCCCGAGCGTCGCCTGCCGCGCCGTCCACGGCCGGCCGGATCAATCTCTCTCCCCTGCAGATCAGCGGCACGCTGCTCCCTTGCCGGCGTCGTTTCCGTCTCTACTTACCAAGGTGATGACGCCGCTGTCCGTGTCACTGAGCGCCGCGCTCCTCGCCCTCGCCTGCATCCCGGCCAACGCTCATGACGCGCCGACTGGATGGTCCTACAGCGCATCCTGCTGCGACAATCAGGACTGTCATCCGGTCGCGCCGGGAGAGGTCGTGGCCACGCCGCGGGGCTACAGCATCCCGGCTTCTGGCGAGACCATTCCGTACAATGATCGGCGGATCAAACCCTCGGGCGACAGCGGCATGCATCGCTGCTCGTTCTATGGCTTCAAGGACGCGGGAACGATCTGCCTCTACGTACCGGCGGGCTCCTGAAGATCCCACCCGAGCGTGCCGGGTCTCATCGCGACGCCAGCGCGCGCATCGCGAGCGCGGTTGCCGCGGCGCGGTTCTCGACGCCGATCTTCGAGTAGACCATCTCCAGATGCTTGTTCACCGTGCGCGGCGACAGGCCGAGTATCTCGCCTATGTCGCGGTTCGCCTTGCCTCGCGCCAGCCACATCAAGACTTCGGCTTCGCGGACGGTAAGATTGAGCTTGGCTTTGAGGATCTGCTCCGGCGGCAGGCGGTTGTCCTCTGTGATGCGCAGCAGGAGCTCGTCGGGCCCGATCTGGCCGACATAGGACAGCTTCAACCGCCGGCTCGTTCCGTCGACCGTCAGATCGAAGGCGTCCGGCTCGGCGCCCGCGGCCTCGCCGCGATGGCCGTCGAGCCAGAGCCGCACCGGCTCGGGTAGCACGAAGCTGTCGCCCGGAGGCGGCGCGGTGACGGCGGCGAGAAGGGCGGTCGCCTGCGGCGTGCTCCACAAGACGCGGCCGCTCCGCGTCGCGGAGAGCAGGAAGCGGCCGGCGGCATCGAGCGCGGCGCGGGCGCTGTGGGTCTGGCGGGCATTGGCGAGATGCACGCGCATGCGCGCGATCAGCTCGTCCGGGGCGATCGGCTTGGTGACATAGTCGACGCCGCCGGCCTCCAGTCCCTTCACGATCTGCTCGGTCTCGGAGAGGCCGGTCATGAAGATGACCGGCACATGGGCCACGGCCTTATTGCGCTTCAGGAGGCGGCAGGTCTCGAAGCCGTCCATGCCCGGCATGATGGCGTCCATGAGGATGACGTCCGGGGTGATGCGCTCGACCAGGGCGAGCGCGTTCGTGCCTTCGACCGCGACCAGCACGGTGGCGCCGGCGGCCTCCAGGGCGTCGGTGAGCAGGCTCAGGGTCTCGGGGGAATCGTCCACCACCAGGACGATGTCGCGGCGCTCCACGCTATGCATCATTGCTGCGTATCGCCTCCAGGACGGACATGTATTGCTTGAGATCGAAGGTTTCCATCAAGTCGCGCATCTGCGCGACGAACGGCTCGAGATCGGGCGAGGTGCTCTCGATCTCGGTCAGTTTGGCCTTGATGCCGCGCACATAGCCGATCTGGCCGAGCTTCACGAGGTCGTCGATATGCGCAGCGGGCGGCGGGCGGACCACGGGCGGCGTGACGGCCGTAGCCATCGCCGCCGCTTCGGCTTCGCCGATCCATTCGAGGTCGAGCAGCGCCTGCATCTTCTCAAGCAAGGCGCGCAGATCGACCGGCTTCACCATCTGGTCGTCATGATGGCGCTCGGCGCTCGCATCGATGCGGATCTCGCCGGCATTGGCGGAGATCATCACGATACGAAGCTTCGCAAAGCCTTCATCGCGCAACTGGCGGGCCACTTCCCAGCCATTGAGCCCGGGCATGGAAATGTCGAGCAGCAGGAGTTCGGGATTCCATTGCCGCACCATGTCGAGCGCGGTAACCCCGTCGCCGGCGGAGAGCACGGTGAGGCCGAGCGGGGTGAGCAGTTCGTGCATCAGGTCGCGATGCGCCACGTCGTCATCAGCCACCAGCACGGTGCGGCGCGGACCGGTATAGCCGCTGACCCGCCGGTGCTGGATCGGCCCGGCGCCGGAGGGATTGGTGACCTCGGAGAGCATCATCCGCACCCGGAAGGTGCTGCCCGCGCCAGGCTTCGACGAAAGCGATATCTCCCCGCCCATGATCTCGGTGAGCAGCTTGGTGATGGTCAGCCCAAGGCCGATGCCGCTGGTCGAATAGGTGCCGGCCCGCTCCCCGCGCTCGAACGGCTCGAAGATGCGCTTGTGGTCGCTTGCCGGTATTCCGATGCCTGTGTCCTCGACTTCGAACTCCGCCACCTGATTGCGATAGGCGACGCGAAGCGCCACCCGGCCGGCCTGGGTGAACTTGATGGCGTTGGAGAGCAGGTTGATCAGGATCTGCCGCAACCGCTTCTCGTCGGTGAAGACCACCCCCGGCAGACGCTCCGGGCGCACATAGACGAAGTCGATGCCCTTGGCGGTGGCCTGCAGGCGGAACATGTCGACCAGCTGGTCGAGGAAATCACCGATGCGCACCTCGTCGCGGGTGAGGTGCAGGCGGCCGGCCTCGATCTTGGATATGTCCAGCAGCCCGTCGATCAGGCCGGACAGATGCTCGGCCGAACGCCGCACCACGCGGATGGCGTCGCGCCGGTGCGGGGGAATGGCGATATCGCGCTCGAGCAACTGGGCGTAGCCGAGAATGGCATTCAGCGGCGTGCGCAGTTCATGGCTGATGCCGACCACATAGCGGCTCTTGGCGAGGTTGGCGGCCTCGGCCACCTCTTTCGCCTTCTGCAGCTTGGCGTCGGTGCGCTTGTGCGCCTCGATCTCGCGCATCAGGAGCGCGGTCTGGCGGTTGCTTTCCTCCTGCGCGACGCGCCGGCTCTCCTGCGCCAGCACGAACAGCCAGGCGGCGACGCCGGCGATGATGAGCAGGATGAAATAGAGGGTGAAGAGCGTGCCACCCACCGCCTCGCGCTGCGGCGGCGGTCCGAGCGTCGCCTGGAAATAGATGACGCCGAGGATCGCCCCGATGACCGCGGCGAGCAGCGCCAGCACCCCGATATAGTGGCCGATGCGCGAATTGATGCGGGCCACCATCCAGCTGGGCAAGCTCGCTTGCAGGGCGGCGAGGATCTGGTCGGGGAAGCGCGCATCGTCCTTGCAACGGTCGTTGCAGCGCGCATCGAGCGAGCAGCACAGCGAGCAGATCGGCCCGGCATAGACCGGGCAGTGCGCCATGTCCTCCGGCTCGAACTTGTGCTCGCAGATGCAGCACTTCAGCGTCGCCTTGCCGTCCCACATCTTCGTGGTGCGTCGGGCGATGTAGTAGCGCCCGCGGGTGGCGAAGGCGATCGCCGGCGCGGTGAGGAACGACACCACCAGCGCGACGAAGGGCGCAAACGCCTGGAGCAGCGGGCCGAAGGCGCCGGTGAAGGCGATGATGGCGATGACGGTACCGGCCATCACCGCGCCGACGCCGACCGGGTTGATGTCGTAGAGATGCGCGCGCTTGAACTCGATGCCGGGCGGCGAGAGCCCGAGCGGCTTGTTCACCACGAGGTCGGCGACGATGGCGGCGACCCAGGCCACGGCCACGATGGCATAGAGCCCGAGGATCTGCTCCAGCACCTTGTAGATGCCGAGCGCCATCAGCATCAGCGCGATGGTGACGTTGAACACCAGCCAGACCACGCGCCCGGGATGCGAGTGGGTGAGACGGGAGAAGAAGTTCGACCAGGCGATCGAGCCCGCATAGGAGTTCGTCACGTTGATCTTGAGCTGGGCGAGGATGACGAACACGCCGGTGAAGGCGAGCGCCACCTGCGGCGAGAACATCGTCTCGAAGGCGACGAGGTACATCTGGGTCGGCTCGGCGGCGCGCAGCAGCGGCACTCCATGGGTCAGCGCGAAATAGGCGAGGAAGGATCCCGCCAGCATTTTCATCGCCCCGGGGATGATCCAGCCGGGCCCGGCCGAGAGCAGCGCCGTCCACCAGACCAGGCTGCGCATGGTCTCGGTGCGGCCCGGCGGGCGGCGCGGCAGGAAGCGCAGGAAATCGACCTGCTCGCCGATCTGCGCCATCAGCGCGAAGATCACCGAGGCGGCGGCGCCGAACAGCACGATGTCGAACGAGCCGTCGTCCGCGCCGAGGCGACCGGTATAGGCCATCCAGCCGTCGATCGAGGCACGGTCGTTGATGGCGATGAAGACGACGGGGACGATGTTCAGCGCCAGCCAGAAGGGCTGGGTCCAGAGCTGGAAGCGGCTGATGAAGGTGATGCCGTGGGTCACCAGCGGGATCACCACCAGCGCGCTGACGAAATAGCCGACCATCAGCGGCACGCCGAAGCACATCTCCAGCGCAAGCGCCATGATCGCCGCCTCGATGGCGAAGAACAGATAGGTGAAGGAGGCGTAGATCAGCGAGGTGACGGTCGAGCCGATATAGCCGAAGCCGGCGCCGCGGGTCAGCAGGTCGATGTCGACGCCGAACTTCGCGGCATAGAAGCTGATCGGCAGGCCGGTGAGGAAGATGAGCGCGCTGACCACGAGGATGGCCGCAACCGCATTCTCGAAGCCGTAGGCCAGCGTGATCGCCCCGCCGATCGCCTCCAGCGCCAGGAAGGACACGGCGCCGAGCGCGGTGTTGGCGACGCGCAGCGCCGACCAGCGCCGCGCGCTCTTGGCGGTGAAGCGCAGCGCGTAGTCCTCGAGCGTCTCGTTGACGACCCATTGATTGTACCGGCGTCGAACGCGAACGATCTTCTGTTCTGCCGCCATAGGATGTTGCCCCATCGCCCCGACGTCCGACATCCCTCCTCGCTGCTCCACCCCGGCCATCGGCCAAATTTTCTCGTTGTTCAGGCTGCAACGTGACGGTTCCGACATCCGCGCCGGAACACGCCTCAAGCGTACATGCAAGTCCCGGTCCGCATCATCCGGCGGGCTTCGCTCCCCGAGGCTCGCCGGAATAGAGGATGGCGAGCGAAGTCAAATCGCAAGATGACAGCGATGTTTTGTCGCTGGTTTCACGCAAAACTCTCGCAATACGCTCCTCTCCCAAATATATTCTTGGGAATGACGCGCGCCCGCGCGCGCGAAAATGCAACGGCCTTCGCGAGACCGGAGGTACCGCGAGGCTGAAGCGCACTTTAGGTACACAATCCGGCGCGCCCTATACGTCAATCGACGTATTGCTGCATCGCACACTCCCCGCTCACGATCCTGTCAACGCAAGCCAGAGGAAAGCTTGTACAGGCCACGTCTAACCCGTGGAGGGGATCGCATGTCTTCCAATAACGACCATGACGACAAGTTTTCCGGCACACGCCGCAAGCTTTTGATGGGCATGGCCGCGCTGCCGGCGCTGCCTCTTCTGTCCACGACGGCGCTGTTCCCGACCGAAGCGTTCGCCCAGGCGGCGGCGACTGCCGCGGTGAACACCACCGGGCTCGCCGTGACCGATACCGAGGTCACCGTCGGCATCCTGCACTCGGTCACCGGCACCATGGCGATCTCCGAGACCGGTTCGGTTCAGGCCGAGAAGCTCGCCATCGAGCAGATCAATGCCTCCGGCGGCGTGCTCGGCCGCAAGATCAAGTTCATCCAGGAAGACGGTGCCTCGGACTGGCCGACCTTCGCCGAGAAGGCCAAGAAGCTCCTCGTCAACGACAAGGTCGCCGCCATCATGGGCTGCTGGACCTCGGCCTCGCGCAAGGCTGTGCTGCCGGTGGTCGAGCAGTATAACGGCATGCTCTACTACCCGACCTTCTATGAGGGCCTCGAGCAGTCCAAGAACGTCATCTATACCGGCCAGGAAGCCACCCAGCAGATCCTCGCCGGCCTCGACTGGGTCAGCAAGACCAAGGGCGGCAAGAGCTTCTATCTGATCGGATCGGACTATATCTGGCCGCGCACCTCGATGAAGATCGCCCGCAAGCATATTGAAGGTCATCTCGGCGGCACGGTCGCCGGCGAGGAGTATTTCCCGCTCGGCCATACCCAGTTCAACTCGGCGATCAACAAGATCAAGCTGAAGAAGCCCGACGTGATCTATGCCGCGGTGGTCGGCGGCTCCAACGTCGCCTTCTACAAGCAGCTCAAGGCCGCCGGCATCGATCTCTCCAAGCAGACCATGCTGACCATCTCGGTGACCGAAGACGAGATCGACGGCATCGGCGGCGAGAACATCGCCGGCGCCTATGCCTGCATGAAGTACTTCCAGTCGCTCGACAATCCTAACAACAAGGAATTCGTCGCCGCCTTCAAGAAGATGTGGGGCGAGAAGACCGTGATCGGCGATGTGACCCAGGCCGCCTATCTCGGCCCCTGGCTGTGGAAGATGACGGTGGAGAAGGCCGGCTCCTTCGATGTCGACAAGATCGCCGCCGCCTCGGCCGGCATCGAGTTCACCAAGGCGCCGGAAGGCTACGTCAAGATCCACCCGAACCATCATCTCTGGTCCAAGGCCCGCGTCGGCCAGGCCCAGACCGACGGCCAGTTCAAGGTGGTCTACGAGACCGCCGACCTGATCGAGCCGGATCCGTTCCCCAAGGGCTACCAGTGAGAACTTGTTACCAGTGAGAACTGGCTACCAGTGAGCCCGTTACGCCGTCATGGCCAGACTTGTTCCGGCCATCCACGGTCGCTCGTAATGGACGTGGATCCCCGGGACAAGCCCGGGGATGACGGATCGATTGGCGACGTGCACTGCTTCGCGCCGCGCCGGCGCCTGAGGGGATTCCCGATGTTCTCCGACTATTCGCTGGCCGAGCTCGGCTCCATCTTCGTGATGCAAGGCTTTGCCGGCCTCATCCTGTTCTCGGTGTTCCTCCTGATGGCGCTCGGGCTTGCCATCATCTTCGGGCAGATGGGCGTCATCAACATGGCGCACGGCGAGTTCATGATCCTCGGCGCCTATGTGACGTATTTCACCTCGCAATTCTTCCTGAACTATTTTCCCAGCCTGTTCACCGTCTATTTCTTCGTGGCGATGATATTGGCGTTCATCGCCGCCGGTGCGCTCGGCATGGTCATCGAATGGACGATGATACGCCGGCTCTACAAACGCCCGCTCGATACGCTGCTCGCCACCTGGGGCCTCAGCCTCATCCTCCAGCAACTCTACCGCTCGGTGTTCGGCCCGCGCGAGGTCGGCGTCGAACTCCCAAGCTGGATGATGGGCTCGCTCAACGTCACCGACACCATCGAGGTGCAGATCAACGGCCTGTTCGTCATGGGCCTCACCATCGCCATCACGGTCGCCGTCGCGCTGCTGATGTTCCGCTCCAGCTGGGGCAAGCAGGTCCGTGCCGTGGTGCAGAACCGCATCATGGCCGGCGCGGTGGGCATCAATACCGAGAAGGTGGACCGCTACACCTTCGGCCTCGGCTGCGGCATCGCCGGGGTGGCGGGCTCCGCCTTCACCATGATCGGCTCCACCGGGCCGACCTCCGGCCAGCTCTACATCGTCGACACCTTCCTCGTCGT
>JAQSWY010000213.1 GCA_029266425.1 Xanthobacteraceae bacterium
CTCGGTCTGGGCGAGCAGGCTCTGCCGGCGCCAGAGCTCGCGGCTCTGCATCTCCAGCAGCCCCTGGCTCATCCGCCGGTATTCGAGCTCGCGCCGCGTGCGCTGCGTCGCTTCGTGCAACCGGAACTGGTCGACGATGATGCGCGACAGGTGGGTGACGATCTCGGTCTCGGAGGCCGACAATGTCCGCGGCTCCGGGCCCCACAGGCAAAGCACGCCGATGTTCAGCCCCGCCCGCAGCGCCAGCGGCATGCCGGCATAGAAGCGGATATGAGGCTCGCCGGTGACGAAGATGTTGTCGACGAAACGCGAGTCCTTATGCGCGTCTGGGATCACCATCAGGTCCGGCGACATGATGGTCCAGGTGCTGAAGGAGTGCTCGCGCGACGTACCCTCCATGTCCACACCGGCCCTCGCCTTGAACCATTGGCGGTCGCGGTCGATGAGGCTGACCGCCACGCTGGCGACGCCCAGCATCTTGCGCGCGAGCACGCACACGCCGTCCAGCGCAGCGGAGGGTCCCGTATTGAGAATCTGCAACGCGTGAAGTTCGGCGAGCCTTTCGGCTTCGTTCTCCGGTAGCGGATATGCCATCACACACCTTGGCGGATCGGCAAGGAGCCTAACGGCTCCAGTTCAAAGAGCTTTATGATACCTCAATGCGAACATCAAACCTTGCCGGCAGCCCGACTCGTAGCGATCGACCCCAACGGTAGATTCCGGACGACCAGGGTCCAGCGGCGCCTCCATCGTCAGTGCGCCGCGCCCTCGTGCGATGCATGGACCAGGCCACCCGCTTCCTCGATGAAGCGCGCGACCTCCTCCACCCCGCTGCCGGCCCGCACATTGGCGAAGACAAAGGGCCGGCGCCCGCGCATGCGGCGTGAATCCCGATCCATCACCTCCAGTGAGGCGCCGACCAGCGGCGCGAGATCGACCTTGTTGATCACCAGGAGGTCCGAGCGGGTGATGCCCGGCCCGCCCTTGCGCGGGATCTTCTCGCCGGCCGAGACGTCGATGACGTAAATGGTGATGTCGGCCAGCTCGGGCGAGAAGGTCGCGGCAAGATTGTCGCCGCCCGATTCGATGAGGATCAGGTCGAGAGCGGGGAAGCGGGAGCGCATCTCGGCGATGGCGGCGAGATTGGCCGAGGCGTCCTCGCGGATGGCGGTGTGCGGACAGCCGCCTGTCTCCACTCCCATGATGCGCTCGGCCGGCAGCGCGCCGGCGCGGGTGAGGATCTCGGCATCTTCCTTCGTGTAGATGTCGTTGGTGATGGCGGCAAGGTCGTAGCGCTCGCGGAAGGAGCGGCACAGCGCCTCCATCAGCGCCGTCTTGCCCGAGCCGACCGGCCCGCCAATGCCGACCCTCAAGGGTCCGCTGCTGCTTGCCATGATGCTTCCCCTCGCCTTCAGCTTCGGAACAGCCGCGTGTACTGCGTCTCGTGACGCATCGACGCGATGTCGGATTTGAGTGCAGCCCCGCCAAGCCGGTCCAGCGGCACGTCGAGCGCCAGCGGCGCGACCTCACGTACGGTCTTCGTCGCCGCTGCCAGCGCCCTGTTGCCGTCGGTTTGGCCGAGCGGCACGAGGCGGACGGCGGCGGAGATCAGGTTCGCCGCCACCGCGTTGAGATAGGCGGCGAGCGTCGCCTCCAGCGGCAGGCCGTGCGCCGCCGCCGCGATGCCGACCGCGACCGGATCCCTCGCGCAGGGCGCGATAGGCATGGGCGAGCAGCACCGCGTCGGCAAAGGGGCCGCCATGGTGCAGGAAGTCGTCGACCCAGCGGGTGAGCGAAGCGACGTCCGAGATGTCCTGCGTCTCCACCGCCCATTCGAGGCCATGCGAATAGGCGAAGGCGCCGACCGGATAGGCCGGCGAGAGCCAGACGAACAGCGCCAGCCCCGTGCCCATGGTGGTCGTGATCGTGCGAGTGGTCGTGATCATGGTGGGCATGGTCATGGGAATGGTCGTGCCCGCAGCCGCACGCCTCGCCATGCTTGTGCTCGTGGCCATGATGTTCGTGAGCGTGCGCATGCTCGTGCTTGTGGTCGTGCTCCTGACCGTGGACATGCAGCACGTCCCGCTCATGCGCGTGATGATCATGCTCGTGATGGTCGTGATCGTGGGAATGATCGTGCCCGCAGCCGCAGGCCTCGCCATGCTCGTGATGGTGGTGGCCATGATCATGGTCGTGATGGCCGTGTGCCTCGGCGGCCTCATAGGCGCCGCCCTCCGGCTCGAAGGCGGCTTCCACCACCTCGACGGTGGCGCCGAGGCCGCGCGCCATCTCCTCCAGCACACCGTCGCGGGCGATGCGGATACGGTCGGCAAGCAGCTCAGCGGGCACGTGCCGGTTGCCGAGATGCCAGGCGAGCCGCGCGAGGTGATGGGCATCCTGCGCGACGATTTCCGCCACCGGCTCCTCGGCGGCAACCACGGCCACGACGCGCCCGTCTTCCAGCGCCAGCCCGTCACCGTCCCTCAGCCGCGTCGCCTCGTCGAGGTCGAGCAGGAAGGCGATGTCGTTCTCCCCGCGCATGGCGATGCGGCGGCGGTAGCGCCCGTCATGCGGCAGCACGACACGGTCGGCGGCGGTGGCGGCATCCCAGCTGCCGGCGGGCAGAAGCGAACGGGCACGGATCATGGAGAAACTCCGGGTAGAGGGGCGGCGCTCGGCTGGAGCATCCTTCGAGGCTCGCTGCGCTCGCACCTCAGGATGAGGTGGCTTCTTGAGCGCCCTCATCCTGAGGTGCCCGGCAAGGCCTGGCCTCGAAGGATACTGAAACAGAGCGCCCTCCCACACTTAGAACAGGAAGTAGCGCTGCGCCATGGGCAGCTCGGTGGCGGGGGCGCAGGTCAGGAGCTCGCCATCCGCCCGTACCTCATAGGTTTCCGGGTCGATCTCCAAATGCGGCGTCGCGCTGTTGTGAACCATCGACGCCTTGGAGATGCCGCCGCGTACGTTCTCCACCGCCACGGTACGCTTCTCCAGCCCCAGCTTGTGGCCGACATTGAGGTCGATCGCGGCCTGCGAGACGAAGGTCAGGCTGGTCGCCGTACGCGCCTTGCCGAAGGCGCCCCACATCTGGCGGTAATGCACCGGCTGCGGCGTCGGGATCGAGGCGTTGGGATCGCCCATCTGCGCCGCGACGATGGTGCCGCCCTTGATCACCATGTCCGGCTTGGTGCCGAAGAAGGCCGGCGACCAGACGACGAGGTCGGCGAGCTTTCCCGCCTCCACCGAGCCGATATGGCGCGAGACGCCATGCGCGATGGCCGGGTTGATCGTGTACTTGGCGACATAGCGCTTGGCGCGGGCATTGTCGTTGCGCTCGCTGTCGCCGGGCAGCAGGCCACGCTGCAGCTTCATCTTGTGCGCGGTCTGCCAGGTGCGGGTGACCACCTCGCCGAGCCGGCCCATGGCCTGGCTGTCGGACGACATCATCGAGATCGCGCCGAGGTCGTGCAGTATGTCCTCGGCCGCGATGGTCTCCTTGCGGATGCGGCTCTCGGCGAAGGCGAGGTCCTCGGCGATCAGCGGGTCGAGGTGGTGGCAGACCATGAGCATGTCGAGATGC
>JAQSWY010000214.1 GCA_029266425.1 Xanthobacteraceae bacterium
GATCTGATGCCCGGCGAGGTCGTCGCCCTGCTCGGCCATAACGGCGCCGGCAAGTCGACGCTGATCAAGATCCTCGCCGGCGCCTACAAGGCCGACATCGGCGAGATCCGCATCAATGGCGAGGCGGTCAGCATCGCCAATCCGCGCGACGCCAAGCGCTACGGCATCGAGACGATCTACCAGACCCTCGCCCTCGCCGATAACGTCGACGCCGCCGCCAATCTGTTCCTCGGCCGCGAGATCATGACGCCGTGGGGCACGCTGGACGATGTCGCCATGGAGGCCGCCACCCGCGAGGTGATGGGCCGGCTCAACCCGAACTTCCGCAAGTTCAAGGAGCCGGTGCGCGGCCTCTCCGGCGGCCAGCGCCAGTCGGTCGCAATCGCCCGCGCCATCCACTTCAACGCCAAGATCCTGATCATGGACGAGCCCACCGCCGCGCTCGGCCCGCAGGAGACGGCCCAGGTGGCCGAGCTGATCAAACAGCTCAAGGCGGAGGGTATCGGCATCTTCCTCATCAGCCACGACATCCACGACGTGTTCGACCTCGCCGACCGGGTGAGCGTGATGAAGAACGGCAAGCTGGTCGGCACCGCCCGTACCTCCGACGTCACCCAGGACGAGGTGCTCGGCATGATCATCCTCGGCAAGGTGCCGCCCGGCGCCATGCCGGGGCCGGGTGCGTCGCACTAGCTGAAGCCGCAGCACGGCCCAGCGTCGCCGTGCCGCTGTTCCGTAACGTCCTCGCCCGTGCTAAATCGCGGGCGAGGAGTTCTGTCCGATGATGCCCGAGGATCGGCCGAAAGCCACGCTGCGCAGGATGGGGATGGCGCTTGCCATTGCCTATGTGCTCGTGCTGCAGACGCTGTTCGGCGGCCTCGCGACCGGCGCGCATGCGGCGAGCGGCTTCGCCGTCGACGCGTTCGGCCAGGTGCTCTGCCTCGGCGCGCATGACTCGCCCGCCGCCCCGACCGATCCCGTTCAGCATACGCCGGACTGCTGCACCACCGGCTGCCAGGTCTCGCTCGGCGCCGGCCTGCCGCCACCGGCGCTCGCCAGCCTCGCCCTTGCCTTCACACCCGTCCTCGTCGACGTTCCGCTGCCGCGCGAGGCCGTCGGCGCGCGTGGCGTCGAGCGCTCGCCCCGCCATACCCGCGCGCCTCCCCTCGCCTGACGCTCTGCCCGCCCTGCGGGTTTCCGCCAACGTCAGTCGAATCCGCCGGCCGCGCCAGACGAGCGCTTGCCGGCATCGGGGAGTACCACCATGATCCGCTTCATCCTGCGCCGCGCGTTGCGCGGCAGCGAAGACCGCATCGGCTTTCTCATCCTCGCTGCAGCCCTCGCTCTTTTTGCTGCCCAGCCGGCCTTGGCCCACGGCTACAAGATCGGCCAGCTCGAGATCGGCCATCCCTGGGCGCGCATGACGCCCGCCGGTGCCAAGGTCGGCGGCGGCTACCTGGCCATCGAGAACAAGGGCGCCGAGCCCGACCGCCTCGTCTCCGTCACCGCCGAGATTGCCGACCGCGCCGAGATCCACGAGATGACCGTCAAGGACGGCGTGATGAACATGCGCATGCTGGCCGACGGGATCGAGATCCCGGCCGGCGGCGAGGTCAAGCTCGCGCCCGGCGGCTACCACCTCATGCTCATCGGCCTGAAGCAGCCGCTGAAGGAAGGCGAGCGCTTCAAGGGCACGCTGACCTTCGCCAAGGCCGGTACGGTGGACGTCGAGTTCAAGGTCGAAGGCATGGCCGGGCCGAAAGGCGCCGCCCCTGCCGGCGCCGAGGACCATAGCGGCCATATGGCGCCGCCGCCGGCGAGCGAACGCCTGCCCACGCCCCGCGAACCTCTTTCCCGGACCTTTCCGATGACCGCTACAGCCATGCCCGCCGCTTCCGAGCGCGCGGCCAGCCTCTATCGTGCCGTCTGGCGCTGGCACTTCTATGCCGGTCTGCTGGTGCTGCCCTTCATGATCCTGCTCAGCGTGACCGGCGGGCTCTATCTCTTCCGCGACGAGATCGACGGCTTCGTCCACCGCGATCTCAAGCAGGTCGCCGTGCAAGAGGCCCCGCGGCAGGTGCCGAGTGCCTGGATCGATGCCGCGCTGGCGGCCCGGCCCGGCACCGCGCTCAAGATCGTCATGCCGGCGACGCCGGACGCCTCGGCCGAGGTGGTGGTGAAGACGCCCGAAAGCGAGCGCCGCTCGATCTATGTCGATCCCTATGATTCCCGCGTGCTCGGCGAGCTGCCCGACCGCGGCACGGTCATGTGGCTGGTGCGCCGCCTGCACAGCCTTGTCGAGTTCGGCCCCATCGCCAGCGGCATCATCGAGATCGTCGGCGGCTGGTCGATCCTGCTGGTCGGTACCGGCTTCTATCTCTGGTGGCCGCGCAAGCAGGCCGGCGGGGTTCTCACCGTGCGCGGTACGCCGCGCCGCCGCGTGTTCTGGCGCGACCTGCACGCGGTGACCGGCGCGGCCGCCGGTCTCGCCATCGGCTTCATGGCGCTCTCGGGCATGCCGTGGTCGGTGTTCTGGGGGGCCAAGGTGAACGAGTGGGCGAACAGCTCCAATTACGG
>JAQSWY010000215.1 GCA_029266425.1 Xanthobacteraceae bacterium
GTTCTGGTAGCGGATGAGCGGGACGGCCTGCGGGTCGTTCCAGGGGGCGAACTTCCGGCGGATGCCGCCAATGGTCTTCTGCGTCTTCTCGGCGACGCCGTTGCTCATGCTGTCAGGTCCCGTTCCCCCGCCGGTCGCGCCGGCAATTACAGGAAACGCTATCCGGCTTCGCGCGGCGGCTCAACGGCGCAATGCGAACAATTTTACCATGCCCGGAATTGAGCAGAGGGGCCCGCCTTGACGGCAGTCAGGGGGCCGTGATTGCCTCATGATGGCGCAAATCGCGCATCAGGAAGGCAATCATGGCCAAGAAGAAGCGTCCCGACAAGGACGTGGTCGAAGCTCCCCGCGGCGTCACCTCGCTCGCCGAGGCCAAGGCCTGGATGGCCGCCCGGGGCATCACCGAGATCGAATGCGCGGTGCCGGACCTCGCCGGGGTCGGGCGCGGCAAGATCATGCCGGTGTCGAAATTCCTCAACGGCCCGACCATGAACCTGCCGCTCAGCGTGTTCTTCCAGACAATCTCCGGCGACTATCCGCCCTATGACGACCTCGTCGATTCGGTGGTGGTCGATTCGGATCTCGTCATGGAGCCGGATTTCTCGACGCTGGCGGTCGTGCCCTGGGCCCAGGACCCCACCGCGCAGATCATCCATGACGCCTATCACCGCGATGGGCGGCCGGTGGACCTCGCTCCGCGGCAGGTGTTGAAGAACGTCGTCGACCTCTACGCCAAGAAGGGCTGGAAGGCGGTGGTGGCGCCTGAGATCGAGTTCTACCTCGTCGAGCCCAACACCGACGCCGACTATCCGCTGAAGCCGCCGATCGGGCGCTCCGGCCGGCCGGAGATCGGCCGCCAGTCCTATTCCATTCAGGCGGTGAACGAGTTCGATGCCCTGTTCGAGGACATGTACGACTATTCCGAGGCGCAGGGGCTGGAGATCGACACGCTGATCCACGAGGACGGCGCGGCGCAGATGGAGATCAACCTGTTGCACGGCGACCCGATCGTGCTCGCCGACCAAGTCTACCTGTTCAAGCGCACCATCCGCGAGGCGGCGCTGGCCCACAAGATCTACGCCACCTTCATGGCCAAGCCGATCGCCGACGAGCCGGGCTCGGCGATGCACATCCACCAGTCCATCGTCGACGCCGAGACCGGCAAGAACATCTTCTCCGACAAGGAGGGCGATCCGACGCCGGAATTCTTCGCCTTCATCGCCGGCCAGCAGCGCTACATGCCGGCGGTGATGTCGATCCTGGCGCCCTATGTGAACTCCTACCGCCGGCTGACGCGCGATTCGATGGCGCCGATCAATGTGCAGTGGGGTTATGACAACCGCACCGCCGGCCTGCGCGTGCCGCCCTCCTCGCCGGCGGCGCGGCGGGTGGAGAACCGGGTGCCGTCCTCCGACGCCAACCCCTATCTCGTCATCGCCGCCTCGCTCGCCTGCGGCTATCTCGGCCTGGTGGAAAGCCTGCGCCCGACCGAGCCGCTGGAATCGGACGCCAAGGGGCTCGACTTCGAGCTGCCGCGCGGCCTGCTCGAGGCGGTGGCGGCGATGCAGCACTCGGAGGAAATCTCCAACGTGCTCGGCCCGAGCTTCGTGAAGACCTACACGGCGGTGAAGCAGACGGAGTTCGACACCTTCATGCGGGTGATCTCGCCCTGGGAGCGGGAATACCTGCTGCTGAACGTGTGAACGGGAGCCGCTGCACGGCCTCCCCGCAACACACCGTCATGGCCGGGCTTGTCCCGGCCATCCACGTCTTTCGACACTCGCCCGAGCGTGTGCACTTGGTGGGTGGAATGACCGGCTTTCCGAGGCCTGTCCGTTTCCTTCGATACCCAGTCGGCAATGGCGACGATGTCACCATGCATCACGGCATGAACCTCGCCACGCTTGGCACCGGGGATGAGCACGACACGGGTGACGAGTTGACGAATGGCGTCGATCGCCTCGTAGCGATCTTCGGGGTGGTTGAGGGCCTCGGACAGCCTCTCCACCTTGCGGCGATAGAGCTCGGCGATGTTGGGGTGTAGATCGGGGACGTCGAGAGGAGCCCTGGCGAGGCTCTCCTGGAGTTCGAGCTGCTTTGCCTCCAGAACCGTCAGTCGGTCCAGTAGCGCCCGGTGGAAGCCGCCTTGCTCGATCACGGCGACGATCTCGCGGATAGCAGTTTCGACCTGGGCGAGCTCCTGCCGGTCGGATTCGCTGGATACTCGGCGCTCCCGGTTGAGCCGGTTGGTCTCCTCGGCGAAGGCCCGCATGGCCACGGCCGCCTTGTCAGGCGCCATAAGCCGGTTCTTCAGGCCGTTGACCACCCGCTCCTCGAGCTTGTCTCGGGTGATGGTCCGGCTGTTGGTGCAGCCGGTTCCCATCAGATGGCTGGTGCAGCAATAGCGATCCTGTCCCCGGCGCACATAGGGTTGCTCACAGCTCCCGCAGAACATCAGGCCGGACAGCATAGTGCGCGGGCGGCGGGTGGCGTTCAGCGGGTTGGCGCTGGTTCTTTGTTCCAGCGCTCTCAAGCCGCCTTCGATGTTCTTCCTGTAGACCTCGCCCAGCGCGATCTGTCGGGCTTTGACGGCTTCCCATAACCCATCGTCGATGATGCGAAGCTCCGGGACCTCCTTGCGCACCCAGGAGCTCTGCGGGTTCATCCGCATCACCCGTGATCCCGAGGCGGGATCCTTGAGGCGACGCTGCCGGTTCCAGCGGATGATCCCGATATAGAGCTCGCAGTTGAGGATGCCGGAGCCGATGGCGCGATTGCCGCGGATGGTGGTGTCCGACCAGCGCCCGCCCGTGGGGCCTGGTATGCCCTCCCGGTTCAGGTCGGCGGCGATGCGCTGCGGGCCTTTGCCGGCGGCATACTCACGGAAGATGCGGCGGACGATCTCGGCCTCGGCTTCGATGATCTCGCGCTCGCCGCGAATCGGCTCGCCTCGGACATCGAGCTGCTTCACCACCCGATAGCCATAGGCATTGCCGCCACCGAGCTTGCCCGCCTCCACCCGGCCACGGATGCCCCGATGGGTCTTCAGCGCTAGGTCCTTCAGGAACAGCGCATTCATCGTGCCCTTGAGGCCGACATGCAGTTCACTGATCTCGCCTTCGGAGAGGGTGATCAGCTGCACCCCGGCAAAGCGCAGACGCTTATAGACGGCGGCGACATCCTCCTGATCGCGACTGATGCGGTCGAGCGCTTCCGACAGGACAATATCGAAGCGGCCGCCTTGCACATCGGCCATGAGCTTCTGGATGCCGGGGCGGATCAGTGAGGCCCCGGAGATGGCGCGGTCGGTGAAGCTCTCGACCACGCTCCAGCCCTGCCGCTCGGCATAATCCCGGCTCTGGCGAAGCTGGTCTTCGATGGAGGCGTCA
>JAQSWY010000011.1 GCA_029266425.1 Xanthobacteraceae bacterium
CCAATGGATGAAGGGGGTGTTCCCCTGTTCCACCGGCCTTGTCGTCCCCGCGCTCGCCCGCCCGGAATGGGTGGTCGAGATCGAAGTCACCGCCGTCATCCCCGATGAGGCCTGAGGTCGCCGATGAGTGACATACCCGCATCCCGACGGATCGAGATCATCAACGGGTCCAACACCAATCTTTATGGGCAGGATCCCGCGGGCCCCTATGGCCACCTCACCCTGGCGAATATCGAGCAGCGCTGCCGCGAGCGTGCCGAGCGGTTCGGCTTCGCGCTCGGCTTTCGCCAATCGAACCATGAAGGCGTGCTGATCGACTGGATCCAGGAAGCTCGCGGCGCGGCTGAAGGCATCGTCATCAATGCCGGCAGCCTGTCCTATACCTCGATCGGCCTGCGCGACGCACTCGCCGCCTTTGCCGGGCCGATCTTCCAGGTCCATGTCAGCAATGTCTATCAGCGCGAGCCCTTCCGCCATCACTCCCCGCTCTCGGCGGTGGCGACCGGCTGCATCGCCGGGCTCGGCCCCTATGGCTATGAGCTCGCCGTCGAGGCGATCGCGCTGCGGCTGGGGGAGGGTTGAGGCAGAGGTGAAGCCCCAGCGGGCACCTCACAGCAGCGCCTGGAATTCGTGCAACTCGCCCTCATTGAGGTCGGACACCGCCCAGTACGTCATCCCCGCCTTGCTCCAGCCGAACACGTTGAAGCCGTCGAGCTTGCCCGAATAGGACACGCTCGCTCCGCGATCCGAGGGCCAGACGAAGACGTTGATCCGATGCAGCCGGCGCTTATAGACGAGGGCGGCGACGCGCTGGCCATCGACATAGTCCAGCCGTCCGCCAAACAGCTCGAAGCCCTCGGTCGAGAGGTTCCTGACCACGGGCGAATATTCCAGCCGTCCGGCGAACCACAGCTTGACCGTCTGGGTGTCGAGCGAGGCGATCTGCACCGGATTGTCCTGCAAGAGGGAGCGCACATGGGCGGCGAGCACGTCGCGCGACAGGGCGGCTTCCGCGTTCGAGCACTGCATCCACGCCGATGCAGCCGCCGGCGAGCCAGCCGAACAGCGGTACCGGCTGACACCCCCTTGCCCGACCGCGCCGACTGTCTCTATCTGCCTTCCCCATGAAAACGGTCGCGATCGTCGTCTTTCCCGGGGTGCAGGCGCTCGATGTCGCCGGGCCGCTCGACGTGTTCGCGGAGGCGAACGGATTTCTGCCTGAAGGGGTCGGCTACGAGGTCGTGGTGGTCGGTACCGAGGCCGGACCGTTCCGTGCCTCGAACGGCATGCGTATCGTTCCCGACCGAACGCTGGAGACGGCCGAGGGCCCGTTCGACATGGTGTTCGTCGCCGGCGGTCCGCTGCTGCCGGACGCCGTGCCGAGCGCGGCGCTGTCGGGCTGGCTGCGGCGCGAGGCCGAGCGGGCAGGGTGCTTCGGTTCGATCTGCACCGGCGCGTTCGCACTCGGCCATGCCGGGCTGCTCGACGGCAGGCGCGCGACGACGCACTGGCAGAACGCCGAGGCGCTGGCGCGACGTTTTCCGGATGCGCGGATCGAGCGCGACCGGATCTTCCTGCGCGAGGGCAGGCTGGTGACCTCGGCCGGGGTCACCGCAGGGATCGATCTCGCGCTCGCTCTCGTCAACGAAGATCATGGCGCGGAAGTCGCCCTTGCCGTCGCCAAGCGCCTCGTTGTGGTGGCGCAGCGCCAGGGGGGGCAGTCGCAATTCAGTCCGCTGCTGAACCTGGTAGCGGACGATGCCTCGCCCATCGCCAAGGCGCAGGACTTCGTCCTCCGCAATATCGGCAAGAGCATCAACGTGAAGCAGCTCGCCTCGGTCGCCGGCATGAGCGAGCGCAACTTCGCCCGGCTGTTCGTCGAGACCGCGAAGGTCACGCCGCATCAGTTCATCGAGCTTGCCCGCGTCGATATCGCCCGCAATCTGCTGGAGGCCGGCGACAAGCCGCTGAAGACGATCGCGCGCGATTGCGGTTTCGGCTCGCCCGACCGCATGCGCATCGTCTTCATGCGCCGGCTCGGCCTGACCCCGGTGCAGTACCGGGCCAGCTTTTCGCATGGCGCGGAGGCCGGCTGAGCGAGCGCTCCGTCGGATTCTGCCAAATCGCAAACCGTTGCTGCCAAACTGTAATACCAGGGAGTGTGACAGCTTGTGCGGGCGCTGGCGCTTCGCAACTTGGGTCTGACAGCTCCTCGCTGAGGAGCCACCATCCCAAGGGAGCCACGCCATGACCAAGCCGCTCGAAGGCATCAAGATCATCGACTTCACCCATGTCCAGGCCGGCCCAGCCTGCACGCAGATGCTCGCCTGGTTCGGCGCCGATGTGGTGAAGGTCGAGCGTCCCGGCGCTGGCGACGTCACCCGCACCCAGTTGCGCCATGTGAAGGACGCCGACGCGCTCTACTTCACCATGCTGAACTCCAACAAGAAGTCGCTCACCCTCGACACCAAGACCCAAAAGGGCAAGGAGGTGCTGGAGCGGCTGATCCGCGAGTCCGATGTGCTGGTGGAGAACTTCGCCCCTGGCGCGCTCGATCGCATGGGCTTCACCTGGGAGCGCATCAACGAATTGAACCCCGGAATGATCGTCGCCTCGGTGAAGGGCTTCTCCGATGGCCATCATTACGAGGACCTGAAGGTCTATGAGAATGTCGCGCAATGCGCCGGCGGGGCTGCCTCCACTACCGGCTTCTGGGACGGCCCGCCGACGGTGAGCGGCGCGGCGCTGGGCGACAGCAACACCGGCATGCACCTCGCCATCGGCATCCTCACGGCGCTGCACCAGAAGAACAAGACCGGCAAGGGCCAGAAGGTGGCGGTCTCGATGCAGGATTCGGTGCTGAACCTCTGCCGGGTGAAGCTGCGCGACCAGCAGCGGCTCGAGGCGGTCGGCTATCTTGAGGAATACCCGCAATATCCGCATGGCGAATTCGGCGATGTGGTTCCGCGCGGCGGCAATGCCGGCGGCGGCGGCCAGCCCGGCTGGGTACTGAAGTGCAAAGGCTGGGAGACCGATCCGAACGCCTATATCTACTTCACCATCCAGAGCCACGCCTGGACGAATGTCTGCAAGGCGCTGGGCCGCGAGGAATGGATCGAGGACCCGGCCTACAACACCCCGATCGCCCGCCAGGACAAGATCTTCGACATCTTCGCGGTGATCGAGGAATGGCTGGCCGACAAGACCAAGTTCGAAGCTATCGACATATTGCGCACGTTCGACATTCCGTGCGCGCCGGTGCTGTCGATGAAGGAGATCGCCAACGATCCCTCGCTGCGCAAGAGCGGCACCATTGTCGAAGTCGCCCATCCGACGCTCGGCAAATATCTGACTGTCGGCAGCCCGATCAAGTTCTCGGACATGGACGTCGAAGTCACCGCCTCGCCGCTGCTCGGGCAGCACACTAACGAGATACTGAGCGGCCTCGGCTATAACCAGCAGGAGATCGCCGAGCTGCACGACGAGAAGGCGGTGTGACGTCTGGGGCAACGTCATCCCGAGAACCTGACCGAAAACTCTAGGGCGTCGTCATCTCCGGCCTAGCGCCGGGGACCTCGATTCCTGACGGTGCATCAGAGAACGTCATGGCCCGGCTTGTCCCGGCCATCCACGGTTGGTCATTCGTCGCGAGCATGGATCCCCGGGACAACCCCGGGGGTGACGATTGTCTGGACGGATTGAACAGACGTGATCGCAGCGGGTTAAAGTATTTGTTCCGTGTCCATCCGCGATGGCGCGGCGGTATTCGTCGCACAATTGGCAGAAATAGACGTTCTACTTTCATTGAAGCCGTGGGCTGCCAGTAGGATGCTCCGTTAACCTCAATTGACGGAGCAAATCCATGTCGACGAGCATTGGCGGCATCAGCATTCCCGACAGCAAGCTGGCGCGGGAGGTGACGGAACTGGTCCGCGACACCGCGCCCGCGCTGCTGTTCCACCATTCGAGCCGCGTCTATTATTTCGGCGCCCTCGCTGGTCGCCATCGCGGCCTGAAGTTCGACGCTGAGCTGCTCTATGCCGGCGCCATGTTCCACGACATGGGACTGCTGCACCAGCACAGCAGCCCGCACGAGCGCTTCGAGGTCGATGGTGCCAATGCCGCGCGGGACTTCCTGCGCAGTCATGGCATCGCGCAGGCGGATATCGAGACGGTGTGGACCGCAATCGCCTTGCACACCACCCCCGGCATTCCCCAGCACATGCACCCGGTGGTGGCGCTGGTCACCGCCGGCGTCGAGATGGATGTCCTCGGTTTGACGTACCGCGAATACAGCGAGGCCGAGCGCGAAGCCGTGGTCCACGCCCATCCGCGCACGCCGCACTTCAAGGAGGACATCATCCAAGCCTTCTATGACGGCATCCGGCACAAGCCGGAAACCACCTTCGGCAACGTGAAAGCCGATGTGGTGGCCGACAAGGACCCGTCTTTCCGACGCGGCAATTTCTGCGGCGTCATTCGTGGCTCCGCCTGGGCGGATTGACTATTCGAGGCCTGCCTCGTGCAACGCGTCCAGCATATGCGTCCTGTCCGCACGGTCGCGGTAAAGCTCGAAGATGCGCCAGCGCGTGAGGTCGAGGTGGGGAAGCCGGCTCCGCAGCTCCGAGATCAGGCCTCTGGCTTCCCCGCGATCATCGAGGCGAACAAACGTGGCGGCGAGCCACACATGGCCGAGCGCGCCGTGCGGCCCGCGCCTGATGCATTCCTTGAGCGGCGCTACGGCTTCCTCGTAGCGCCGCAGCATAAAGAGCGAATGTCCCTGGATGGCGTGGACATGAGAGGGGTGGAATGGATCGAGCCGCGCCTGCGCCTGCAGCAGATCGAGGGCGCGGATCGGCTCGCCGGCAAAATTGAGGACGGCCGGAAAATGGAGGTCCGAGAAGTTCGGGTTCAACACCATCGACCGCTCGAACTCCCGGATCGCGTTGTCGAGCTGGCCCATCCAGAAATACGCCCAGCCGAGGCGCGCTCGCGCGAACGGCAGGTTCGGGTCGAGGCTGACCGCCCGGGCGGCCATCTCGTACCCTCGTCGCAACAATTCCGGATCGCCGCATGCCGATGTGGTCGGATCAGCGTGCGCACGGAGCAATGTGAGCGAGAGCCGGGCACAGATGCGCGCATCGTGCGGATCGGCTGCGTAGGCCGCCTCGAACAGCCGGCGGGCCTCGGCGAGATGGCTCGGAATCCACGTCTTCTCCAGCTCCCGCCAGGCGTGGTCGCCCTGCATCATCAGATCATAGGTGGACCATGATGAGCGCGGCTGCCCGGCGATGCGCTCTTCTTCGGCGGCACCGAGATGGGCGACGACGATGCGCACGATGGCCCGCACGATCTCGTCCTGCACGGCGAAGATATCATTCACCGTCCGGTCGAACCGCTCACTCCAGCGCTGCACTCCGGTCCGTGCATCGATCAGCCGCGCCGTGATCCGAAGCTGGTTTGCAAACCGGCGTACGCTCCCCTCGACGACATGGCGGACGCCGAGTTGCTTCGCGACCTCACGGATATCGACCGCGCGGCCCTTGTAACTGAAGGATGAGCTGCGGGCGATGACCGAGAGTTGCGAGAAGTACGACAGATTGTTGATGATATCTTCAGTGAGACCGTCGCCGAGATAGTCCTGGGTGGCGTCGCCGCTGAGATTGGCGAAGGGGAGAACCGCAATAGTGGGTCCTTCAGGCAATGGATGGATGCGGCCGTCCGCCGGCGCCTCGCTGACGTCCGGAACAAGGACATAGCCGCGCTTCGGCACGGTCTTGATGATAAGCTGCTCGCTGTCCCGCAGAGCGGCGCGCACGTCGCTAATGCACTGCGTGAGAGATTCCTCCGTCACCGAAATCCCCGGCCAGACCGCATCGAGCAGGTCGTCGCGGGAGACCATGCGGCCCGCGTCGTCGATCAGTCGCTGCAGCACTTGGAGACTTTTCGGCCGGAGGGCCACTTCGTCAAGCCCGTTGCTCAGTACGCCGCGCTCTCCATCGAGCGTCCAGCCGCCGAAGACATAACGCCGCTTCATGGCACCCAGCCTCGCCGATCGCCTTGGGGTTCCGATGCGGTTTTGATAAGAATTTCAGGTTTCCTTCAGGCCAAGTCAAACTGGCAAGGCAAACTTGCAAGCCAAACTGATCAGATGGAGATCTTGCCGACTTTGGCTGTCGACAAGATCCGGTCCGGCAAGGAGCAAGACAAACCCATGTTGCGACTCCCGCTTTCGCTTATGGGCGTCGTTTTCCTCGTCCTCGGATCGATCATTTCCGCGACGGGCCAGGACTATCCCCTCAGGCCGGTCCGGATCGTGCTGCCGGTGCCGGCCGGCACAGCGCTGGACGTCGTCACGCGGATGATCGGCGACCATTTGGCTGAGCAGCTCGGGCAACGGGTCATCGTCGAGAACCGGGCGGGAGCCAATGGCCTGCGCGCGGTCCAGGCGGTTGCCTCGTCGGCGTCGGACGGCTACACGCTGCTGGGCGGGGCCTCCTCGATATGGACGCTTCCGATGGCGTCGAAGGATGCGCCGCCCGCCGTCGATCGGGGATTCCGACAGGTCGCGCTGATAAGCGGGCCGGCGCCGATGTATCTCGCGGTATCGCCGCGCCTCGGCATCGGCACCTTCGCGGAATTCGTCGCCCTGGCCAGGGCAAAGCCCGGCGGTCTGGTGGTCGGCACCAATGCCGCCGGCACGCTGCCGCACTTCGCCGGCCTGGCGCTTGCGAAGAGCGCGGACATCCCGCTCAATATCGTGCCGTATAATGAGGGCGGCACCGTTGCCGCCGTCGCCGATATCAGGGGCGGCCACATCGACGCGACGATCGAGGCGATCTTTGGCCTGCGCGGCGCACTGCAGTCCGGCGACCTCATACTGGCCGGCGTCATGTCCAAGGGCACGGACCCGCTCCATCCCGAACTGCCGATCGTCGCCGCGACGATCCCCGGCTTCAGCGCCGTCGGGTTCATGACGTTGGCGGCGCCGGCCGGCGTGCCGGATGCCGTCGTCGCCCGCCTCAATGCGGCGATCCGGAATGCGCTCGAGGCGCCCGCCGTCCGCCAGCGCTTCGCCGAACTCGGCATTCCGCGGCAGATCATGACGCCCGGCGAGGTCGAGGTCTTTGTCGCTGCGGAGCGGGACCATTGGCGCCCGATCGTCCGGGAATTCGAGGCGAAGTGACATGACGATGTTGCCGACGGCACATAGCGGGCACGCCGAGCGGGATCGCCAGGCGATGATGCATCTGGTTCGCGGCTTCCAGGCCAGCCAGATGCTGCACGTCGCCGCAACCCTTCGCCTGGCCGATCATCTCGCCGTTGAAGCGCGCTCGATCGCCAACCTTGCCGACGTGACGTCGGCGCACCCGGCATCGCTTTATCGGCTGATGCGGGCCCTTGCCACGCTCGGCGTGTTGCGGGAGGAGGGGGATCGACGCTTCAGCCTGACCGCAGCAGGACATTATCTGAGATGGGACGTCCCCGGCAGCGTGGCGCCGATGGCCGAAATGATAGGGCGGCCCTATTTCTGGAGCGCCTGGGGCAATTTGCTCGGCGCCGTCCGCACCGGAGCCACCTCGTTCGACGACGTCCATGGCCGGGATGTCTGGACCTATCGCGTCGATCACCCGGAAGAGGGAGCAATCTTCGATGGTGCGATGGCGGCAACCAGGGAAGCGGTCGCTCGATCCGCACATGAGGCGTTCGATCTTGGCCGCTTCTCGCACATTGTGGACGTTGGCGGCGGGAACGGCGCGTTCGTCCTGCACCTCCTGACGGTGCATCAGGCTGCGCGGGCAACGCTGTTCGATCAGCCGCATGTGCTGGCCCGCGTACCGGATGCCGTCGGACAATTTGTCCGTGCCGGTCGATGCGATTTGCGGAGCGGGGACTTCTTCTCCGAGGTTCCTGCCGGCGGTGACGCCTATGTGCTGAACTGGATCCTGCACGATTGGGACGACGCCGCGGCCACCGGCATTCTTCGCTGCTGCCATCGGGCCATGGCGCCTGGGAGTCGGCTGATGCTGTGCGAAGCCGTTCTCGGTGCTCCGGCAACCGACGCGGATGGCACGCTGCTGGACATCATGATGATGGTGATGACGGGCGGGCGAGAGCGTACCCTGGCGGAATTCCGGACTTTGCTGGAAGCCGCAGGTTTCAGCGTGCTTTGCGTCACGCCGGCGATTGGCTGCATATCGGTTATCGAATGCGCCCGCGCGGATGACATCGACGGCGGGCCCGTGGCTGCCGTGAAATCGCTGCGCGCCGCGTCGGAGTGACCCGATGGTAATCGCTGCGGTGTTCGCCGGCACAGCCGCAAGTCATAATGATACCTCTAAAATATTCAGCAAAACGTCTCGAATAACATTAGTTATAATCACGTTATTCTGATGCCATACGGAAGAATTGCATTGCCCGGGAACATCAAAACCAGGCGATGATGCTGCACCGCTTATAGACACGCCTGGCGATCCAGCGAACCATGCCGCCCGCATGATCGGGAGGTTCTCCATGGAACGACGCTCTTTCCTGCTTGGGCTGCTCGGCGTCGCCGGCACTGCCGCGTTCGCCGGCTCGCTCATCCCCTACGCCGAGGCTACCCCGCTCGACCAGCTCAGGAACCTCGCGCCGCCAGATGACATGCTGGATCCGGAGGACATCGACGTCGACGGCGAAACGCCGGACGGGACGCCGGTGGAGGAGGCGCAGGCTCGTCGCCGTCAGGCACGGCGCACCGGCCGGCGCACGGGCCGGCGTACCGGCCGACGCTATCGTCGAGCAGGCATGCCTTATCGGCGCGGATACCGGCGCGGATATCGTCGTGGATATCGCCGCGGATGGGTCGGACCTCGTCGCGGCCGCTACTGGTATGGCGGGCGTTGGTGGGGCGGCCGTCGCTGGGTCTGCCGTACCCGCTTCGATCGCTGGGGCCGTCCGTTCCGCAACTGCTTCTGGGATTACTTCTGGTAAGCAGCGCGTCGCCCTGATCGCTACAAGCGTCGCCGGTTGATCCCGGCGGCGCCTGTGGCCTTGGCGCCACCCTCGCACCACCCTATCTTCCCGCTCGCGATCAATGAGCGGGGAGGGCGAGCACGTGCCACAGAACGACGCCAAACGCATTCGGGTCGGTGTCGGCGGCTGGACGTTCGAGCCATGGCGCGGTGCGTTCTACCCGGAGGGGCTCGCGCAGAAGCGCGAACTCGAATACGCCGCCTCCAAGCTCACCTCCATCGAGATCAACGGCACCTATTACGGCTCGCAGAAGCCCGAGAGCTTCGCCAAATGGCGAGCGGAGACGCCGGCTGATTTCGTGTTCGCGCTGAAAGGGCCGCGCTTCGCCACCAATCGGCGGGTGCTGGCGGAAGCCGGCGAGTCGATCGAGCGCTTCTTCAAGAGCGGCGTGATGGAGCTGAAGGAGAAGCTCGGTCCCATCAACTGGCAGTTCATGGCTACCAAGAAGTTCGATCCGGACGATTTTGCCGGCTTCCTCAAGCTGCTGCCGAAGAGCGTCGACGGGAACAAGGTGCGCCACGCTGTCGAAGTGCGTCATGACAGCTTCAAGTCGCCCGATTTCATCGCGCTCGCCCGGGAGCACGAGGTCGCCATCGTGCTCGCCGCCGACAGCGAGTTCCCGCAGATCGCCGACATCACCGCCCCCTTCGTCTATGCCCGCATCATGGGCACCAACGAGGGCGAGGCGGCGGGCTATTCGAACAAGGCACTCGATGCCTGGGCGAAGCGCGCCGCGGCCCTGGCCGAGGGCAAGGTGCCGGACGATCTTTCAACCGTGGACAAGCCGGGGAAAGCCGGCCCGCACGAGGTGTTTCTCTATGTGATCAGCGGCTACAAGGAGCGCAATCCGGCCGCCGCCATGGCACTGATCGAGCGGCTCTGAGCCACCAGCTACGCGCCTTACGGAACCCGAATGCCCGTCACCATCTATGGCATCAAGAACTGCGACACCATGAAGAAGGCGCGCGCCTGGCTCGACGGCCATGGCATCGCTTACGCCTTCCATGACTATAAGGAATCCGGCATCGACCGCGCCCATCTCGCCGCCTGGGCGAGGAAGGTCGGCTGGGAGACGCTGCTGAACCGCAACGGCACCACCTTCCGAGCGCTCCCCGAAGACGAGAAGCAGGGCCTCGACGAGGAGCGCGCCTTCGCGCTGATGACGGCGCAGCCATCGATGATCAAGCGTCCGGTGCTCGATCTCGGCCGCGGCCGGATCGTGGTCGGCTTCAAGCCGGAGATCTACGCGGCCAACGTCGCCGCCTGAGGGTCTGACACCGAATCCGGCCGAGACGAAGCGACCCGATTTTTACGCCCTCATCCCCGGGCTTGACCCGGGGATCCAGCCAAGCCGCATGCACCTGGTTGAAGTCTGGATCCCCGGGTAAAGCCCGGGGATGAGGCGCTTCAAGGGACCGGCCAGCCCAACAGCGCCCTCACTTCGGGCGCGTGCCTTCGCGGTAGAACACCATGCCGCCATGATGGAGCACGTCGCCCTCGAACCGCCCGTCGGCGGTGAATCCGGTGTCGTCCCAATAGTCGATATGCTTGCCGGTCACCTTGTAGCGCCCCTGATAGGCGCTCTTGCGGGTGCCGCGCGCCTCGTCATAGCGCCCATTGGGCAGCAGTTCCTGCCTTATATGGCCGTCGCCGGTGATCCACATGCCGATATAGGGGTGCGCTGCCATGCCGGCCTCCGTGCCGTGGGATGGGGCACTGGCGAGCATTGCGGCGGTAGCGAGTGCGATCCGTGTCGAGATGCCCATGAGAGCCTCCAACGTGCTGGTTTCGATGGAGCCAGTCTCCCGCGCCGGCGCCATGGGGAGGTAGATCAGGGCTGCGCGATCCTTGCACGATCCTCCAGGCGTCGCGGCGGACAGCGCGCCGGCGGGGCTTTCGGCGGCACCCTCGGCTGGCGCAGCGAAGCGACGGCCAGCCCCCAGACGGCGCCCATCAGCAGGAAGTAATGCCGCCAATGGTCGGTATCGATGATGAAGCCTTCCAGCGCCACGCCGAGATAGGTGGCATAGACCGCGATCAGTGCCGGCTGCCAGGGCGCGCGCACCAGCAGCCCCTTGAAGCCGAGCACGAGTGTGGTGACGGCGAGCGTGAAATAGGCGAAGCCACCCACCCAGCCATAGGCATAGAGAGAAGCGAGATAGACATTGTGCGGGTCGATGCCGAAGGTTGCCGCATATTGATGCGGTCCGAGGCCATTGGGATAGTCGAAGATCGCCATGAACCCCTTAAACTGAGTGCCGAACCGGCCTTGCTCGCCGGTGTCATAATAGTTCACCAGGTTGGCCCGCTCGCTGAACATTTCACCGACCGAACTAAACGACAACAGAAGGGCGACCATCGCGGCAATGCCGATGCCGGAGAGCGCCGACAACCGGATGAGGCGCAGGCGGAACGCCAGGTTCTTGTTGGTCCAGAACATCAGCGCGACCATGACCAGCGTGGAGGCGATGAAGTGTCCCCAGGCGCCGCGCGAGAAGCTCAGCATCAACCCAAGCAGCATGATCAGCGCGAGCAGTGAGGAGCCCAGCCGAAAGCCACGATAGAGAAAATCCTGGATGAGCAGCAGGCAAGGCAGGATCAGGAAAGGTCCGAACACGTTCGGATCCTTGAAGGTCGATGTCGCCCGCCCATTCTGGACGAAACGCTCGATGCCCACGAAATAGCCGAGAATGCCGAGACCAGCGGCGATCAAAGCCGCCAGCACATAGGCATTCTTGAGTGTGGCGAAGCGAGCGGCGGTGTGCTCGGAGAGCGCCAACGCGAAGATCAATGCGGTCACGCCCATATAAGCCGACACCCCGTAATAGGTCACCGCGTCGCTGCTCGACATGACCGGCATGAGCGCGAAGGCGCCGCCCGCGAGCCACAGGATCACCAGCACGAGCATTAGGCCGAGCAGCGGCTGGACGCGTGTTCGGGTGAACAGCAATGCTCCGCCAAGAGCAAAGACGAACAGCTCATAGGGCGCGGGCTCGACAATCACGAGGAAGCTCATCGCGACGCTGATGAACAGCAATGCGCTTACCAGCGTGTCGAGGCGCAGCACCAGCGGCGGGGCGCCAAGCTGACCGGAACCCGACTTCATATTCCGCCACCTCGCAGCGAGCGCTCCACCGGGCACCCGAACAGAGCATGTGAACCGCATTCCTTTCCGAGCCATTAAACCGGACCTTAGCTTGGCACGAAATGCTAAGTGGAAAGGTTAGGACTTGGCCGGATATTGTGTCCTCCCGGTTGGCGCCGGCGATCAGGTCGCCGCTAACTGGCGCCTAGATTGGTGGGCATCTCGCCGCGGTCCGTACGTTGAAATTTGAGCTGCCTGTCCTGCCATGATTGGATCACCCGCCTCGACCGACTATCTGTCAAAAGTACAGATACTCAGATTCATCGCGGCGGCGGTGGTTCTATTCGGCCACGCCCAGCATGAGGCGCAGAGCTTCACCATAAGCGGCGCGAATTTCATTATGTTCACGCCGATCGATTGGGGATCCGGCGTCGACATATTCTTCATCGTCAGTGGTTTCGTGATGTATTACATATGTCACGACCGCTTTGGACGTGACGGAGAGGTCGGTCGTTTCCTGAAGCGCCGCGTCATCCGCGTGGTGCCACCCTATTGGCTTTTCACTGGCCTGATGATAGTGGCGACCGTGTTGTTCAGCGCGCAATTGAACCATTCCAGCATCGATCTCAATCACGTCCTGGCGTCCCTTTTCTTCCTGCCCTGGGTCAATCCCTACGGCGAGACGCTGCCTTTCCTGATCCTTGGCTGGACGCTCAATTACGAGATCTTCTTCTATATCTGCTTTGCCGTGGCCCTGTACTTCCCGCGGGCATGGGGGGTGACGACGCTGTGCTTTGCCTTCGCGGCCGCGGCGGCGCTGCACCCGATTGTGCCGGACAGCGCGTGGATGCTGCGCTTCTGGAGTGATCCGATCATTCTGGAATTTCTGATGGGCATAGCGCTCGCTGCGCTGTTTCTCCGCGGCTTCCGCCTCTCGCCGATGGTCGGTCTGCTGCTGGTGCTAGGCGGTTTCATTCTGCTGACTGTCTTCTTCATGAGCGGTTTCCGCGAGCCGTCCCTGAGGTTCCTGTGGTCGGGCGCGCCAGCCTTGCTGATCAGCGCCGGTCTGGCCCTGCAGTCGGAGGGTGAGAGACACTCGCCGGCCTACCGGGCGCTCGTGTCGTGCGGCACCGCCTCCTATTCACTGTATCTGTCACATCCCTTTACCATCAACGCCGTGGGTTTGGTCTGGCGCAAACTCGCACTCGACATGCCGTGGCTCTTCGTCTTCGTCACCTGTGTGGCCTCGATCGCGGCCTCGCTCGTGGTTTATGCCCTGGTTGAGAAGCCGCTGGTCTCGTCGGCGAGGCGGATGGTCTCTCTGCCAGGGAGGGCGTCGGTGAGGGATGTGAGCGCAGAGAACTAGCTTTGGGAGATAGAGGCCAGCGATGACGGCGTACAAGATCCTCGACGACAAGGTGGTATTTGCCCTGGGCACGCCCAGCGGATGGACGGCAGCGACACTGCAGCAGGGGATCGATGTCGCTCGCAGCAACGGCCTGGCGCTCTTCATTCGCCCCGGGACCTATGACACCGGCGATCTCTATATAGACAGTTCGAGCGGCACCAATCCGATCGCGATGGAAGCGGTTCCCGGTAGCGTCATCATCCGATACACCGGCGGTACGGACTTCTTCGCCATTACGGGCGTGTCCGACTGCGTTATTCGCGGAATTTCTTTCGACAGGAACAATATTTCGCAGGGCGGCTGGGCTGCTGCCATCCTGGTTCGGAACGCAAGCCGGACATTGATCGAGAATTGCCGCATCTTCAACGGCCCGCAGCGCGGCCTATACATGGTGAATTGCGGCACGCGCCAGACCGTCGGCGGGTCGGGTAGCAATGAGATCCTATCATCGGCGGGTCGCATTGTCGGATGCGAGATCTTCGATTGCGATGTCGCGCTCTTTTCGTTCGGCAATGTGGCGCTGCGCGTCGAGAGCAACACGATTCACAATTGCAGCAATAATGGAGTGCTGATCTGGCAAGATTCCCCGCTTCTCGATGGGAGTTCTGTCATTGACAACTCCATCACCGATATCAAGGCGGACGCCGGCGGGACGGGCGAGAACGGCAACGCCATCAGTGTCTACAATGCCAATGGCTGCAACGTCGTCAGTAACCGGATCAGGTTCTGCAAATTCACCGCCGTCCGTGCCAACGCATCGTCAAATACGGTCATCGCCAACAATAATATCTACGCCATGGCCGAGACCGCGATCTGGGCGGAAGAAACCGGCACCGGCGACGGACAGACCAATGTCGGCACCGTGATTTCGGGAAACGTCATCAATATTTGCCGTGATGGTATCTCTGCCACCAATTTCGCCAGCAAGGGCCGTCTGGCGACGATAACCGGCAATGTCGTGCGCAACGCGACCGCCGGAAGCGGCATATTCGTGGAGGGCGATAGCGTGATCAACGCCAACGTCGTCGAATGCATGCACCAGTTCGGCCTCGTGCTCGGCACGAACAGCTTCACGCGCAATCTCATCGCTTCCGACAATATGTTGCGCAATTGCGCGGCCGGCGTCGCGATCTCCTCCTCTTCCGCCGCAGGCTACGTGCTGGTGACGGATAATATGATCCAGATGCCCTCGGGAGTTTCCACCGACTACGGCATTGTGACCTATACCTTCACGGGGACTAGCCGCGTGATCGATGACACGATGAGTGGGATAACCCCGTCGACCTATCCGCGCATAAAGCTCGGCATGAATGTCGTCCATGACCTGCAGACGCCGGATCCCATCCCGACAAGCTGCGTTACGACGATGCCCAGCTTCTAGTTCGGCGGAAATGACCGCTGCCGTAGTCGCATAGGGCGTCGCCGCTCGGCTTCAGCATCCTTCGAGGCTCGCTGCGCTCGCACCTTAGGATGACGTTCTGTCTGAAAGAACCACGTCATCCTGAGGTGCCGCCATAGGCGGCCTCGAACGATGCTCAAGCAATGCTCCAGCCATCCTACCCCTTCACCGCTTAACGAACGTAACCGCCCGCTGCCCTTGATCTCGCGCGCCTTCGCTGCGACATACGCGCCATGACAGACGCCACCGTCACCATCGCCCGCTCCAACCAGCTCTCGCCGATAGCGCGCGAGGTGGCGCGCCGGCGCACCTTCGCCATCATCTCGCATCCGGATGCCGGCAAGACGACGCTCACCGAAAAGCTGCTGCTGTTCGGCGGCGCCATCCAACTCGCCGGCCAGGTCAGGGCGAAGAAGGATCGGCGGTCCACCCGTTCCGACTGGATGGCGATCGAGCGCGAGCGCGGCATCTCGGTGGCCACCTCGGTGATGACCTTCGAGTTCGAGGACCATGTCTTCAATCTGCTCGACACGCCGGGCCATGAGGACTTCTCCGAGGACACCTATCGCACGCTGACCGCGGTCGACGCCGCGGTGATGGTGATCGACGGCGCCAAGGGCATCGAGGCGCGCACACGCAAGCTGCTTGAAGTGTGCCGGCTGCGCGACATCCCGATCATCACCTTCATCAACAAGATGGACCGCGAGAGCCGCGATCCGTTCGACCTGCTCGACGAGATCGAGAAGACGCTGGCGCTCGACACCACGCCGATGACGTGGCCGGTCGGGCGCGGCCGCGATTTCGTCGGCACCATGGACGTCGCTTCCGGCGGCATGCGGCTGCTCGACGGCGACGAGGGCAAGACCGGCCCGCTGCGCCAGATGAGCATGAGCGAGATCGCCGCGCTCAATGCCAGCCTCGACGAGGCGGCGCTGGGCGAGGAACTGACCCTGGTGCGCGAGGGTTGCAACCCGTTCGACCTCGATTCCTTTCTCGAAGGCCATCTGACGCCGGTCTTCTTCGGCTCGGCGCTGCGCAATTTTGGCGTCGGCGATCTGCTGGAGGGCCTCGGCCGCTACGCCCCGCCGCCGCGGGCACAGGACGCCGACGTCCGCCGCGTCGAGGCGGAGGAGCCGCGCATGTCTGCCTTCGTCTTCAAGATCCAGGCGAACATGGACCCCAACCATCGCGACCGCATCGCCTTTGCGCGGCTGTGCTCCGGCAAGCTGACGCGCGGCATGAAGGCGAAGCTGGTGCGCACCGGCAAGCAGATGGGGCTGTCGACGCCGCAATTCTTCTTCGCCCAGGACCGCGCCATCGCCGATGAAGCCTATGCCGGCGACGTGGTCGGCATCCCCAATCACGGCGCGCTGCGCATCGGCGACACGCTGACCGAGGGCGAGGATTTGAACTTCGTCGGCGTGCCGTCCTTCGCACCGGAAATATTGCGCCGGGTGAAGCTCTCCGACGCCATGAAGGCGAAGAAGCTGAAGCAGGCGCTGCAGGAGATGGCGGAGGAGGGCGTGGTGCAGGTGTTCCGCCCGACCGACGGTTCGCCCGCCATCGTCGGCGTGGTCGGCTCGCTCCAGCTCGACGTGCTGAAGAACCGCATGGAGGCGGAATACAGCCTCGATATCGGCTTCGACATGTCGGAATTCCAGCTCGCCCGCTGGGTGTCGAGCGAGGACAGGAAGAAGCTGGAGGATTTCGCCACCGCCAACCGCTCCTCGACGGCGGAGGATCTCGACGGCGATCTGGTCTTCCTCGCCTCGTCGGCCTTCATGGTCGGCTATACTGCCGACCGCTGGCCGGGCATCGTCTTCACCGACATCAAGGACGTGAAGAAGACGGCGTGAGTATCGCATCGCTCCACCGTCATGGCCGGGCTTGTCCCGGCCATCCACGGTTGTCCAATTGGCGCGGACGTGGATCCCCGGGACAAGCCCGGGGATGACAGCGATTTGGCTGTCCGTTAGCCGCTGAGCGTCCCAAACCTGCGCACCGCGTCCCGCATTCATCTGCTTGGCCGCCGAGCCGCTTGACGAGCCGGCGGACCGTTCCATTGACATGATCGCAGCCCGCAATGCCCGCGCGGGCAGCAAAGTGCGGCGCTGGTCCCGATGGCTGCTGAACCGACGCAGAAATTCTCCGTCCCTACGCTGACCGCGATGGTCGTCGGCTCCATGGTGGGTGCCGGCATCTTCTCGCTGCCGCAGACCTTCGGCCGCGCCACTGGCGTCTATGGCGCCCTGATCGCCTGGGCGATCGCCGGCGGCGGCATGCTGATGCTGGCCTTCGTGTTCCAGACGCTGGCGCGCCGCAAGCCGGAGTTGGACGCCGGCGTCTATGCCTATGCCAAGGCCGGCTTCGGCGAATATCCGGGCTTCCTCTCCGCGCTCGGCTACTGGACGGTATGCTGCCTTGGCAACGTCTCCTATTTCGTGCTGATCAAGTCGACGCTGGGCGCGCTGATTCCGCTCTTCGGCGATGGCAACACGGTTCAGGCCGTTGCCGTCTCCTCCTTCATCCTGTGGACGGTGCATTTCCTGATCCTGCGCGGCGTGCGCGAGGCGGCCGGCATCAACCGTATCGCCACCGTCGCCAAGATCATTCCGATCATCGTGTTCATCGTCATCGTCGCGGTGGCGTTCAAGCCGGACCTGTTCGCCGCAAACCTTTCCGGCGGCGCCGGAGCCGAGGTACCAAGCCTGTTCGCCCAGGTGCGCGGCACCATGCTGGTGACCGTGTTCGTGTTCGTCGGCATCGAGGGGGCGAGCGTCTATTCCCGCTATGCGCGCCGCCGCGAGGATGTCGGCCTCGCCACGCTGCTCGGCTTCCTCGGCGTGCTGGCGCTGATGGTGCTGATCACGGTCCTCTCCTACGGCGTGCTGCCGCGCGAGGAACTAGGCAGCCTGCGCAATCCGTCCATGGCCGGCGTGCTGCAGGCGGTGGTCGGGCCGTGGGGCGCGGTGTTCGTCAGCGCCGGCCTCATCATCTCGGTGATGGGCGCCTATCTCTCCTGGTCGCTGCTCGCCGCGGAGGTGCTGTACTCCGCGGCGAAGACGGAGAGCATGCCGGCGTTCCTCGCAAGGGAGAACGCCCGCGCGGTGCCGGCCGCCGCGCTCTGGCTCACCAACGCGCTGGTTCAGGCCTTCCTCATCATCACCCTGTTCGCCGAGCAGGCCTTCCTGCTTGCGCTCAAGCTCACCAGCTCGATGATCCTCATCCCCTATCTGCTGGTCGCCGCCTATGCGCTGAAACTGGCGATGACCGGTGAGAGCTACGGCCCGGCGGCGTCCGAGCGGCGCGGCGACCTCATCCGCGCCGGCCTCGCCACGATCTATGCGCTCGGCCTGATCTATGCCGGCGGGCTGAAATTCCTGCTGCTCTCGGCGGTGATCTATGCGCCGGGCACGCTGCTCTACATCATCACCCGGCGCGAGCAGGACAGGCGCGTCTTCAGCACGACGGAGGCGGCGATGTTCGCCGTCGCCGTGGCAGGTGCGCTCGCCGCGTTCTATGGGCTCGCGATGGGAACGATCACCGTGTGAGGCGCGGCGCCGCCGGTTCGACGAGGCGAAGGCCGGCAGAGGCGATGCGGTCGCGCCCGCTGCGCTTGGCCTGGTAGAGCGCCTGGTCGGCGGCGCTCAGCACCGCTTCGAAGCTGGTGCCGTGCGCTTCGCCGAAGGCGATGCCTGCGCTGGCAGTGCAGGCGAGGCCGCCGTGGTGCAGCGCCAGAGCGGCGAAGTCGGAGCGCACCCGGTCGGCATGGCGCAGCGCGCCTCGGCGCTCGATCGCCTTGACCGGTCCGCTCACATTTGGTGAGGCGCGTGAACTAGCGTGTGATGACGATCCGGCTGTTGCCTTTGCCATATGATTGTACCAGCGAATAGAGCGTCGCGGCATTGCCGGGCGCCAGCCGGATGCAGCCATGCGAGGCCGGGCGGCCAAGCTGGCCCATGTAGTTGGTGCCATGGATCGCGTAGCCGCCGCGGAAGAAGATCGAGTGCGGCATCGGCGAGTTGTAGTACTTCTTCGAGAAGTAGCTGCGGTACATGCGCTGCGGCCGATAGCTGCCCACCGGCGTGCGATAGCCGCGCCGTGCGGTCGACACCGCCCAATTGTACCGCGTCCAGCCATTGACCGAGACGCTCATGCGTTGACTGGAAAGATCGACCCGCGCCACGACATTGGCACTGGCCGGCGTCGCCACCACACAGGCAAGACCCGCTAGGATCACGCCTGCGAGGGCGCTGATGATCGTCTTCATCGCACTCCCCTGAACTCCGTCTTGCCGCGATCTTGCCATGATTGGTCCCGGAGCGGGAGTAATGTGTGTTCACATGGTTGAGCGCAGGTGACAACAAACGCACAAGTATGCGGGTTACCCTTAACGAACGCCCAAGCATTTTGTGTGCGCACAAATAAATTCGTTATAGCGCGGGTCACTCCGGTGAGGATGGTGCTCCTTTGACCGGCATTGTTCGTCATCGGCGACAACGAGCGAACAGCGCAAGGCACGGACGGGGCGCCGGCGAGCTGAATCAGCATCCTTCGAGCCTCGCTGCGCTCGCTCTTCAGGATGGCGGTGACAAATTCGAGGTGCCGCCGCAGGCGGCCTCGAAGGATGCTGAAGCAGAGCGACACCTCAACTTCGGCGAGCCTCCTGCCGCTTCGCGTCGCGTGGCGCGTTCATTGGAATCCATCTAGCTTGCCGGGCCCTCAATCCTCCCGGAGCCGCCGCCATGATCCTGATGCTTGCCGGCCTTGCGCTGTTTCTCGGCGCGCATGTCTTCACCACTCGTCGGGAGGCGCGCGCCGCGCTCATCGCAAGGATCGGGGAGGGGCCATACAAGGGGCTCTATTCCGCCGTCTCCGCCGCCGGCCTGGTGCTCACGGCGTACGGCTATGCGGCCTGGCGCGATGCCGGCCCGGCGCAGCTCTGGGAGCCGCCGGTGGCGATGCGCCACATCGCCCTGCTGCTGATGCTGTTCGCCTCCATCTTCGCCGCCGCGGCCTATGTGCCGAGCCATATCCGGGCACGGATGAAGCATCCGCTGCTGGTCGCGGTGAAGACCTGGGCGCTCGCGCATCTGCTGGCGAACGGCGATGCGGCGACGATCACGCTGTGCGTCCTGGTGCTGGCCTGGGCGGTGTATGATCGCATCACGCTGAAGCGCCGCGGCAACCCGTTCCCCGTCGCGCCCTCCGGCTGGGGCGGCGATGTCGTTGCGGTCATTGCCGGTCTCGTGCTTTATGCCGCGCTCGCCTTCCTGTTCCACCCTTATGTGGTGGGCGTGCCCGTAATGCCGAGCTGAACATCATGTCCATACAGTCCGCCGCCCGCAGGCTCACCGCGCCGGATATCCGGGCCCGCAAGGGCGGCGAGCCGATCGTCTCGCTCACCTCCTACCATGCCCACACCGCCCGGCTGATCGACCCGCATGTCGACTTCATCTTGGTGGGCGATTCGCTCGGTATGGTGATGCACGGCATGGAGACCACCGTGCCGGTCACGGTCGACATGATGATCCTGCAAGGTCAAGCGGTTATGCGTGGTTCCTCGCGTGCCCTGGTGGTCGTCGACCTGCCCTTCGGCTCCTATGAGGGCTCCCCGCAGCAGGCCTTCGCCACGGCCTCGCGGGTGCTGAAGGAGACCGGCGCCGGCGCCGTCAAGCTGGAAGGCGGGCGACGCATGGCGGAGACGGTGCGCTTCCTCGCCGATCGCGGCGTGCCGGTGATGGGCCATGTCGGGCTCACCCCGCAGGCGATCAACACGCTTGGCTCCTTCAAGGCGCTGGGCCGCGACGAGGCCGGCGCCGACATGATCCGCGACGATGCCCGCGCCATCGCTGAGGCCGGCGCCTTCGCCATGGTGGTCGAAGCGGTGGCCGAGCCGGTGGCCCGCGCCATCACCGAGGAAGTCGCGCCGCCCACGATCGGCATTGGCGGATCGGTCGCCTGCGACGGGCAGATCCTGGTGCTGGAGGACATGCTCGGCCTGTCCGACCGGGTGCCACGCTTCGTCAAGAAATTCGCCGATATCGGGCCGGCCATCGGCGCGGCTGTGGCGGACTATGCGGCCGAGGTGCGCGCGCGCACCTTTCCCGGCCCCGAGCACGTCTACGCTGCGAAAAAGGGCTGATCCCGATACCTTGCCGCGGTTTGCCTTGAAGAGGCCGCATCGCTAACTTACGCGGCCCTCAAGGTCGGCGCATGTTTCGCGCCGCCCCGCCGCCCAACCGGACTTGGCGTCATGGCGCCCCAACGGATAAGAAATGGCTGATATTTTCCACGAGATCGACGAGGATCTTCGTCGCGAGCGGCTGGGCAAGATCTGGACACGCTTCGGCGGCTACATCATCGGGCTGGCCGTGCTCATCGTCCTCGGCGTCGGGGCCTGGCGCGGCTATGAATGGTGGCAGGCCCGCGAAGCGGCCGCATCCGGCGCCCGCTTCGCCGCCGCGCTCAACCTCGCCGAGGAAGGCAAGCACGCGGAGGCGCAGGCAGCCTTCGCCGAGATCGCCAAGGACGGCACCGGCGGCTACCGCATCCTCGCCCGCTTCCGCGCCGCGACCGAGCTCGCCTATAGCGACAAGGCCGCCGCGGTTGCCGCCTATGATGCGCTCGCCAATGAGAACGGCGTCGATCCGCTGGCCCGCGACGTCGCACGTATCCGCGCCGGCCTCTTGCTGGTCGACACCGCTTCGCTCCCCGATATCGAAGCGCGGATGAAGCCGCTCGACACGCCGACCGGAGCATTCCGCAATTCGGCGCGCGAGATCCTTGGTCTCGCCCAGTACCGCGCCGGCGATTATGCGGGGGCGACCAAGAGCTTCGAGAGCATTCTCGCCGACGCCGAATTGTCTCCCGGCATGCGCCAGCGCGCCGAGCTGATGCGCACCCTTGCCGCCGCCGGCTCACCGCCGCCGGCGGGCGCCGCCCAGGCGCTGCCGGTCCCCTCGGCACCCGCGCTGCCGGTGCCGACCGCACCGGTGCTGCCGCCGGCGAGCGAGATGCCGACCTTGCCGGGCGCCTCGCCGATCCCCGAAGGCTCGTGGGCGCCTTCGACCAACCCCACTCCAGCGGCTCCCTCCGTGCCGGAGATCGCCGTGCCGGCGCCCACGCCGGTGACGCCCACGCCCGAAGCGACCACGCCGGACGGTGCACCCGCCGACGAGGCGCCCTCGGCTCCGGCCGTACCCGCGGTGCCTGGCCCGGATTCGTCGGCGCCCGCGGAGCCCGCGCCACCCGCATCCGCCGAGCCGGCTCCCGCGCCGGCACCGCCGCAATAGGAGAAGGCCCATGTCGCGGCTAACGTCTTCCCAGCTGCCGTCTTCCCAGCTGCCGTCTTCGCCGAAGCGCCGGCTCTCCCGCCTCGCTCTAGTCGCGGCTGCGCTCGGCCTCGCCCTCACGGCTGCGGGATGCGAGACCCTGGACGCGCTCAATCCGTGGGGAGACAAGGACAAGAAGTTGCCGGGCGCGCGCACCCAGGTGTTCCCCGAGGGCGTGCCGGGCGTCGACTACAATGCACCGCCGCCACAGCCGGCGAGCCCGGGCGGCTATAGTACCCCGGAATCGCCGGGGGCAAGCCCCGCTCCGGCCAAACCCGCGCAATAACAGCCATGTCCCTCACCGTCGCCATTGTCGGTCGTCCGAATGTCGGCAAGTCGACGCTGTTCAACCGCCTCGTCGGCAAGCGCCTCGCGCTGGTCGATGACCGGCCCGGCGTGACCCGCGATCGCCGCGAGGGCGATGGCCAGCTCGGCCATCTCGAATTCCGGGTCATCGATACAGCCGGCCTCGAAGAGGCCAAGGCGGAGAGCCTCGAAGGCCGGATGCGGGCCCAGACCGAGGCCGCCATCGGCGAGGCCGATGTCCTGCTGTTCATGATCGACGCCCGCGCCGGCGTGACGCCGACCGATCGCGCCTTCGCCGATCTGGCGCGGCGCTCCGGCCGCCACACCATCCTCGTCGCCAACAAGAGCGAGGGCCGCGCCAGCGAGGCCGGCACGCTGGAGGCCTATTCGCTGGGCCTCGGCGAGCCGGTCCCCGTCTCGGCCGAGCATGGCGAGGGCATGGGCGACCTGTTCCGCGCGCTGAACGAATGCTTCCCGGACGATCCCGGCGACGAAGCGGAGGAAGAAGCGGAAGAGGAGGGTGGCGTCCGCCCCATCCGCGTCGCGGTGCTCGGTCGGCCCAATGCCGGCAAGTCGACCCTGATCAATGCGCTGCTCGGCGAGGAGCGCCTGCTGGTCGGTCCCGAGGCTGGCATCACTCGCGACTCCATCGCGGTCGATGTCGAGCGCGCCGGCGTCAAGCTGAAGGTGTTCGACACCGCGGGCATGAGGAAGCGCGCCCGGGTCGAGGACAAGCTGGAGAAGCTCTCCGTCGCCGACGGCCTGCGCGCCGCCAAGTTCGCCGAGGTGGTGGTAGTGCTGATGGATGCCACCCATCCCTTCGAGGAGCAGGACCTGCGCATCGCCGATCTCGTGGTGCGCGAGGGCCGGGCCCTGGTGGTGGCGCTCAGCAAGTCCGACCTCGTGAAGGAAGGCGGCTTCGCCACCCGCATGCGCGAGGAAGCCGACCATTGGCTGCCGCAGGCCAAGGGCATGCCGGTGGTCCTGGTCTCCGGGCTGACCGGCGCCGGGCTCGAGCGGCTGGTGCACGCGATCCAGTCGGCGCACGAGGTGTGGAACCGCCGCGTGGCGACTAATCCGCTGAACCGCTGGCTGAGCGAGACGGTCGATACGCATCCGCCGCCGGCGGTGTCCGGCCGGCGCATCAAGCTGCGTTACATCACCCAGCCCAAGAGCCGCCCGCCGAGCTTCGTGCTGTTCTGCTCGCGTGCCGATGCGCTGCCGGAGAGCTATCTGCGCTACCTGACCAACGGCCTGCGCACCGCCTTCAACCTGCCCGGCGTGCCGATCCGGCTGACGCTGCGCGAGAAGGACAATCCGTACGCGGAGAAGGATTGATTCTTCTCATTCTGAAGACGTCATCCCGGCCGAAGGCGAAGCCGTAGAGCCGGGATCGCGTGGAGTTCCGCACGACACCTTCCAACGCTCCCGGATCGGCCTGCGGCCGTCCGGGATGACGACTTGGATGGATGCTCACGCAGAGCAACCTCACTCCGGCAGCCGGAACTCCCGGAACTTGCGCATCGGGAAATCGTACAGCTTGCCGGTCTCCTCGAAGCTCGGCAGGCAGAGCGCGAGGATGGCCTGCGCGACGTCTTCGGGCGCGGGCAGCGTCTCCGGATCTTCGCCGGGATAGGCCTTGGCCCGCATGCGGGTGCGCGTCGGGCCGGGGTTGAAGAGGTTCACCTTCAGGTTCGACAGGTTCTCCGTCTCCGCCGCCCAGGTGCGCGCCAGGATTTCGACCGCCGCCTTGGTGACGGCGTAGGGGCCCCAATAGGCCCGCGCCTTGTGCGCCGCGCCGGAGGAGACGAGCACAGCGCGGCCGGCGGTGGAGAGCCTCAGCAGCGGGTCGAGCGAGCGGATGAACCGCCAGTTCGCCGTGAGGTTCACGGTGAGCGTCGCCTCCCACTCCTTGGGATCGATCTGCGCCAGCGGCGTCATCGGCCCGAGCACGCCGGCATTGCCGACGAATACATCGAGATGGCCGAAACGCTCATAAAGCGCGCCCCCGAGCCGGTCGATGCCGTCGCCGTCCTTGAGGTCGAGCGGCACCAGCGTCGCGTTCGAGCCGGCCTGCCGGATCTCGTCGTCGAGCTCCTCGAGCGCCCCCGAGGTGCGGCCGATGGCGATGATGTGCGCGCCGGCCTCGGCGAGGGCGAGGGCGGTCGCCCGCCCGATGCCGCGCGTCGCGCCGGTCACCAGGGCATAGCGACCGGCGAGCGGTCCGTCTGTCATGTCGCGTTTCCCAAGAGATCGGATCAGCCGGCGTCGGTCAGCACCACCGAAGGCGCGGAGCGGGTCGCCGGACCATGATACACCGCCTCGATATTGTTGCCCTCGGGATCGAGGACGAAGGCGGCATAATATCCGGGATGGTAGTCGCGCAAGCCCGGACTGCCGTTATCGCGTCCGCCATTGGCCACCGCAGCCTCATGGAAGCGCCGCACCGTGGCTTCGTCCGGGGCCTGGAAGGCGATATGGACCCGCCCGGTCATCGGCGTGCCGGCGCTGACGAAGAATTCGTCGCAGAAGAAATAGCCCTCGCCGTCCACCAGCGGGACGCCGAGCACATCGAACACCGCGCCATAGAAGCGCCGGCAGGCGGGCAGGTCGGCGACCACGATCTGGATATGGTCGATCAGCCGGCCGCGGTGCCATTGATTGAGCTCGACCATGCCGCCTCCCTGCGTCTCGCGTGCCGCTCAGTGACGGCGTTCAGCTCGCCTCCGCCAGCAGCGAGAGCTGGCGCGGCGCCATCTCGCCATTGAGGTCGGTAAGCGGCGTCGGATATTCGCCGGTGAAGCAATGGTCGGTGAATTGCGGCCGGGCCGGATCGCGGCCCTCATAGCCCATGGCGCGGTAGACGCCGTCGATCGAGAGGAAGGCGAGGCTGTCGGCGCCGATATAACGGCGCATGCCCTCCACATCGAGGCTCGCGGCGAGCAGCTTGTCGCGGTCCGGCGTGTCGATGCCGTAGAAGTCCGGATGGGTGATGGGCGGCGAGGAGATGCGGAAATGCACCTCGCGGGCGCCGGCCTCGCGCATCATGCGCACGATTTTGACGGAAGTCGTGCCGCGAACCAGGCTGTCGTCGAGCAGCACGATGCTCTTGCCCTCGACCACCGAGCGGTTGGCCGAGTGCTTCATCCGCACCCCCTGGTCGCGCACCGACTGGGTCGGCTGGATGAAGGTGCGCCCGACATAGTGGTTGCGGATGATGCCGAGCTCATAGGGGATGCCGGAGGCCTGCGCATAGCCGATGGCAGCGGGCACGCCGGAATCCGGCACCGGCACCACCACGTCGGCGAGCGCGGGAGATTCCAGCGCCAGCTGCTGGCCGAGCTTCTTGCGCACCTGGTAGACACTGCGCCCGCCGACGATGGAGTCCGGCCGGGCGAAATAGATGTATTCGAAGATGTCCGGGCGCGGCGCCACGATGGGGAAGGGGCGCAGTGTCTCCACCTTGTCGGAGGAGAACACGATCACCTCGCCGGGCTCGATGTCCCGCACGTAGCGCGCACCAATTATGTCGAGCGCGCAGGTCTCGGAGGTGAGGATGGGATGGCCGTCGAGCTCGCCGAGCACCAGCGGGCGGATGCCGAGCGGATCGCGGGCGCCGACCAGCTTCTTGTTGGTGAGGCCAACGAAGGCATAGGCGCCCTCGATGACGCGCAGCGCATCGATGAAGCGCTCGGTGAAGCGTGCCCGTTTCGAGCGCGCCACGAGATGCAGCATGACTTCGGTGTCGGAGGTGGACTGGCAGATGGCGCCGTCGCGGATGATCTGCCGGCGCAGGGTCAGGCCATTGGTGAGATTGCCGTTGTGGGCTATGGCGAAACCGCCGCCGTCGAGTTCGGCGAACAGCGGCTGGACGTTGCGCAGGATCGTCTCGCCGGTGGTCGAATAGCGCACGTGGCCGACCGCCACCTCGCCCGGCAGGCGCTTGATCGCCTCGCCATCGGAGAAATGGTCGCCGACAAGGCCGAGACGGCGTTCGGAATGGAAGCGGCGGCCGTCATAGGTGACGATGCCGGCGGCTTCCTGGCCGCGATGCTGGAGCGCGTGGAGGCCGAGCGCGGTGATCGCCGCGGCGTCGGGATGGCCATAGATGCCGAACACGCCGCACTCTTCGCGCAGCCGGTCCGCTTCCGGATCGAAAAGGTAGTGGTCCGCGACCGCTCTCAGGCCCGCGCCGTCACCGCCAGATTCCATCATGGTCTCCGCTCTCGCACGGCAACTGCTGCCCGCGCGCGCTCCGCTGCTGCCACTGCAACGAAAAACCGCCGAAACCATGTCCGTTCCGGCGCTCTCTCGGCAATTACTGTGCCGGCGGCGCGCTCTGCTGCGGAGCCACTGGCTCCGGCGGCGGCTCGGTCGCCTCCTGGTCCGCATCCTTCGGCCCGCGAATTTCGCGGATCAGCTTCTCCGGATCCTCCGGCAATACGGAGATGAGCCAGTCACCCGCCTTTTGCAAGACCAGCTTGGACTGGGCGTCCCGAATCCATTCGGGTTGTCCCTGCTCGTTCTGGGCCAGCCAGTTGAAGAACAGGAAGGCCACAACCATTATCAGGAATCCGCGCGCCAGCCCGAACAGGAAGCCGAGCGTGCGATCCAGCGCGCCGATGCGGCTGTCGAGAATGGCGTCGGAGATCCTGACCGTGATGATCGAGACGATCAGCAGGGTAAGCAGGAACACGCCGCCGATCGCCACTGCCATGGCGATGGTGTCCTGCGCAATGTACTGCCTGGCGTAGGGCAAGGCGTGCGGATAGCCATAGAGCGTGACCACCGCCGCGATCACCCAGGACGCGATGGCGAAGACCTCCCGCATGAAGCCGCGCACCATGGCGAGCAGGCCGGAGATCAGCATGACGGCGAGGAGGATTATATCAAGCAGTGTCAAGGGTTTGGCACCGTGACGAAAGCGCGTTCCGCCTGAGGAACGGGAGAATCGGCACCGGGGAGTCCGGCCCGACCGGGAGCGCGCGAGGTATAGCGCGGCCGCGCGCCCTCGTCATCCGTCTTGTGGCACCGCACGGGGCCTCCTCGGGGCACTTGCCGCAATATCCGCCACCAATTCGCCCAGCGAGCCGACACGCGCGGTCGCGATCGCCGCTTCAGGCACCTCGCGTCCGTTGTTTTCGCGCGCGGGCGGGGAGGGGACGACGGCCCGCGAGAAGCCGAGCTTCACCGCTTCCTTCAGCCGCGCCGGGCCGTGCGAGACCGGCCGCACCGCGCCGGTGAGGCTGATCTCGCCGAAATAGACCGCGTCCGCCGGCAGCGCCGCGCCGCTGAGCGAGGAGACGAGGGCGGCCGCCACCGCAAGGTCCGCCGCCGGCTCCGAGATCCGGAAGCCGCCCGCGACATTGAGGTGCACGTCATGGCCCCCGAGCTTCACCCCGCAGCGCGCCTCCAGCACGGCGAGCACCATGGAGAGCCGGTTATTGTCCCAGCCGACCACGGCGCGGCGCGGCGTGCCGAGACTGGTCGGCACCACCAGCGCCTGGATCTCCACCAGCACCGGACGCGTGCCCTCCATGCCGGCATAGACCGCGGTGCCGGGGGCGCCGCGGTCGCGATTGGAGAGGAACAGCTCGGAGGGGTTTGCGACCTCGGCGAGGCCGAGCCCGGTCATCTCGAACACGCCGATCTCGTCGGTCGGGCCGAAGCGGTTCTTCTGCGCACGCAGGATCCGGAACTGGTGGGCGCCGTCGCCCTCGAAGGAGAGCACGGCGTCGACCATGTGCTCGACCACGCGCGGGCCGGCGATCTGGCCGTCCTTGGTGACGTGGCCGACCAGCACGACGCAGGCGCCGGCCCGCTTGGCGTAGCGGATCAGGATCTGCGCCGAGGAGCGGACCTGCGTCACCGTGCCGGGCGCGGATTCCACCGTCTCGGTCCACATGGTCTGAATCGAATCGATGATCAGCAGCGTCGGCGCCTTGCCGCTCGCCAGCGTCGCGACGATGTCCTCGACATTGGTCTCGGCGGCGAGCTCGACCGGCGCGTCGGCAAGGCCGAGCCGATCCGCGCGCATCCGCACCTGCGCCACGGCTTCTTCGCCGGAGACATAGATGACGCGGTGGCTGGCCTTGGCGAGCGCGGCGGCGGCCTGCATCAGCAGGGTCGACTTGCCGATACCGGGGTCGCCGCCCATCAGCAGCACTGAGCCCGGCACCAGCCCGCCGCCCGCGACGCGATCGAATTCGGCGATGCCGACCTTGGCGCGCGGCGCCTCCTCGCTGGTGCCGGTCAGGGGTTCCAGCGGGAACACCCGGCCCTTGCGCGAGGTGCGCTGGGCGACCGGGGTGGCCTCGGTCGCCGTCTGTTCCTCGGCGATGGAGTTCCAGGCGCCGCAGGATTCGCACTTGCCCTGCCAGCGCACATACGCCGCGCCGCAATTCTGGCAGACGAAGCTGGAATTGCGTTTGGCCATCAGGCGATCCGGCGATGATAGCGCCGGCCGAGCGACGTCAGTATCTCATAGCCGATGGTCTCGCCGTGCCGCGCCAACTCGTCGACCCCGATCTCGTCGCCGAGCAGGGTGACGAGATCGCCGGCCCGCACCGTGTCTTCCGGCAAGGCGGTGATGTCGATTGCCATCAGGTCCATGGAGATGCGCCCGATCAGCGGGCAGCGCTGCCCGGCGACGATGGCTTCGGCACCTCGGCGCGCGTCCGAGGAACCGGCGAGGCGGGGAATGCCGTCGGCATAGCCGGCGGCGAGGATGGCGACGCGCCTCGGCTCACGAGCGGTAGCGGCGGCGCCATAGCCGATGGTCTCGCCCGCATGCACGTCGCGCACCTGGCTGATCCGTAGCTCCAGCGTCACCACCGGACGCAGCGGCGCCATGTCGGCGCGCGCCTTGCCGCCATAAAGCGCGACGCCGGGGCGCGCCAGGTCGAAATGGAAGTCCGTGCCGCTGAGCGATCCCGCGGAATTGGCCAGCGAGGCCGGCACCCCGGGGAACAGCTTCGCCAGCGCACGGAAGTCTTCGAGCTGGCGCGCGGTGAGTGGATGGCCGGGCTCGTCGGCGCAGGCGAGATGGCTCATCAGCAAAGCGAGCTCGAAGCCGATCTCCTCGCGGGTCTCGGCGAGCCCGACAGCTTCGCTCGGCGCCAGGCCCAGCCGGTTCATGCCGGTGTCGACATGGACCGCGGCGGGAAGCCTGGTCCCGAGCCCGGCGCAGTAGTCGCTCCAGCATGCGATCTCGGCCAGGCTGCCGAGCACCGGCCGCAGGCGGAGCTCGCGATGGCTCTCCTCGGTGCCGGCGAACAGGCCGTTCAGCACATAGATGACGGCGTCCGGCAGGCGCTCGCGCAGCCGGCGGCCCTCGGAGAGCAGGGCGACGAAAAAGGTGCGGGCGCCGGCCTCCCACAACGCCTGCGCCGAGCTCTCGAGCCCAGTGCCATAGGCATCGCCCTTGACCACGGCGGCGCATTCGGCTGGGGCGACGCGGCCGGCGATGTCGCGCCAGTTCGCGCTTAAGGCGCCGAGATCGATGGTGAGGATGCCACCGGCCTCCGCCTCGGGAATCCCGGCGCGAGGTGGCCGGCTCATGCGTGCGACGCCGGTAGCCGGTCCTCGCGGGCGAGCGAGGAGAAGCGGGTGAATTGCGGCTCGAACGCCACCTTCACCGTACCGGTGGGGCCGTGGCGCTGCTTGCCGATGATGACTTCAGCGGTGTTCTGCACGGACTTCAAGTCGGTGTCCCACTTGAACCATTCCTCGGTGCCTTCCTTCGGCTCCTTCCCCTTCAGATAGTATTCCTCGCGGAACACGAACATCACCACGTCGGCGTCCTGCTCGATCGAGCCAGATTCGCGCAGGTCCGAGAGCTGCGGACGCTTGTCGTCGCGGCTCTCGACCTGACGCGAGAGCTGGGACAGCGCCATGATCGGCACGGCGAGCTCCTTGGCCAGCGCCTTGAGGCCGGTGGTGATCTCGGTGATCTCCTGCACGCGCCCTTCCGAGGCGCGCTTCGACGAGCCGGTGAGCAATTGCAGATAGTCCACCACCATGAAGTCGAGCCCGCGCTGGCGCTTGAGGCGCCGGGCCCGCGCCCTGAGCTGGGCGATGGAGATGCCGCCGGTGTCGTCAATATAGAGCGGGACGGTCTGCATCATCTGCGCACCGGCGGCCAGCTTGTCGAAATCGGATTCCGAGATGTCGCCGCGGCGGATCTTGTAGGACGGGATCTCGGTCTGCTCGGCGAGGATACGGGTGGCGAGCTGCTCGGCCGACATTTCCAGCGAGAAGAAGCCGCATATGCCGCCATCGATCGGGCGCACCGAGCCGTCCGGCAAGGTCTCGCCGCGATAGGCGGCAGCGACATTGTAGGCGATGTTGGTGGCGAGCGCGGTCTTGCCCATGCCCGGCCGGCCGGCGAGGATGATCAGGTCGGACTGCTGCAGGCCGCCCATGATGGCGTCGAGGTCGTCGAGCCCGGTGGCGAGGCCGGAGAGGTGGCCGTCTCGCTGGAAGGCGCGGCTCGCCATGTCGACGGCTTCCTTCAGCGCGTCGGTGAAGCGCAGGAAGCCGCCATCGTAGCGTCCGGTCTCTGCGAGCTCGTAGAGCCGCTTCTCGGCCTCCTCGATCTGGCCCTGCGGCGTCGCGTCGATCGGCGCCTCATAGGCCTCGTTGACAATCTCCTCGCCGATCGAGATCAGGTCGCGGCGCACCGAGAGGTCATAGATGGTGCGGCCGTAGTCCTCGGCATTGATGATGGTGGTGGCCTCTGCCGCAAGGCGCGCCAGATATTGCGGAGCGCTCATGCCGCCGACGTCGAAATCCGCCGGCATGAAGGTCTTCAGCGTGACCGGGGTTGCCACCTTGCCGGCGCGGATCAGCGCGCTTGCAGTCTCGTAGATGCGTACATGGATCGGCTCGAAGAAGTGCCGCGGCTCCAGGAAGTCGGACACCCGGTAAAAGGCCTCGTTATTGACGAGGATGGCGCCCAGGAGCGCCTGCTCGGCCTCCACATTGTGGGGCGCGGTGCGATAGCCGGGTTCGGACGCCGCCGTGGGGCGGGCGGGGGAGTCGAGCATTTCGGGCCAGGTCTTCCGGGTTCGCGGTGCTTATCCACCTCAACAGCTAACGCCGCGCGGGCGCCGAGTCCCACGCGAATCGGAGGACGTTATTTTGTCCTGTGGAGCGGCTGTGGACAGCGAAATCGCGCTTGACCGTGATGTGGGGTGAGTCGGCGCGGGCGCGACCCGTCCCCACGTCGTCATCCCGGCCGCAGGCGAAGCCGGAGAGCCGGGATCGCAAGCAGGTGCCGATCATCACCTTCCTGCGATCCCGGATCGGCCTGCGGCCGTCCGGGATGACCTTGAACAATGAAGGGGATTACTCCCCCGCCAGCCGCAGACCGGCGCGGTTGCGGCCTTCCGCGGCGCGCAGGCGCGTCTCGGCGTGCGGGATGTAGTCCCGCGTCATCGGCACCACGCCCTCGCGCCTGGCGAGCTGCACCTGGAACACCATCATGCCCTGGTGCCGGAACGACATCTCCGAGGCGGCGAGATAGAATTCCCACATCCGGCAGAAGTTCTCGTCATAGAGCCGCTCGGCCTCCTCGCGATGCGCCATGAAGCGCTCGCGCCAGGCCTTCAGCGTCTCCGCATAGTGCAGCCGCAGTATCTCGATGTCGGTGACGAGGAGCCCCGCCTTCTCGATCGCCGGCAGCACCTCGGACAGCGCCGGGATATAGCCGCCCGGGAAGATGTAGCGGGCGATCCACGGATTGGTGATTCCCGGACCTTCGGAGCGGCCGATGGAATGGATCAGCGCGACACCGTCCTCCTTCATCAGCTCGGCGACGCGGCTGAAATAAGTGTCGTAATGGCCGACGCCGACATGCTCGAACATGCCGACCGAGACGATTCGATCGAATTGGCCCGGTGTCTTGCGATAGTCCTGCAGGCGGAACTCGACCCGCCCGTCCATCCCGCGCTCGCCGGCGCGGCACTGGGCAATGCCGAGCTGTTCCTCGGAGAGCGTGATGCCGGTGACCTTCGCCCCCGCATTCTCCGCCATATAGAGGCCGAGCCCGCCCCAGCCGCAGCCGATGTCGAGCAGTTCGAGATCGGCCCGGTCGAGCAGCAGCTTGGCGGCGATGTGCCGGCGCTTGGCGAGCTGGGCGTCGTCCAGCGTCTGGCCCGGGCGCTCAAAATAGGCGCAGCTATATTGCCGGTCGGCATCGAGGAAGAGCGAATAGAGCCGTCCGTCGAGATCGTAATGATGCGCGACGTTGCGCCTGGACCGGTCGGGCGGGTTGAACTGGGCAAGGCGGCGCAGCAGATAGCGCAGCCCGAGCAGTGCCTTGGCCGGGGCGACCGGCGGCCTCAGCCCCACTTGCGACATCAACAATGCCAGCACGGCGGCAATGTCGCCTTGCTCGACGATGAGTCCGCCGTCCGTATAGGCCTCGCCCAGCTTCAACTCGGGATCGAGGCCGACGGTGCGTTGCCATCGAGCCGAGGTGAAGCGGATGGCGAGCGGTGGGCCGGAACCGTCGCCGAAGCGGTGGGTCTCGCCGGAAGCGAGAGCGACACTCAGGTCGCCGGTGCGAACGACCTTCGACAAGGCGCGAGCAAGCAACCGCTCCAATGGCCGCCTCCTTGCAATACCGGCGGCCGGTAATCAGAACCGCCTGCCCACTGACGGGGCATGTTTCGCGTTGATGAAGATAATTGCATCATAATATTCGAAACGTAGCAATGTTCCTCTCGCATGCCAGAATCGCAAAAAAGCCCGGCCGAGACCGGCCGGGCTACACAATTCGAAGGATAACGTAGGGTGAAGCGTCAGGCCTGAGCTTCGCCGGTCTCGTCGGCTGCGGCTTCCTCTGTCTCGGCCGCGACCTCGTTCTCGTCCTCGTCCTCATCCTCGTCACGATTGACCGAGAGATCCTCGCCGCGCGACTGGCGCACCGCTTCCTCGGCGCTGCGGGCGATGTTTGCGGAGATCGAGACCTCGACCTCGGGGTGCAGCGTGACCGGCACCGCATGCACGCCGATGGTCTTGATCGGATGGTTGAGCACGATCTGCTGGCGGCCCACCGAGAAGCCTGCGGCGGTCAGCGCCTCGGCGATGTCGCGGGTCGACACCGAACCGTAGAGCTGGCCGGTCTCGCCGGCCTGGCGCACCAGCACCACTTCGGTGCCGTTGAGCTTCTCGCCGACCTTGGCCGCTTCGCTCTTGAGCTCGAGGTTGCGGGCCTCGAGCTGCGACTTCATCGAATCGAAGCGCTCCTTGTTGGCCTTGGTGGCGCGCAGCGCCTTGCCGGCCGGCAGCAGGAAATTGCGGGCGAACCCGTCCTTCACCCGCACGGTCTCGCCCATCTGGCCGAGCTTGGCGACGCGCTCAAGCAGAATGACTTCCATTTCAGTTCTCCGTTCTTCTGTCTCGTGTTTCGTTCGTTTCAGTCAATTCAGACGTCGTTGGCGGCGGGCGGGCCGCCGGGCGGGCGCCGGCGCATGCGGGCCCGAAGGTCGATGAAGAGGTCGGCGACGCCGAGTATCGCCAGAACCGCGAACGGCCAGCCGAGCACCAGAGCGGCGAGCCACACCGTGGCGAGGACCAGGCTGCGCCCTGAGGCGCCGCGGGTGATGGCATGCACGACGGCGAGCCCGGCAATGGCGAACGCCATGATCAGCGTCGCGGAGAGCGTCTCGGCGATGAGGCCGACAAAACCGCCCATCAGCGCAGCAATGGCGAGCGCGGCGCCGAACAGCACGATGGTGCCGCGCGGAAAGTTGAGGCCGGCAAGGTCCGGCCAGGGCCGCATCAGTCGGCCCGAGGTGCGCGCGACCCGCCCGGCGAGCCAGAGATTGCCCAGCTGCGTCACCATGGTCAGCACCGCTGCGGCGGGCGGCATCACCGCGACCAGGAGATCAGTGAACCGGTCGGCATCGGGCGGCAATTCGCCGGCACGCTCCTGCAGCATGCTGGTCATGAGCGCCTTCAGCGCGGCCTGGTAGGTCTCGACATCGCCGGCCACCAGCGGGATCAGCGCCGCGACCGCGAGCGAACCGAGAATGGCCGCGGCGAGGACGATGCGCCCGACCGGGAACCATTCGAGCTCGCCGGTGCCGGAATTGGGCCGGCCCATCAAGGTGAGATAGGCCAGCAGATAGGCCGGCAGGCCGACGCCGGCGACATAGGCGACCAGCAGTTCCAGGCCGAACAGCACGCCGATGCCCACGGCGGCCGCCGAGGCGGCGACCAGCGCGGCGACCTGCGACCAGCCGAGACCGACGATGAGAACGGGCAGGGGAGCGAGATAGAACAGCGGCACGGACAGCGCGCTGCCCGTCGCCACGGTGGCGACGAGGAGAGCGGAGGCCGCGCCGGCACCCAGCGCTATGAGGAGGGCCTGTCCCATTCGACGAGCTGTCCCGCTTCCGAGCGGTTAGAGGCGGATCACGTCCGCCCCAGCCAAGGCCCGACGGGACCATTCCCGAAGACCTGTCGCTATAAAATCCAGAACGTCCCCGGCGCGAGGCCGGGGACGGAGGTCGTTATGCTCAGCGGATCACGAAGGGCAGCAGGCCGAGGAAGCGGGCGCGCTTGATCGCCGCGGCGAGCTCGCGCTGCTTCTTGGCGGAGACCGCCGTGATGCGGCTCGGCACGATCTTGCCGCGCTCGGAGATGTAGCGCTGCAGCAGCCGCACGTCCTTGTAGTCGATCTTCGGCGCATTAGCGCCGGAGAACGGGCAGGTCTTGCGACGACGGAAGAAGGGGCGGCGGGCGCCGCTGGAAGCGGCCTGGCCGCCGGTGCCACTGAAAGCCATCACTCGGTCTCCCCGCTGGTGGCCGGAGCCGCCGTCTCTTCACGATCCCGGCGCGGGCCGCGATCGTCACGGTCGCGTCCGCCGCCGAAGCCGCGATCCCCACCACCGAAGCCACGGCCACCGCCGCCGCCGAAGCCACGGTCGCCGCCGAAGCCCCGATCACCGAAGCCGCGCTCGCCGCGATCGTCACGGTCGCGCTTCTGCAGCATGACTGACTGGCCTTCCTCGAGCTCCTCGACCCGGATGGTGAGAAAGCGCAGGACGTCTTCGTCGATGCGCATCTGGCGCTCCATCTCGGCGACGGCCGGAGCCGGGGCGTCGATGTTGAGGAGCGAGAAGTGCGCCTTGCGGTTCTTGCGGATGCGGTAGGTGAGCGTCTTCACGCCCCAATATTCCGCCTTGCCGACCGTGCCGCCATTGGCTTCGATCACACCCTTGAAGCGGGTGGTCATTTCCTCGACCTGCTGCGCCGTAACGTCCTGGCGCGCGAGGAAGACGTGCTCGTAAAGAGCCATGTTTCCTTGCCTTTCCATGGTATCCGGCATCCGCTCATTCGGATGCGGTCGTCATCCCGGCGGCGAGCCCTTCGAGCCTCGTGGAAAGGCTCGAAACCATCTCGAAGGCGGGGACACGGGACGGCGGCTCTTGATGGAGAGCCTGTCGCGCGGGTAAGCGCAATCGTCCGTTCAGCCCCCGGCCGGGACTGACAGTGGGCGCGCTTATACTGGAAAAGCGGGCAAAAGCAAGGAGAGCGGCGCTCTGCCTGGGCATCCTTCGAGGCCGACCTGGCAGTCGGCACCTCAGGATGACGTTGCACCCGATCCCTATAGAACAACGTCATCCCGAGAGTCTGACCGAAAACTCCTAGCCCCCGTCGTCCCCGGCCCTGTGCCGGGGATCTCGATTTCTGACAGCGCATCAGAGGTCGAGATGGCCGGCACAGGGCCGGCCATGACGGGTGGGAATGACCCACTTTTGCCGACGTAGCTGCATTACGAGCTAGTCTCTGGGATGCGAGCACAGCGAGCCTCGAAGGATGCTGCAGCAGGGCAAGCTGCCTCGCGCCAACCCCGCGCTTGACACGCCGCCTTTGCCGGTGTTCCTCCCCGCGCCAATTCCTAACGGTTCGGAAACGTCGCCTCATGAGCACCGCTTTCATCTTTCCTGGGCAGGGCAGCCAGGCCGTCGGCATGGGCAAGGCGCTCGCCGAGGCCTATCCCGCCGCCCGCGCGGTGTTCGAGGAAGTGGACGAGGCCCTCGGTGAGAAGCTCTCCCGCCTCATGTGGGACGGGCCGATCGAGGGGCTGACGCTCACCGCCAACACCCAGCCGGCCTTGATGGCGCACTCGCTCGCCGCCATCCGCGCGCTCGAGGCCGAAGCCGGGCTTGATCTGGCCCGCGACGCCGCCTTCGTCGCCGGCCATTCCCTCGGCGAATATTCCGCGCTCGCCGCGGCCGGCAGCCTGACCATTGCCGACGCAGCCCGCCTGCTGCGGCTGCGCGGCACCGCCATGCAGTCGGCAGTGCCGGTCGGCGCCGGCGCCATGGCGGCTATCCTCGGGCTCGATTACGACAAGGTCGTCGCGGTCGCCAATGAGGCCGCCGAGGGCGAGGTCTGCGACATCGCCAATGACAATGCGCCGGGCCAGGTCGTGGTCTCCGGGGATGCCGCCGCGGTGGCCCGCGCCTGCGAGATCGCCAAGCGCGAGGGCGCCATGCGCGCCATTCCGCTCACCGTCTCCGCGCCCTTCCATTGCCGCCTGATCGCCTCCGCCGCCGAGGCGATGCGCGAGGCGCTGGCCGGGGTTGCGCTGAAGGCGCCGGCGGTGCCCGTGGTGGCGAATGTCACCAGCGCCCCGGTGAGCGAGCCCGACGAGATCCGTGCGCTCCTGGTGCGCCAGGTCACCGGCACGGTGCGCTGGCGGGAATCGGTCGCCTTCATGGCCGGGCAGGGCGTCCATCGCCTGGTCGAGGTCGGCACCGGCAAGGTGCTCGCCGGCCTCGCCAAGCGCATCGCCCGCGACGTCGGCAGCACGAACGTCGCCGAACCTGCTGACGTCGCAGCCTTCGCCGCCTCGCGGCAGAACGCCTGAATTCCGCCGCCTGAACTCCGGCGCCTCAATCCTCGGGAGAACCTCATGTTCGATCTGACCGGCAAGACCGCGCTCGTCACCGGCGCAACCGGCGGCATTGGCGGCTCCATCGCCCGTGCCTTCCACGCGCGGGGCGCGACGATCGCAGTCTCCGGCACCCGCCGCGAGGTGCTGGAGCAGCTCGCGGGCGAGCTCGGCGAGCGCGTCCATGTGCTGCCCTGCAATCTCTCCTCCACCGAAGAGGTCGAGGCGCTGGTGCCGCAGGCCGAAGAGGCGTTCGGGCCGCTCGACATCCTCGTCAACAATGCCGGCGTCACCCGCGACGGGCTGTTCATCCGGCTGCGCGACGAGGACTGGGACACCGTCATCGCCATCAACCTGACCGCGGGCTTCCGCCTGACCCGCGCCGCGGCGAAGTCGATGATGCGCCGGCGGACTGGCCGCATCATCGGCATCACCTCGATCGTCGGCGTCACCGGCAATGCCGGGCAGGGCAATTATGCCGCGGCCAAGGCCGGCATGATCGGCATGTCCAAGGCGCTCGCCAAGGAAGTGGCGGCGCGCGGCGTCACCGTGAACTGCATCGCGCCGGGCTTCATCGCCACGCCGATGACCGACGTGCTGAATGACAAGCAGAAGGAGGCGATCCTGGCCGCCGTTCCGGCCGCGCGGCTGGGCAGCCCGGACGACATCGCCGCGGCTGCGGTGTACCTCGCTTCCGGCGAGGCGGCCTACGTCACGGGCCAAACTCTGCACGTCAATGGCGGGATGGCCATGATCTGACGTAGAATCGAGTGATTCCGGCCGCTTCGGCGCCCGTTGGCGGGCGCTGGTTTTGCCGGATGAAGTGTGCTAACAGCCGCCTCGGCTCACAGGGGCTGGATGCCGCCACCGCAAGGCGGCAATGTCCGGCTAGTCCTGAAATCGGGGCAGGAAAACGGGCCGCCCACCGTGCTTACGGCGTGGTGGCGTACATTTAAACAACGTAGCAAACCTCCGGATACGGACAGGGGTGAACCGATGAGCGATATCGCCGAGCGCGTGAAGAAGATTGTGGCCGAGCACCTCGGTGTCGAGCCGGAGAAGGTCACGGAGAATGCCAGCTTCATCGACGATCTCGGCGCGGACAGCCTCGACACGGTCGAGCTGGTGATGGCCTTCGAGGAAGCTTTCAACTGCGAGATTCCCGACGACGCCGCCGAGACCATCCTCACGGTCGGCGACGCCATCAAGTTCCTCGAGAAGAACGCGGCCTGAGGCCGCTCCCGGCGCGGCCGCGGCGGAACACTCCCCGCGGCCATCCTGCCACCGATATTTGAGTGCCCCGGAGATTACGCATGAGGCGCGTCGTCGTCACCGGCCTCGGAATGGTGACGCCGCTCGGCTGCGGCGTTGATACCACTTGGGGTCGCATCCTTGCCGGTGAAAGCGGCGCTCGCCGCATCGAGACCTTCGAGGTTGGCGATCTGCCTTGCCAGATTGCCTGCCAGGTGCCCCGCGGCGACGGCTCGAACGGTTCCTTCAATCCCGACCAGTGGATGGAGCCGAAGGAGCAGCGCAAGGTCGACGACTTCATCATCTATGCGATGGCGGCGGCGACCCAGGCGCTCGACGATGCCGGCTGGCATCCCGAATCCTATGAAGACCAGATCGCTTCCGGCGTGCTCATCGGCTCCGGCATCGGCGGGCTCTCCGGCATTGCCGAGACCTCGCTGCTCCTGAAGGAGCGCGGGCCGCGCCGCGTCTCGCCCTTCTTCATCCCCGGCCGCCTGATCAATCTCGCCGGCGGCTATGTCTCCATCACGCACGGCCTCAAGGGGCCGAATCACGCCGTCGTCACCGCCTGCTCGACCGGTGCTCACGCCATCGGCGATGCCGCTCGAATGGTCATGCTGGGCGACGCCGAGGTGATGGTGGCCGGCGGCACCGAATCGCCGATCAGCCGCATCGGCATGGCCGGCTTTGCCGCCTGCCGGGCGCTTTCCACCGGCTTCAACGACACCCCGTCCAGGGCCTCGCGCCCCTATGACAAGGATCGCGACGGCTTCGTCATGGGCGAGGGCGCCGGCGTCGTCATCGTCGAGGAACTGGAGCACGCGCTCAATCGCGGCGCCAAGATCTATGGCGAGATCATCGGCTACGGGCTGTCGGGCGACGCCTATCACATCACCGCCCCCTCCATGGACGGCGATGGCGCCTATCGCTGCATGTCGATGGCGCTGAAGCGCGCCGGCATCTCGGCCTCCGAACTCGACTACATCAACGCCCACGGCACCTCGACGCCGCTCGGAGACGAGATCGAACTCGGCGCGGTGCAGCGCCTGGTCGGCAATGCCGGCGCCAAGGTTTCGATGTCCTCGACCAAATCGGCCATCGGTCATCTGCTGGGAGCTGCCGGCGCGGTGGAGGCGATCTTCTCGCTGCTGGCGATTCGCGACCAGGTCGCGCCGCCTACGATCAATCTCGACAACCCCTCAGTCGATACCCCGATGGACCTCGTGCCGCACACGCCGCGTGAGAAGACTGTGGATTACGCGCTGTCGAATTCCTTTGGTTTCGGCGGCACTAACGCGTCTCTCGTGTTCAAGCGCTACGCGAACTGATAGGCACGGGCGAGGGCGGCGAACTCTGCCGCTGCGGCAGGCTTCCCGCTTTCGCCATATTTCAGGTTAGGCTGCGTTCGCGTCGCGCCGCCCGCGAAACGCCACGCGAGGGCCCATGACCGAGCAAGCTCCGAAGCCGTCCCGGCCGCCCTCGCGTTGGGCCCGCCACCCGTTCGTCATCGCCGGCAATCTGTTCTTCACGCTGCTGCTGGTGGTCGTCATCATCGGCGGCGGCGCCTTCTGGATCGGCCGTATCCGCTACGAGGCCCCGGGCCCGCTCGCGCAGGACGAGAGCGTCATCATCCCAGAGGCGACCGGGCTGATGGACATTGCCGACCTCCTGGTCAGCAACGGCGTCATCAACGACAAATGGGTCTTCGTCGGCGCCGCGCTCGGCACCAAGGCGTCCGGCAAGCTCAAGGCCGGCGAATACGCCTTCAAGCAGGGCGCCTCGGCACGCGACGTGCTGGCCACCATCGTTTCCGGCAAGGTGGTCGAATACACCATCTCGGTGCCCGAGGGCATGACCTCCGACCAGATCGTGCAGCGTCTGGCCGATGTCGATGTCCTCACCGGCACGGTGCGACAGACCCCGCGCGAGGGTTCGCTGCTGCCCGACACCTACAAGGTGACGCGCGGCACCACCCGCGACGAGGTGCTGCGCCGCATGGCCCGCGAGCAGCAGAAGCTTCTCAAGGAAGTGTGGGCCTCCCGCAGCCCGGACCTGCCGCTGCGCTCGCCCGACGAACTCGTCACCCTCGCTTCCATCGTCGAGAAGGAGACGGCGCAGGCCGACGAGCGCGCCCGGGTCGCCGCGGTGTTCATCAACCGGCTGAACAAGAAGATGAGACTGCAGTCGGACCCGACCATCATCTACGGCATCGTGCGCGGCAAGGGGCGGCTCGACCGTCCGATCACCCGTACCGACATCACCACGCCGACGCCGTTCAATACCTACGCGATCGAAGGCCTGCCGCCCGGGCCGATCGGCAATCCGGGGCGTGCCTCGCTGATGGCCACCGCCAAGCCGGCGACGACCAAGGATCTCTATTTCGTCGCCGACGGCACCGGCGGCCACGCCTTCGCCGACACGCTCGACGGCCACAACAAGAACGTCGCGCGCTGGCGCCAGATCGAGAAGGACCAGAAGGCCGATCCGGCAACCACTCCGGCCGGCACCGGCGGCAACACCGGCGCGACGCCGTCGGTGGTCGCGCCGGGTACGTCTGGCGCCGCTGCCCCGGCCACCCCGACGCCGAAGCCGTCCGCGGTGAATTGAGGAACCGCTCCCTCTCCCGCTTGCGGGGGAGGGTTGGGGAGGGGGCTTCTCCGACAACGCCGGGCCGTTCCCCTCCCGGCTCGCTTTCGCTCGCCACCCTCCCCGCAAGCAGGAGAGGGAAGGCCGCGGCCCAACGAAGACCATCAACAACTTGAGGCCGGTACGGTCGGTCGCTATGGTCCGGCCGGCTCGCCGCTGTGCGCGGGCAGGGGGATGAGATGTCGCTTGCGAGCATGACCGGCTTCGCCCGGACCCACGGCACCGCCGGTCCGTGGAACTGGGCGTGGGAGCTCAAATCCGTCAATGGCAAGGGGCTCGATCTGCGGCTGCGGCTGCCGGTCGGCTGGGAGGGCATCGAGCCGGTGCTGCGCCAGGGCGCGTCGCGCCGGCTCGCGCGCGGCAATGTCTCGGCGAATCTCGCCATGACCCGCACCGACGCCGCGGTGAGCGTGAGGGTCAATGAGGAACTGCTGCAGGCGGTCTATGCCGCTGTCGGCCGGGTCGCCGCCGCCAGCGGCGCGCCGGCGCCGACGCTCGACACGCTGCTGGGCCTGAAGGGCGTCATCGAGATCGCCGAGCCCGAGGAGAGCGAAGCCGAGCGCCGGCAGATCGAGCAGGACCTGCTCGCCGGTTTCGAGGCGGCGCTCGATGCGCTCATCGTGATGCGCAACACCGAGGGTGCCTCGCTCAATACCGTGCTGACCGACCGGCTGGATGCGATCGAGCGGCTCACCCGGGCGGCAGAGGCCAATCCCACCCGCCGGCCGGAGGCGATCCGCGCCAAGCTCGCCGAGCAGGTCCGGATGTTGCTCGAGGCCAATGCCTCCTTCGATCCCGATCGCCTGCACCAGGAGGCAATCCTGCTTGCCTCCAAGGTCGATGTGCGCGAGGAGCTCGATCGCCTCGTCACCCACATCGCCGCCGCCCGCGCCATGCTCAACGAGGGCGCGCCGGTCGGCCGCCGGCTGGACTTCCTCGCCCAGGAATTCAACCGCGAGACCAATACGCTCTGCTCCAAGGCCAATGACGTCTCGCTCACCGCCATCGGGCTGGAGCTGAAGAGCGTGGTCGAGCAGTTCCGCGAGCAGGTTCAGAACATCGAGTGAGATCTATGCCCAAGGATGCTCCCGTCATTGCCCGCCGCGGCCTGATGCTGATCCTCTCCTCGCCTTCGGGGGCGGGGAAGTCGACGCTGGCGCGCCTGCTGCTTGAAAAGCACCCCGAAATTCACCTTTCGGTGTCAGTGACGACCCGCGGACGTCGGCCGAGCGAGGTCGAGGGAATGCACTATCACTTCCTCAACCGCGACCGTTTCGACCGCATGCGGGATGCCGGTGACTTGTTGGAATCCGCTGAAGTGCACGGCAATTTCTACGGCACGCCGCGCGAGCCGGTTGAAGCAGCACTTGCGGCCGGGCGCGACGTGCTGTTCGACATCGACTATCAGGGCGCCGAGCAGCTTTATGGGAAGATGCGTGACGACATCGTCGGCGTCTTCGTCCTGCCGCCCTCCGCGGACGAATTGAAGACGCGGCTGGAGCGCCGCGCCGAGGACGCTTCCGGCGTTATCGAGAAGCGGCTGAAGAACGCCCGCACCGAGATCGCACACTGGACCGATTACGACTATGTGCTGGTGAACGAGGACCTCGACAGCACCTTCGCCAATCTGCGCAACATTCTGCTCGCCGAGCGGCTGCGCCGCGCGCGCCAGCCGGGCCTTGCCCCGGTGATCGAGCGGCTCGACCAGGAACTGGCGCAACTGACGGACTGAGGCCACCGCGCGCCCCTACGCCTTGGTCGCTCCGGTGAAGAAGCCTTCCAACTCCGCAAAGCCGATGGCCCGCTCGGAAAACCGGAAGGTCCCGCTGGATCGCATTTCCCGCGCGCCTTCCACGAAGGCGCCGTAGGCGAGCCGTGCCAGCGCGCCGCCGACGCTGATCCGCTTGACGCCCGCCGCCGCGAGTTCCGCGACGCTGAAGCTCGCACCCGACAAGCCCATCACCACATTGACTGGCTTGGCCACCGCCTCGCAGACGGTGCGGATCGTGGCGAGATCGTTCAGTCCCGGCGCATAGAGCACGTCGGCTCCCGCACGCTCGAAGGCCTGCAGCCGCCGGATGGTGTCGTCGAGGTCGGGACGACCCCACAGGAGGTTCTCGCAGCGCGCCGTGAGCACGAAATCGTGCGGCAAGGCGCGGCGCGCTTCGACCGCGGCCGCGATGCGCTCGACCGCCAGGGTGAAGTCATAGATCGGCGCGTCCCGCCGCCCGGTATGGTCCTCCAGCGAGCAGCCGGCGAGACCGATGCCGGCGGCGGCGCGGATGGTCTCGGCCGCGCTCTCCGGGCTGTCCCCGAAGCCATTCTCGAGATCCGCCGAGACCGGAAGCGGTGTCGCCACGACGATGCTCCGGCAATGGTCGAGCATCACCTCCGGAGAGGTTGCCCCTTCCGCGACACCGAGAGAGAACGCCATGCCCGCGCTGGTGGTGGCGAGCGCGGAAAAGCCCATGGCGGCGAGTATACGTGCCGTGCCGGCGTCCCACGGATTGGGGATGATGAACGTGCCGGGCTCGTCGTGCAGCCTGCGGAAGGCCGTCGCTTTGTCTTCCATCGGTGTTCCCCATCGCTGATTCCGTGGACCCCGATCCTGGCACAGCAATACGAACAAAGGAAGAACACTGCTCTATGCTTAACTCTTCTGCGCCACCCGCATCGTCGCCCAGGCATTGGCCAGCGCCACGAATCCCTCGACCGGGATCTCCTCGGCGCGCGCGGTCGGCGCGACGCCGGCTGCCTCCAGCAGGGCGCCGGCGTCGACGCCGAGGCTCTTCAGGCTCTGCCGCAGCATCTTGCGGCGCTGGCCGAACGCCGCTTCGGTTATGCGCTCCAGCGCGCGCCGCTCACAGGGCAGCGGCGCCGGCCGGGGCACAATGTGCACGACCGAGGAGGTCACCTTGGGCGGTGGCACGAAGGCGGAAGGGGCGACGTCGAACGCGATGCGGGCCTTTGCCCGCCAGCCGGTCAGCACGCCGAGCCGGCCATAATGTTCCGAGCCGGGTGCCGCCACGATGCGCTCCGCCACCTCGCGCTGGAACATCAAGGTGAGGCTCTCGTACCAGGGCGGCCAGGGCTCGGTCGACAGCCAGCCGATCAGCAGCGGCGTTGCGATATTATAGGGCAGGTTGGCCACCACCCGGGCCGGCCGGCCGTTGGCGAGTTCGGCCATAGGACTCGCGAGCGCATCGCCTTCCACCACGGTGAGGCGGCCGGGATAATGCACGGCCACTTCACCCAACGCAGCGATGCAGCGGGAATCGCGCTCGATGGCGATCACGTTTGCACCGAGTGCCAGCAGCGCGCGGGTGAGGCCGCCGGGACCGGGGCCGACCTCGATCACTGTCGCGTCCTTCAATTCGCCGCTGGCGCGGGCGATGCGGGCGGTCAGATTGAGGTCGAGCAGGAAGTTCTGGCCGAGCGACTTGAGGGCGGAGAGCCCGTGCTCGCGGATGACCTCGCGCAGTGGCGGCAGGTCGTCCAGTGTGCTCATCGGCCGGCATCCGCCAGCCGTCGCGCCAGCTTCAGCGCAGCGATCAGGCTCCTCGGGTCGGCGCGGCCGGTGCCGGCGATGTCGAAGGCGGTGCCGTGGTCGGGCGAGGTGCGCACGAAGGGCAGGCCGAGCGTGACGTTCACCGCGCGTTCGAAGGCAAGCGCCTTGATCGGCGCCAGCACCTGGTCGTGATAGGCGCCGATGGCGACATCATAGGTCGTGCGCGCCGCGGCGTGGAACAGCGTGTCGGCCGGCAGCGGCCCGCGCGCATCGATGCCTTCCGCCCGCAGCGCCTCGACTGCCGGGCGCACCACCTCTTCATCCTCGCGGCCGATGGTGCCGTCCTCGCCGGCATGCGGATTGAGCCCGCAGACCACGAGACGGGGTCGGGGGATGCCGAAGCGCTCCTTGTAGTCGTGGGCGACGATGCGGCCGGTCTCGATCAGGAGGTCGCGGGTGAGCAGGCGCGGCACCTCGGCCAGCGGCACATGGATAGTGGCGGGCACCACGGCGAGCTCTTCCGACCACAGCAGCATCACCGGGCGCAGCGGCGGCTCGCCGGCGAGATGCGCCAGGAACTCGGTGTGGCCGGGGAAGCGGAAGCCGGCCTCATAGAGCACCGACTTGGCGATAGGATTGGTGACGATCGCGCCGACCCGCCCGCTCTGTACCAGATCGGCCGCGGTCTCGATGGCGATGCGGGCCGCCGCGGCGCTGCTGGCGTCCGGCCGGCCGGGAGCGGCGGTGGCCTCCGGTCCCGCGGGCAGCACGGGGAGGGCGTGTGCGAAGGTTGCAATCGCGTCATCGGGCGTCGCCACTGCCAGCGGCACGTCAAGCCCGAGTGCCGCAGCGCGCCGGGCGAGACAGCCTGGATCGCCGATCGCGAGGAAGGGCGGGATCTGGTCCTCGTTCCGTCGCAGCCAGGCGACGAGGACGATGTCCGGTCCGATGCCGGCCGGCTCCCCGAGCGAGAGGGCGAGGACATGCTGCCGGGCCGTGCGGAGCGGCCCCCGGGCCACGCCATGCTTCGGCTTGTTGGTGTCGATCACATTCATGAATCAGGATCCACTCGATCCAGGTTACCGTGATCGAGCACCGGCGCGGCGAGCAGTGTGGCGGTCAGCGATATTCGATCAGCGCACCCTTGCGGGCTTCTTCCAGAAGGCGGACGGACTGTGCCTGGAACTGCTTGTTCTGCAGTTCGTTCTGCACTTCCTTCTTCTGTACGCTGTCGCCGACCACTTCGCGCTTGTTGCAGATCGCCACCATCTCGACGCCGGCCCGCGTCACCTCGGGCGGCGTCGTGCGGCCGACCGGGGTATCGTCGAGAATCTTGCGCAGCGCCGCCGAGATGTCGGGTGAGGTGCGGATGACCGGATCGCGAACCACGACTTCGCGCAGGGACTTCGCCTCCGCCACGCCGCTTTCGCAATCATTGAAGCGGCCGCGCAGCGCGTTCGCCTCGGCGAGGCGCTGGCCGCGCGCCTGCGGCGGGGCGGTGCGCCCGACCACGAGCACGATCTGGCGGATGGTGTATTCGGTGGCGCGCTGCGCCTGGGTGGTGTCGGCGCCCTTGGCGTTCAGCGCCGCGAACACGTCGGAATCGCGCACCGAGGTCGCCGAGGAGAAGCGGGCGCGCACATAATTGCTCCAGACATAGTCGGCGTTCAGCTTGTTCTTGAGCACGCGGTCGCTGAGGCCCTGCGCCGAAAGAGCCTCGGAGAACTGGGCGGCGGTGCGCCCGCTGCGGCTTGCCATGGTGGCGAACATCTTGTCGACGTCGCCCTGCTGCATCTCCACGCCGAACCGCTGGGCGGTGAAGATCTTGAGCCGGTCGTCGATCAGTTCCTGGAGCGCCTGCTTCTGCGTCAGAGTCTGGCGCTCGGTGAGCTGGGCGAGCTTGATGCGCTGGGCGACGTCGAAATTGGTGATCGGCCGGCCCTGCACCATGACCAGGATCTGCTGCGCGGACGCCGGGGCGCCACCGCCGAGCGCAAGCAGCGCGAGGCCGAGGGCGGCCGCGGCAATGCCGGCGCGAAGCCTTGCGAAGGACATCAGGCCCGGTCCGGCAGCGGTGAGCCTGTCGATCGTGGGTGTTCCGATACGAGACGTGCCGTTCTTGCGCATGATGTGCGTCTTCCTCGAACCCGGCCGCAGGCGGCGCCGTGCTCCGCGCTCCGTCGCAGGGCCTGCAAAATAGCCTTCTGCGGAGTGCTTGTGGCGCCAATGCGACATTGAAGCCTCATCCCTCGGATCTACCGCCAGGATGGAGCATGATTCGATCACAAAAGTCGTTCAACTTTTGCAGATCGTGTCCGCATCGTCATGACGCGCCGCAACGGGCGCGCCCAGACCCTTCACACGTTGCGGCTCACTCGGAGTCGAGCGTCGAGCCGATCTTGGTCGAGAAGCCGCCTTCGCCGAGCGTGCGCAGGCTGATCTTGAGCAGGAAGGTGTCGACCCGTTCGCGGTTGCCGCTCTCGGTATAGTCGGACACGTAGCTGAGGCTGAGGCCGAAGCACTCGTCGATATAGCTGATGCCGATCAGGCTGTAATCGACCTCATCCTCCTCGAGATTGTAGCGCAGGCCGCCCAGCAGGCTCCAATTGTCCGTCAGCTTCATCGTGCCGGTAGTGTAGACGCCCTCGCGCCGGTCGAAATAGCCGAGCTCCGGCTGCGCCTCGTAGAACCCATAGAGCGCGCTGACGGTAAAGCGGTCGAACGCGGTACGGCCCTCGAATTCGAAACGCTGCATCGACATGTCGTCATTGTCGAAGCGCCAGCGGCTGATGAGAGCGAGATCCTTGGTCGGCGCATAATAGAGGCGCGCGACATAGTCGGATTGGTCGGTTTCCAGGCCGGATTCGGCGCCGGTATTGGCCATGTCCTCATAGTCGTAGGAGTTCTTGCCGGCGAGCTGGTAGGACTGGCCGAACAGTGCATTCACCTGGCCGGCGCCATAAATGTTCGCGGTGTACTGGATGCCGACATTGGCGCGGGTGCCGCCCTCGACCCGGTCATAGCCGGAATATTTGTTGATCTCGAACAGGTTGGTGTCGTCGAACACCAGGCTCTGCGCATCCTCATTGGGGAAGCGGCCGATGCTGGTTTCGTCCGGGCGCACGATCACCTGGGCGATCGGCTCGATGGTCTGCGTGCCCCAGCTCTGCACCGCGATGAAGGGATAGCGATACTCGAGGCCGACCGCCGGCATGGCGCGGATCAGCGATTCGTCGTCGCCGGCGCCGACCAGCCAGGGCGAATCCGCGGGTGCCGCCTGCACCGAGGCTATATCGACCTGCAGGTTCAGGAACGGCGTCCACATCTGGCCGGCGGAATCGACGATGGTGCGCTTCCAGTTGGCCTCGCCGGACAGCCGGGTATAGCTGCCCTCGATGCCGCGCAGCAGGCAGTCATTGCGCAGGTTCTGCGTCGGGTTGCCGGGCTGGGCCAGTACCTTGGCGACATCGCATTCATTGGTGGCATCGCGCACGATCGGGTCGAGCACGAATTCCTGCGAGGTCGCGCGCAGATCCGCCTCGTCGCGGGTCAGACTGGTGAAGTTGAAATTATAGCTGAACTGGCCGCCCCAGATCGGCTCGTTGAACACCTTGCTGTAGTCGATGACCGGATGGACGACCGGGAGCTTGTCCTGGTCGTCATATTCGGTCAGGCCGGTGAAATACATCGCCCGCGCATCGAAATAGGAGCGGTCGCCCTGCCCGACGAGATAGAGCTGCGAGACGACTTCCTTGGTCCTGTCGTCGATCAGGTCATAGTCGCTCAGGAAGGTCGGGTCGGAGAGCAGCCAGCCGTCCCAGCCCCAGTACCATTGCTTGTTGATGTTGAACTGGCCGTGGGTCTCCAGCAGGCCGCGCTCGTCGCGATAGCCCGGCGTCGGATCGGGGATCCCGTCCGTGGTGTCGAAGAAGGCGCCCTTGTCCTGTTGGTCGATGCCGGCGGCGCGGACACTGTAGGCACCGGTCTCGAGGCGATGGCGGAACTCGCCATCCAGCAACAGGCCCTGCTCGGACGTGACCATCGGCGAGAACGTCACGTCCATATTGGGCGCGATGTTCCAGAAATACGGCGTGGTGACGCCGAAGCCGATCTCCGTCGTGTTGATGAACTTCGGCATCAGGAAGCCGGACTTGCGCTTCACCGTCGGATCGGGCGCCGAGAAATAGGGCAGCCAGGCGATCGGCACGCCCAGGAATTCGAGCCGCGCATCCTCGAAATAGATGGTCTGCTCGGATTCCTTGTGGACGATCTTGGCGGCCTTGACCTGCCAGAGCGGCGGCTTTTCCGGTTTTTCCTTGCAAGGCTCGCACGGCGTGTAGGCGCCGCTGGTGAGCGTCGTCGTGTCGCCGCCGGTGCGCTCGGCGCGGGCGGCGGCGAAATGGATGTTTTCCGGCGTGTCGATGCGCAGCGAATTGACGAAGCCGTTGCTGAAGTCCTGAGCGAGGTCGAGGCTCTCGGCGGTGATGAGCTTGCCGTCGCGATCCTTCAGCCGGACGTTGCCTTCGGCGCGCAGCCGGTTGTTCTTGCGGTCATAGACGACACGCTTCGCCTCGAGCACCGCGCCGTCATAATAGATCTGGACATTGCCGACCGCCGCGACCTCCTCGCGCCGATAGTCGTAGACCAGCTCATCCGCGGTCACGAGCATCTTGGCGTTCGGATCGGTCTGGCGGCGTGCGATCAGGTCGCGCGCCGCTTCCGAGGACGCGCTGCGGCCTGCCGCCGCATCGCCCGGACGCTGGAAGTTGCCGACGGTGTCACCGAACACCGGCTTGGTGGCATCAAAACCTTGAGCAAAGCTGTGGCTCGTCGGGCCAATCACGCCCAACGCACCCAATGCCACCGTCAGGAGCGGCCAACAGACACGACCCGCAAGGGCGCCGTGGCGCCTTGCTTCCCCTGGCCGAGCCTGGCCGGCGTGTACGCTGCCGACCTTCATCCGTCCTCCCGGTGAAGCAGGATGAGAACCCCCATCAATGCCCCAACGACTGCTGGAAACCACGCTGCGATAACGGGATACACAATCCCTGCCTCCCCGAGATCCTCGGCGAGCTTGGTTGATACATAAAGCAGAAAGCCGGCCGCGACGCCACCGAGAATCGTCTGTCCGATACCCCCGAAACGGAACACGCGGAGGCTCACCGAGGCGGCGATCAGTACCATCGCCAGCAATAGCAAGGGGCGGGCGAGCAGGCTCTGATATTGCAGCTCGTAACGGTCGGCGCCGAAGCCGATGCGGGTGGCGGCATCGATCGCCGCCGGCAAATCCCAGAATGAGACAGTCTCGCTCTGCAGGCTGTCCTGGACCTGATTCGGAGTGAGGTTGGTGGCCACGACATATCGGTCATATGTCTGCACCCCGATACCCGGGGTGAGCACCCGGGCCTCGCTCAGTATCCAGGCACCGGATTCCAGCTTCGCGCTTCGCGCCTCGATGCGTTCGGTGAGCAGGCCCTTCGGATCGAACACGAACACCGTGACGCCGGAGAGCTCGCGCCCGCCATCGGCCTTGGCGCCCGCCTGGATGATCGCCTGGCCGTCCACGCTCTGCTGGCGGATCCAGAATCCGCTGTTCGAGGCGGAGAACAGTCCGGTCTGTCGGTTGAAGATCTGCGCCTCGATCTGGTTCGCCTGTTCCTTGAACTCGGCGGACATCGGATTGTAGACGGTGGTCGACAGCACCCCGAGGGTGACCGCCGCCAGCGCGGCCGGGCCGATGAACTGCCAGGCCGAGATGCCTGCCGCCCGCGCCACCACCAGCTCCAGCCGCCGCGACAAGGTGAGGAAGGTGCCGATGGCGCCGAACAGCACCGCGAACGGCAGCAGCTGCTCGGTGAAGAAGGGGGCGCGATAGAGGATGAGCAGCAGCAGCGTCGTCGTGTCGACGTCGCGCTCGCCGACGCGGCGCGCCATCTCCAGGAAGTCGACCAGCATGATGAGGAACACGCAGCCGACGAAGATGCCGACCACGGAGCCGAGGAAGCGCCGGCCGAAATAGAAGCCGAGCGTGCGCCCGATCATGCCGGGCCTCCCGCGCGCGTTGCCGAAAGGTGCGCGGTCATCGGCTCAGTTGACCGTCGCGCGCACGACGCGCTGCGCCATGGAATCGAAGAAGCGCGACATTGCCGCCGGCATGCGCGGCTTGAAACGGCCGGTCAGAATCAGCGTGCTGCCGATCAGCACCGTGAGCGGCAAGAGATAGACGACGGGGATGATGCCCGGCTCCGCGCGTATCTGGTTGATCAGCCCGAAGCTCGCCACCTGCAGTATGACAACCCAAGGTATGGTGCCGGCGAGCGCGAGACCCCGGCCCTCACGCGTGGTGCGCGGTTCGGCGAGAGCCGCGATCGCGATGCTGAAGAAGGCGAGCACATAGAGCGGCAGCGACAGCCGCCGGTGGATCTCTTCGGTGTAGCGCCCCGGCTCCTTCTTGTAGAAGGGGTCCTTGGGCGAGGGGCTCAGCAGGGCGCCGAAGCTCAGCTCGGGCGGGCGCAGCGACGGGCCGTCCTTGGTGTTGGCGAAGGGCGAGAGGTCGAAGGCGTAGCGCTGGAACTCCACCACATTGCTGTTGCTGTCGTTCTTGCCCACGTTGCGGCGGTGGATGGCGCCGTTCTCCAGAATGAGGAAGGTGCCGCTCTCGGTGTCGATGATCTGCCCGCGATCGGCGAGATAGGTGCTCACCTCATTCTCGTCGCGCGCATCATTGATGAAGATGCCGCCGAGCACGCCGGTCGAGTTGCGCTCGCGGACATTGAACACGATGCCCTTGGCGAGCGTGGTGAACTTGCCGGGCTGGGCGATGAAGGCGACGACATCGGCGCGCACCCGTGTGATCTCGTAGCGGAACTGCCGCATCGCCGCCGGCACCACCTCGAGCGACAGCAGCGCGCACAGCGCCGCCACCAGGAGGGCGAGCGTGATGAGGGGACGCAGGAAGCGCCCGGTGGATATGCCGGCCGAGCTCGCCACCACGATCTCCGAATCGCCGTTCATCTTGAACAGCGTGTGGGCAACCGCCATGAACAGCGCGGCCGGCGCCAGCGCCAGCACCAGAGCCGGCAGCGCGAGGCCGGTGATGAAGACGAAGGCCAGGATGGTCTGGCCCTGCGTGGTCATGATGTCGAGTTCACGCAGCGCCTGGGTCACCCAGATCATGCCCGCGAGCACGACCATGGTGCCGACAAAGGCGGTGCCCGCCATGCGGAACACGTAGCGGTCGAGCCGTGTGATCATGCGGCATGGTCCATCGTCAGTTCCGGTCGCCTAGTGCATGTTCCGCAAAAGGCTCCAGCTTATTGAATCGAGACCGCTATCTTGTCGCTCGGATGATTCCATCCGAGCAGATAGGGCTCCAGCCGTACGCTGATCCTCTCCGCCGCCGCGCGAGATGAATAGGCGCTGGCGCCGCCAATCGCAAATCAAACGCGCGGGCCCGATGCTGTACAGCCTCGCGCATGGTCTCGTCGTGGCGTCATCGTTCGGTTAAAGATGCCCGCTCAAGACCCCGGAAAACACCAGGTGCGTGATGCCCGACTCCATCAAGATCAATTTTGCGAAGCTGCCGGCAGCGCCGGAAGGCATCCTCATCCTGTTCGCCGGGGAGGGGGGCACGCTCGGCCCGTCCGCCGAGGCGCTGCTGGCACCGGCCGGCGATCTTCTGACCCGCGCGGCAGCGGCCGAGCGCTTCGAAGGCAAGGCCGGCAGCGCGCTGGATCTGGTGGCGCCGGCGGGGCTCAAAGCCACCCGCCTCATTGTCGCCGGCGTCGGCAAGCCGGGCGAGATGAAGCCGTTCGACTGGCTGAAGCTCGGCGGCGCCGTCATGGGCCGCCTGCCGGCCTCCGCCCGTGAGGCGGCGGTGCTGCTCGATGTGCCCGGCAATGCGGTGTCGCCGGAGGCCGCGGCCGAGTTCGCGCTGGGGCTGCGGCTGCGCGCCTATTCCTTCGACCGCTACAAGACCAAGAAGAAGCCGGAGGACCAGACCGCCAAGCCGAAGGTCACGATCCACATCGCCGACGAGGCCGCCGCCAAGCGCGCTTGGCGGCGGAAGGAAGGCATCGGCGAGGGCGTCGCGATCGCGCGCGACCTCGTCAATGAGCCGGCCAATGTCCTCACCCCGCCGGAATTCGCCCGTCGCACGGAAGCGCTGGAGAAGGTCGGCGTCGATGTCGAGGTGCTCGGCGAGAAGGAACTGAGGAAGCTCGGCATGCGCGCGCTGCTCGGCGTCGGCCAGGGTTCGGTCCAGGAGAGCCGCGTCGTCGTCATGCGCTGGAACGGCGCCAAGGCGGATGCCGCGCCGGTCGCCTTCATCGGCAAGGGCGTGGTGTTCGACACCGGCGGCATCTCGATCAAGCAGGCCGCCGGCATGGAGGACATGAAGGGCGACATGGCGGGCGCCGCCTGCGTCGTCGGCCTGATGCATGCATTGGCCAGCCGCAAGGCCAAGGTGAACGCCGTCGGGCTGATCGGCATCGTCGAGAACATGCCGGACGGCAACGCCCAGCGCCCTGGCGACATCGTCACCTCGATGTCCGGCCAGACCATCGAGATCATCAACACCGACGCCGAGGGCCGGCTCGTGCTCGGCGACGTGCTCTGGTACGCCAAGGAGCGCTTCAAGCCGCAATTCATGGTCGACCTCGCGACGCTGACCGGCGCTATCATGGTGGCGCTCGGCACCGAGAATGCCGGCCTGTTCTCCAATGACGACACGCTCTCCGAGCGGCTGACCGAGAGCGGCCTCGCCACCGGCGAGAAGGTGTGGCGCATGCCGCTCTCGTCCGAATACGACAAGCTGATCGATTCGAAGTTCGCCGACATGAAGAACACCGGCGGGCGCTTCGGCGGCTCTATCACCGCGGCGCAGTTCCTGCAGCGCTTCGTCGGCGAGGTGCCGTGGGCGCATCTCGACATTGCCGGCACCGGCATGTCCTCGCCGGCGTCGGAATTCAACCGCAGCTGGGGCTCGGGCTGGGGCGTGCGCCTGCTCGACCGGCTGGTCGCCGACCACTACGAGAGCTGAGCGAGGCTCTAGCCGAACCAGATCGTCCGGAACGCCGGGCCGTAGTCAGCAATGATGTGTCATCCCCGGACTTGTTCCGGGGATCCACGCCCGTGACGAGGAATCGACCGTGGATGGCCGGGACAAGCCCAGACATGACGGGGGAATGGCCGGTTCATCTTGCACCGCTGTGTTGCGGGTCAGCCGCTGCGGTGCGGGCGATAGTGAGCTCGAAGGATGCTGAAGCAGAAGACGGCCATCGGCCCGGAGCGCGCGGCGGCACCATGACCGAAGTCTCCTTCTATCATCTCCAGCGCCAGCCGCTGGAGCGTGTGCTGCCGCAGCTGATCGAGAAATGCCTGGAGCGCGGCTGGCGCTGCGTCGTCCAGGCCTCTTCGCGCGAGCGCGTCGAGGCACTCGACCAGCATTTGTGGACATACGACGACGCATCCTTCCTGCCGCACGGCACTGACCGCGAGCCGGATGCCGCCTTGCAGCCGGTGCTGCTGACCTCCTCGGATGCCAATCCCAACGGCGCGGCGGTGCGATTCCTTATCGAGGGCGCGAGCCTCGAGGGAATCGAATCGTATCTGCGGATCGTCCATCTGTTCGACGGCGCCGATCCCGACCAGGTGGAGCGGGCGCGCGAGCACTGGCGCCAGGCGGTACGTGGGGGCCACGAGGTCGCCTACTGGCAGCAGGACAATGACGGGCGCTGGCAGCGCAAATAGTCGTTAATCATACCGCCGGCTTTGGCCCCGGTTTCCCGCCGAAGCGAGCAAATTCGGGCCTTTCGCGGGCATTGACGATCATTTTCCCGCCGCTATCGGGCCTTTATTCGCATTTTCAGAATGATGGCGCAAAACCGACCGGATTCCACACCATGGTGCCACCCGCGAAATTGTGACCCGACGGCAACACTCATTGGCGGAATGGCGCCAGAGCCCTGTTGACGGCCACTTAGGCTTTGCGCGGTCGGGGCGATTCAAACAATATCCCACTCGGATGCCGCGGGGTGCTTGCGGTGGGTCCTGACAACCGAAAACCCAACATTGGTCCAATTTGGGGGAGAATGAAGTGAAGACGGTCATTAAGAACGTGCTGCTCGGCTCGGTCGCCGGGCTTGCAATGGTCGGGACTGCTGCGGCGGCCGATCTGCCTGTGAAGGCAAAGGCTGCGGAATATGTGAAGATCTGCTCCACCTATGGCGCTGGCTATTACTATATTCCCGGCACCGACACCTGCCTCAAGATCGGCGGCTATGTCACCGCCGACTTCTACGTCCAGGGCGTGACCGACAAGGGTCACATCGACGTCGATCACTTCGGCCCCGGCGGCCCCAGCGACCTCGATTTTGGCTTCGACGACAGCGACACCCAGAGCTACTTCAAGACCCGTACTGCGATCCAGTTGGACGCCCGTACTCAGACCGAGTACGGCACCCTGCGCAGCTACACCGAAGTGCGCTGGACCTACGGCAACGCCGACGCCGACGCCTATGCCGACGGCAACGAAGACGTCAACGTGCTCCGCATCAAGTACGCGTACATCCAGTTCGCGGGCTTCACCTTCGGTAAAGCCACCTCGGCCTTCGACTTCTGGGCCGGTGACTTCTACGAAGGTATCGATCCGGGCTTCTTCTATTCGGACGCCACGCCGAACCAGATCGCCTACACTGCCGATTTCGGCAACGGCTTCTCGGCGACGATCTCGATCGAAGACGCCTACGAGCGTAGCCAGGACTTCTTCGACGACGGTTCGAACGTCTTCGGCGAGAACCGCCAGGAAGTTCCGGACATCGTCGCCAACATCACCTACGAGGGTTCGTGGGGCGCGGCGAAGATCGCCGGTGCTCTTCATGACCTCAACGCTCAGTATGACACCATCGACGGGTTCGATGATGGTGACTTCGATCTGAACGATGATTGGGGTTGGGCCGTCCTCGCCGGCATCCGCTTCGACATCGCAGAGACCACCACGATCTATGTCGAAGGTGCGTATGCCGACGGCGCGCTGGGCTATCTCGGCTTCGGTGCGACCAACGGCACCCTGGCCGCGGGCCTGTCTAGCGATGAGAACGCTTTCGACACGTTCGGCACCGGCGCGTCGGTCGACGCTGTCGGCGACTCGATCTCCGGCTGGTATGTCGGCGGTGGCATCCGCCACTTCTGGACCCCGACGGTCTTCACCTCGGCCGTGGGCAGCTACGGCGAGACCGATAAGTATACGGCCTTCATCGCTGACAACTTCCGCGGTGATGACGGGTTCGCCATCACCGAGGGCAAGACGAAGGTGTACAGCCTGGCTGCCAACATTGGCTGGCGCCCGGTCAAGGGCCTGCAGTTCGTGCTCCAGTACGACCGCGTTTACGAAGAGTTCGACTTCAACGGCGACTTCTTCGACGACATCGGGCCGATCAACGACGACGCGGTGTTCTCGGGCAACGAGAAGACCTACACCGACCGCTTCATGTTCGAAGCCAAGCGCTCCTTCTGATCTCGTCTGAGATCGGATACGGAAAACCCCGGCGAAAGCCGGGGTTTTTTGTTGTTGGGACTGTTGGAGCGAAGGAACTTTGCGGGCAAACCTGGCCGGCACGTGAGTGAGAGCGCTCCGTCATTCCTTTGTCATGGCCGGGCTTGTCCCGGCCATCTCGGCCGCTGATGCCCTGTCATGAATCGAGATCCCCGGCACAGGGCCGGGGATGACAACGATTTGTGGAATAACCAGTCAGGATACGGAGTCTGATGGCCGCTGTGCTTCAGCCGGTAGTTCAACCCGCCGCCTGCGCCTCTTCATAGGAGGCGGAGAGTTCCAGCCAGACTTCCTCAGCCTCTACCAGCGTCACGGATAGCTCCGCGCGCGCCTTGCTGAGCCTCGCCGCTTCCGCCGGACTGCGCTCATAGAGGCCCGGTGCCGCCAGCTTCTCGTCCAGCGCGGCGATCTCGCGCTCCAGCTTCACGATGCCGGCTTCCGCGTCCTTGATGCGCTTGCGCAGCGGGCCGAGCTCGGCGCGCTTCTCCGCCGCGAGTCGCCGCGCCTCGGCGCGGTCATTGTCGGACCTGCCGTCCGCCTTGCCGTTACCGGCAGAAGGATCGGTACGGGCCAGCACCAGCCGGCGATAATCCTCGAGGTCGCCGTCATAGGGCTTCACCGTGCCGCCGGAGACCAGCCATAGCCGCTCCGCGCAGGCGTCCAGTAGCGTGGCGTCGTGGCTGATCAGGATCACCGCGCCCGGAAACGCGCTGATCGCCTCCACCAGTGCCTGACGCGCGGCGATGTCGAGGTGGTTGGTCGGCTCGTCGAGGATCAGGAGATGCGGCCCGTGGAAGGCCGCGAGCCCCAGTAGCAGCCGCGCCTTCTCGCCGCCCGACAGCGAAGCGATTCTGGTGTTCGCCGCCGCGCCGGAGAACCCCATCTCGGCGGCGCGCGAGCGCACCTTGGCCTCGGGCGCGTCCGGCATCAGCCGCCGCACGTGGTCAAAGGCGCTCTCCTCCGCCACCAGTTCGTCGAGCTGGTGCTGGGCGAGATAGGCGACCTCAAGCCCGCTCGCACGGACCACGCGCCCGCCTTGTGGGGCGATGCGTTCCGCCACCAGCTTTGCGAAGGTCGACTTGCCATTGCCGTTCGGCCCGAGCAGGGCGATGCGGTCGTCATGGTCGATGCGCAGCGTCATGTTGCGCAGGATCGGCTTGCCCGGATCATAGCCCGCCATGACGCCGTCCAGCGTGATGATGGGCGGCGAGAGCAGGCGCTCCGGATGGCGGATCGAAATCGCCGCCGCCTCGTCGCTGCCGGCATCCGCGATCGGCGCGAGCTTCGCCAGCGCCTTGAGGCGCGACTGCGCCTGCCGGGCCTTGGACGCCTTGGCGCGGAAGCGCTCGACGAACGCTTCCATGTGCTTGCGCTTGGCTTCCTGCTTCATGCGCTGCTTGGCGTCGAGGACCAGCTTCTCCTGCCGTTGCCGGTCGAAGGAATCATAGCCGCCGCGCCAGAGGCTCAGCTTCTGCCGATCGAGATGCAGGATGAAGCCGACCGAGCTGTTCAGGAGCTCGCGATCATGGCTGATCAGCAGCACGGTGCGCGGATAATGCGCGAGATAGTCCTGCAGCCACAGCGTGCCTTCGAGATCGAGATAATTGGTCGGCTCGTCGAGCAGCAAGAGGTCCGGCTCGGCGAACAGTATCGCCGCCAGCGCCACCCGCATGCGCCAGCCGCCGGAGAATTCGGCGCAGGGCCGGGCCTGCGCCTCTTCATTGAAGCCGAGGCCGGCGAGGATCCGCGCGGCACGCGCCGGCGCGGCATGGGCGCCAATGTCGGCGAGCCGGGTCTCGATCTCGGCGATGCGGGCCGGGTCGGTGGCGGCGGCGCTCTCCTTGATCAGGGCGGCGCGCTCCTTGTCGGCGGCGAGCACCACCTCGATCAGCGTCTCGGGTCCAGCCGGCGCCTCCTGCGCCACCTGGCCGATCCGCGCGCGCGTCGGCACGCGGATCTGCCCGGTCTCCAGCGACAGTTCGCCGGTGATGGCGCGAAATAGCGTGGTCTTGCCGGTGCCGTTGCGCCCCACCAGGCCGACGCGCGCCCCCTCGGGTATGGCGACCGAGGCATGGTCGATCAGCAGGCGGCCGGCGAGCCGAAGCGAAATATCATCGAGCGAGATCATGGTGGAAGGCTTTAGCCTTGGCAGGGAGGGGCGGGCAAGCGCGGCTGTGGCTTTGCTTGAGCAATGCCGGAGCTTCGCTAAAGCCTTACCCTGCCGCCGCCCCGCCCGGCAGGCGCTGAAACGCGATCAGATCGAGCGAGGGCGTCGCCGCATTGCCGAGGAAATAGCTCAGCAGCGCATGGGCTTGGCCGCGATGGTGGGTCTGGTGGTTGAAGAAGTGGTCGAGCGCGCTGTCGAGCGGCTGGCGGAACTGCCGCCCCGCGCTGTTCGAATACGCGATCGCCCGCGTCAGCCCCTCGTCGTCGAGCCGCTCGATGAAGCTGACGATCCGCGCATCCTCCGCCGTGCGGGCAGCACGCAGATCGTCCAGCCGATCGCACACTATGGCGTCGAGGGGGAATACTTCTCCGATGCCGGTGAAGCGGCGCATCCAGATGCGATCGGCGACGAGAAGATGGTTCAGCGTGCCATGCACCGAGCCGAAGAAGGCGCCACGATCCATGCGGTATTGCGCGTCCTCGAGCTGGGCGGCGGCGTCATAGAGCCGTTCATTCGCCCAGCGATTATACCCCGCCAGGGCGCGGTAACGAGGAAGGTACATTGCCGAACTCGTTTGCAAACGAAGAAAAGCGAAGCCGGGTAGAGGGACTATACTACGGTTGTGGGCACTCGATTCGCGCCATGGGCGCAAGGGGGAAACATGAAGAAGTATGTCGCAGAGTTCATCGGCACGGCGGTGCTCGTGCTGCTCGGCTGCGGCTCCGTCGCCGTGACCGGCTTCGCCGGCGTCTCGCCGGTCTGGTTCCTTGCCGTCGCCTTCGCCTTCGGCCTTGCGGTGACCTCCATGGCCTACGGCATCGGCCCGATCTCGGGTTGCCACATCAATCCGGCGGTGAGCATCGGCGTGTGGGCGGCGGGCCGCCTGCCGACCTCCGAACTGCCCGGCTATATCATCGCCCAGGTGCTCGGCGGCATTGCCGGCGCGGTCATCCTCTACATCATCGTCACCGGCAAGCTCGCCGGCTATGACGTCGCGGCCGCCGGGCTCGGCCAGAACGGCTGGGGCGAGGGCTATGGCGGAGGCTACGGGCTGGCTTCCGCGATCGTCGTCGAACTGGTCGCCACCTTCATCTTCCTGGTGGTCATTCTCGGCGCCACGTCGAAGGCCGGCACCACCCCGGCCGCCGGACTCGCCATCGGCCTGTCGCTGGTGATGATCCACATCGCCTTCATTCCGGTCACCGGCGTGTCGGTCAATCCTGCCCGCAGCATCGGCCCGGCGCTGCTGGTCGGCGGCAAGGCGCTGGCGCAGCTCTGGCTGTTCATCATCATCCCGCCGATCGGCGGCTTCCTCGCCGGCCTGCTGTTCAAGAACAAGGTGCTCGAGGACTGAGCGCCGCACGTTCCAGACGGAACGGGCGACGGATCGCTCCGCCGCCCGTCATGTCGGCCCGGCCACGGGGGGCTTGCAGCCAAGCCTTCATTCGATCGAAAGCCCCGCCCGGTTGCCCGGGCGAGGCTTTTTCTCATTCGGCGGCGACGGCTTCGATGCTGAGGCCGAGGCGCGCAGCAACGCCGGCGCCATAGCGCGGATCGGCCTTGGTGAAGTGAGCGATCTGCCGGCGCAGGATCTCCTCCGGCACGCCGCCCATGGAGGCGACGAGATTGTCCATCAGCCGCTCGCGCTGCTCTTCGTTCATCAGGCGGAACAGGTTGCCCGGCTGGGTGTAATCGTCATTGCCGATGCGGTGATTGTAGCGATCGGCATCGCCCGAAATCTTCAGGGGCGGCTCGGCGACAGCCGGGTTCTGCACAGGGCCGTTGAACGAGTTGGGCTCGTAATAGGCGTCCGGATTGCCGGTCTTCGGCTCGAAGAAGCGCATGCTGCCGTCCTTGTGATAGTGGTGGACCGGGCAGCGTGCGGCATTCACCGGCAGCGCCTCATAGTGCGTGCCGAGCCGGTAGCGATGGGCGTCGGCATAGGAGAAGATGCGGGCCTGCAGCATCTTGTCGGGGGAGAAGCCGATGCCCGGCACGATGTTGGAGGGCGAGAACGCCGCCTGCTCGATCTCGGCGAAGTAGTTCTCCGGATTGCGGTTCAGCTCAAGCACGCCGACCTCGATCAGCGGATACTCGCCGTGTGGCCACACCTTGGTGAGGTCGAACGGGTTGTAGGAGGTCTTGTCGGCATCGGCCTCAGGCATGACCTGGACGTACATCGTCCATTTCGGGAAATTGCCCTTCTCGATCTCGCGGAACAGGTCTTCCTGCGTGGATTCGCGGGTGCGGCCGATGACTTCGGCGGCCTCATCATTGGTCCAGTGGCGGTGGCCCTGCTGGGTCTTGAAGTGGAACTTCACCCAGAAGCGCTCGTTCTGCGCGTTCAGGAACGAATAGGTGTGTGAGCCATAGCCGTTGATGTGGCGCACATCGGTCGGCAGGCCGCGGTCGGAGAACAGGATCGTCACCTGGTGCAGGCTCTCCGGCGAGAGCGACCAGAAATCCCACATCGCGGTCGGCGAGCGCAGATTGGTCTTGGGGTGGCGCTTCTGGGTGTGGATGAAGTCGGGGAACTTCAGCGGGTCGCGCACGAAGAAGACCGGCGTGTTGTTGCCGACCAGGTCCCAATTACCTTCCTCGGTGTAGAATTTGAGGGCGAAGCCGCGCACATCGCGCTCGGCATCCGCCGCGCCGAGTTCGCCGGCGACGGTGGAGAAGCGCAGGATCAGGTCGGTCTTCTTGCCGACGGCCGAGAACACCTTGGCGTGGGAGAAGCGGCTGATGTCATGGGTGACGGTGAGGGTGCCATAGGCGCCCCACCCCTTCGCGTGCACCACGCGCTCCGGAATGCGCTCGCGATTCTGGTGCGCCAGCTTCTCGATCAGCTGATAGTCCTGCATCAGGACGGGCCCGCGCGGGCCCGCGGTGATCGAATTCTGGTTGTCGGAAACCGGCGCGCCGGCTGTGGTGGTGAGTGTGGGTCGGGTCATCGCGATCTTCCCTCGAGGCGCTGCCCCCGGCGGGCGAGCGGCGCGGATATTGATCTGTTCTAATCATAAGCGCCAATCAGTTTGAATAGCGCTCTCGATAAGATAAACTGATCGTCATGATCTCATTGCGACAGCTTCGTTATCTCGATGCCCTGGCTCGTTTCGGCCATTTTGGTCGGGCGGCGGAGGCGAGCGCCATCACCCAGCCGGCGCTCTCCATGCAGATCCGCGAACTGGAAACCCATCTCGGCGTCGCCCTCATCGAGCGGCGGCGCGACGGCGTGCGCCTCACCCCGGCGGGTCGCGAGATCGTGGCGCGGGGCAGGGCGATCCTCACCGCGGTCGGCGACCTCGAGACGGCGGGCGCTTCTTTCGGCCGGTTGCTGGATGGCCGGTTCCGGCTCGGCATCATCCCCTCCATCGCCCCCTTCCTCCTGCCGCGGCTGCTGCCGGCGGTGCGGGCGAGCTTTCCGCGGCTCGAACTGGCGTTGCGCGAGACACAGACCGATATCCTGATCACGGAATTGTTATCGGGTGACCTCGATGCGGTGATGGTGAGCCTGCCGGTCGACCATCCGGATGTCGTCAGCCTCGCTCTGTTCGAGGATGCCTTTCTGCTCGCCGTCCCCGCCGAAGGGATGCTTGGACGTGAACGCGCGGCCCGGCCGGAGCTGCTCGAGCGCGAGGACCTTCTCCTGCTGGAAGACGGCCACTGCCTGCGCGATCAGGCGCTGAAGGTGTGCGCCAATGTCGATCCGCGCCGGCTCAGCTCCTACGGCGCCACCAGCCTCACCACGATCGTACAATTGGTCGCGAACGGACAGGGCGTGACGCTTCTGCCGGAACTGTTCATCGAGGCGAAGGGGGCGACAGATTCACGGGTGCGGTTGCTGCGCTTCGCCGATCCGGCACCGAAGCGCGAGGTCGGCCTGGTCTGGCGCCGTTCGTCGCCGCGCCGCGCGGACATCGAAGCGCTGGGCGAGGTGGTCCGCGCCTGCCGCCAGGGCCTCGTCGAAAAGGTCCCTAAAAATGAAAGCCCCGGCCCTGCTCGGCAGGACCGGGGCAACGCGGTACCGGGGGTCGGCGAACCGGAGCCGCGTTTTCGCTGAAGACGCACCCTTTATGGCGTGGCCCGCCCGAATGCTTCCTGAACGCTGCGTTGCGCCAGATTCATCTACATGAACAATGAGTTGGTGGTGCGTTCATCACGCGTTCAGAGCCGCGCGGATTGCGGGGCGGCCGCCTCGCTTGGGCAGATTCGCGGACAAAAGAACGCCCCGGCTCCTGGGGAGGGAGCCGGGGCTGATAAGCTCGCGTGGGGCTTGGGGGAGTGGGGATGCCGCGAGCCTATTCGTCAATGTCTCTGGTCACGCCTTGCGGCGTCAGTAGCAGACCGGGCGTTCCACCTGGACCATCTGTCCGGCGCTCTTCACCCAACGCATCTGCACGACGCAGTCGCCGGCGACTTCCTGAGCGAGCGGGGCAGCGACGGTCGCAGCCTCGCGCTTCAGGTATCCTGTGGCGGACGCCGCGCCCGCGAACAGGGCGGCGATAGCGATCAAACTGGCAACACCACCAATAATGACGGTCTTGAGCATGGCACGTACCTTCCTGCCGAATTTTTATCCGGCGGTTGGTCGCCGGCTTTTTAACGCATCATGTCGCTACTCTTGCCCACTGCGCCGGAACTGAAGCTGAACCGTTTGTTGTGGATGGTTCAGCCTCATGAACGTTCGAGAACAGAAGCGTTCAGAAATCATTCATACTTTGCGATCGTTCACGCTGACTTAACGTGTGTGGTCCGTGGAAAGTTCCAAGGCCCTTCAGCGATTCGTGATCGAAAACGCGAAAAGCACTTGACTGGTGCGCTTGTGCAACCCTTAACGCGGGAAGCCGCGATTTGGTTCAATCGCGGATTTTTCGCTAGCCCGTGTCAGTCCGCGCAGGTCGGCGTCATGACCGCCTTCGGACCTTGGGAGGTGAAGGTCACGGTCCGCTTCATATAGCAATCGCGATAGGTGGCCTGCCGGCTGGCGGCGAAATCCGGGGCGTAATAGCCGCCGGGGCCGAAGCCGATGCTGACCGGCGGCTGCGTCGGCTCGCCGGTCGCGAAGGACACCTGGGCCGGAGCCGCATAGGTCGCGGTGGCCGCAGCAGTCGAAATCTGCGACACCACAGCGAGGCCGCCGAGAGCGATGATGCCGGCAATTCCGGTGATGATCAGCTTCGACATGTCCAACTCCCGAACGACCAAGGGCCGGGTTCTCCGGCTGCGTGGCACCTGTATGGGTGATCCAGGCGTAACGCCGTCTGAACCGCCTGTTTTCTGCTGTTCATAAATGGGTAGGCCGCGATTGGGTTCATCCCAGAACACACGGTTTTGTTCGTCTTGCCGTTGCAAAACGCCGCCGCTATAAGCCGCCGCGAACTCCAACCCATCTCAAAAGCCCGGACAAGGACCACACCCATGGCGCTCGAGCGTACTTTTTCGATCATCAAGCCGGACGCCACGCGCCGTAATCTCACCGGCGCCGTCAACGCCCTCATCGAGAAGGCGGGCCTGCGCATCGTCGCGCAGAAGCGCGTGCTGATGACCCGCGCGCAGGCCGAGACCTTCTACGCCGTGCACAAGGAGCGTCCCTTCTTCGGCGAGCTGGTCGAGTTCATGATCTCCGCGCCGGTGGTGGTGCAGGTCCTGGAAGGCGAGGGCGCCATCGCCAAGTATCGCGACGTGATGGGCGCCACCAATCCGGCGAATGCCGCCGAAGGCAGCATCCGCAAGGAGTTCGCCCTCTCCGTCGGCGAGAATTCCGCCCACGGTTCCGACAGCGCCGAGAATGCCGCGATCGAGATCGCGCAGTTCTTCGCCGGCAACGAGATCGTCGGCTGAGCTTTGATTAAATGCGTCATTCCGGACGGCCGCAGGCCGATCCGGGATCGCGTGACAATAAAGGTGGGTGACCTCGGCTCTGCGTTCCGCTTCGGGCCGGGATGACGGCGGGAGCGAAGCGCTTCCCTCGGTATTCGCCCTCGCTCGATACCTGTCTCTTGCATGTCGCGCCCGTCTGGCCACATACCGGGGGGCGCTTTTTTTGCGCGACGGGGCCGAACCTTGCAAAAGAGGCTTGGCCACCACATGGATTATTATGTATGTTGGCGGCCTTGGGCGCTGCGGGGGTCCGGCCACGGAGAAGTGGCCCGCAGCGAGGATGCCGTTTGGCGCGCCATTAGAGCGCCCTAGGAGTGGGCCCGCCGGAGCCACCTCCTCTTGCCTCAACTCGTGTCGGCGCGCCAACGCCGGAAAACCATAACGAGGTCCCATCCTGTCGGGATGGGAGGTGAGGGAAACACCATCCATGGACGTTATGCAGCCCCTTTTTTGGCTCGCACTTCTCAAGATCATCTGGATCAACATCCTGCTTTCGGGCGACAACGCCGTGGTCATCGCCATGGCCTGCCGCTCGCTTCCCGATAATCTGCGCCGCTGGGGCATGATTCTCGGTGCCGGCGTTGCCGTCGGCATGCGCGTCGTCTTCACCGCCGTCGTCGCCACGCTGCTCGGCCTGCCCTGGCTGAAGATCGTCGGCTCGCTGGCGCTGATGTACATCGCCGTCGATCTCGTCCTGCCTGAGGAAGAGGGCGGTGACGGCGGCGTTGCCGGCCATGACAACCTTTGGCGCGCCGTCGGCACCATTGCGGTCGCCGATCTGGTGATGAGCCTCGACAATGTCGTCGCCATCGCCGCGGTCGCGGACGGCAACTGGACGCTCATCATCATCGGCCTGATCATCTCGATTCCGATGATCATCGCCGGCGCCGCGCTCATCATGTCGCTGCTGTCGCGCTTCCCTGCCCTGGTGTGGGCGGGCGCTGGACTGCTCGGCTGGGTAGCCGGCGAGATGTTCGTCTCGGATGTGAAGATCCACGACATCTTCGGCGAAGGCCTCGCCCACAGCATGGAGTATCCCATTGCTGCGGCCGGCGCGCTGCTGGTGCTCGGCATCGGCTGGACCATCGCCCGCATGCGCAAGAGCGCGCACGCCGAAAGTCACAATTCCTGACACGGTTTCGCACTCGCGGCCCTGATGGCCGCGGGTGCTTCGGTTTGTTTCCCTCACCGACCGAATTGTGTCCGCAAAGTGACGTTGCGTAAATCTGGACCTTTGCGCGCGTTGCCCTATCGTCAGTCTAGACTAGAGAGGAAATCGAATGAGCTTCGGGGATCCCGTCTTCTGGGTGGCCTTGCTCCAGATCATCTGGATCGACCTGCTGTTGTCTGGTGACAACGCGGTCGTCATTGCCCTTGCCTGCCGCTCGCTGCCGGAGAAGCAGCGCAAATGGGGTATCATCCTCGGCGCCGGCGCCGCGGTCGGCCTGCGCATCCTCTTCGCGCTGGCGGTCTCCTATCTGCTCGGCGTGCCCTTCCTGAAGGTGCTGGGCGGCGTGCTGCTGTTCTGGATCGCCATCAAGCTGGTGCTCGAGGAGGGTGGCGAGACCCATGAGGTGGCGAGTTCGGACAGTCTGTGGAAGGCGGTCCGCACCATCGCCATCGCCGACGCGGTGATGAGCCTCGACAATGTCGTCGCCATCGCCGCCGCGGCGCGCGGCCATGCCGAGCTCTTCATCTTCGGCCTCCTGCTCACCATTCCGCTGATCGTCTTCGGCTCGCAGCTCATATTGAAGCTGATCGCGCGCTTCCCGATCCTGGTCTGGGCGGGTGCCGGCTTGCTCGGCTGGATCGCCGGCGAAATGATCCTGAGCGACAAGGTGGTTCTGGAATACCTGGCCGGCGCTGCGCCGGACATGGTCGAGAAGATCACCGATCCGGAGGATCCGATCGGCCTCAAGGCCGCGTCGGTGCCGCATTATGTGGCGGCCTCCGTCGGTGCGGCCTTCGTCATCGCGTTCGGCTGGATCTGGAAGAGCCGCCGCGGCGAGCGCACCGCCGAAAGCGGTTCGCACGGCTGATGATCGGCCGATCCGCGCAGCGTCTCGCAGCGCGGTAGGAAATCGGGAAACGCTCCGCTACCATGGTGGCGGAGCGTTTTTCATGAATCAGCACGTCACGCCGGTCCGCACCGGCCATTCCGCCTGCCCGCATGACTGTCCGTCCACCTGCGCGCTGGAAATCGACATCTCCGGCAATCGCATCGGCCGGGTGCGCGGCTCGAGCGCCAACAGCTTCACCGCCGGGATCATCTGCGCCAAGGTCGCGCGCTATGCCGAGCGTGCCCATCATCCCGACCGGCTGACGCGGCCGCTGCGCCGTACCGGCCCGAAGGGCTCCGGGGACTTCGCGCCCATTTCCTGGGAGGATGCGCTCGACCTGATTGCCGAACGGTTCCTCGATGCCGAGCGCACCCACGGCCCGGAGGCCGTCTGGCCCTATTATTATGCCGGGACCATGGGCCTCGTGATGCGCGACGGCATCAACCGGCTGACCAATGCCAAGCGCTATTCGCGCTTCTTCTCCACCATCTGCGTCAATCCCGCCTGGGCCGGCTTCCTTGCCGGCACCGGCAAGCTCGCCGGGCCCGATCCGCGGGAGATGGCGAAGTCCGACCTCGTCGTGATCTGGGGCACCAACCCGGTCTCGACCCAGATTAACGTGATGACCCACGCGGTGCGCGCCCGGAAGGAGCGCGGCGCGAAGATCGCCGTGGTCGATGTCTATAACTCTCCGAGCATGGAGCAGGCGGACATCCCGGTGCTGATCCGCCCCGGCACCGACGATGCGCTCGCCTGCGCCATCATGCATGTGCTGTTCCGCAACGATCTCGCCGATCGGGCCTATCTCGCGAAATTCGCGGACGACCCCGCCGGGTTGGAGGCGCATCTGAAGGACCGCACGCCGGAATGGGCTTCCGCCATCACCGGCCTGCCGGCAGCCGAGATCGAGGCGTTCGCCCGCGCCATCGGCGGGACCCCGCGCACCTTCATCCGCGCCGGCTACGGCTTCACCCGCTCGCGCAACGGCGCGGTGGCGATGCATGCGGTGAGCTGCATCCCGACAGTGACCGGCGCCTGGCAGCATGAAGGGGGAGGGGTCTTCCACTCCAACAGCGCGATCTATCGCTGGAACAAGCGCATGATCGAGGGCACCGACCTGCTGGCGGGCACGGACGGCGTGAGGAATGCCGGGCGCCCGCTCGACCAGTCGCGGATCGGAGAGATCCTGACCGGCGATGACGAGGCGCTCCTAGGTGGCCCGCCGGTCACCGCGATGCTGATCCAGAACACCAATCCGGTATCCGTCGCCCCCGACCAGGAGCGTGTCCGGCGCGGCTTTGCCCGCGAGGATCTGTTCGTCGCGGTGCATGAGCAATTCATGACCGAAACCGCCCGGGTGGCGGACATCGTGCTGCCGGCCACCATGTTCGTCGAACATGACGATGTCTATCAGGGCGGGGGCAACCAGTATGTCATCCTCGGGCCGAAGCTGATCGAGCCGCCAGGCGAATGCCGCTCCAACCACGAGGTCATCGCGGAGCTGGCGGGCCGCCTCGGCGCCGAGCATCCGGGCTTTGCCATGAGCCCGCGCGAATTGATCGACTGGACGCTGCAGAATACCGGGCGCGGCACGCTGGAAGAGCTGGAGGAAAAGCGCTTCCTCGATGTCCAGCCGGACTTCGAGACCGCGCATTACCTCAAGGGGTTCAACTGGCCGGACGGCAAGTTCCGCCTGAAGCCGGACTGGTCGCGCGCCCCGTCTTCCGCGCCGAAGCGGTTCGGCCCGGTGGAGCAGATGCCGGAATGGCCTGACCATTGGGCGGTGATCGAGGAGGCGAATGCGGAATATCCGTTCCGCCTCGTCACGTCGCCGGCCCGCTCCTTCCTCAATTCCAGCTTTACCGAGACGCCAGGCTCGCTGAACCGCGAGAAGCGGCCCGAACTGATGGTGCATCCCGAGGACGCCGACGCGCTGGGCTTCGCTGAGGGCGAACTGGTGCGGGTCGCCAGTGCTCGGGGCGCGGTGCTGCTGCATCTGCGTCGCTTCGACGGCGTGCGCCGCGGCGTCGTGGTGGCGGAATCGATCTGGCCGAACGGCAAGCATGAAGGCGGGCGCGGCATCAACACGCTGACCGGCTCCGATCCGGTCGCCCCCTATGGCGGGGCGGCGTTCCACGATAACCGGGTGCGGTTGGAACGGGCTTGAGATTGCGCCCGGTCGCATCCTTCGAGGCTCGCGGAGCCTGTCCTCGGGCTTGCCAAAGGCAAGACCCGTGGGCTCGCACCTCAGGATGAGGTTGTATTCGTAGGAACGACCTCATCCTGAGGTGCCGCGAAGCGGCCTCGAAGGATGCTGAAGCAGGAGGCCGCCTAAACCCCCGGCACCACCAGCGCGCGGTCGGCGACCTCGAACTCGTCCACCGCGACCCGCTCGCCCTCGATACGGGCGCGGCCCTCGCAGACGAGGCGCAGCGCGGCGGGGTAGATGATGTGCTCCTGCGCCAGCACGCGCGCGGACAGCAGCTCCGGCGTGTCGCCCTCCAGCACCGGCACCGCGGCCTGCATGATGATAGGGCCGACATCCATCTCCGGCGTCACGAAATGCACCGTGCAGCCATGGATCTTCACGCCGGCTTCGAGCGCCCGCTCATGGGTGTGGAGGCCGCGGAAGCTCGGCAGCAGCGCCGGATGGATATTGATCATCCGCCCGCGCCATTTCTCGGTGAACTCCGTCGTGAGCAGCCGCATGAAGCCGGCAAGGCAGACGATCTCGACTTTCGCCGCCTCCAGCGCCGCATCGAGCGCGGCGTCGAAGCTGGCGCGGTCGGCATGCGTCTTGTGGTCGATGACCACGGTGTCGATGCCGGCGTCCTCGGCGCGCTTCAAGCCGCCGGCCTCGGGGCGATTGGAGATCACGGTCACGATGTCGGCCGGATAGCCCGGCTGCGCGGCGGCCTCGATCAGCGAGACCATGTTCGAGCCGCGCCCGGAAATGAGGACGCCGACCCGCGTCTCGCTCACAGCGGGCATTCCAGGTCGAGCGCACCGTCATAGACGGTATGCGCCGCACCATCGCCGGGCTCGATCGCGCCGAGATGGATCACTTCCTCGCCGCCATCGGCAAAGGCGTCCGCCACAGTCTCGGCGTCGCCGGCATCGCACACCACCACCATCCCGATCCCGCAATTGAAGGTGCGCAGCATCTCCGCCTCATCGACGCCGCCGACCTGCGCCAGCCAGCGGAACACCGGCGGCACCGGCAGCCCGGGAAGATCGATCCGGCCGATCGTGCCCTTTGGCAGCACCCGCGGCAGGTTCTCGGTCAGGCCACCGCCGGTGATATGGGCGAGCGCCTTGACCTTGCCGGTCGAGCGGATGGCGGCGAGCGCGGACTTCACATAGAGCCGGGTCGGCTTCAGCAATGCTTCGCCAAGGCTATGGCCATGGCAGAACGGCGCTTCGGCGTCCCAGGCGAGACCGGAGCGGTCGACGATGCGGCGCACCAGCGAATAGCCGTTGGAATGCACCCCGGACGAGGCGAGGCCGAGCAGCACGTCGCCCGGCTGTATGTTCGGGCGCGGCAGCAATTCGCCGCGCTCCACCGCGCCGACCGAGAAGCCGGCAAGATCATAGTCGCCATCGGCATACATGCCCGGCATCTCGGCGGTCTCGCCGCCGATCAGCGCGCAGCCGGCCTCCGTGCAGCCCTTGGCGATGCCGGCGACGATGCTGGCGCCGACCTCGGGGGCGAGCTTGCCCGTCGCAAAATAGTCGAGGAAGAACAGCGGCTCGGCGCCCTGCACCACGAGGTCGTTGACACACATGGCGACGAGGTCGATGCCGATCGTATCGTGCTTGCCGGTCTCGATGGCGATCTTCAGCTTGGTGCCGACCCCGTCGGTGGTGGCGACGATCAGGGGATCCTTGAAACCGGCGGCCTTGGGATCGAACACCCCGCCGAAGCCGCCGATCTCGGCATCGGCGCCGGGCCGGCGGGTCGCCTTCACCAGCGGCTTGATCAGGTCGACAAGGCGGTTGCCGGCGTCGATATCGACACCTGCATCGCGATAGCTGAGGCCCTTATCCGTCTCGCCCATCATCTCCCCCGAAAGGCTCTGCGCGGATTAGCGTCTAATGGAGCAGCCGGCAAGGGCAGGGTCATTTCCGCCACGCGTGCTCGATGGCGAGCGCCAGCAATCCCGCCGCCAGCCCCCAGAAGGCCGACCCGATTCCGGCGAGCGAGACGCCGGACGCGGTGACCGCCAGCGTCAGCACCGCCGGGAAGCGCCGGGTGACGTCGTGCAGCGCGGTGCCGAGCGCGTTCACCAGCGGACCCAGCAGCGCCAGCCCGGCGAAGGTCGCGACCAGACCGGCCGGCAGCGCCGCGATCAGCACCACCATGGAGGCGCCGCCAATGGCGAGCACCAGATAGCTCAATGCATAGAACGGCCCGGTCATCCAGCGCTTGTCGGGGTCGGGATGGGTGTCCGGTCCGGTGCAGAGCGAGGCGGTGATGGCGGCGAGATTGCTCGTCAGCGAGCCGAGCGGCGCGGTGATGAGCGAGGCGATGCCGGTGGTGGCGAGGATGGAGGTGACCGGAGGCTTGTAGCCGGCGGCCTGCAGCACCGCGAAGCCGGGCAGGTTCTGCGAGGCCATGGTGACGAGATAGAGCGGCAGGCCGACGCCGATGAGCACCTGAGGATCGAAGCTCGGGACGATCAGGGCGATGCTCGGCAGCGGGATCTCGCTCGGCAGCGGCCCCACCCGGCCGAGCGCGAAGGCGAGCACGACGCCGACGCCAAGCACCACCAGCACCGCACCGAATGGGCTGACGCGGCGGGCAATGAGGAACAGCACCACCAGCGGCAGCACCAGCGCCGGGTCCGCCTGCGCCGAGGTGAACACCGCGGTAGCGAAGCGGAACAGCACGCCGGCCAGCATCGCCGCGGCGATCGACACCGGAATGCGCTGCACCAGCGTGCCGAGCGGCTTCACCGCTGCGGTCAGCACGATCAGCACGCCGACGAGGAGATAGGCACCCGTCGCGGTGCCCACAGTCAGGCCATGGGAGGCGGCGATCAGCGCCGCGCCCGGGGTCGACCAGGCGGTGATGATCGGCATGCGGTAGCGCACGCTGAGATAGAGCGTCGTCAGCGCCATGGAGAGGCAGAGGCCGACCACGCCGGAGGAGGTCTGCTCGGGGCTTGCGCCCACCGCCTGCGCAGCGGCGACAATGAGCGCGAGCGTGCCGCCGAACCCGACCAGGGCAGCGACGACGGCGGAAATGACCAGGGAAGGGCGCATGGACAGGCGGCTCACGCGGGCGGGAGCCGCCTTGTGGCATGTCCAGCCGGTGTCGTCACCGCTTCGCCCGTGTTGCCGCAGCGGCAGTCCGCCTTGGCAAGCGGGCGGTACGGGACTATCTCCTTGGACGGGAACGCCGCAAAAAGATGAACCTGCCGAACATCATAACCATCGCCCGCATCTTTGCGGTGCCGGTGGTGGTCTGGGCCATCGTGTCGGGGCGGCCCGCCATCGCCTTCTGGCTGTTCCTGGCGGCGGGCATTTCGGATGCCATAGACGGCTTCATCGCCAAGCGCTTCGGCCTGCAGAGCGAGCTCGGTGCCTATCTCGATCCGCTGGCCGACAAGGCGCTGCTGGTCTCCATCTATGTCACGATGGCGGTCGCCGGCCATGTGCCGCAATGGGTGGCGATCGCCGTGGTGTCCCGCGACATAATGATCGTCTCGGCGGTGATCCTGTCCTGGGTGCTGGACAAGCCGGTGACGATCCGCCCGCTGGTGGTGTCCAAGCTCAACACCGCGGCGCAGATCGCCTTCGCCGCCTTCGTCCTCGCCTCGCTCGGCTTCGGCTTCCCGCCGGGACCGGCCTTCGAGCTCGGCATGGTGCTTGTCGGGGTGCTGACCGTGCTCTCCGCCGCCGCCTATCTCGGCGAATGGGCGCGGCACATGGCAGCGTGAGAGCGCTTGTCGTGAGCATCCTTCGAGGCTCGCTGTGCTCGCACCTCAAGGATGAGGTTGCGCGCAAAGGAAGAACCTCATTCTGAGGTGCCGGCCGAAGGCCGGCCTCGAAGGATGCTCAAGCCGAGCTACATCGCCCGCGTCCCGTTTGTCCTGTATCAATGAATCCGGCGTACCAAGCGTAAGGCCAGGTGTGTGTGTAAGGGCCAAGTCTAAAGCGTCGTCGGAAGGTACGGTTCGGATGTTCCTGCATCGACAGGTGAAGTTCTGGCTGGCGGTGCTTGTCGGCTTCGTTCTGGTGTGCTGGCTGTTGAGCGGGATACTGGTGCCCTTCGTGGCCGGCCTCGCGCTCGCCTATTTCCTCAATCCCGTCACCACGCGGCTGGAACAGTGGGGCGTCGACCGGCTCATCGCGTCGCTGGTGGTGATCGGGCTGGCGCTGATGTGCATCATCCTGCTGCTGCTGCTGGTCGTCCCCATTCTGGGCGCCCAGCTTGCCGCCTTCCTCGAGCGCCTGCCGGAATACATCCTCAAGCTCCAGTCGCTCGCCACCGGTGAGGGCGCGCAATGGCTGCGTTCGGTGATCGGCGACCGCCTGCCCAATATCCAGCGCAACATGAGCGACCTCGTCACCCAGGGCGCCGCCTATCTGCTCACGTTCCTGCAGTCGATCTGGACCGGGGGGCAGGCGCTGCTCTCGCTGTTCTCGCTGCTGGTCATCACCCCGGTAGTCGCCTTCTACATGCTGAACGACTGGAACCGCATGGTGGAGAAGGTCGATTCCTGGCTGCCGCTGAACAATCGCGAGACGATTCGCGAAATCGCCCGCGAGATGGATGGCGCCATTGCCGGCTTCGTGCGCGGCCAGGCGGCGGTGTGCCTCATCCTCGGCGCGTTCTATTCGGTGGCGCTTACCGTTTCCGGGCTGAATTTCGGCCTCGTCATCGGCTTCGTCTCCGGCGTCATCACCTTCATTCCCTATGTCGGCTCGCTCACCGGGCTGGTGCTGGCGGTCGGCGTCGCCATCGTGCAGTTCTTTCCGGACTGGAGCATGATCGCGATCATCGCCGGCATCTTCCTGTTCGGGCAGTTCATCGAGGGCTACATTCTCTCGCCCAAGCTGGTCGGCGACAGTGTCGGCCTGCATCCGGTGTGGCTGATGTTCGCCTTGCTCGCCTTCGGCTATGTGCTCGGCTTCCTCGGCCTGCTGCTCGCCGTGCCGTTGGCGGCGGCGATTGGCGTGCTGATGCGCTTTGCGCTCTATCAGTATCTGCACAGCCCGCTCTATACCGGGGAGGAAACCGACCCGGCCGACGGCGAAGTGAGCTGAGAAGAAGTGAGCCGAGCCATGGCTGCTCGCCAAATCCCCCTCGATCTGCCCCATCCCGAGAGCCGGACGCGGGCGGACTTCCTGCTCGCGCCCTCGAACCGGGAAGCGCTGGCGCTGATCGACGCCTGGCCGGACTGGCCGGCGCGCATCGTCGCCTTGACCGGGCCCGAAGGCTCCGGCAAGAGCCATCTTGCCAGCATCTTCGCCGCGCGCAGCGGCGCCACGGTCGTCGCTGCCGCCGCGCTCGACGCCGCCGCGGTGCCGCGTGCGCTCGCCACCGGTGCGCTGGTGCTGGAGGATGTCGGGGAGGGGGCGCTCGACGAGGCGGCGCTGTTCCATCTGATCAACCTCGCCGGCGAGCAGCGCGCCAGCCTGCTCATCACAGCGCGACGCGCCCCGGCGGCGCTGGCTGCCGGGCTCGCGACTGCCGATCTCGCCTCGCGGCTGCGCGCGGTGCCGGTGGTCGAGATCGGCGCCCCCGACGACGCGCTGCTTGCCGCCGTGGCCTTCAAATTGTTTGCCGATCGGCAGCTCACGCCGGAGGACGGGCTGGTGAGCTTCATGCTGGCGCGCATGGAGCGCTCGCTCGCCGCGCTGCGCGATCTCGTCGCCGCGCTCGACCGGGAGGCGCTGGCCCGCAAGCGCCCGCTCAACAAATCGCTGGCGTCCGAGCTGCTTCGCGCGCAATCCGGCACCGGGGGCGGCGAATCTGACGAAGATGCCTGATCGACCGGCGTTCACGGCGCGTCATTGAGCGGTCATGATGGACAGCGAAGGTCCGGCGCGGCAGATGCCGGAGGGCGTGTATAAGGGAGGCACGACCGTGGCGCAGCAAGAGGGGCAGTCGGTGGCGGAAGCGATTCGTGAGCAGGTGGTCCCAGTCGAGGCCGCACCCGATCCGATGACGAGCTCGGATCGCTTCATCAATCGCGAGCTGTCCTGGATTCAGTTCAACCGCCGCGTGCTGGAGGAGGCCGCTAATCCTGCCCACCCGCTGCTGGAGCAACTGCGCTTCCTCTCGATCTCCGCGAATAATCTCGACGAGTTCTTCATGGTGCGCGTCGCCGGCGTGAAGGAGCAGGTGCGCGAGGGCTTCACCGCCAAGAGCCCGGACGGCCTGTCTCCGTCGCAGCAGCTCGTCGTGATCTCCGCCGAGGTGGCCGAGCTCGGCAGTGACCAGCAGGCCCGCTGGCGCGCGCTGCGCGTCGCGCTCGCCGGCACCGGGATCGTTCTGGTCGACGGCGCCGACGTGAAGAAGAGCGATCGCCAACAGCTCGACGAGCACTTCCTCAATCACGTCTTCCCTGTGCTGACGCCGCTCGCCATCGACCCGGCGCACCCTTTCCCGTTCATTCCGAATCTCGGCTTCTCGCTGGCGCTGCAGCTCTCGCGCATCAGCGACGGGCGCGCCATGAACGCGCTGATCCGCGTGCCGGCCAAGATCGACCGCTTCATCCGCCTGCCGGACGCCGCGGGCGTCGCCCGCTTCATCACGCTGGAACAGATGATCGGCCTCTATATCGGCCGCCTGTTCCCGGGCTATCAGGTGAGGGGGCAGGGCGGCTTCCGCGTCATCCGCGACAGCGACCTTGAAGTCGAGGAAGAGGCCGAGGACCTCGTCCGCCTGTTCGAGACCGCGCTGAAGCGCCGCCGTCGCGGTTCGGTGATCCGCATGGAGGTTGATGCTTCCATGCCGGAAGAGTTGCGCAACTTCGTTGCCCGCGAGATCGGCGTCGCCGGCGACGAGATCTTCCTGGTCGAGGGCGTTCTGGCGCTGAACGAGTTCAACCAGCTGGTGTCGCTGGAACGGCCGGACCTCAAGTTCAAGCCCTATAATCCGCGCTTCCCGGAGCGCATCCGCGACCATGCCGGCGACTGCTTCGCCGCGATCCGCGAGAAGGACCTCGTCGTCCATCACCCCTATGAGAGCTTCGACGTCGTGGTGCAGTTCCTGCGACAGGCGGCGCGCGACCCGAACGTCGTCGCCATCAAGCAGACGCTCTACCGCACCTCGTCCGACAGCCCGATCATCAAGGCGCTGGCGGAAGCCGCCGAGGCCGGCAAGTCGGTCACCGCGCTGGTCGAACTCAAGGCCCGCTTCGACGAGGAGGCCAATATCCGCTGGGCCCGCGACCTCGAGCGCGCCGGCGTGCAGGTGGTGTTCGGCTTTCTCGAGCTGAAGACCCACGCCAAGCTCTCGCTCGTGGTCCGCCGCGAGGGTGGAACGCTGGCGAGCTATTGCCATGTCGGAACCGGCAATTACCACCCGATCACCGCCCGCATCTATACCGACCTGTCCTATTTCACCGCAGATCCGGTGATCGGCCGCGACGTGGCCCGCATCTTCAACTTCATCACCGGCTATGCCGAGCCGGCGGAGCTGGAGGCCATGTCGGTTTCCCCGCTCACGCTGAAGCAGCGCATCCTCGACCATATCGAGGCCGAGATGGGCTTCGCCAAGGGCGGCAAGCCGGCCGCCATCTGGCTGAAGATGAACTCGCTGGTTGACCCGGTGATCATCGACGCCCTCTATGAGGCGAGCCAGGCCGGCGTGCCGATCGACCTCGTGGTGCGCGGCATTTGCTGCCTGCGACCGGGCGTGCCGGGTCTGTCCGACAATATCCGCGCCAAATCCATTATCGGGCGCTTCCTCGAGCATTCCCGCATCTATGCCTTCAGCAATGGCCACGGCCTGCCGCATCCGAAGGCGGCGGTCTATATTTCCTCGGCCGATCTCATGCCGCGCAACCTCGATCGGCGCGTAGAGGCGCTGTGCCCGATCGTCAATCCGACGGTGCATATGCAGATACTCGACCAGATCATGGTCGCCAATTTCGAGGACAACCAGCAGAGCTGGCGTCTGTTGCCCGATGGGACGTCCGAACGCATAGTGCCCGGCCCGGGCGATGAGTCTTTCAACGCCCACCAGTATTTCATGACAAATCCGAGTCTGTCCGGGCGTGGCAAATCCATCAAAGAATCGTCTCCGCGTAGCCTCGTACGCCGCCGTGAACGTTCGTGAGCCTATGATCGAAGTGAGCCGCGAGGCGCCGGGGCGCCTCGTCGCCGGCGACCCCGTCGCGGTGATCGATATCGGCTCCAACTCCGTCCGCCTTGTCGTCTATGAGCGCCTGTCGCGCTCGCCGACGCCGATCTTCAACGAAAAGGCGTCGTGCGGCCTCGGGCGGGAAGTCGCGACCACGCGGCGACTGAACACTGACGCGGTGGAGAAGGCGCTTGGCGTGCTGCGTCGCTTCCGCGCGCTGTGCGACCACATGGGCGTCGGCCGGCTGCAGGTGCTCGCCACCGCCGCCGCGCGCGACGCCATCAACGGGCCGGACTTCATCGCCCAATGCTCGGCGATCTGCCGTACCGAGGTCGAGCTGCTCTCCGGCAAGCGGGAGGCACAGCTCTCCGCGCTCGGCGTGGTCTCCGGCGTGCACCGCGCCAATGGCGTTGTCGGCGATCTCGGCGGCGGCTCGCTGGAGCTGGCCGACTTGCATGGCCACCGTATCGGCTCCGGCGCCACCTTCCAGCTCGGCGGCCTCGCCTTGCAGGACGCCTCCGGCCGCTCGCTGAAGAAGGCCGACAAGATCGTCAAGGATACGCTGGCGAAGAGCACGCATCTGGAGCATCTGCCGGGCCGCACCTTCTATGCGGTCGGCGGCACCTGGCGCGCGCTCACTCGCCTGCACATGTGGCAGCGCGGCTATCCGCTGCATGTGATGCACGGCTATATGCTGCCGGCCAAGGAGGCGCTGGAATTCTGCCGCGTCATCCGCCGCGTCCCGGTCGACACCCTCTCCAAGATAGAGATGGTGTCCGAGGTCCGCCGTCCGCTCCTGGCCTATGGCGCCCTGGTGCTGGAGCACATCATCCGCATCGGCGAGCCGGAGCACATCCACGTTTCCGCGCTAGGCGTGCGCGAGGGCCTGCTCTATGAGGCGCTCGCCGACGAGGAGCAGCGCACCGATCCGCTGATCGCCGCCGCCTCCGAACTGAACTGGCTGCGCTCGCGCTCGCCGCGCCATGGCGAGGAACTGGCGGAGTGGACCGACAAGTTCATGGCCTCGACCGGCATTGACGAGAGCGTCGAGGAGAAGCGGCTGCGCCACGCCGCCTGCCTGCTCGCTGATATCGGCTGGCGCGCCCATCCCGACTATCGCGGCGAGCAGAGCCTGAACATCATCGCTCATGCCGCCTTCATCGGCGTCGACCATCCGGGCCGCGCCTTCCTCGCCTTGTCGATCTTCTACCGCCATGTCGGCCTGGTCGACGACGAACTCTCCCCGCGCATCCGCGAACTGGTGACGACGCGCCTGCTCGATCGCGCCCGCATTCTCGGCGCGGCGATGCGTGTCGCCTATCTCGTCTCCGCCTCCATGCCCGACACGCTGCCCTCGACGCCGCTCACCGTCGATCGCGGCAAGCTCGTGCTGCATCTCGAAGGCGAGTTCGCGCAGCTCGCGGGCGAGCGCATCGCCTCGCGCCTGAAGACGCTCGGCCGGCTGATCGGCCGCGATGCGGTGATCGCGACCGGGTGATCTCTAATTTCACGCGCCATCCCGGACGGCCGCAGGCCGATTCGGCATCGCAGGAAGATCATGCGCGGGAGTTCACGCGATCCCGGCTTTCCGCTTCGCTTCGGCCGGGACGACGGCTTAACGGGAAGAATGCACTTCCCTACTCCCCAGGCTGGTCCAGCGCGATCACCCGGCCGCGCTGCATGGCGAGCGCAAGGCGGCCCGCCTTCAGCGCCAGCGCCCGCTCGCCGAACAGTTCACGGCGCCAGCCGCGCATTGCGCCGACCTCGGCCTCGTCCTCGCTGGCGATCTGTTCGAGATCGTCCACCGTGGCGATGATCTTGGCGGCGACGCCGTGCTGCTCGGAGGTCATGCGCAGCAGCACCTTCAGGAGCTCCACCGTCGCCGAGGCGCCGTTCGAGAGCGGCCGGTCGCGCTCGATGCGCGGCAGCGTCTTCGGGTCGCGGGCGAGCCCGGCCTTCACCGCTTCCAGTATCTGCTCGCCGGCGCGGGAGCGCTCGAACCCCTTGGGGATGGAGCGCAGCTGGGCGAGGCGTTCCGGCGTCGTCGGCTGCTGCGAGGCGATCTCGCCGATCACTTCGTCCTTCAGGATGCGCGAGCGCGGCATGTCGCGGCCCTGCGCCTCACGCTCGCGCCACGCCGCCACCTCGATCAGCACGCCGAGCTCGCGCGGCTTGCGGGCGCGCGAGCGCAGCCGCTCCCAGGCGTGCTCCGGCTCCTGGCGATAGGTGTCGGGCGAGGTCAGCACCGCCATCTCCTCGCTGACCCATTCGCTGCGGCCGCGCTTGGCGAGGTCGGCGTCGAGCTTCACGAACACGTCGCGCAAATGGGTGACGTCGGCCTCGGCATAGGCGATCTGCGCCGCTGATAGCGGCCGGCGCGACCAGTCGGTGAAGCGCAGCGACTTGTCGAGCACATGGCCGGTGAGGCGCTGCACGAGCTGGTCATAGGAGATGGAATCGCCATGGCCGAGCACCATGGCGGCGACCTGGGTGTCGAACACCGGATGCGGTACGATGCCGGCGAGGTGCCAGACGATCTCGATGTCCTGCCGCGCGGCATGGAACACCTTCAGCACCTGCTCGTTCGCCATCAATTCGAAGAAGGGCGCAAGGTCGAGACCCTCGGCGATGGCGTCGACCACCACCGCTTCCTCGGCGCTGGCGAGCTGGACGACGCAGAGCTTCGGCCAGAAGGTCGTTTCCCGCAGGAATTCGGTGTCGACCGTTATGAACGGATGGCGCGCGAGACGTTCGCAGGCACCAGCGAGGTCGGATGTCGAACTGATCATGTCCATGCTCCTTGCTTCATAACGGAGCCGGAGCGGTATTGTCAGCCGGAAAAGCTGAGGATTTGTGAGGGAACTGGTGCGTTGTGGGCTCGTTGCCCTCTATCGGAAGAGGAGAGACGCCATGCGCGAGACCACGATACCCACCGACACGCCTCGCGAGCAGGAGCGCCGAAACGAGCAGGAGCGCCGGAAACTGCGCTCCACCGGTGACTCGCGCGTGGTCCCGGGCGGTCGGCAGCCGACGCAGACCACGCAGCCTTCCCTCGGAGATCCGGAGAACGCTCCCGGAGCGCCTGCCACGACGCCGGAGACGAAGCGCGATTAATAATGCTCGCGCAAAGCGCTGACGTTGGGGTGCGCGTCGGCGTGCCGTGCGCTAAATAATACCCCTGGGTCCATGGGGCCGGCGAGGCCGGCCCCGGCTTTGGGGGATTTTGATCATGAAGATTCGTCTTTCGGCGCTGGCCGCAATTGCCATGCTTGCGCTGGCCCCGCGCGCCGAGGCTGCCGACCGGGTCGATGTCGGCGTACTGGTGTGCCACGTCAACGCCAGCATCGGCTTCATCATCACCTCGAAGCAGGAGATGAACTGCACCTTCAGCTCCAGCCAGGGCGCGCCGCCGCAGCGTTATTCCGGCACCATCACCACGGTCGGCCTTGATCTCGGGGTCACCGGCGCCGGCATCATGACCTGGGGCGTGCTGGCAGTTACGGCGCAGGTCGCGCCCGGCGCGCTGGCAGGCACCTATGTAGGCGCCACCGCAGACGTCGCGCTCGGCGTCGGCGTCGCCGGCAACGCGCTGATCGGCGCGGACAAGGCATTCGCGCTCAACCCGTTCTCGGTCGAGGGCAATGTCGGCGCCTCGCTGGCGCTGGGCGCCGCGGGCCTAACCCTGCGTTACGTGCCTTGAGGCTTTGAGTCGGTTTGTCGCCGACCTTCCTTGACAAATCCGACACCCGCATGCACCCCTCCGCGCGCCCCGCGGAGGGGTTTTTCGTGTTGCCTGCCCAGGAAGATTGCACCATGCACCGCTATCGCTCGCACACCTGCGGAGCCCTTCGCGCGACGGATATCGGCGAGAATGCCCGCCTGTCCGGCTGGTGCCATCGCATCCGCGACCATGGCGGCGTGCTGTTCATCGACCTGCGCGACCATTACGGCCTGACCCAGGTCGTGGTCGATCCCGACAGCCCGGCCTTCAAGCTCGCCGAGACGGTGCGCGCGGAATGGGTGATCCGGGTCGACGGCCGGGTACGCTCGCGCCCCGTGGGCACCGAGAACCCGGACCTGCCGACCGGACAGGTCGAGCTCTACGGCACCGAGATCGAGGTGCTGGGCCCCGCCGCCGAATTGCCGCTGCCGGTGTTCGGCGAGCAGGAATATCCGGAGGAGACGCGGCTTCGCTACCGCTTCCTCGATCTGCGCCGCGAGAAGCTGCACAGGAACATCATGACCCGCGGCGCGATCATCGATTCCATGCGCGCCCGCATGAAGGGCCAGGGCTTCTTCGAGTTCCAGACCCCGATCCTCACCGCGTCGAGCCCGGAAGGCGCGCGCGACTTCCTGGTGCCCTCGCGCCTGCATCCCGGCAAGTTCTACGCGCTGCCGCAGGCGCCGCAGCAATACAAGCAGCTGATCATGATGAGCGGCTTCGACCGCTACTTCCAGATCGCACCCTGCTTCCGCGACGAGGACCCGCGCGCCGATCGCCTGCCGGGCGAATTCTACCAGCTCGATCTGGAGATGAGCTTCGTCGAGCAGGCCGACGTGTTCGACGCCGTCGAGCCGGTGATCCGCGGCGTGTTCGAGGATTTCGCCGAAGGCAAGCCGGTGACGCAGAAGTTCCCGCGCATCCCCTATGCGGACTCCATGCGCAAATACGGCACCGACAAGCCGGACCTGCGCAACCCCTTGGAGATGCAGGACGTCTCCGAGCATTTCCGCGGCTCGGGCTTCAAGGTGTTCGCCCGCATGCTGGAGAGCGAGACCAACCAGGTGTGGGCCATTCCCGGCCCGACCGGCGGCTCCCGCGCCTTTTGCGACCGCATGAACTCCTGGGCGCAGGGCGAGGGCCAGCCCGGCCTCGGCTACATCATGTGGCGCGAAGGAGGCGAGGGCGCCGGCCCGATCGCCAACAATATCGGCCCGGAGCGCACCGCCGCGATCCGCGAGCAGCTCGGCCTCAAGGAGGGCGATGCCGCCTTCTTCGTCGCCGGCGATCCGGCGAAGTTCGTAAGGTTTGCTGGCACTGCGCGCACCAGGGTCGGCGAGGAACTGAAGCTCGTCGACCACGACCGCTTCGAGCTCGCATGGATCGTCGACTTCCCGATGTATGAGTGGAACGACGACGACAAGAAGGTCGACTTCTCGCACAACCCCTTCTCCATGCCGCAGGGCGGGCTGGAGGCGCTGAACGGCCAGGACCCGCTCACCATCAAGGCGTTCCAGTACGACATCGCCTGCAACGGCTTCGAGATCGCCTCCGGCGGTATCCGCAATCACCGCCCCGAGGCGATGGTGAAGGCGTTCGAGATCGCCGGCTATGGCGAGAAGGACGTGGTCGAGCGCTTCGGCGGCATGTACCGCGCCTTCCAGTATGGCGCGCCACCGCATGGCGGCATGGCGGCGGGCGTCGACCGTATCGTCATGCTGCTGTGCGGCACCACGAACCTCAGGGAAATCTCGATCTTCCCGATGAACCAGCAGGCGGTGGACTTGCTGATGGGCGCCCCGAGCGAAGCCGTCCCCAAGCAGCTGCGCGAGCTGCACATCCGGCTGAACCTGCCGGAGAAGTGAGAAGAGCGCTCTGCGTGAGCATCCTTCCGGGCTCGCTGGCGCTCGCACCTCAGGATGAGGTAGTTATTTAATACGCCCTCATCCCGAGGCACCCGGCGAAGCCGGGCCTCGAAGGATGCTTACGCCGGGCGCCTCCGCCGCTCACCGCGACGCCGTCGCCTCGATGTTCACCTCGTCCAGCAGGCTCACCGGGTCGTTATTCGCGGCCTGGATCACGGTGATCAGCGGCAGGCTGGCCTTGGGCGTGATCTTCAAGACCAGCTTGCCCTTCGGCGCCGAGAGGAAATCGACGATCGCTGCCGCCGGGCGCTCGAGGTCCGGTCGTTCTGAAGTGATCCCCTGGGCGAGGGTCTGCGCGATTCCCACCATCGTCTGCTGCGCGATCTCTGGTGTCACATCCTGGTCCAGTGCTCTCTGCTCTAATTTCAGCTCATAGATCCCGTCGTCGGCGAGCGCGATCTCGAGCGTGCCGAGATTGGAAGCGAGCGCGCCCTTGAGTGCCTCGCCCTCATCAGGAGAAAAGAAGCGCGCCTTGTCGACGCCGGTGAGCGTCACTTTGGCCGAGGCGGAGAAGGCATCGCCGATCTCGACGAGCAGCGGAGTCGCCGTCACCGTCTTGTCCGCCTCGTTCCAGTTCAGCCCGCCGTCGATTGAGATGACTGCACGCTCCACCCCGCCGTCGGCGAGCAGCGAAAACGGGGCCTTGTCCGCCAGCGGTTCGATCGGGCTGGATATGCGAGCGGTCACGGCCATCTTCGACGGCAGAGGTCCGACGAAATCGCCCCACGACAGCTGGAGCGTGTCGACTTTCAAGATATCGTCGGGCGAGCGACCTCTCGCCACTTCAAGGCCCCCGATTTCGATTTTATCGAGAAATTGAAATACCTTCAGCCTGTCGGCTCGCGTGGCCCGCGGCTCACCCTCGCGACTTGCGACCTCCGCGCTGAAACGCAGCAATCTGCTGAACTTGAGCCCATGGACGGAGAAGCGGTCGACTTTGTTGAGCTTGCCGTTCGGCGTGGTCAAGGTCAGGCCGTCGAAGGAAAACTCCCCTATCCGGCCGTCATTGAAGGCGCTCATACTGAAGTATTTGAGGCGAAGCTGGATACCATCTTTCGCGATTATGTCGGCGTCAGAGAACTCGACGCTTCCAACCTGATACGAATCGATGATGTCGGCCAGAAGGCCCGCCGACTCCGCCATAGCTTTCCTGTCGGGCTTGTGACCGTCTGTTTGGGGCTCTCCAAAGCCCTTGGCCGCACTCAGAAACTCCTCTATCCGCAGGGTGGAAGGACGCACGGCAAAATTGCTGGCACTGATTGTACCGAGACGGCCACCGCTACCATCACTGTAGCTTTCGGTCATGCCGTCTACCGTGAGCTTCCCGAACAAGTGCTGGAAGGTTTCTGCTCTCTCCGTTCCGAGGTTGAAGACGCCCATACTTGCTGCAAAATCCAGGGATTCACCGGTAACCTTGCCGATGGTACCGCCGCCAGTCCGCGTATTCGGGCCGCTGGTGCTATATTTCGACGGCTCGGATGTAGCTCGGGCAACCTTGCCCGCAGCGAGTTCCTCCATCACCGTCGCGCCATAGCTATATTCCGTCTTTATCGCGCCTTCGCCCGATCCGACTGTATACGTTGTCGCCAAGGAGGGCATGGTGATCCGCTTCGCGGAAGCACCAAGAATAAAGGCGCGAGCCATTCGTCCCGGCCCGCCCTCGGTTGTTGCAATCCGAGTTGGCCCCTCAAATTGCTCAACGACGAGAACCGGTATCTTATAGCTTCCGTCAATCCCAGCGCCGGCCATGATCGGTCCGTCATAGGCGAACTCGGCGATCTCGACCCGATTGGCCTTCACCCGGTCCATACCCAGTTGGCCGACGTCGATGGCGGTGATGCGGCCGATCGTGGCGGTACTGACGCCGTCCTCATAATCCAACGCGATGTCGGAGACGGTAAGGGTACGGCTGAACAGGTCGAACTCAACTTTAGCGTGGCGTGCCTTTAGACCGCTGGCTTCGATGTCTTGGAAGAGCGTTGCGACGTGGCGCTCTGCCTCATGCTGGGCATACGCGCCGGCTCCGAGATATCCGCCGACGGCAACGGCCATGAGCACGAGGACGACAATCGCGAATTTGCGCATAGGGGGTTCGACCTGGAAGGCTTGGGGGAAATGAGATGCAACCTGCATGATGCAGGGCGAGGCTATGATGAACAAGGCGTGTGACGATAGGAAATCGTCCAGCAAAACTTGCTGATGGGCGCGCCGAACTAGGCGATGCCGAAGCAGCTCCGCGATCTGCACATCCGGCTGAACCTGCCGGAGAAGTGAGGGGCGCCTGGCGTGAGCATCCTTCGAGGCTCGCTGCGCTCGCACCTCAGGATGAGGTGGTTATTTAATACGCCCTCATCCTGAGGCACCCGGCGAAGCCGGGCCTCGAAGGATGCTCACTCAGAGCAACCCAACCTCTCACCGCGACGCCGTCGCCTCGATGTTCACCTGGTCGAGCAGGCTCACCGGGTCGCTGTTCGCCGCCTGGATCACGGTGATCAGCGGCAGGCTCGCCTTGGGCGTGATCTTCAGCACCAGCTTGCCCTTCGGCGCCGAGAGGAAATCGACGATGGCCGCGGCGGGTCGCTCCAGTTCCGGCCGCTCCGAGGTGATCTGCTGGGCGATGATCTGGGCGATACCGACGGTCATCTGCTGCACCGCCTCCGGCGTCGCGTCCTGATCCTTCGCCACCTGCTTCAGCTTCATCTCATAGATGCCGGCGTCGGTCAGGGTGATGTCGAGCGAGCCGAGATTGGCGGCGAGCGCGCCATTGAGCGCCTCCGCCTCGTCGGCGGAGAAGAAGCTCGCCTTGTCAACGCCGGTGAGCGTCACCTTGGCCGAGGCCGAGAAGGCGCCGGCGATCTCGACGAACAGGGGGGCGGCGGTGACGGTCTTGTCGGCCTCGCTCCAGTTTAACCCGCCATCGAAGGCGACATCGGCGCGCGTCGCGCCGCTCGCCGCCATGAGCGAGAACGGTTGGTCATCGGCGAGCTGGGCGATCGGCCCCGAAACCCGCAGGCTGGCCGCCATCTTCGACGGCACCGGGCCGATGAAGCCTCCCCAGGAGAGCTGTAGGGTGCCGAGCTTCACCACATCGTCGGGCGAGGGGCCGATCGGGGCCTCGATACCCTCGATCTCGATGCCGTCGAGCGAGCGCAGCACGGCGAGATGGTGCTGCGTCGTGTTCAGCTCGGCCGGGTTGATCACCGCATCGGCACCGAGCTGCATCAACTCGCCGGGCTTCAACCCGTTGACAACGAAGCGGTTGAGCTTCACCGCCTTGCCGGACGGGTCATTGCCGGAAAACCCTTCAATGGCGATGGTATCGATCCGTCCACCCTTCATGCCGCCGATCAGCAGCGTCTTCAGCGTAGCGTTGGTCACGCCGGGCTGCTCCAGCACCATCTCGTCGAGCCTCATGGCGCCGAGCTCGACCGCGCCGTAAAGCCCGGCCAGTGCCTCGAGCATGGCCGCGGTCTCGGCCGGCGGCGCCTTTTCACCCTTTGTCTGGAGTTCCTGCATGCGGCGGCTGAAGGCGACGAGCTGGTCGACCGGCAGTGCCGCGGGCCGGACCGCCACCTTGCCGAGCGCGATCTGCTTCCATTGCTGGGTGAGGCCGTTGTCGAAGGTCGCCTTGTAGCCCTCGGCCTCGATGCTCTCATAGAGCGTGCGGAACTCGGTGGCGGCGGCGCGGCGCTCGGGATCGACCAGCGCGATCATGGCGCCGATATCGGTCGCCTTCGCGGTCATGCGCCCGATCTCGCCCTTGGCCGACGTGCCGGGCGCCTTGCCGGTGATGGCGAAGGTCGAGGCGGCGATCTCCATCATCGCGATCTTGCCGCCGGCAATGTCGGACAGGCGTGTCGGACCGTAGTTGAAGGCGCTGGAGGTGGCGTCCTCACCGGTCCCGGTACGGGCGGTGATGGTGAAGCCGGGCGCGCTCACCGAGCCGGCGGACGCCGATTCGAGGAAGCTCAGCAGCAATTGCCAGGGCTCGGAGCTGGACGCCGCGATGCGCTCCGGGCCTTCGTAATTCTCGATGGTGATGAGCGGGATTCGGTAGCCGGTCTGCATGCCCGCCATGAACGGGCTCGGCCCGTCGAAGGCGATGTCGGAGAACTCGATCTTCGCCGCCTTGACCCGGCCGTTTGCCGGCGGCGAGAAGCCGCTGGCGGTCACCCTCCCGATGCTGGTCGTGCCGCCACCGTTCGTGTCGGCGAGATTGATGCCGGCGACATCGAGGCGGCGGGCAAACAGATCGAAATCGACCGCGCCATGCCCCGCTTTCAGCCCGCCGGCCTCCAGATTGCCGAACACGGCCGTGACCTGGCGCTCCGCCTCATTCTGCGCATAGGCATTGACGCCGAAATAGCCGGCGAGGGTAGCAACGACGAGCACGAGGACGGCGATCACGAGTTTGCGCATGGAGTCTCGACCTGAGAGGCACGGGGAAACGGGAACGGACCGCAACCTCGACGATCCAAGCCGAACCCACGATGAACGCCGCGTGCGGCGCGCCGACTATAAACAGCTAAATCAAGGCCCCGCTATGCGCGGAAAGCATTTGTGCCGCACCTCAAAATCCATATTCTGCGCCGCCTGATCGGGGGAAGGGAACGCCAATGGCTTCTTACATATCGGACGACCTGCGCTCCGGCGCGCTGGTCTATCACCGGCTGCCGCGTCCGGGTAAGCTGGAAATCCAGCCCACCAAGCCGCTTGCCAACCAGCGTGACCTCGCGCTCGCCTATACGCCCGGCGTCGCCGCGGTGTGCGAGGCAATCGCCGCCGAGCCGCATCTCGCCTCCGAACTGACCAGCCGGCAGAACCTCGTCGCCGTGGTCACGAACGGCACCGCCGTGCTCGGCCTCGGCAATATCGGCCCGCTGGCCTCCAAGCCGGTCATGGAAGGCAAGGCCGTCCTCTTCAAGAAATTCGCCGGCATCGACGTGTTCGACATCGAGATCGACGCCAACGAGCCGGACCATGTGGTGAGCGTCGTTGCCGCGCTGGAACCGACCTTCGGCGGCATCAATCTCGAGGACATCAAGGCACCCGAGTGCTTCGAGATCGAGACCCGCCTGCGCGAGAAGATGAACATCCCGGTGTTCCATGACGATCAGCATGGCACCGCGATCATCGTCGTCGCCGCCGTCGTCAATGCGCTGCATCTCGGGGCCAAGAAGCTGGACGAGGTGAAGATCGTCACCTCCGGCGCCGGTGCCGCCGCCATCGCCACGCTCAATCTGCTCGTGTCGATGGGCGCGAAGCGCGAGAACATCTGGGTCACCGACATCGAAGGCGTGGTCTACGCCGACCGCAATGTACTGATGGACCCGTACAAGGGCGCCTTCGCGCAGAAGACCGAGGCCCGCACGCTGGCCGAGGTCATCGTCGGCGCCGACATCTTCATCGGCCTGTCCGCCGGCGGCGTGCTGAAGCCGGAGATGCTGAAGACCATGGGCGAGCGCCCGCTCATCATGGCGCTTGCCAATCCGACGCCGGAGATCATGCCGGACCTCGCCCGCGACGCCCGGCCGGACGCCATGATCTGCACCGGCCGCTCGGACTTCCCGAACCAGGTCAACAACGTCCTGTGCTTCCCCTTCATCTTCCGCGGCGCGCTGGACGCGGGCGCCACCACCATCAATGAGGAGATGAAGGCGGCGGCGGTGAACGCCATTGCCGAGCTCGCCCGCGAGACGCCGTCCGACGTCGTGGCCCGCGCCTATGGCGGCGAGACCCCGGTGTTCGGCCCGAACTCGCTGATTCCCTCACCCTTCGATCCACGCCTCATCCTGCGCATCGCCCCCGCGGTGGCGCGTGCGGCCATGGACAGCGGGGTCGCCAAGCTGCCGATCACCGATTTCGACGCCTATCAGGAGAAGCTCGACCGCTTCGTGTTCCGCTCCGGCCTCGTTATGAAGCCGCTGTTCGGGCTCGCCCGGCAGGCGCCGAAGCGCGTCATCTATGCCGAGGGCGAGGACGAGCGCATCCTGCGCGCCGCCCAGGTGGTGATCGAGGAGGGCATTGCCCGCCCGATCCTGATCGGCCGTCCTGCTGTGATCGACACCCGCCTCGAGCGCTTCGGCCTCTCCATGCAGCCGGGCCGCGATTTCGATCTGATCAATCCGGACGATGATCCGCGCTACCGGGACTACGTGCAGACCTATGTCGAGCGCGCCGGCCGGCGCGGCGTGACCCCGGAGCTCGCCCGCACACTGGTCCGCACCACGCCCACCGTGATCGCGGCGCTCGCCGTGATGCGTGGCGACGCCGACACCATGCTGTGCGGCGTCGAGGGCCGCTTCATCCGCCATCTGCGCCACATCCGCACCATCATCGGCATCGCGCCGGGTGTGCGCGACGTGGCGGCGCTGTCGCTGCTGCTGACGCAGAAGGGCGCCTTCTTCCTGTGCGACACCCAGGTCTCGATGGACCCCACCGCCGACGACCTCGCGGAGATGTCGATCCTCGCCGCCGCTCATGTGCGCCGCTTCGGCATCGAGCCGCGCATCGCCATGCTGTCGCATTCCGATTTCGGCAGCCGCGACGACGACAGCGCCAAGAAGATGCGCCAGGCGGCGGAGCTCATCGCCGAACGGGCGCCGCATCTGATGGTCGACGGTGAGATGGAGGGCGACAGCGCCATCATCCCGGAAATGCGCGAGCGGGTGCTGCCCGGCGGGCGGCTCCATGGCGTCGCCAACATCCTCGTCATGCCGAACCTCGACGCGGCGAATATCGCCTACCAGATGGTGAAGGTGTTCGGCGATTCGCTGCCGGTCGGGCCGATCCTGCTCGGCACCGCGCGCCCGGCGCACATCCTCACCCCGTCGGTCACCGCGCGCGGCGTCGTCAACATGACGGCGCTTGCGGTGGTGGAGGCGCAGCACTGCTGAGGCGGGCGTGTCGGGCAAGCGCGGCAGGGCGACGCGTCGTTCATCTGCCGTTCGGATTCGGCCGTCTAAGTAATGACTTACACGGCACGGCAGGTACGGCGCAGCTCAGCGCCGGCGGCCGGGAGGAGCCGTAAGCAATCAGGGTCGGAGACCAATCAATGTTCGCTCGTCTTTCCCTCGCGGCGCTCCTCGTGGCCGGCGCGATTGCCACGACCTGCAGCTCGGCCTCCGCCAACGACACCGCGGCCGGCGCGCTGATCGGCGGCGCCACCGGCGCCATCATCGGCGGCGCGGTCACCGGTCGCGCCGGCGGCGCGGTGGCGGGTGCCGTGATCGGCGGCGTGACCGGTGCCGCCATCGGCAATCAGAGCGATCGTCGTCGCCGCTCCTATTACTATTGGTCGGGCGGGCGCTGCATGTACCACTACCCGAACGGCCGGGTGGTGCGGGTTGATCGGCGCAATTGCTACTGATCCGGAAAGGCGCGCCTGCGGGCGTCGTCGGCTTGATGAGCGCCGGCTTTTAGCCGGCGCTTTTCTTTTGCGCCCGCGGTAAGCAACGTCGCCTACACTGCAACGCAGCAACGATGACGTCCCCGCCGGTTGTATTTGCGGCACCCGCGCCGCGCAAAAGCCACATTTTTGACGAATCTGAGCGCCAGCTCGACTTTGGCCGAATGACTGTGCCGTTGCGTCCGGAATGCCCGCGACCTGCGATCAGCCGCTTCTCCAAAACTCGACTGAACCAGGCAGGCTCAACCGCGTTAGCTTGTCTGTCGTGAAAACCTAGGTCTTGAAGGTACGTCTATGGCTGATACCGGCACCGTGAAGTGGTTCAACGAGCAGAAGGGTTACGGCTTCATCCAGCCGGACAGCGGCGGCAAGGACGTCTTCGTCCATATCAGTGCAGTTCAGCGTTCCGGCCTGCAGGGCCTGCGCGATGGCGAGAAGATCTCCTTCGAGCTGCAGACCGACCAGCGTTCCGGCAAGACCTCGGCCGTCAATCTGCGCACCCTCTGACGTCGCGCGGCGCGTTCGCGCACGAAGTTTCGTGTGTACGCGCCTTCGACGCATTCCTGCACGACCAGGCCGCCATTCTGTTTCCGGAGTGGCGGTTTTGCTGCTTTGCGCCGCCGCCAGCGCTTGCAATGGGCATTATTCCGGCTAGTCTCTTCCACAGACTTTGGCCGGACGACTGGGCCGTTCCACCTGCTAACTGCCGGGGCACGTTCAGCACTTCTTCCAAAATCGACTGAGCGGCGGGGGTCGCGCGCGGCACCCACCTTGAATGTGCAATCTGTACCTGAAAGAGACCGAGGCTATGTCTACCGAAACCGGTACCGTGAAGTGGTTCAACGACCAGAAGGGCTATGGTTTCATCCAGCCCGACAACGGTGGCAAGGACGTGTTCGTGCATATCAGCGCCGTGCAGCGCTCCGGCCTGCAGGGCCTGCGTGACGGCGAGAAGATCTCCTTCGAGCTGCAGACCGACCAGCGCTCCGGCAAGACCGCTGCGGTTAATCTGCGCGTCTCGTGATCTTCCTACCGGCGGCAACTTAGCCGCCCGCGCATCGAGAAGCCGCCGCTCCCGCCGGAGCGGCGGCTTTTCCTTTTGGGGATGGTGCCACTCTGGGCAGGCTCGAGAGGCTTGCTTAATTTGACACCCTCATCCTGAGGCCGCCGCAGGCGGCCTCGAAGGATGCTGGAACAGAGGGCCAGTCGTAAGGAACGAGCATCCTTCGAGGCTCGCTGCGCGAGCAACTCAGGATGAGGTGGTTCTGGTATCCCGAGTGAGTTTCCGGCTGCCCTGCCAAGACGCTCCCCACTATATAGTGTGGGCCGCTTCCGCTATCCCCGTTGTCCACTGTTCGTCGGCGTCAGATCGGCTGGACTCCGCGCGCGAATCCGCGCTCGATAAGGGTCTTGGGCCTGGATTTCCCTTATCCACACCCTACATACGAGATGTAGGGGTTTGTTCACGACTTTCCGCTATCCCTTGACGGGCTGAAGAGAGTCGGACAGTTTGAGAGTCGGTTCGGCGCAGCGTTCTTGCGGTCGGGCCTTCCCAGGATCGAACGACCCTTGCGCGGCTGGCGGCAACGCCGGAGCAGATGAATTTGCGTCTGCGGTTGGGCGTTCGCCCTGGCTCATGAGAAGATGACGGGGCAGTTGAGTCCCCGCGACAGGGCAGGCATCGGACAGAAACCGGGCCGAAAATTGGGGCGACGCCAGCCGGGGCTACAGGGCAGGCGCGTAAACTGGGACGAAGGACATGCGCATCGAGCGCCGCTACACCAAGGCCGGCCGTTCTCCTTATGCGGACATCGCGTTCCGCACCGTGACCAGCGAAATCCGCAATCCGGACGGCTCCATCGTCTTCCGGCAGGAGGGGATCGAGGTGCCCGAGCACTTCTCCCAGGTCGCAAGCGACATCCTCGCCCAGAAGTATTTCCGCAAGGCGGGCGTGCCGTCGCGGCTGAAGCGCGTCGAGGAGGAGACCGTCCCCTCCTTCCTGTGGCGTGGCACCGCCGACACCAAGGCGCTCTCCACCCTCGCCGAAAAGGACCGCTATGTGGGCGAGCATCTCGCCACCCAGGTGTTCGACCGGCTCGCCGGTACCTGGACCTATTGGGGCTGGAAGGGCGGCTATTTCGACAGCGAGCAGGACGCCCAGGCCTTCTACGACGAGCACCGCTACATGCTCGCCATGCAGATGGCCGCGCCCAACTCGCCGCAATGGTTCAATACCGGCCTGCACTGGGCCTATGGCATAGACGGGCCGAGCCAGGGCCATTTCTATGTCGACTACGTCACCGGCAAGCTCACCCGCTCCAAGACCTCCTATGAACATCCCCAGCCCCACGCCTGCTTCATCCAGTCCGTCTCCGACGATCTGGTGAACGAGGGCGGCATTATGGATCTGTGGGTGCGCGAGGCGCGCCTGTTCAAATACGGCTCCGGCACCGGCTCCAACTTCTCCGCGCTGCGCGGCGAGGGCGAGAAGCTCTCCGGCGGCGGGCGCTCGTCCGGCCTGATGAGCTTCCTCAAGATCGGCGACCGCGCCGCCGGCGCCATCAAGTCCGGCGGCACCACGCGCCGCGCCGCCAAGATGGTGGTGGTCGACGCCGACCATCCGGACATCGAGACCTATGTCGACTGGAAGGTGAAGGAAGAGCAGAAGGTCGCTGCCCTCGTCGCTGGTTCGAAGCTGCTCTCCCGCCACATGAAGGCGGTGATGAAGGCGTGCGTGAATTGCGAAGGCGAGGGCGAGGATTGCTTCGATCCCGAGAAGAACCCCGCGCTCAAGCGCGAGATCCGCGCCGCCAAGAAGGCGCAGGTGCCGGAGAGCTATATCCGCCGTGTCATCCAGTTCGCCCGCCAGGGCTACAAGGACATCGACATACCGGTCTATGACACCGACTGGGATTCCGAGGCGTACCTCACCGTCGCCGGTCAGAACTCCAACAATTCGGTGCGCGTCGACGACGCCTTCCTCAATGCGGTGGGCAATGACGGCGACTGGAATCTCACCGCCCGCACCACCGGCAAGGTGACGAAGACGCTCAAGGCCCGCGAGCTGTGGGAGAAGATCGGCCACGCCGCCTGGGCCTGCGCCGATCCCGGGATCCAGTTCCACACCACCATCAATGACTGGCACACCAGCCCGGCGGCGGGGCCGATCAACGCCTCGAACCCGTGCTCGGAGTACATGTTCCTCGACGACACGGCGTGCAACCTCGCCTCGCTGAACCTCCTGCAGTTCCGCGAGGCCGATGGCCGCTTCAATGTCGAGAGCTACGAGCATGCCTGCCGGCTGTGGACCGTGGTGCTCGAAATCTCGATCCTGATGGCGCAGTTCCCCTCAAAGGAGATCGCCCAGCTCTCCTATGAGTATCGCACCCTCGGCCTCGGCTACGCCAATATAGGCGGCCTCCTGATGACCTCCGGCATTCCGTATGATTCGGAGGCCGGCCGCGCCTATTGCGGCGCGCTGACCGCGATCATGACCGGCGTCTCCTATGCCACCTCCGCCGAGATGGCGAAGGAACTCGGCGCCTTCCTGGGCTATGCCCCGAACGCCGAGCACATGCTGCGCGTCATCCGCAACCATCGCCGCGCCGCCTATGGCGAGGCCGCGGGCTATGAGAAGCTCGCCACCAATCCGGTGCCGCTCGATCACGCCTCCTGCCCGGACCCGATCCTCGTCGACCATGCCAAGGCGGCGTGGGATCAGGCGCTCGCGCTCGGCAGCGAGCATGGCTACCGCAATGCGCAGACGACGCTGCTGGCGCCGACCGGCACCATCGGCCTCGTCATGGATTGCGACACCACCGGCATCGAGCCGGACTTCGCGCTGGTGAAGTTCAAGAAGCTGGCCGGCGGCGGCTACTTCAAGATCATCAACCGCGCCGTGCCGGAGGCGCTGCGCACGCTCGGCTACAGCGAGAGTCAGCTCGCGGAGATCGAGGCCTATGCGGTCGGCCACGGCTCGATCGCCCAGGCCCCGGCGATCAACCATTCTACGCTGCGCACCAAGGGCTTCGACGACGCCATGCTGGCGAAGATCGATGCCAGCGTGAAGGCCGCCTTCGACATCAAGTTCGTGCTGAACCGCTGGACGCTCGGCGACGAGGCGCTGGCCAGGCTCGGCGTGCCCGCCGACAAGCTGGCCGATCCGGCCTTTGACCTCCTGTCCTTCCTCGGCTTCTCGAAGAAGGACGTCGAGGCCGCCAATATCCATGTCTGCGGGGCCATGACGCTGGAAGGCGCGCCGTTCCTGAAGCCCGAGCACTATCCGGTGTTCGACTGCGCCAATCCGTGCGGGCGCATCGGCAAGCGCTACCTCTCGGTCGAGAGCCACATCCGCATGATGGCGGCGGCGCAGCCCTTCCTCTCGGGCGCCATCTCCAAGACCATCAACATGCCGAACGAGGCGAGCGTCGAGGACTGCAAGGAAGCCTATCTGCTCTCCTGGCGCCTGGCGCTGAAGGCCAACGCACTCTATCGCGACGGCTCCAAGCTCTCGCAGCCGCTGAATTCGCAGCTCATCGCCGACGAGGACGACGAGGAGGATGCGCTCGAGGCGTTGATCGAGAAGCCGGCGGCAGCGCGCACCGTGCAGGTGACGGAGAAGATCGTCGAGAAGATCGTGGAGCGCATCGTTGCGGTCCACGACCGCGAGAAGATGCCGGACCGCCGCAAGGGCTATACCCAGAAGGCAGTGGTCGGCGGCCACAAGGTCTATCTGCGCACCGGCGAATATGATGACGGCCGGCTCGGCGAGATCTTCATCGACATGCACAAGGAAGGCGCGGCGCTGCGCTCCTTCATCAACAACTTCGCCATCTCGGTGTCGCTCGGCCTGCAATATGGCGTGCCGCTGGAGGAGTATGTCGACGCCTTCACCTTCACCCGCTTCGAGCCCGCGGGCCCGGTGCAGGGCAACGACACCATCAAGTACGCCACCTCGATCCTCGACTACATCTTCCGCGAGCTGGCGGTCTCCTATCTCGGCCGCAACGATCTCGGCCATGTCGAGCCGTCCGAATCCGCCTTCGACGCGCTCGGCAAGGGTGTCGAGGAAGGCAAGCCGGTCGGCGCTCCGGCCTCGCGTATGGTCTCCAAGGGCCTGACGCGCGGCAAGTCGGTCGGGCTGATGGTGGTGCCGAGCCCGGTGGCCAGCGGCGAGACCCGCTCGGCGGGCGGGGCCAACGTCACCGCGCTGCGCGGTGGGATGACGCAAGGCGCGACAGCACTGAAGCCGGACGTCGAGGAAGAGGCCGAGCAGACCGCGGACCTGCCCTGGGCGGCCCCGGCGCCGACGCCCAACCCGACCAAGGCGGAAGCCCGCGCCATCGCCAAGGCCAAGGGCTATGAAGGCGAAGCCTGCCCCGAGTGCCAGAACTTCACCATGGTGCGGAACGGCACCTGCCTGAAGTGCGAGACCTGCGGATCGACGACGGGGTGCTCGTGAGCCCATCCGCGCGGTACTGACGGATTGAAATGGCCGGGCTCGTCCCGGCCATTTTTTTTAGCTGTGGTGTGGAGAAAGAGGGGGTTTGGTTTCAGGATCCTTCGAGGCTCGCTGCGCTCGCACTCAGGACGACGTTGTTTTCCCAATACGCCACGATCCTGAGGGCGCCGCCACAGGCGGCATTGAGGGATGTCGAAGCCGAGCTGCCCTGCTGGACATCTCGCCCCCCATCGCCCACCTTCGCGCCCCGAACCGAGACGCGAGGAGCCCCCGATGAGCGACACCGCCACCGTAGCCGCCGCCCCGGCCACCCCCACCAAGCAGACCTACACCGGCTCCTGCCATTGCGGTGCGGTGCGCTATGAGGCGGAGGCCGAGATCGGCGGCGCGCTCGCCTGCAATTGCTCCATCTGCAGCAAGAAGGGCACGCTGCTCGCTTTGACCGGCGAGGAGGACTTCCGCCTTATCGAGGGCGCCGACAAGCTTGCCGAATACCGTTTCAACAAGCACGTCATCGGCCATCTGTTCTGCACCACCTGCGGCGTCGAGCCGTTCGCGCGCGGCGTGCGGCCGGACGGCGCGCGCATGGTGGCGCTGAATGTGCGCTGTCTCGACGGTGTCGAGCTGGACAGTCTGCCGCTGCGCCATTTCGACGGGCGAAGCCGTTGAACGGCGCACGTTGCGAGCCCGCATTTGCTGGACACCGCCTTGCCCGGATGGCATGTTCCGGCCGAGAACCGATACCAAGAACTGCCAGGATGCCCCCGTGAATCTGTCCACTTTCTTCACCGAAGTCTTCACCTGGTGGAACGGCCAGACCATGGGCACGCGCCTCCACACCTGGCGCTTCGGCGAGTTCGTCGGCGATGACGAGTTCGGCAATCGCTATTACCGTACCAAGGGCGGCAAGATCGATCCGGCGCTCGGTTTCGAGCGGCGTTGGGTGATCTTCAACGGCGTCGCCGAGGCGAGCGCGATTCCTCCCGGCTGGCATGCGTGGATGCACCAGCGTTCCGACGTACCTCCGACCGAGGAAGCGTACAAGGCCCATCCCTGGGAGAAGCCGCACCGCGCCAACCCCACCGGCACCCCTGGCGCCTATCGTCCGCCTGGGTCGACGCTGGGCTACGGCCATCGCCCCGCGGTGACCGGCGACTACAAGGCTTGGACGCCGGAGTGATTGCTTTTGATCGGTGGCGCAGCGCTGTGCCGCCCCTTGCTCGCCGTATTGCAGGTGTCTACCGGGCGCCTTCCGTGACCTTCCGAGCCATCGCCTGATGCGCCATCGATCGATGCCTGGCCCCTCCCGTGTCACTCGGCGCGTCAACTGCCGCGTCACTTGCCTGGCGAGCCTGTTCCTTGTCGGATGGATCGGCGCGGCCGCCGCACAGGGTTGGCAGGGCGGCGTCGACACGCGTCCGCTGCCACCGGCGGCCCTGCCCGATGGCGGCGTGATGCAGGATCCCGATTCGATACCTGGCGGAGCCGGCGTGCCGCCCATCATGGAGCCGCCAGTGGGCGCGCCTCCGGCACCGCGCCAGGGCGTCGCCCCGCCGCCCGCCGCCGGCCAGCCCCCGAACGGCACTCTCCAGCAAACCGTGCCCGGTGCCGCGACGGTCGGGCCCGGGGGCGATATCGAGGTCACCCAGCCCCCGTCGCAGAAGATCGCCAACAAGACCGCGGTGTTCTCCGGCCTCGACAAGATCACCGGCCGCATCATCACCTTCGATGTCTCGATCAACGAGACGGTGCAGTTCGGCGCGCTGCGCATCACCCCGCGCGCCTGCTACACGCGGCCCTCCACCGAGACCCAGAACACCACGGGCTTTGTCGAGGTGCAGGAGATCGAGCTCGATGGCGGCGTGAAGCATCTGTTCGGCGGCTGGATGTTTGCCGCGAGCCCCGGCCTGCACGGCGTCGAGCATCCGATCTATGATGTCTGGCTGATCGACTGCAAGCAGACCGCCCCGCAGATCGCCTCGCCCGGCGGCCAGCAATAAAAGTCGGCCTCGCCGTCGAGCGCCTGGGACAGCAGCCTGGTATATTGCCGCCGCGTCACCTCGACCGCGCCGAAGCTGCGCAGATGGTCGGTGATGAACTGGGTGTCGAGCAGCACGAAGCCGCCCTTGCGCAGCCGCGCCACCAGATGCACGAGAGCGACCTTCGAAGCGTCGCGCGCGTGGTGGAACATGCTCTCGCCGAAGAAGGCGCGCCCGAGCCGCACCCCATAGAGCCCGCCGACCAGCTTGCCGTCCTCCCAGGCCTCGACCGAATGGCAGAAGCCGCGCGCATAGAGGTCGTAATAGAGCTTGCGGATGCGCGCATTGATCCAGGTCTTGGCACGGCCCGGCGCGGGCGCGGCGCACCCATCGATCACGCCCGTGAAATCATGATCGACGCGGATCTCGAAGCGGTCCGAGCGGATGGTGCGGGCCAGCCGATCCGGGACGTGGAAGCCGTGCAGCGGAATGACGCCGCGCCGCTCCGGCTCGATCCAGTAGAGACCAGGATCCTCCGCGCTCTCCGCCATCGGGAAGATGCCGCAGGCATAGGCCTTCAGCAGCACTTCGGGAGTGATCTCGACCTGATGATCGCGCGGACGGGACATGACCTCAGCATGACGGAGTTGGAGGGGCGTGGGAAGAGGAACGCTTGTACTATCAAGGGTGCATATTACATGGTAGATTGCGTATCTACCAAGGTAGACGTCATGAGCCTGAACATCAAGAATGAAGCGACACATCGCCTTGTCCGCGAGCTCTCGCATATTACCGGCGAGAGCCAGACGGACGCGGTCACCAATGCGGTGAAGGAGAAGCTTGCGCGTATTCGTCGGACAGGTGAGCCGGGCGTTCTCTCCGCACGGCTGTTGGCAATCGGTCGGGATTGCGCGGCGCATCTTCGCGAACCGTACAGGTCCATAAATCCCGATGATCTGCTGTATGGCGAGGATGGTCTGCCGAAATGATCCTCGATAGTTCGGTACTCGTCGCCATATTCCGAGACGAGCCGGATGCGCAGATTTATACCGATGCCATCGAGCGGGCGCCGCTCTGCCGGTTATCCGCCGCCAACTTCGTCGAGGCAGCGGCGGTGGTTGAAAGCAGCCGCGACCCGATAGCAAGCCGGCGCTTTGATGAGCTTGTCGAGGTGGCTGGAATTGTCATCGAGCCTGTCACTGAACGACAGGCGCATATTGCTCGCGCCGCCTATCGGGACTTCGGCAAGGGTAGCGGCCATCCCGCCCAGCTCAATTTCGGCGACTGCTTTGCTTATGCGCTGGCCAAGGAGACGGGAGAGCCGTTGCTGTTCAAGGGCAACGACTTCTCGAAAACCGACGTCACGCCGGCGCTGAAGTAGACCGCAGCCGGAGAGGGGACATGTTGCCTGACAACATCTCCCCATTTTCGATCAGCTCCCCGGCTCGCCCTCGGCGAGGAAGTGCTCCAGCCAGTGGATGTCATAGGCGCCGCGCACGATGTCGTCGTTGCGCACCAGCTCGCGGAACAGCGGCAGCGTGGTCTCGATGCCGTCGACCACGAATTCGTCGAGTGCGCGGCGCAGGCGGGCGAGGCACTCGGGCCGGGTGCGGGCGGTGACGATCAGCTTGCCGGCGAGGCTGTCATAGAAGGGCGGGATGGAATAGCCCTGATAGACCGCGGAATCGATGCGCACGCCCGGCCCGCCCGGCACGTGCCAATTGGTGACCTTGCCCGGCGAGGGGCGGAAGGTGCGCGGATGCTCGGCATTCACCCGCACCTCGATGGCATGGCCCTTGAGCACGATGTCGTCCTGGGTGATGCCGAGCGGCTCGCCGGCGGCGACGCGGATCTGCTCGTTGATCAGGTCGATGCCGGTGATCGCCTCGGTCACCGGATGCTCCACCTGGATGCGGGTGTTCATCTCGATGAAATAGAAGCGGCCCTGCTCATAGAGGAACTCGACCGTGCCGGCGCCGAGATACTTCATCTCGCGCATGGCTTTCGCCACCGTCTCGCCGATCTCGGCGCGCTGCTCCAGCGTGATGGTCGGGGAGGGGGCTTCCTCCCACACCTTCTGGTGCCGACGCTGCAGCGAGCAGTCGCGCTCGCCGAGATGGACGGCGTTGCCCTGGCCGTCGCCCAGCACCTGGATCTCGATATGGCGCGGCGTGCCGAGATACTTCTCGAGATAGACCGAATCGTCGCCGAAGGCGTTGCGCGCCTCGGAACGGGCCGTGTAGAGCGCCGAAGCAAGTTCCTCGGCGGAGCGGGCCACCTTCATGCCGCGCCCGCCGCCGCCGGCCGCAGCCTTTACCAGCACCGGGAAGCCGATCTCGGCGGCGACCTTGCGGGCCTCCTCGTCCGAGGAGACGCCGCCTTCCGAACCGGGCACGCAGGGAATGCCGAGGCGCCGCGCGGTCTTCTTCGCCTCGATCTTGTCGCCCATGATGCGGATGTGCTCGGGCTTGGGCCCGATGAACTTGACGCCGTGGTCGATCAGGATTTCGGCGAAGCGCGCATTCTCGGCGAGGAAACCGTAGCCCGGGTGTACCGCGTCGGCGCCGGTGATCTCGCAGGCGGCGAGCAGGTTAGGAATGTTGAGATAGCTGTCCTTGGCGGTCGGCGGGCCGATGCACACGCTCTCGTCGGCGAGCTTGACATGCATGGCGTCGGCGTCGGCGGTGGAGTGCACCGCGACGGTCGCGATGCCGAGCTCCTTGCAGGCGCGCAGCACCCGCAGGGCAATCTCGCCGCGATTGGCAATCAGGATCTTGCCGAACATCGGCGATACCTCACTCGATGATCAGCAGCGGCTCGCCATATTCCACCGGTTGCGCATTGGTGATGAGGATGCGCGTCACGGTGCCGGCACGGGGAGCGGGAATGGCGTTCATCGTCTTCATGGCTTCGACGATGAGCAGTGTCTGGCCTTCCTTCACCACGGCGCCGACCTCGATGAAGGGGCGCGCACCCGGCTCTGGGCCGAGATAGGCGGTGCCGACCATGGGCGAGGGCACGACGCCGGGATGCTTGGCCGGATCGAGCGCTTCCGCGCTCACCACCGGGGCGGCCGGTGCCGCTGCCTGCGCCGCCACCGCATAGGGTGCCGGCACCGAGTTCACCAGGGTCGGCGGCTGGCGCACCACGCGGATGCGCAGATCCTCGTGCTGCACCTCGATCTCGGTGAGGTCGCTCTCGGAGAGCAGATTGGCGATCTCGCGCACCAGCGCAGGGTCGATTTCAGGCTTGTTGGTTTTCATCATGATCCTGTGACGGCGAGCCCGTCTCCCTCACATGGCACGCCGCGGGGCGAGCGCGCCGATGGCGAGCCGGTAGCCGTCGATCCCGAGCCCGCAGATCACCCCGCGGGCGACCGGCGATATGTAGGAGTGGTGACGGAAGGCTTCGCGAGCGAAGACGTTGGACAGGTGCACTTCGACGACATTGAGGCCGGCGGCCTTGATCGCATCGGCGAGTGCAATCGAGGTATGGGTATAGGCGGCGGCGTTCAGCACCACGCCGAGCGAGCCGCGGGCCTCCTGCAGGAAGGTGACGAGCTCGCCTTCATGGTTGCTCTGGCGGAACACCAGCTCGAGCCCGTGCCGCTCGCAGGCTTCGCGGCAGGCTTCCTCCACATCGGCGAGCGTGGCCCGGCCATAGACCTCCGGCTCGCGCGTGCCGAGTAGGTTCAGGTTCGGTCCGTTGATGACGTGGATGGTGTCGGGCATCGCAACTCATGGAGCGGGCCTGCGCGGCACTCACGCCGCACGGCCGCGGCGTTATAGCAAACCCCGCGCCCGCGCCAAGCCCTTGCGCGGCTTTCGTGCACCGCGCCCGCACGGTTTGCCCAACAATTCGGTGTAAAACCGGAGAATCGTGCCCTGCGTCAGCATCCTTCGCGGCCCGGTTTTGCCCGGCGCTCAGGATGAGGTTCATCGTTAGAGAACGACCTCATCCTGAGGTGCGAGCGCAGCGAGCCTCGAAGGATGCTGAAGCAGAACGCCGCAGCGCGGCTCAGCTCAGCACTGCGCCTTGCCGCAGGCACGGATCGCCTGGATGGTGTCGCGCAGCTTGTCGTGGCCGACGGCGCCGATAATCACCTCCTCGCCGGCGATATAGCTCGGCGTGCCGTTGATGCCGAGCGCATCGGCGATCTTGAAGCTCTCTTCCAGCGTCGCCCGCACCTCCGGGTCGGCTATCGCCTTTTCAAGCTTGGCGCGGTCGACGCCGACATCGCCGGCGACTTCCAGCGCCTTGGCCTTGTTGGCCTGGCCGCGCTGGCCGAGCAACTTGTCGTGGAAGGCATAATACTTGTCCGGCGCGACCAGCCGCACCGCGACCGCCACCTGCGCCGCCTCTACCGAGCCCGGGCCGAGCACCGGGAATTCCTTGAGGATGACCTTCAGCTTGGGGTCGCTCTTGATCAGTTCTTCGAGGTCTGCGAGCGCCCGCTTGCAGTAGCCGCAATTGTAATCGAAGAACTCGACCAAAGTGACATCGCCCTTGGCGTTGCCGACCACCACGCCGCGCGGCGAATCGAAGATCAGCGGCTTCAGACCGGCCATGGCATCCTTGCGCTGGGCGGCTTCCGTTGCTTCCTGGCGCTTCTGCAATTCGCCGATCGCCTCCTGGATCACCTCGGGATTCTTCAGGAGGTAGTCGCGGATCACGCTTTCGAATTCCTTGCGCTGTGCATCGTCCAGCGCCTTCGCCGGGCCGGGAGCCGCGAGGAGCGCGAAGCCTACGGCGGCTAGGCCGATCGCAAGCGGGCGCAGGGCGTTGAGCGGCATCTTCGTCTCCGAAACTGGCTTGAGTGGCCGCAGACGCGGCAGATTCATTGCCTTCTTACCGGCATGCTCGGTGGTTTGAAATTGACGATGTCGTCAGCTTTGAGCCAGCCGGGCGAGCCGAGCGGGAATTTCAGTCTTGCGCGGCCGGCGAGTTCGCGTGCCAGCTTGTAGTCGCCGCCATAGAAGGCAGACTGCGCCGAGGCGAGGTCGGCGTTGGCGAGGTCGCCCTTCTGGCCATAGGCGGTGGCGAGATAGCGCCAGCCGGTCGAGGAGTTCGAATCGCGCTGCAGGCCGAAGTTCAGCTCGCGGATCGCCTCGTCCGTGGACGCCTTGTCGCCCGATTCGACGAGAGACTGGCCGAGCATGGTGCGCAGCAGAGGGTTGCCGCCGGTGAGCTCGGTGGCCTTGCGCAGCGGTGCCACCGCCTCGCGGGCGCGGCCGGATTCCAGCAACGCCTGGCCTTTCAGCTCGTAGAAATAGGGGTTGTTCGGCTGCTCGGCGATCAGCCCGTCGATCTGCCGCACGCCGTCCGGCACATTGCCGAACCGATAGGTGGAAATGGCGCGGGCATAGCGCGCCGGGAGAGACGTGTTGGAGAGCGGGTAGCGCCGCGCCACCGCGTCGGGGCGCTGCGTGAACCCGTAGAGCTTGGCGCGCATCATGTCGTGCCGGGCCTGCAGGGCGGGCGGGTCCTTGGCGTTGACATAGGGGCTCCTGGCGGCGAGCTCCTCCAGCGCGGCGATACGCTCGCGCGCCATGGGATGGCTCAGCACATAGGGGTCGACCCGCTGGCTGATGAAGAGCTGGTCGTTCTGGAAGCGCTCGAACGTCTTCACCATGCCGCGCGGCGACTGCTTGGTGGCGCTGAGATAGCTCACCGCGGCACGGTCGGCCGCCTGCTCCTCGCCCCGCTGATAAGCGAGCAGCGTGCGACGAATCGCCTCCTGCGGGCCGGTGATGAGGCCGGCCGGATTGCCGCCGACATTGTCGCTGCCGGCGCTTGCCGCGACGCCGCCGACCGCGAGCAGCATGGCGACGATGGCGGCGGTCTGCGCGCCCTCCAGCTGCAGCCGCATACGGGCGAGATGGCCGCCGGCGATATGGCCGGTCTCGTGCGCCAGCACGCCGATGATCTCGTTCGGTGTATCCGACTGCATAAGCGCGCCGGTGTTCACGAAGATGCGCTTGCCGTCCATGACGAAGGCGTTGAAGGACGGATCGTCGATCAGGACCACGCGGATATTCTGCTGGGTGAGGCCGGCGGCCGCCCAGATCGGCCGCATATAGTCGCGCAGCAGGGTCTCGATCTCGACGTCGCGAATGAGTTTCGGGCGCTTCTGCTGCGCCGCCGCGGGCTGCACCGCAAGCGTGAGCGCTGCCGCCAAGGCACCGAGCAGGGCGGCGAAGCGCAGTGCGCCGCGCGCCGCGGACATGGCCGGGCGGAGCATCGCCGCTGGCGTCTCCTGGGGGTTGTCAAGCCGCGTCGGAAGCATCATGCATCGTTCGGAGGGGTTCGAGGCACACGAACCGCAGAATGCGGCAACGGTGCGGCAACCTAAAGCGCGCGGACCGGCTCCGCAACGGACACGGCATGAGTAACATTTCCGCCCGCCTTGCTACCGCAGGCCTGATCGAGGCCTCCCGGCGCAGCGAGATCGCACCGTTCATCGTCATGGACGTGATGGAGCGCGCCGCGCGCATTGAGGCGGCGGGCGGACACGTCATCCATATGGAAGTCGGCCAGCCCGCGGCCCCGGCGCCGGTCGTCGCGCGCGAGGCGGCGCGCCGCGCGCTCGATGGCGGGCGCATCGGCTACACCATGGCGCTCGGCATCCCGTCGCTGCGCGAGCGCATCGCCCGACACTATGGCGAGGCCTACGGGCTCGATCTCGACCCTGGCCGGGTGGTGGTGACCACCGGCTCCTCCGGCGGCTTCATCCTCGCCTTCCTCGCCATGTTCGAACCGGGCGACCGCATCGCAATCGCCAACCCGGGCTATCCGCCGTACCGGCACATATTGACCGCGCTCGGCTGCGAGCCGGTGCTGATCGACACTGACGCGCATTCGCGCTGGACCATCACGCCCGAAGCGCTCGGCGAGGCGCACCGCAGGACGCCGCTCAAGGGGCTCCTGGTGGCGAGCCCGGCCAATCCGACCGGCACCATGATGACGCCGGACGCGCTCGCCCAGCTCCTCGCCACCGCCAACGAGCTCGGCATCCGCGTCATATCCGACGAGATCTATCATGGGCTCGACTATGCCTTTCCGGCGGCGACCGCGGCGGCACTGTCGCCGGACGCCACGGTGATCCATTCCTTCTCCAAATATTTCTGCATGACCGGCTGGCGCGTCGGCTGGATGGTGATGCCCCAGCCCTTGGTGCGCGCCGCCGAGCGACTGCAGCAGAATCTGATGATCTCGGTGCCGACGCTCTCCCAGGTCGCCGCCGAGGCGGCGTTCGAAGGCCGCGTCGAGATGGAGGCGGTGAAGCGCGGCTATGAGGAGAACCGGATGATCCTGACGCAGGGCCTGCCCTCCGCCGGCCTTCCGGAATTCCTGCCCGTGGACGGCGCCTTCTATCTCTATGCTGATGTCGGCCGCTTCACCGGGGATTCCGCCGGCTTCGCCCGCCGCCTGCTGGACGAAGCGCACGTCGCAACGACGCCGGGCGTCGATTTCGACCCGCATCGCGGCCACCATTATCTGCGCTTGTCCTATGCCGGCTCCGCCGCCGACATGCGCGAGGCGGTGGCGCGGATCGGGGATTTCCTGAAGCGCGGGTGAGGGACGTTCTGCTTGAGCATCCTTCGAGGCTCGCTGGCGCTCGCACCTTCCGCAGTCGGCCAATGGCCGACCGCTAGAGATGAGGTTGTTCTAATTAAAACCACCTCATCCTGCGGTGCCCGGCGAAGTCGGGCCTCGAAGGATGCTGAAGCAGATCAACTCCTTACGTCCGTTTCCGGACTCGATTTCTCATTTTCCCGTCTTGCAGCCGATCCACACCGTCGTCGCCTGCTCGGCGCTCATCCTGCCCCCGACACTGCCGGCGGCGGCGATGACCTGCTTGTCATTGAGACGGCGTCGTGCGCCGAGCTCGACCGCATTCGCCATCCAGGCGGCGCCGAGCGCCTCGATCTCGTCAGTGTCCTCGCCGTTTCCATCCTTGCGCAGGCGGGCGATCGCGCCGCCGCACTCGATGGCGCGATCATAGTTCGAATTGGTGACGACGATGGAGCTGCGCGTACCGGCGCCCAGATAGCCGGAGGTGTCGGCTGATCCGCCCGGGGCGAGCGGCTTGCCGGCGCAGCCGGCCAGAATCAGCAGCGCGGCGAGCAGGAGAAATGGGCGTGCACCGCCATTCACGTCACGATCAGGCAAATCGATTCCTCCGGTTACGGAGGTATCGAAGCAGGCGCGGCGGGATCAGGCAAACGCGGATGCCCCCGATCTCGTCATCCCGGCCGGAGTGCAGCGAAGAGCCGGGAGCGCAAGAAGGTAGAGAACGTCGCGCGATCCCGGATCGGCCTGCGGCCGTCCGGGATGACGATGCGAATGCTGAGCTTTGGCGGGCCGGCAGGCGACGCATAGGCGCCGCCTGCCGGGGGGCTCTCAATTCATCAGCCGCCGAACAGCTTGCGCTGCCACCAGCCGGTGCGGCGCGGGCGGTCTTCCTGTTCCTGTGCGCCGGGCGCATCGGAAGCCGGAGCGGGCTCCTGCTCCTGTCTTGCCGCGACCGGCTCGGGAACGCTCTCTGCCGGGGCAGGCAGCGGCTCGGCTGCCGCCGGGGTTTCCTCCGGCGCTTCCTCTCGCTCGACGAGCGCCAGCGATTCCTGAGTCACCGAGGCGCTGGTGTCGGAGTTCAGCAGCGGCGCCGGCTCGCGCACCGTAGAACGGCGGCGGCGCGGTGCCGGCTTGGCTTCCTCGACCGTCGGGGCAGGGGTATCGGCCGCAGGAGCATCCGCGGCGGCTGCCTCCGGCGCAGCGGCGGCAGGGGTCCCGGAAGAAGCTTCCGAGGAGGCTTCAGCGGCAGCCGCCGCTTCCGCCTCGGCCTTAGCCCCCCGCGGACGACGGGTGGTGCGGCGCGCACGCTTGCGCGGCGCTTCTTCAACCGGCGCTTCTGCCGCAGGCTCCTCGACGGCGGGGGCCGCCTCTCCCTGAGCGTCGGCGACCGGCGCTGTTTCGGCCGGGAAAGCCTCGACCGGCGTCGGCATGTCGTCGGGCTGTGCCTCCACCTGCGGCGCGAAGCCGCTAGCCGTCAGCTCAGGTGCCGATTCGGCGACCGGCGCCTTCGCAGCGGCGACGTCGGCATCCTCCTCGCCGTCATCGTCATCCTCGCCCTCGTCCCCGCCAGCGGCCTCGAAGCCGTGCTGGTCCTCGGAGCCGGTACGCTGACCGTTCTCGCCACCGCCCCGCCGGCGCCGGCGCCGACGCCGACGGCGACGTCCGGCGGCTTCGCCTTCCTCAGCGTCACCGCGCGCCTGGGGCGCGCCTTCCTGAGCTTCGGAGGCGGGCGCCGCAACCTGCGCGGTCTCCTCTTCCTCCTCGACCTCCTCGGCCTCGACGACCGGCTCTTCCTCGATCGCCTCGATCACCGCCACCGGGGCGCGGGGAACGGCGATCGGGTTGAGCACCGGCTCGCCGCGATCGATGGCAAACGGCGTATAGCCGGCCAGCGTGTTGTCCGCCGCGACCACGATGGCGACGCCGAAGCGCTCCTCGAGCTCGTGCAGATGCGCGCGCTTGTGGTTCAGCACGTAGATCGCGTTCTCAGCGCGGGTGCGCACGATGACGTTGTAGGCGTTGGACTTCAGCAGATAGTCCTCCACCGCGCGCAGCAATTGCAGCGCGACCGAGGACACCGAGCGCACATGGCCGGTGCCGCCGCAATGCGGGCACACCTCGGTGGAGCTCTCCAGCACGCCGGTACGGATGCGCTGGCGGCTCATCTCCATCAGGCCGAAATGCGAGATGCGGCCGAGCTGGATACGGGCGCGGTCGTTCTTCAGGCAATCCTTCAGCTTGCGCTCGACCGCCCGGTTGTTGCGCTTCTCGTCCATGTCGATGAAATCGATGACGATCAGCCCGGCAAGGTCGCGCAGGCGCAACTGGCGGGCCACCTCCTCGGCGGCCTCCAGATTGGTCTTCAGCGCCGTGTCCTCGATGTTGTGCTCGCGGGTGGAGCGTCCCGAGTTCACGTCGATCGAGACCAGCGCCTCGGTCGGATTGATGACGATGTAGCCGCCGGATTTCAGCTGCACGATCGGCAGGAACATCGCGTCGAGCTGGCTCTCCACGCCGAAGCGGGCGAACACCGGCTGCGGGTCGCGGTAGGGCTTCACATTCTTCGCATGGCTCGGCATGAGCATGCGCATGAAGTCCTTGGCCTCGCGATAGCCGTCCTCGCCGGCGACCAGGACCTCCTCGATGTCCTTGTTGTAGAGGTCGCGGATCGAGCGCTTGACCAGCGAGCCTTCCTCATAGACCAGCGACGGCGCGGTCGAGGACAAAGTGAGCTCGCGCACATTCTCCCAGAGCCGCAGCAGATATTCGAAGTCGCGCTTGATCTCGGTCTTGGTGCGGTTAGCGCCGGCGGTGCGCAGGATGACGCCCATGCCCTCCGGCACGTCGAGATCGGAGGCGACCTCCTTCAGCCGCTTGCGGTCTTCGGCCGAGGTGATCTTGCGGGAGATGCCGCCGCCGCGCGCGGTGTTCGGCATCAGCACCGAATAGCGGCCGGCGAGCGACAGGTAGGTGGTGAGCGCCGCGCCTTTGTTGCCGCGCTCTTCCTTCACCACCTGCACCAGCATTATCTGCCGGCGCTTGATCACTTCCTGGATCTTGTAGGAGCGGGCGCGGCGCTGCGGCGCGCGCTCCGGCACCTCTTCCAGCGCGTCGTCGGAGCCGACCTGCTCGACCACCTCTTCCTCGCCGGCAACCTCCTCAACCCCGCCGCCTTCATCGTCGGAGGAGGGCTTGTGGCGCGAGGGGCGCTGGCGCGGGGCGCCGTTCTCTCGCGCCTCGCTGTCCCGGTCGTGGGACTCGCCCTCATCGGTCTCCAGCTGCCGGGCCTCGCTTGCGCCCTCGGCGATCTCGCCGTCGGTGCCTTCCGCGGGCGTCTCGGAGACGCTGTCATCGCCTTCGGCGCGCTTCGGGCTGGCCGAGCGCTGGCGGCGCTGGCGGCCGCCGCGCGGCCGGTCCTCGTTCTCTTCCTCGGCGTCGCGGCGCTGCTGGCGCTCCTCCTCGGCAAGCAGCGCCTGCCGGTCGGCGACCGGGATCTGATAATAATCGGGATGGATCTCGCTGAAGGCGAGGAAGCCGTGGCGGTTGCCGCCATATTCGACGAAGGCGGCCTGCAGCGACGGCTCGACCCGGGTTACCTTCGCGAGATAGATGTTGCCGCGCAGCGGCTTGCGGTTGGCGGCCTCGAAGTCGAACTCTTCGACCCGGCTGCCGCGCACCACCACCACCCGGGTCTCCTCCGGGTGGGTGGCGTCGATGAGCATCTTATTGGCCATGGAACTCTCATTGGCGGGCACGATGGCGCGGATGCCGCGGGATATGCCGCGTCGCGCGAGATGTGCCCATAAGCGGTGACTGGAACCGGGTGAGGATGTCGCGATGCCTGCAGCCAAGGCGCTGCCTGGCGAAGAGGTGCCTGGCGAAATGCGCGCAGGCGACGATAAGGCTCAGCCGTCCGGCAGTCGCGGAAAGGCCGGCTGAGCCGGTCCTTTTCCCCAACTGCTCCGTCTGGCTGACGCCTCATCTCGTTATGCCGTCCATCCTCGAACCGAACGCGGTAAGCCGCGATCGCTCGCGATCCGGCCTCGGCATGTGGCGGCAATACGCGCGGCACGCTTGAAGAGGGCGTGCAACAGCTACGCCGGGTGCCGGGGGGTGATGTCGGCGGACGGAGACCGACCGGAACGGCGGCTCGTTCGAACCGCGCTGCGCGTCGCCACGCTCCCTTGGGGGACCAGTCGTGGCGAGGGGCGGACCTATTCCATTCCTGGCGGTCGGTCCGCGCCGTCGGACCGCGAGAGCCGGACACCGATGGGGGCGACCCGGAATGCGAACCATATGCGTGCCCTTAATAGCGGCATGCGTGTCGATTTGGCAAGGCATTGGAAGCGGATCGCCTGCCCATTCGGCGGGCACCTGCGGCGATCTCGGGAGTTGCCTTGACGACACGTCGCAAGTTAAGCGGCGCGCGACAATCAAGCTCCGATTAACCGGATAGGACTATTCGGATATGACTTCCGCTCTGCGGTGGAGGCCGTGGCACGAATGAAGGGACGTATGCAAGCAGGCGCGGCAGCGCTGGCGATAGCGGTTATTTTCGCCGCGACAATGACTTACGCCCTCCCGGCGCAACCGGATACCCCTGCAGCCCCTTCTCCCGCGACGCCGGCTACCCCGGTAGCGGCCTCTCCCGCGGTCGAGGCGGCCGCTCCGTCCGATCCGGCCGTGGCGACCGATGCCAGGCTTGCCGGCGATGAAGAGCGCACCCGGCTCATCGTCGACCTGTCCCGCCGCATCACGCTCGGCGCCTTCACACTCGCCAATCCCTATCGCGTCGTCGTCGATCTGCCCGATGTCATCTTTGCGCTGCCCAACGAGGCCGGGCACGAGGGCAGGGGCCTCGTCTCGGCCTATCGCTTCGGCCTGTTCGCCCCCGGCAAGGCGCGCCTGGTGATCGACGTCGGCGCCCCGGTGAAGATCGACAAGGCTTTCGTGCTCGATCCGGTCGACGGCCAGCCGGCACGCCTGGTGGTCGATCTCGTCAAGACCGACCGAGAGAGCTTCATGAAGTCGGTCGCCGCCCCGGTACGCCGCGCCGAGGATCCTCCGGGCCTCAGGGCCAGCCTCGCCGCCAATGGCGACACCCGCCCGGTGATCGTGCTCGATCCCGGCCATGGCGGCATCGATTCCGGGGCGGTCAACGGCGCCGCCGGCATCAATGAGAAGACGGTGGTGCTCGATATCGCGCGGGCGCTGCGCGACAAGCTGGAGGCGACCGGGCGCTATCGCACGGTCATGACCCGCGAGGGCGACAGCTTCGTGCCGCTCGGCGACCGGGTGCGCATAGCCCGCGAATTGCAGGCCAAGCTGTTCATCTCGCTCCACGCCGATTCGCTGTCGCGGCGCGGCAATGACGACGTGCGCGGCGCGACCGTCTATACGCTGTCCGACAAGGCGTCCGACGCCGAGGCGCAGCGCCTCGCCGACGACGAGAACAGGGCCGACCTCATCGCCGGTCTCGATCTGTCGGAGGAGCCGAGCGACGTCGCCGGCATATTGCTCGACCTCGCCCAGCGCGAGACCAAGAATTTCTCCGCCCAGTTCGCCCGCACCCTTGGTGGAGCGGTAGCTGGCGCCGCACGTATGCACAAATCGCCGCTAAAATCGGCGGGATTCAAGGTCTTGAAGGCGCCGGACGTGCCGTCTGTACTGTTTGAACTCGGCTATTTGTCGAGCAAGCGCGATGTTGACCTCATGACATCGCCGGAATGGCGGTCTAATGTAACCGACGCCATGGTCACGGCGATCGACGCCTATTTCTCGGCGCAGGTTGCCAAACCTTCGGCGACGTCCATCTCGGTCGGATCGGCAGCCGCCGGCGCGAACGGGGCGGATGGTGTCACGACGAATGGCATGCAGGGAAGCGGCATCCAGGCTCAGCCGGCCGCGATAAGGCCATAGTTCGCACGCAACAGGGCGCGAGGCGGGCACGCATCGGACGCTTGGGCATGTTGCGCGAAAGTTGGATGACTTTTGCGATCCGAACATGTTCCGGCCGTTATTGAGCGCGAGCACTTTCTTGTCGTTCGGGTGAATCTCATCCGACCGGAAAGGGTTCGAGGGCGTCGGTTTCCGGCGGCGGGCTGAAGTCGGGTCTGTTCGTCGGTGTTGCAGCAATTGGGGTCGGGGCCGCATGCGGCTGCTTCTGCGTTTCATGGGCTTCCTGTTCGCGCTCGGCACGATCGTTTTCGTGGTCGTCGGCGCTGGCGCCAGCTATTTCGTCTGGAAATTCTCGCAGGATCTGCCGGACTATTCCCAGCTCCAGAATTACGAACCGCCGGTGATGACGCGTATCCACGCCGCCGACGGTTCGCTCCTGGCCGAGTACGCCAAGGAGCGCCGGCTCTATCTGCCGATCCAGAACATCCCGAAGCTGGTCATTGATGCCTTCCTGGCCGCCGAGGACAAGAATTTCTATGACCATGGCGGCATAGACATTTTCGGCATCGGCCGCGCCGGCTACGCCTATCTGCAGAATTATGGCTCCGGCCGCCGCCCGCAGGGCGCCTCCACCATCACCCAGCAGGTGGCGAAGAACTTCCTCCTCACCAATGAGGTCTCGTTCGACCGCAAGATCAAGGAAGCGCTCCTCGCGCTCCGCATCGAGCGCACCTACTCCAAGGACAAGATCCTCGAGCTCTATCTCAACGAGATCTATCTCGGCATCGGCTCCTACGGGGTCGCGGCCGCCTCGCTGCTCTATTTCGACAAGTCGGTCTCCGAGCTCACCGTCGCGGAAGCGGCCTATCTCGCCGCGCTGCCCAAGGGCCCGAACAATTACCACCCGTTCCGCCGCCACGACGCCGCGATCGAGCGCCGCAACTGGGTGATCGACCGCATGGCGGAGAACGGCTACGTCTCCGTCGCCGACGCCGAGAAGGCTAAGTCGAGCGACCTTGCCGTCACCGTGCGCCCGACCGGCGCGCACATCTTCTCCGCCGAATATTTCGCCGAGGAAGTGCGCCGCGAGATCTTCGAGCGCTATGGCGAGGACAAGCTCTATGGCGGCGGACTGTCGGTCCGCACTACGCTGAACCCGAAGCTCCAGGTCATCGCCAAGAAGGCGCTGCTCGACGGCCTGACGCGCTATGACGAGCAGCGCGGCTGGCGTGGGCCGGTGACGCGCATCGAAACCTCGGGCGACTGGGGCGCGCGGCTCGCCGATGTGCGTACCTTCACCGACATCCCATGGCGCCTCGCCGTGGTGCTGGAGAGCAGCGACACGGTGGCCAAGATCGGGCTGCAGCCGCAGCGCGACAAGTCCGGCGAACTGATGAGCGCGCGCGACGTCGGCCTCGTCACGCCCGACGGCGTGAAATGGGCGCGGCGCGGCGGCAAGGGTGGCGTCTCGGCGGTGCTGAAGCCGGGCGACGTGGTCTATGTCGAGCCGATCGCCGGCCAGGATGGCCAGTGGCGCCTGCGCCAGCAGCCGCAGATCGAAGGCGCCATGGTCGCCATGGATCCGTGGACCGGGCGCGTGCTGGCGCTCGCCGGCGGCTTCTCCTTCGACGAGAGCCAGTTCAATCGGGCGACGCAGGCCATGCGCCAGCCCGGCTCCTCCTTCAAGCCGTTCGTCTATTCCGCGGCGCTCGACAATGGCTACACGCCGTCGAGCGTCATCCTCGACGCGCCGTTCGAGCTGGCGCAGGCCGGGCAGGAGACGTGGCGGCCGGAGAATTATTCCGGGAAATTCTACGGGCCGCAGACGCTGCGCTTCGGCCTGGAGCAGTCGCGCAACGTGATGACGGTGCGCCTCGCCAATGATCTCGGCATGCCGACCGTGGTGCAGTACGCCAAGAATTTCGGCATCTATGACAATCTTCTCCCGGTGCTCTCGATGGCGCTCGGCGCCGGCGAGACCACGGTGTTCAAGATGGTCAGCGGTTATTCGATGATCGCGAACGGCGGCAAGCGCATCAAGCCGACATTGATCGACCGTATCCAGGATCGCTACGGCAAGACCATCTACAAGCACGACGAGCGCGAATGCCGCGGCTGCGATGCCGACAAATGGACCAACCAGCCCGAGCCGGCGCTTCTCGACCGGCGCGAGCAGGTGCTCGACCCGATGACCGCCTACCAGATCACCTCGATGATGGAAGGCGTGGTGCAGCGGGGCACCGGCACGGCGCTGAAGGTGCTGGGCAAGCCGATCGCCGGCAAGACCGGCACCACCAATGACGAGAAGGACGCCTGGTTCATCGGCTTCACCCCCGACATCGTGGTCGGCGTCTATCTCGGCTATGACCAGCCCAAGCCGATGGGCAAGGGCTCGACCGGCGGCATCATCGCCGCCCCGGTGGTGCGCGATTTCCTCCAGGTGGCGATCGCCGACCGGCCGGCGGTGCCGTTCCGCGTGCCCCCAGGGATCAAGCTGATCCGCATCAATCCGAAGACCGGCCTGCGCGCCGGCCCGGGCGAGAATGCGATCCTCGAGGCATTCAAGCCCGGCACCGCGCCGCCTGACAGCTATTCGGTGATCGGCTCCGGCGCCTCGGTGAACGTGACTCCGGAAGCCGACCGCGCGGTCGGCACCAGCGGCACCGGCGGGCTGTACTGAGGGATTGCCTTCAGTTGGACGGCCACGCCCTTGCCATCGTCATGGCCGGGCTTGTCCCGGCCATCCCGGTTCCCGACGCACCGTCAGGAATTCGAGATCCCCGGCACGAGGCCGGGGATGACAGATGTTATCCGAGCGCCTCACTCGTAAGGCGCCTTCAGGAACTCCGGCAGTGCCTCGGCGCGCTCCGAAAGCCGCGCCAGCTTCGGATGCTTCGCCGCCTCGACCGCATCCGGCAATTCGCCATTGGTGAACCGCCACGCTACGGCGGATGAGATGTCCGCCTGCAGCGGCCGGTCGCCGAACAGCCAGGTCTCGGCGTCGCCGATCTCAGCCTCCAGCAGCTTGTAGGCAGCGGCGAGCTGGCCGCGCACACGGTCCCGCCACCAGTCGTGCTGCTTTTCCTCGGGGCGCAGCTTGGTCTCATAGACCAGCTGCATGGTCTTCTCGCAGGCGGCGAGCGCCAGGCCGATGATGCGTTGCGCCCGGGCATGCGCTTCGATGGTCGTCGGCGCGAGCTGCCGTTCCGGCGCCACCATGCGGTCGAGATGCGCGAGGATCAGCGTCGAATCGATGAGCGTGATGCCCTCATCGGTGACGAAGGTCGGCGCCTTGACGATGGGGTTGATGGCGGCGAAAGCATCGAATTGCCGGAACACCGAGACCGGTTCGTGGTCATATTTGAGTCCCATGGCGTTCATCGAGACCGCGACGCGGCGCACATAGGGCGAATCCATCATGCCGATCAGACGCATCAGGCAAGGCTCCGGTTGATTTGGACAGGCGCCAGCATGGCCGATAGCGGCGCCGGGATCGAGGGCGTTTACAGTCTGCCCCGTCGCCTCTATTTTCCGCGGCCTTTCGCACCCCCTTGAAGAGTGTCCAATATGCGCGCCGATCTCGAAACGAGCATCGACGAGATTCGGGAAGCCGCCGGCCTGCTCCGGCAGCATATCGATTTCGATCGCTCCAAGGCGCGTCTCGCCGAGCTGAACGCGCTCGCCGAGGATCCGAACCTGTGGAACGATCCCGAGCGCGCGCAGAAGCTGATGCAGGAGCGCGGCACGCTGGAGGACGGCCTTGGTTCGCTGGAGCGCATCGAGCGCGAGCTCGCCGATAATGTCGAACTGATCGAGCTCGGCGAGGCCGAGGGCGATGAGGGCATCGTCAAGGAGGCCGAGGCTTCGCTCGTCAAGCTGAAGGCCGAGGTGGCACGCCGCCAGCTGGAAGCCCTGCTTTCCGGCGAGGCCGACGCCAATGACAGCTATCTCGAAGTCCATGCTGGCGCCGGCGGCACCGACAGCCAGGACTGGGCGCTGATGCTGCTGCGCATGTACACGCGCTGGGCCGAGCGTCGCGGCTTCAAGGTGGAGCTGATCGAGGAATCCGCTGGCGAAACCGCGGGCCTCAAGTCGGCGACCATCCTGGTGAAGGGCCACAATGCCTATGGCTGGATGAAGACCGAAGCCGGTGTGCACCGCCTGGTGCGCATCTCGCCGTTCGATTCCAATGCCCGCCGCCAGACTTCGTTCGCGAGCGTCGACGTCTATCCGGTCATCGATGACCGCATCGTCGTCGACATCAAGGAAAGCGACCTGCGCATCGACACCATGCGCTCGGGCGGCGCCGGCGGCCAGCACGTCAACAAGACCGAATCGGCGGTGCGCTTCACCCACATTCCCACCGGGATCGCCGTGGTGGCGCAGGGCGACCGCTCGCAGCACAAGAACCGCGCCACGGCCTGGGAGATGCTGCGCGCCAAGCTCTACGAGATGGAGCTTAAGAAGCGCGAGGCGCAGGCCGCCGCCGACCAGGCCGCCAAGACCGATATCGGCTGGGGTCACCAGATCCGCTCCTATGTGCTGCAGCCCTACCAGCTGGTGAAGGATCTGCGCACCGGCGTGCAGACCGGCACGCCGCAGGAGGTGCTGGACGGCGCTCTCGACCCCTTCATGGAAGCCGCGCTGGCGCAGCGCGCCTATGGCGGCGGCCCGACGAGCGTCGAGGATGTGGATTGAGGGCGCTTTGCTCGAGCATCCTTCGAGGCGCCGCGATGCCGGGCACCTCAGGATGAGGTCGCGGTTAGAATAGCCACCTCATCCTGAGGTGCGAGCGCAGCGAGCCTCGAAGGATGCTCAAACAGGACCCGCCCGACACGCCCACCGGCTGGCGCTCCGCATTCCGGGTGCTGTCCATGCCGCTCGGCTACGCCGCCGCGTGCGCCACCATGGCCGCTGCCGCCTCGCTTATCTTGCTGCTGGAGGCGCCGGCGCAACTCGAGCTGATCCCCTCATGGCGCTCGGCGCCCGGCGAGGCTGCATACTGGCTCGTCGGGGCTATCGCGCAGCTCACTCTTGTCGGCATCGTGCTGGCGGCGCCGGTGGCGATGCCCGTGATGATCATCTTTCGCCACCGCGAGGTGCGCAGTGCCCGAATCCACGCGCTCGCCGGCGCGCTCGTCGTTGCCGGCGCGGCGCTGTTCCTGCGCCTGGTGCTCGGCCTCGCCATCCGGCCCTTCGAAGTCGCGATCCTTATCGCGGTCGGCCCATTGGCGGGGCTGGTCTATTGGTTCATCGCCAGCCGCCACGAGCCGCGCATTAGCGCCGCGCCTCCAGGATCAGATTGAACGGCGTCTCCGCGGCCTTGTGGATGCGGGTGAAGCCGGCCTGGCGCAGCACCTCGCCGAGCCGCGCTTCGCCGGCCTGCGCGCCGAGCGCCAGGCCGACCTCCTGGTCGAGCGAGGCCGGCGTGCAGATCATGGTCGAGGCGGCGTAATAGACCCGGCCGATCGGATTGAGATTGTCCTCCAGCCGGTCGCGGGCGAAGGGCTCGACGATCAGGAAGGTGCCGTCGGGCGCCAGCGTCTCGCGCACATGAGCCGCCGCGCCGACCGGGTCGCCCATGTCGTGCAGGCAGTCGAAGCAGCAGACGAGATCATAGCCTTCGCCCGGATAGGTCTTGGCCGAGGCGACCTCATAATGCGTGTGGTCGGCGACGCCCGCCGCCTCCGCGCGCTGCCGCGCCGCCTCGATCGAGGCCGGGTGATAGTCGAAACCGTGGAACGTCGAATTGGGATAGGCCTGCGCCATCAGTGCGGTCGAGATTCCGTGGCCGCAGCCGACATCAGCGACCTTGGCGCCCCGCTTCAGACTTTCGACGACGCCCTCGAGCGCCGGCAGCCATTCCTGCACCAGATGGTGCTTGTAGCTGGTGCGGAAGAACCGCTCGGTGCCGCAGAACAGGCAACGGTCGTGCTCGTGCCAGCCGACCCCCTTGCCGGACTTGAAGGCGGCGGTGATCTTCGGTTCGTCGCGGAACACCGCCTGAACGATATCACCGAAGCCGCCGAGGAAGGCGGGGCTGTCCTCGTCGGCGAAGACCAGCGCCTGTTCCGGATCGAGCGCGAAGCGCCTAGTCTCGGCGTCATAGCGCACATAGCCGGCGGCGGCCTGCGCCGAGAGCCATTCACGCACATAGCGTTCCGCCGTGCCGGTGCGTGCGGCGAGCTCGCCCGGCGTCATCGGCTCGGCCGCGAGTGCCTTGTAGAGGCCGAGGCGATCACCAATGAGCACCAGAGCGGCGGTCATCGCCGCCCCCATGTCGACAATCATGGTGCCGAGAAATCGATCGAGCTTTTCCTGATTGACCGCTTGCATGGTTGCCCTCCCTGCATGAACGGGTGGAAACCGACCGGCCGGAACTTTACGCCTCGCTGTGTCGGGCGTCACTGATGCCGTTTCAGCTCACATCCCCGAGCCTGACGCCGGCGCGCAGGAAGCGCTGCGGATCGACCGGCTCGCCCTTGATGCGGGTCTCGTAATGCAGATGCGGCCCGGTCGAGCGGCCAGTGGAGCCGACCCGGCCCACTACGCCGCCGGCCGCAATCCTGTCGCCCACCGAGACGCTGATGGCGGAGAGATGCGCATAGCGCGTCGAGAGGCCACCTCCGTGGTCGACCTCGACCATCAGCCCATAGCCGCCGTCACGGCCGGCGGCGGTCACCGTGCCGGCGGCGGTGGCGCGCGCCGGGTCGCCGATCTCGCCGCGGAAGTCGATGCCGGTGTGGAACGCCGCGCGGCCGAGGAACGGATCGACCCGTATGCCGAAGCCGCTGGTGGTCTCGATGCTTCCGGAGATCGGCCGGCGCAGCGGCACGGTGTCGAGCTTCGATCTCAGCTGCGCGAGATTGGCGAGCATGGTCCGTGCGCGCCCGCTCTGCCGGTCGAAATCGTCGCCCGCAGGGCCGACCGGCACGAACGGGCCGCCAGCTGCGGCCTGGATCGGCTTCGCGCTGGCGCGCACCGGCGCGGCAATACCGAGATCGGCGAGCACGGTGCGGATGCGGCGGTCGCGGCGCTCCAGCGTCTCCTCGAGCGCGTCGAGCGCGCCGGCCTGCTCGCGCTCCAGCCGGTCGAGCGTGCCGTTGAGCGCGGAGAGTTCGAATCCCGCGGATGTCCCTTGTGCGGAGGCCAGCGCCATCGAACCAGCGCTGTCGATCCGCGCCTCGCGCATGTCGATGGCTCCGAGGATCACGGTATCGGAGATCGGCCGTGGCTGGGGGCCAGGGCCCAGCATGCTGCTGCGATCGCCGCGCACCGGGCGCGGCGGCTCCGGTGCGGCGTTCAACAGGTCCGAGAGCAGGCCGTGGCGCGTCTCTATGGCGATTTGCCGCTGGCGCAGCTGTTCGATCGTGGTGGCGGTGCGCCTCTGCTCGACCGCGAGGCGCGAGCGCTCGGCTTCGAGGCTGGCTTCCAGCGTCGCGATCTGCCGCTGATAGGCCTCGGCCTGGCCGTGCGCGCGGCTGGTCAGGAGCCGCAGCGCATCGTCATGGAACAGGATGTAGCTGGTGGTCGCCGCGGACCAGGCGAACAGGAAGGTACCCGCCAGCAGCGTCCCGCAGCAGGCGAGGGGATGCCGGCGCGCCACCAGCGGGAGCAGATGGGACCATCGCTGGGCCTTGGAAAGGGAACGCACCAGAAACGACATTCAACCCGCCACGCACACCGGGAATCATCGGCAATCAACGGTATGAGCTTCCCGCCGGCATGGTTAATTTCGGGTTTCGGGGCGAAGCGCGCTGCGGCGAATCAGAGCGCCCGTGCCGCGGCCAACACCTCCTCGGCGTGCCCGGCGACTTTCACTTTCGGCCAGATTCGGGCGATGCGTCCTTTGGTGTCGATCAGCACGCTGGTTCGCTCCACCCCCATGAAGCGGCGGCCGTACATGCTCTTTTCCACCCAGATTCCATAGGCCTCGATGAGCTGGTGCGCCTCGTCGCCGATGAGCGGGAAGCCGATGTCGTGCTTGGCTTTGAAGCGTCCGAGCGCCTTTACCCCGTCCGGCGAGACGCCGAGCAGGGACGTTCCGGCTGCGTCAAATTCTCCCCGTAATTCATTGAAATCATGCGCTTCTCGGGTACACGCCTCGGTCCCGGCCTTGGGGTAGAAATAGATCACGAGCTTGCGGTCGGCGAAGTCGGCCAGGGAAAGCTTGCCGCCGTCCGGTGCCGGGAGCGTGAAGTCCGGTGCCGGATCACCGGCTGCGAGTGTCGTCATCTGCCTTCCTTTCGTCGGGTTTTCGGGGAATTCGCATCACGGGGAAAGATTTGTCGATACGGATTGCGATCCGGGATGGATCGGCCATCCTACGCAACGATGCCACCGCCAGAATCCCTTCCGTTCGGATGGAATCATACGAACGAGAAAGAACGGCTATGGATTCAAGACGCTGGAGCGTGTTCCGCCGGCAGGGGTCTTTCAACCTTTGTGGAACATGTCTCGGCCGGGCACGGCGGCATCGGGGCGGAGCGTGCGGGGGATCGAGCGCCTAATGAACGCCGAGACGACGCAGAAGGCCGCGGCCGCCCGGGCGAAAGCGGGCCGGCGGCCTCAGCTTCGACGTATCGTGCGGCGCTGCGAGGCGCCGCGCGGCGGTCGTCGCTGGCTGCGCGTTTGCGGCTGGTCCTGCGGCGGGCTGGTCGGAGCGGTGCTGCTCGGCGCCATCGCCATCTACACGCTGTTCGCCTCCGGCATCCTGACCGCCGATCTTGCCCGTCCCTATGTGGCACGGGCGCTGGAGCAGCGGCTCGGCAATGGCAGCAAGGTAGAGATCGGCAGCCTGTCGGCGGGCCGTGACGCGTCCGGCGGCACGCTGCTGCGGGTCAATGAGATAACGGTGCGCGATGGGCAGGGCGAGATCATCGCGAGTGCGCCGCAGGCCGAGGTGACGCTGCAATCCGGGACCATGCCATGGACCGCGACGCCGCGTCGCATCGATCTGGTCGGCGTCGAGCTCACCGTGCACATCAATGCCCAGGGCGAATTGTCGGTGGTCACCGGGCGCAACGCCAAGCCGCTGCACGCCCCGGCGCGCCAGCCCGGCGATGCTGCGCCAATTCAGGGAGCGGCCTCCCAGAATGCGCCTGCCGAAGGTGCGCCTGCTCAAGCCGAGACCAAAGGTGGGCCTACGGCGCCGTCCGATACCTTGCCGTTCGACCCGATGCATCTGCAGGGCCTCGCCGCGCTCGCCGACAGCATCGATCGCGGCGGGCTCGACGGCGCCGCGCTCACCGATGTCGGCATCAAGGATGGCACGCTGCGGATCGAGAGCGAGATCAGCGGCCGGCGCTGGGCGTTCGAGCACATCAGCATCGCGCTCAGCCGCCCGCCGGCCGGCGGCATGACGCTCGATCTCACCTCCGGCGGCACCGACGGCCCGTGGTCGGCCAAGGCCACCATCGGCACGCTGGGTGCCGATGGACGGCCGGTCTCGGTCCAGGTGCGCGACCTCGCCCCGCACGACCTGATGATCGCCGCCGGCAAGGGCGATGGCGATCTCATCGCCACCTCGCCGCTGTCCTTCGACCTCGACAGCCGCATCGATGCCGACGGCCGCCTCGTCGCCAGCGCCGGCAAGCTCGTCGCCGGCGCCGGCGAGTTGCAGATCGGCGCCGACGTCGCCGGCCGCATGGTGCTCGACGAGGCCTCGATCGCGTTCCGCTTCGATCCGGCGCGCAAGCTGATGGTGTTCGAGCCGATCGCCATCCAGTCCGGCCCGGTCGACATCACGATCGGCGCCGAGGTCTCGCCGCCGGCGCAGCCGGGCGAGCCGTGGCGCCTGCACGCCACCGGCATCGATGCGAAGCTCGGCGGCGGCGGGCCGGATGCGGAGAAGGATCCGCCGCTCGTCATCGACCGCGCCGCCTTCGATGCGCGCTTCGAACCGGCGGCGGGCCGTCTGGTGATCGAGCAGGGCAACCTCACGGGGCCTCAGGCCGGCGTCACGCTCGGCGGCGAGCTCAATCTCGGTGCGGCCGAGCCCTTCCTCGCCATGAACGTCTCCGGCACGCCGATGTCGGCCACCGCGCTTAAGCGGCTCTGGCCGATCCTGGCGGCGCCGGATGTGCGGCGTTGGGTCTATGACCACATCATCGCCGGGGATGTCAGCAAGGTCGAGATCAACTTCACCGCGCCGCTGAACTCGATCGGCAACAAGGACCGGCCATTGCCGGCCGAGGGGCTGAGCGTCGTGGTCGTCGGCACCAACGGGGTGCTGCGGCCCGTGCCGGGCTTGCCACCGATGCGCAAGGCCGAGGTCACGGTCGAGGCGACCGGCCGCAGCGCCCATGTGGTCGCCAACAATGCCGTGCTCGACACCCCCGGCGGGCGCAGCCTCGGTTTGCCGCAGAGCGTGCTCGACATTCCCAACACCGTGCCGAAGAACCCGGCCGCCAAGGTGAGCGTCAAGGTCGCCGGTTCCGCCGCCGCGGCGATCGAATTGATGTCGATGCCGCCGTTGCGCGGCGCCGCGAGCGAGCAGGTCGACGCGGCCGGCGTGAAGGGGACGATCGACGGTACCGCCCAGATCAATCTGACCCTGCGCGAGAAGATGACCGAGCAGGATGTCGATTTCGCCTTCGAGGCTAATCTCGCCGGCTTCAGCGCCGAGAAGGTGCTGATGGGGCAGAAGCTCGACGCCGCAGCCGTGAAGGTGTTCGCCACCTCCGCGGCGATCGTGCTGCGCGGCGACGGCAAGATCGGCGGCGCTCCGGCGAGCTTCGAGCTGCGCAAGCCGCGCGACGGCGGCGACATCGATTTCCGCCTTGCCGCCAATATCGACGACGCCGCTCGCAGCCGCATGGACCTCGATCTCGCGGGGCTGTCCGGCACCATCGGCGTCAAGCTCACCGGCATGATGAACGACAAGGTGAAGACCGCCGATGTCGAACTCGATCTCGGCGCGGTGCGGCTCGCCGAACTGGTGCCGGGCTGGTCGAAGCCGGCCGGCAAGCCGGCAAAGCTCACCGCCAAGGCGACCTGGACCCCGAGCGGGACGAGATTGGACGACCTTGTGGTCACCGGCTCCGGCGTCAATGTGAAGGGCAACATCGCGCTCGACTCAAAGGCGTCGCTGATCTCCGCCGACCTGCCGACCTTCCAGCTTTCCGACGGCGACAAGGCCAGCGTGAAGGCGGAGAACGTCGACGGGGCCATGAAGGTCACGGTGCGCGGCGAGGTGATCGAAGCGCGGGCCTTCCTGAAGAACCTGCTGGAAGCCCCGATCGCCGGGCGCAAGGACGAGAAACCGGCGGATATCGATCTCGATGTCAATCTTGGTGTCGTTGCCGGCAACAATGGCGAGGTGATGCGTCAGGCGGTGCTGAAGCTGTCGCGCCGCAACGGCGACCTGCGCGCCTTCTCGCTCGGCGCCCTGGTCGGGCGCGATGGCGGCGTGAACGGCGAACTGAAGGCCCGCGACAATGGCCGGCCGATGCTGCAGATCGCCACCACCGATGCCGGCGCGCTGCTGCGCTTCATCGATCTCTATCCCAAGATCCAGGGCGGCGATCTCTGGATCAATGTCGATGCGCCTCGCGGCGACGGCGCGCCGCAGGACGGCGTCGTCAATATGCGTGACTTCGTGATCCGTGGAGAAAGCGGGCTCGACCGCCTGATCGCCGCCGCCCCCGCGCAGAATCGCGATGGGCGCCCGGCGCCGGGCGCGGCCATCGCCTTCTCCAAGCTCCAGGTGGATTTCCAGCGCTCGCAGGGCCGCCTCGCCATACGCGACGGCGCCATCTGGGGGCCGGCGATCGGCTCGACCTTCGACGGGGTGATGGATTTCGCCGGCGACCGCGTCTCGGTGCGCGGTACCTACGTGCCGGCCTATGGGCTGAACAACATCTTCAGCAAGCTGCCGGTCCTCGGCTTCTTCCTGGGCGGGGGCCCGAACGAAGGGCTGGTCGGCGTCACCTACGAGATCGTCGGGCCGATGGGCGGGCCCACCCTGCGGGTGAACCCGATCTCGATGGTCGCGCCGGGCTTCCTGCGGAAGATCTTCGAGTTCCGCCAGGCTCCCGACCCGACCCCGCCGAAGTTGGTGCCCTCGCAGCGCGAGCAATATTCCCGGTAATTATCTCCGCCCGAACAGGTGGCGCTCACGCCCGCGCGCGATTACCGTACGGCGGGGTCGGGGGCGTCTTCATGCGTGCAATCCATTTCGGGCGGATCTGTCTCGTCGCAGCCGCGCTTTTCGCCGGGCTCATCGTCAGTGCGGCCGTGGCGCAGGACATCCGTATTCAGGGCATCGCGCCCCAGAAGGTCGCGCCGCCTTATGTGCCCGGCGCCGAACTGGTGGTGGCGACGCGCCTCATCCCGCCTTTCGTCATGGACAAGGCAAATTCTTCCGGCACCTCCAGCGAGCTCGAAGGCTTCAGCGTCGAGCTCTGGGAGGCGATCGCCAAGGAGGCCGGGCTCAGGAGCCGCTTCCAGGTCTATCCGACCCTGCCGGCGCTGCTCGACGCAGTGCGAAGCGGCACCAATCCGGCCGGCATTGCGGCCATCTCCGTCACCTCGGATCGCGCGCTGGTGATGGACTTCTCCCAGCCCATGTTCCGCTCCGGCCTGTCGATCCTGGTGCCGTCCGGTGGGCGGCCCGGCCTTGCGGTGTTCGCGAGCTTCATCACCTCCGACGTGCTCGCCGCGCTGGCGGTGTTCTTCGCATTGCTGCTGATCCCGGCGCACCTTTTCTGGTTCATGCAGCGCGGCCGCAAGGAGGGTGACTGGCAGGTGCCGAGCTCCTATGGGCGCGGCATGGCCGAGACGCTCTATTGGTCAGCCGAGGCGATGATCGGCCAGGCGTCCGCCGCGCCGAAGAGCCGGCCGGGCCGGCTGCTGGCCTTCGTGTGGAAGGCGGCGGGCGTGCTGCTGATCGCCTATCTCACTGCGCTGATCGCCACCACGCTCACCGTCTCCTCGCTCCGCAGCGGCATTCAGGGGCCGGCGGATCTCATCGGCAAGCGCGTCGCCACCGTGTCGGGCAGCACGTCGTCGCGCTATCTGAGGGAGCTGAAGGCCGATCCGCTGGAGTTCGACAATTTCGACCAGGCGGTCGAGTACATGCTGAAGGGTCAGGCGATCGCCACCGTCTATGACACGCCGATGATCCTGTTCTACGCCCGCCATGCCGGCGCCGGCACCGTCAAGGTCGCCGGCTCGCCGTTCCGCACCGAGGATTACGGCATCGTCTTTCCGGCGGGCAGTGATCTGCGCCCGGTGGTCAATGCCGGCCTCCTCAAGACCATCGAGGACGGCACTTACCAGGCGATCTACGACAAATGGTTCGGCCGCGAGAACGGCCGGTGAGGGGGCCTACACCGGCCGCAGCAGCACGTGCTTCTTCTTGCCGAAGGACAGCTTGATCACGCCTTCCGGCGTCAGGTCCGCCCTCGTCAGCACCGCGCGCTCGTCGGTGACGGTCGCGTCATTGACCTTGAGCCCGCCGCTCTTCACCTGGCGCCGCGCCTCGCCGTTGGAAGTGACCAGCGCGGCCTTCTCGGCGAAAGCGGCCAGCACGCCGATGCCGGCCTGGAGTTCGCCCGCCGGCACCTCGACCGTGGGCAGATCCTCGGCGATCGCGCCTTCCTCGAAGGTCTTGCGCGCGGTCTCGGCCGCAGCCTCGGCGGCGTCACGCCCGTGCAGGATCGCGGTGACCTCGGTGGCGAGAATCTTCTTCACCTCATTGATCTCGGAGCCGCCAAGCTGTGAGAGCCGGGCGATCTCGTCCATGGGCAGCGTGGTGTATAGCTTGAGGAAGCGCGAGACGTCCGCGTCCTCGGTGTTGCGCCAGTACTGCCAGAACTCGTACGGGCCCAGCATGTCGGCGTTCAGCCAGATCGCGCCGGTCGCCGACTTGCCCATCTTGGCGCCGGAGGCGGTGGTGAGCAGCGGCGAGGTCAGGGCATAGAGCTGCGGCGTGCCCATGCGATGGCCGAGATCGATGCCGTTGACGATGTTGCCCCACTGGTCGGAGCCGCCCATCTGCACCCGGCAATCATAGCGCTTCGCCAGCTCGACGTAATCGTAGGCCTGCAGGATCATGTAGTTGAATTCGAGAAAAGACAGCGACTGCTCGCGGTCGATACGCGTCTTCACGCTGTCGAACGACAGCATGCGGTTGACCGAGAAGTGCCGGCCGACATCGCGCAGGAATTCGAGGTAGTTGAGCGCGCGAAGCCACTCCGCGTTGTTGATCATCAACGCGTCCTTCGGGCCCTCACCATAAGTGAGATAGCTCGAGAAGACCCGCTTGATCGAGGCGATATTGGCCTCGATGGTGTCCAGCGTCATAAGCTGGCGCGCCTCGTCCTTGAAGGACGGGTCGCCCACCATGCCGGTGCCACCGCCCATCAGCGAGATCGGCCGATGGCCGGTCGCCTGCAGCCAGTGCAGCATCATGATCTGGATCAGCGAGCCGGCATGCAGGCTCGGCGCGGTCGGATCGAAGCCGATATAGGCGGTCACGGTCTCCTTCGCGAACAGGTCGTCGAGGCCCTTTTCATCGGAGATCTGATGAATGAAGCCGCGCTCGTCGAGGGTGCGGAGGAAATCGGACTTGAACTTGCTCATATCAGCCTGCCGGCGGTGACGCTATTTAATGTCGGGCCGGTCTAGTATCAGCTTCGCGGCGCGAGTGCATCCCGGGGAGGCGGCAATGAAAGCGATCGGGCTGATGAGCGGTACCTCGCTCGACGGCATCGACGTGGCCCTGATCGAGACCGACGGCGAGACGGTCTCGCGCTTCGGCCCCGGCCGCACCTACCCCTATGCCGAGGCCGACCGCCAACTCTTCTTCCGCGCGCTGGAGGAGGCGGTCTCGCTTGATGACCGGACGGAGCGCCCCGGCGCGCTGCGCGCCGCCGAGTTGCTGCTGACCACCCGCCATGCCGAGGCGGTGGCGCGCTTCCTCGCCGAGACGCCCGTCGAGGGCGGCGTCGACGTGATCGGCTTCCACGGCCAGACCGTGCTGCACCGGCCTGAAGAGCGGCTCACCGTGCAACTCGGCGACGGCGCGCGGCTGATCGAGGCGCTGCGCCCACTCGCCGGGCCAGGCGTGCGCCTCGTGCATGATTTCCGCGCCGCCGATGTCGCGGCGGGCGGGCAGGGGGCGCCGTTCGTCCCCGCCTATCACAGGGCACTGGCGCGCAACCTCGACCGGCCGCAGCCCTTGCTGGTGATCAATCTCGGCGGCGTCGCCAATATCACCTTCATCGATGGCGAAGCCGATCCGATCGCCTGCGACACCGGCCCGGCCAATGCGCTGATCGACGATTTCATGAAGGAGCGCACCGGTACCGCGTTCGATCGCGACGGCGCCACGGCTGCGGCCGGCACGATCGACGAGGCGGCAGTCGGACGCCTGCTGCGCCACGGCTTCTTCCGGCTGTCGCCGCCGAAATCGCTCGATCGCAACGCTTTCCGCAACTGGGTGGCCGAGCAGGCTAGCCTCGACGACATGAGCGTCGAGGACGGCTCTGCGACGCTCACCGCGCTCACCGCCGCCTCGGTTGCCGCGATCCTGCCGCTGCTGCCGCGACGCCCGCAAAGCGTGATCGCCGCCGGCGGCGGCGCCCACAATCCGACGCTGCTGCGCATGCTCACCGAACGCCTTGGCGTCGAGGTGGTGAGTGCCGATGCGGTCGGCTTGTCGGGGGATTTCCTCGAGGCGCAGGCCTTTGCTTTTCTCGCCGTGCGCTCGTTGAAGGGCCTGCCGCTGAGCTTTCCCACCACGACCGGCGTGCCGGAGCCGATGACGGGCGGTGTGCATGGGTGAGGGGTAGGAGCTCTGCCGGAGCATCCTTCGAGGCTCGCTGCGCTCGCGCCTCAGGATGAGGTTGTTCTTACAGTACCACCTCATCCTGAGGTGCCCGGCAGAGCCGGGCCTCGAAGGATGTTGAAGCCGGACAACGCCTTCTCCCATCCACCTGAATTCGATATTCAGGAAAACTTAATTTCGATACCTTTCGCCACAGTTTCCTAAAACGCATTGATGCGATGCAAAATCGTATGATGCGCCGCACAATATTTTGCGTAGTGTGACGGCTCCCGGATCACCGGCTCGCCAGGCGACCTGAACGTCAAAGAACCTGGACAGAAAGAGATGGAGCAAACTCAGATGCGCGTATTTCTTGGCGCCCTCATCCCGGCCGGCGTGATCGGCCTCATCCTTGGCGCAGCGGCGCTGGCCCCGGCCAGCGCGGTGGACAAGTCGCAGAACATTTCGCCCGGCCATGCCCAGACCATCGATCTTGGCTATGTGCGCGGCGTTGCCTTCTACACCCCGGAGCGCGACGGCTATCAGGTGGTCGCCACGCTCAGCGTCGGCGGCGGCGCCCCGATGCGGGTCACTGCCACCCTGCAGCCCGAGCAGCATGTCAGCTTCTCGGTGCCGGCCGAGGACGGCGCGGACGTCCGCCAGATCGAGCTCTACCGGCGCGGCGACGTTGTGACGTTCAGCCAGCCGGCGCGCCTGGTACTGAACTGATTGTGATCAAATGAACATCCTTCGAGGCCGGCCTTGCGGCCGGCACCTCAGGATGAGGTAGTTCATTTTCAGATGAACCTCATCCTAGCGGTTGGCCGATGGCCAATCGCGGGGGTGCCCGGCGGTGGGCCTCGAAGGATGCTGAAGCAGAGCGGAATGGCTGAAACGAGCGCGGCCCGAACTCAGGCCGCGCTTTCCTTCTTGCGCGTCCCGGGCAGGCGCTTGTCGAGATAGGCGCCGATCACTTCCATCAGTTCGTCGGTCCGCGCGTCGAAGAAATGGTTGGCGCCGGGCACCGTCTGCTGGTCGATGATGATGCCCTTCTGCGTCTTCAGCTTCTCGACGAGGCCGGTGACGGCGGAGAACGGCACCACCGCGTCCTTGTCGCCATGGACGAACAGGCCGGACGACGGGCAGGGCGCCAGGAACGAGAAGTCGTAGAGGTTGGCCGGCGCCGCGATCGAGATGAAGCCCTCGACCTCAGGGCGGCGCATCAAGAGCTGCATGCCGATCCAGGCGCCGAAGGAAAACCCGGCGATCCAGCAGGCGCGCGCATCCGGATTGATGGACTGCGCCCAGTCCAGCGCTGCCGCGGCGTCCGCCAGTTCGCCCTGGCCGTGGTCGAACGCACCCTGGCTGCGGCCGACACCGCGAAAATTGAAGCGCAGGGTCGAGAAGCCGCGGTTCACGAACTGGTAGTACAGATTGTAGACCACCGGGTTGTTCATCGTGCCGCCGAACTGCGGGTGCGGGTGCAGGATGATGGCGATGGGAGCGTTACGCGTCTTGGCCGGCTGGTAGCGGCCTTCAAGCCGCCCCTTCTCGCCGGTGAAGATGACCTCGGGCATGGAAATTCGTGACCTTGGAGCAGGTGGGTTGTCCCGTGTCGGTGTTTTCACCCGACCGGGCTTTGCGACCCTGATGCCTTGACGCCAGGAGCGGTTGCTCCTAACTTTGTTAGAATAATTCTAAACTTCTACGTCAGGTTGCAAAACTTGCGCTATGCACCGGCGCAAATTGCCTCCGACAGAGGTGGCAGAAGCCAAACCTATGCAGGAGATGGCCTTGATTTGCAAGCATGCAAGAGGCATGCGCAAGCAAGGTCAGGGGGACGTACCTATATAAGGTGCGTTTCTTGCCTTCTAACGGTAAAGCAACTGGCACTCTCCATGATTTCGAAGCGATGACGACCGAACGCAGCTATTTCGACCACAACGCGACCGCGCCGATCCGCCCCGAGGCGGCGGAGGCGCTGCTCGTGGCGTTGCAGAGCACCGGCAATGCCTCGTCCACCCATGGCGAGGGCAGGGCCACCCGCGCGCGCCTGGAAGAAGCCCGCAAGCAGGTCGCGGCGCTGGTCGGCGCGGAGCCCGGCGGCGTGGTCTTCACCTCGTCCGGCACCGAGGCCGACACGCTGGCCCTGACGCCCGATATCTCCCGCGGCGGGGAACAGCTCGCCTGCGATGTGCTGCTGACCACGCCGGTGGAGCATTCCGCCGTGCTGCGCGGCCACCGCTTCGCGCCCGACCGGGTCGAACTGATTCCGGTCGATGCCCGCGGCCGGGTGAAACTCGACGCGCTCGGCGCCATGCTCGCCGGCCATCAGGACGCCGGCCGCCGCCCGCTGGTCTCCATCATGGTCGCCAACAACGAGACCGGGGTGATCCAGCCCGTGGCCGAGGCGGCCAGGCGCGCTAGGGCCCACGGCGCCATCATCCATTCCGACGCGGTGCAGGCCGCCGGCCGCATCCCGGTCGATATCGTTGCGCTCGGCGTCGACATGCTGTCGATCTCCGCCCACAAGCTCGGCGGCGCCCCGGGCTCCGGTGCGCTCGTGATGGCGGACCCAGATCTGCGCCCGGCCCCGCTGCTGGCCGGCGGCGGGCAGGAGCGCGGACGCCGGGCCGGCAGCGAAAACGTTCCCTCCGCTGCGGCGTTCGGTGCTGCGGCCGTGAGCGCCAGGCGTGACCTCGATACCGAGATGCCCCGCATCGCCGGCTTGCGCGACCGGCTTGAAAGCGCTCTAAGGTGTGAATTCCCCGAGCTGGTGCTTCTCGTTGGCGATGTGGAGCGCTTGCCCAACACTTCGTGCATCGCTCTGCCGGGCGTGCCGTCCGAGACGCTGGTGATCGCGCTCGATCTGGCCGGTGTTGCGCTCAGCGCGGGGGCTGCTTGCTCCTCGGGCAAGGTGGCGCCATCTCATGTGCTCGGCGCCATGGGCGTGCCGGAGCGCATCGCCCGCTCGGCGGTGCGCATGTCGCTCGGCTGGTCGAGCGCGGAAGAGGATGTGGAACGGGCGCTCGGCACTTTCCGCCGGGTGTTGCCGAACCTGCTGCGCCGCCGCGCGGCGTGAATTCTTGAGGCGGTCCTTGCCGCGCTTTGGGCGGCGGGACCGGAAGTGAGTATGGACTTGACCCGCGGGCCTTGACCCCGCGCGGGAGAGGAGAAAGCAGATGCCGGCCGTACAGGAGACAGTGGAGCAGGTCCGCTCCATCGACGTCGATCAGTACAAGTACGGGTTCTTCACCGATATCGAATCGGAGAAGGCGCCCAAGGGTCTCGACGAGGACACCGTTCGCTTCATTTCGGCCAAGAAGGACGAGCCGGAATGGATGCTGGAATGGCGGCTTGAAGCCTTCCGCCGCTGGCAAACGATGCGCGAGCCGGAATGGGCGCGGGTGAGCTATCCGCCGATCGACTATCAGGAACTCTATTATTATTCCGCGCCGAAGCGGAACGAGGCGAAGTCGATCGACGACATCGACCCCGAGATCCTCAAGACCTATGAGAAGCTCGGCATCCCGCTGCGCGAGCGCGACGCGCTGCTCGGCATCCAGTCGGGCGGCTCCAGGGTCGCGGTCGACGCGGTGTTCGATTCGGTCTCGGTGGCGACCACCTTCAAGGAAGAGCTCGCCAAGGCCGGCGTCATCTTCATGCCGATCTCCGAGGCGATCCGCGAATATCCGGAGCTGGTGCGCCAGTATCTCGGCTCCGTGGTGCCGGTGACCGATAACTTCTTCGCCACCCTCAATTCCGCGGTCTTCTCGGACGGCTCCTTCGTCTATGTGCCGAAGGGCGTGCGTTGCCCGATGGAGCTCTCGACCTATTTCCGCATCAATGAGCGCAACACCGGCCAATTCGAGCGCACGCTGATCATCGCGGATGAGGGCGCCTATGTGAGCTATCTCGAAGGCTGCACCGCCCCGCAGCGCGACGAGAACCAGCTCCACGCCGCCGTGGTCGAGCTGGTCGCGCTGGCCGATGCCGAGATCAAGTATTCCACCGTCCAGAACTGGTATCCCGGCGACAAGGACGGCAAGGGCGGCATCTTCAACTTCGTCACCAAGCGTGGCGATTGCCGCGGTGCCCGCTCCAAGATCTCCTGGACCCAGGTCGAGACCGGCTCGGCCATCACCTGGAAATATCCGAGCTGCATCCTGCGCGGCGACGAGAGCCAGGGCGAGTTCTATTCCATCGCCATCTCGAACGGCCGCCAGCAGGTCGATTCGGGCACCAAGATGATCCATCTCGGCAAGAACACGTCGAGCCGCATTATCTCCAAGGGCATCGCGGCGGGCCACTCGGACAACACCTATCGCGGCCTCGTCTCCGCCCACCGCAAGGCCACCGGCGCCCGCAACTTCACCAATTGCGATTCGCTGCTGATCGGCGACAAATGCGGCGCGCACACCGTGCCCTATATCGAGAGCAAGAATTCGAGCGCGCACTTCGAGCACGAAGCCACGACATCGAAGATCTCCGAGGACCAGATGTTCTACTGCCAGCAGCGCGGGCTGTCGGCGGAAGAGGCGACGGCCCTCATCGTCAACGGCTTCGTCAAGGACGTGCTCCAGCAACTCCCCATGGAGTTCGCGGTGGAAGCGCAGAAGCTGATCTCGGTGAGCCTCGAAGGCTCGGTGGGCTGATCGCCAGCCAGAGACGTGGATGCCCGGGGACAAGCCCGGGCATGACGCCGACAGGATTTATGCGGAACCTTTGATCTGTCATGGCCGGACTTGATCCGGCGATCCACGGGTCGGGCCGCGAGAAAACGGAATGAACGCAATGGCCATGCTCGAAATCGACAACCTCCACGCCAAGATCGACGGCGACGACGGCCGCGAAATCCTCAAGGGGCTCTCCCTCAAGGTGAACCCCGGCGAAGTGCACGCCATCATGGGCCCGAACGGTTCGGGCAAGTCGACCCTGTCCTACATCCTCGCCGGCAAGCAGGATTATGAGGTCACCGAGGGTTCGGTGACGCTCGATGGCGGGGATCTGCTGGAGATGGAGATCGACCAGCGCGCCGCCAACGGCGTGTTCCTCGCCTTCCAGTACCCGATCGAGGTGCCCGGCGTCGCCACCATGACCTTCCTGCGCACCGCGCTCAACGCGCAGCGCAAGAGCCGCGGCGAGGAGGAGGTCTCCACCCCGGACTTCCTGCGGCTCATCCGCGACAAGGCCGCGATCCTCGGCATCAACCAGGACATGCTCCGCCGCGGCGTCAATGTCGGCTTCTCCGGCGGCGAGAAGAAGCGCATGGAAATCCTGCAGATGGCGGTTCTGGAGCCGAAGCTCTGCATCCTCGACGAGACCGATTCCGGCCTCGACATCGATGCGCTGAAGATCGTCTCGGAAGGCGTCAACGCGCTGCGCTCGCCCGACCGCGGCATGATCGTGATCACCCACTATCAGCGGCTGTTGAACCACATCGTGCCGGACTTCGTGCACGTGATGAACAATGGCCGCATCGTCCGCTCCGGCGGCAAGGAACTGGCGCTGGAACTCGAAGCCAATGGCTATGCCGAGTACCAGCAGGACGCGGCGTGAGGGCGAGGCGATGAACGCTGAAGTCCGCGCCATGCGCACCCCCGCCGAGCAGGCGCTGATCGCCGCGCTCGACACGCTGCCGGCAACAAAGGGCCGGCTCGCCGATCTGCGTCGCTCGGCAGCCCGCAGCTTCGCCGAACAGGGCCTGCCGCACCGCCGCATCGAGGAGTGGAAGTACACCGACCTGCGCACCATCCTGCGCGAGGCGGTGCCGCTGGCATCCCCGGCACAGGCCGACGCCACGGCCCTCACCGACGTCGACACCCGCCGCATCGTGGTGGCGAACGGCTTCGTGGTGCCGGAACTGTCCGACCTCGCCGATCTGGAGCCCGGCCTCACCATCCTGCCGCTCGCCCGCGCTATTCTCGATGGCAACGAGCTGCTGAGCCGCCTCGGCGGCATCGTGCCGGCGCGCTACGACGCGGCGCTGGCGCTCAACACAGCGCTCGCCAACGACGGTGTGCTCGTCCATGTCGCCGCGGGTGCCGCGATCAAGCGCCCGGTGCACGTCGCCCATGTGTTCGCCGGCAACGCCCCGGCGGCGAGCTATGCGCGCTCGCTGGTGGTGGTCGGCGAGGGCGCGAAGCTCACTTATGTCGAGAGCTTCGAGGGACCGGAGGCGATCGCCTATCAGGCCAACAGCGCGACCGAGTTCGTGGTCGGCGACGAAGCCCGGCTCGATATCGTCCGCCTCCAGGCGGAGGGCACCAGCGCGGTCCATCTGGCGACTTTGCTGTTCGAGGTCGGCCGCAATGTCGAGCTGCGCAGCTTCACCTTCGCGACCGGTGCCGGCGTCTCCCGCACCTCGCTCTATGCGACGCTCGCGGGCGAGGACTCGAAGGTCTCGGTGAACGGCGCCGGGCTGCTCAAGGGCCGCCAGCACGCCGATTCGACGTTGTTCGTCGATCACACCGTGCCCGGCTGCGAGAGTCGCGAACTGTTCAAGCACGTGCTCGACGATCAGAGCCGCGGCGTGTTCCAGGGCAAGATCGTGGTCCGCCAGGCCGCCCAGAAGACCGACGGGCGCATGATGAGCCGCGCGCTGCTGCTCGGCGACGATGCCGAGATGGACAACAAGCCGGAGCTCGAGATCTTCGCCGACGACGTCGCCTGCGGCCATGGTGCCACCTGCGGCGCGCTCGACGACGACCTGCTGTTCTACCTGCGCGCCCGCGGCATTCCGTTGACGCAAGCGCAGAGCCTGCTGGTGCAGGCCTTCGTCGGCGAAGCCATCGAGACCGTCGAGCATGACGGCCTGCGCGATGCGCTGGTCGCCCGCGCCGAGGACTGGCTGAAGGCGCGGGGCTGACGCTGTGCCCATGAAGCCGTCATCCCGGACGCGGCATCGCCGCGATCCGGGATCGCTCTCCGAATAGGGGCCACTTTCGGCCCGCGATCCCGGCTCTGCGCTTCGCTCCGGCCGGGATGACGCCTTATGAAAGGCCGAGACATGTCGATCCACCCCGCCGTTGCCAACGGCACCTACGACGTCGCCCGCGTCCGCGAGGATTTCCCCATCCTCGCCAAGCAGGTCTATGGCAAGCCGCTCACCTATCTCGACAACGCCGCCTCGGCGCAGAAGCCGGTGCAGGTGCTGGACCGCATGCGCTTCGCCTATGAGAACGAATATTCCAACGTCCATCGCGGCCTAATGCTGGCTCGCTGGAAGAGGTGATCTTCACCCGCTCGGTCACCGGCGGGCTCAACCTCGTCGCCTCCTCGCTCGGCCAGTCGCTCAATGAGGGCGACGAGATCGTGCTTTCCATCATGGAGCACCACTCCAACATCGTGCCGTGGCATTACCTGCGCGAGCGCAAGGGCGCGGTGATCAAATGGGCACCGGTGACGGAAGACGGCGCCTTCGATCTCGAAGCGTTCCGGGACCTCATCACCGAACGGACCAAGATTGTCGCCATCACCCACATGTCGAACGTGCTCGGCACGGTGACGCCGATCAAGGAGATCGCCCGCCTCGCCCATGAGGTCGGCGCGCTCGTCGTGGTCGACGGCGCGCAGGCCGCGGTGCACATGCCGGTCGACGTGAAGGACCTCGATGTCGATTTCTACGGCGTCACCGGTCACAAGCTCTACGGGCCGACCGGAATCGGCGTGCTCTACGGCAAGCGCCATCTGCTCGAGAAGATGCCGCCTTACGAGGGCGGCGGCGAGATGATCCGCACCGTGACGGAAGAGGGCGTCACCTATGGCGAGCCGCCGCACCGCTTCGAGGCCGGCACCCCGCCCATCGTCCAAGCCATCGGCCTCGGCGAGGCGCTGGTGTTCATGGAAAGCCTGGGGCGCGAGCGCATCGCTGCGCATGAGGCCTCATTGGGCGCCTATGCCAAGGAGCGGCTCTCGCGCATCAATTCCATCCGCATCTATGGCGATGCGCCGGGCAAGGGCGCCATCGTCGCCTTCGACGTGAAGGGCGCCCATCCGCACGACATTGCGACGGTGATCGACCGTGCCGGTGTTGCGGTGCGCGCCGGCACCCATTGCGCAATGCCGCTGCTTGCCCGATATGGAGTGACGGCGACGTGCCGGGCCTCCTTCGCGCTCTACAACACGCATGAGGAAGTCGACCGCCTCGCTGAGGCCCTCATCAAGGCGCAGGATCTTTTCGCATGAGCGAGATCGACACCGAGGCTCCGAACGTTCCCGAGATCGCCTCAGCGATTCCGGAGGAGGAGCTTGAGCGCCTGACCGACGACATCGTCGGCGCGCTGAAGACGGTCTATGACCCGGAAATCCCGGTCGACATCTATGAACTCGGCCTGATCTACAAGGTCGATATCGCCGATGACCGCCAGGTCGCGGTGGAGATGACGCTGACCACGCCGAACTGTCCCTCCGCGGCCGAGCTTCCCGGCATGGTGGAAGGCGCGGTGGCGAGCGTCGGCGGGGTGTCCGGAGTCACCGTCAATCTCACCTTCGATCCGCCTTGGGACCAGGGGCGCATGTCGGAGGAAGCGCGGCTCGCGCTCAATCTCTGGTGAGCGCGCCGCGCATCAGCGGCGTCCTCGAAACCTGCCTCTATGTCGACGACCTGGCGCGGGCGCAGGCCTTCTATGACCGCGTCCTTGCCTTGCCGGTACTATTTGCCGATGATCGCCTCGTGGCCTACGACGCCGGTGTGGCGAGCGTGCTGCTGCTGTTCGCCCGCGGCAGCACGCTGAACACGGTACATTTGCCGGGCGGCGCCATTCCGCCGCATGACGGGCAGGGACCTCTGCACTTCGCCCTTGCCATTCCTGCGGAGGCGCTCGACGCCTGGCGCACGCATCTCGCCAGCGAGGGCGTCGAGATCGAATCCGAGGTGGTATGGCCTCGCGGCGGGGTGAGCATCTATTTCCGCGACCCGGACGGCCACCTCGCCGAACTTGGCACACCGGGGCTTTGGAAGAATTATCAAGCCGAAGCGAGGACTTGAGTCCTGCGCCCGCATCCCCCATTTTAGGGCTACCGATCCGCCGGCCTTGAACCGGCGTCGATTAGGAGACGATCAATGGTTGAAGTCCGTACCCGTCCTGCCGTCATGCGCCTTACGGATGCCGCCGCGTCTCGCGTGCGGGAGATCATGGGGCGCGCCGACAAGCCCATCGCAGGCTTGCGCGTCGGCGTGAAGAATGGCGGCTGCGCCGGCATGGAATACACTCTGGAATTCGCCGAGGAAGCCGGCCGCTTCGACGAGATCGTCGAGGACAAGGGCGTGAAGATCCTCATCGACCCCAGGGCGATTCTCTATCTGCTCGGCACCGAGATGGACTTCCGGGCGGACAAGATGTCCGCGCAGTTCGTCTTCAACAACCCGAACCAGACCTCGGCCTGCGGCTGCGGCGAATCGGTCGCGATCACGCCGAGCAAGGGCGAGACGGCCGACGCGCACGTTTGAGTGCGGCAGGGGTTCCCCGGCTTCAACATCCTTCGAGGTCCGGCTATGCCGGGCACCTCAGGATGAGTTCGTATCCTTTATAACCACGTCATCCTGAGGTGCCGCGAAGCGGCCTCGAAGGATGCTCAAGCCAAGCCACAGCAAAGCTTCAGCCAAACCACAGCAAAGCCATGGACGCCGACGAGGTCGCCGATATCTTCGCCTCCTTCGGCCCGGTGAAGTGCCGTCGCATGTTCGGCGGCCTCGGCATCTATGCCGACGGCGTGATGTTCGCGCTGGTCGGCTTCGGCGAGATCTACCTCAAGGCAGACGACGCGCTCGCCGCGCGCCTCGAAGGCGAGGGCGCCAAACCCTTCACGTATGAGGGCAAAAGCCGGATGATCTCGCTTGGCTACTGGTCGATTCCGGACCGCCGGCTCGACGATCCAGATGCGGTGGCGGAGATCGCCCACGCCGCGCTCGATGTCGCCCGCCGCGCCGCGGAGGCCAAGGCCTCAAGATCAAACCCCGCCAAATCTAATCCCCACAGGCCGAAGCGCGCCAAACCGAAGCCCGCAAAGCGAACCTGATGGCCGCCTCAGCCGTTGCCCCTGCTGGTGCAACGGCAAGGGGTGGTCTCATGAATTTCGAAGAACTCGGCAATCTGTTCGTGCTTTACGGACTGAACGTGCTCTATGCGCTCGGCCTGCTCGTCGCCGGTTGGTGGCTGGCGTCCTTTGTCGATCGTATGGTGTCGCGAGCGCTCGCCTCGACCCGCCGGGTCGACGTCACCATCATCGGCTTCATCGGCAGTCTCGCAAGATACACGGTGCTGGCATTTGTCGGGGTTGCGGTGCTCCAACGCTTCGGTATCCAGACCACAAGCATCATCGCCGTGTTGGGCGCTGCATCGCTGGCCGTCGGCCTCGCGCTGCAGGGCACGCTGTCGAACCTGGCGGCCGGCGTCATGCTGCTGCTGTTCCGCCCGTTCCGGGTCGGCGATGCGGTGGAGGTGGCGGGGCGCGCCGGTTCGGTGAAGGGGCTGACGCTCTTCACCACCGAGCTGGCGACCGGCGACAATGTCCAGGTGCTGATCCCCAACGGCCAAGTCTGGGGCGCGGCCATTGTCAACCAGTCGGCTTATGGCGAGCGGCGGCTGGACCTCACCGTCGAGGTGAAGCCGGACGCCGATATAGACGGCACGATTTCGGAAGGACTTTCCTTCCTGAACGGCGATCCGCGCACCCACAGATCGCCGGCACCGTCCGCGAATCTGGCGAAGTTCACGCTCGACAAGGTGGAGATCGCGTTTTCCGCCTGGGCGAAGGCGTCGGAGGCCGGCGCGCTCAAGGCGGACCTGATGCGGCGGCTGCGCGGCCGATTGGCGCCGGGACTGCAACAGCAGTCCCGGGACGGATCGTTGAGGGAGGCTTCGGGAGCTCTCAGCCGGCCTTGATCTTCACCGGACGGAGCAGGAAGGCCGGCAGGTGCGAGGTATCCGCCGGCTCGTCATTGTGCGGGCGTTCGGACTGCGGGCGACGTGCCGTGGTCGGGTTGACCGGCGCGCGCGGCGGTACCGGTGCAGCCGCGACGTTCGCACGCTCGCGGCGCGGCGGGCGATTGCCGCGGGGCAATTCCTCGACATTGCTGGCGGCGGCCGCCGCCGGCGCTTCCTCGCGCGGCGCGTGGCTGCGTTCCGGGCGTTCCTCGTGTGGGCGCTCTTCGCGACGCCGCACCGGGCGGGCGCCGCGGCGCTCCCCGCGCTCGCCGCTCCGTTCGCCGCGGCCGGAGGAGCGGGCTTCCCGCGGCGGCGCATCGCCCAGCGCCTGGCCGTTCAGCCAGTCGATCGAATTGCCGATCAGCTTCTCGATGGCCGCGAGCGACTTCACTTCGGCGTGGGTGACGATGGTGAAGGCGGCACCCGAGCGGCCGGCGCGGCCGGTGCGGCCGATGCGGTGGATGTAATCCTCGGCGTGGTGCGGTGTGTCGTAATTGAAGACGTGGCTCACGGCGGGGATATCGAGGCCGCGGGCCGCCACGTCCGAGGCCACCAGCAGGTTCGCCTCGCCGGTGCGGAACTGGTCGAGCGCCTGCATGCGCGAGCGCTGGTCCATGTCGCCGTGCAGGGCGACCACATTGAAACCGTGACGCTGCAGCGACTTGTGCACCACCGCGACGTCGCGCTTGCGGTTGCAGAAGATGATGCCGTTCTGCAGGTTCTCGGAGGAGCGGATCAACTCGCGCAGCTTGTCGCGCTTCTCGTGATCCTCGCGCCCGCAGGCCACCAGCAATTGCGTGATGTTTTCGGCGGTAGAGGAGGGGCGGGACGCCTCGACCTGCACCGGGTTGGAGAGGAACTGCGAGACCAGGCGCTGGATTTCCGGCGGCATGGTGGCCGAGAAGAACAGCGTCTGCCGGGTGAACGGCACCAGCTTGCAGACGCGTTCGATGTCCGGGATGAAGCCCATGTCGAGCATGCGGTCCGCCTCGTCGATGACGAGGATCTCGATGCCGGAGAGCAGCAGCCGGCCGCGCTCCACATGATCGAGCAGGCGGCCGGGGGTCGCGATCAGCACGTCGACGCCGCGCAGCAGCTTGGAGTCCTGGTCGCCGAAGGAGACGCCGCCGATCAGCAGGGCGACGTTGAGCTTGTGGTTCTTGCCGTATTTGACAAAGCTGTCCTCGACCTGCGCCGCGAGTTCGCGCGTCGGTTCGAGGATGAGGGTGCGCGGCATCCTGGCGCGAGCGCGACCCTGCTCCAGCAGGGTCAGCATCGGCAAGGTGAAAGCCGCGGTCTTGCCGGTTCCGGTCTGAGCGAGGCCCAGTACATCGCGGCGCTGCAGCACGTGCGGAATGGCTTGCGCCTGGATCGGCGTCGGCTCTGTGTATCCGGCATCGGTGACGGCCGAGAGCACCTTGTCGCTCAGGCCCAGTTCGTTAAAAGGCATAGAGGGTCTATTCTGCGGCAGCGCACCACTCACCGGCATCCCCCGAGCCGTAACCGGGGACGGCTTGCATCGTCTAAGCGCGGAGCGCATCAATCGGAACGGTCTGACGACGCAACGCAACATAGGGACAAACCCCGTAAAGTCAACGCATTTCGCCGCTGTCAAGGTCCCCTGAACATGAGCCGTGCCTTCGTGAAGGAGGATTCCGGCGCTGAAGCGCTCCCCGAGCGTCCGGTCAGCCCGAATCGCAACCTCGTTACCCGCCGCGGCCTCGCTCTGATCGAGGCCGAAGTCGAACGCCTCCGCGAAGAACTCGCCAATGCCAGCGGGCAGGGGGATCGCGACGGCGTCGCCCGCGCCTCGCGGGACCTGCGCTACTGGAGCGCGCGCCGCGCCAGCGCCGAACCGGTCGACCCGCCGGCCGCGGGCGACACCGTCACGGTCGGCATGGCGGTGAGGCTCGTGGATGAGGATGGCGAAGAGCGCACCTGGCGCATCGTCGGCGAGGACGAGGCGGACCCCAAGGCCGGTCGCATCGCCTGGAGCGCGCCGGTCGCCCGCGCGTTGCTCGGCAAGAGCGTGGGCGAGGAAGTCACGCTGCCGACCGGCACGATGGAGGTCGTGGCGATCGACCGCGAGCCGGAGGGGTTTTGAATGGCGCTTGGCCTCAGCCCGTTCAAGCCGTGCCACAGTCCAACTGAAGCATTGCCAAAGCTGCGCTAACCATGATCCCCTTCGACACCCTCCTCATCTTCATCCCCGCTGCGTTCGCGCTGAACCTCACGCCGGGCAACGACATGCTGTTCTGCCTCGGCCAGGGCATGAAGTCCGGGCCGAGGGCCGGCATGGCGGCGAGCCTCGGCATCGCCACCGGCGTGTTCCTGCATACGCTGGCGGCCGGCGTCGGGCTCGCGGCGCTGCTCGCCGCGCACCCCGGTGCGTTCGAGGCGATACGCTGGGGCGGCGTCGCCTATCTGGTCTTCCTGGCGATCCAGGCGTTCCGCGGACCCGCCATGCTCGAAGCGCGGGAGGGCGCTATCCGCAACAGCGCCAGGAAGGCCTGGCGCGATGCCGTGGTGGTGAGCCTGCTGAATCCCAAGGTCGCGGTCTTCGTGCTGGCCTTCCTGCCGCAATTTGTCGATCCGGGCCGCGGCTCGACCTTCCTGCAATTCCTGCTGCTCGGCGGCATCCTCAATATCGGCGGCACGCTCATCAATCTCGCCGTCGGCGGCTTTGCCGGCAGCATCGGGCGCTGGCTCACTGCCAGCCGCCGCGCCGCGCGGGCGTTCCAGATGCTGACCGGCTGCGTGTTCCTGGGACTGGCCGCGCGGATCGCATTCGATAGACGCTGATCATTCCGGAGCGTGACACACCGCCTCGATATTGCGCCCCGTGTACCTCTTGGCACAGCATAACAGCGTCATGGCCGGCCTCGTGCCGGCCATCTCGGCCTCTGATGCGCTGTCGAGAATCGCGACGGGCGGGCTCGGCGCCGTCAAATATCCAGCAATTCCTCGCCGGCGAACGCCGCGCGCTCCGAGATGAAGGCGAAGCGGCTTTCCGGCTTGTTGCCCATCAGCCGCTCGATTGCATCGGCAGTCGCGGCGCGCTCGGCATCGTCCACCGTGACGCGCAGCAGCGTGCGCGTCCTCGGGTTCATGGTCGTTTCCTTGAGCTGCGCCGGCATCATCTCGCCGAGGCCCTTGAAGCGGCCGATCTCGATCTTGCCGCGCCCGGTGAACTCGCTCTTGAGCAGATCGTCGCGATGCGCCTCGTCGCGCGCATACATGGTCTTGGTGCCTTGGGTGATGCGGTAGAGCGGCGGCACCGCGAGGAAGAGGTGGCCGTTCTCGATCAGCTTCGGCGTCTGCCGGAAGAAGAAGGTCACCAGCAGCGAGGCGATGTGCGCGCCGTCGACATCGGCGTCGGTCATGATGATGACCCGCTCATAGCGCAGGTCCTCGTCGCGATAATGCGTGCCGGTACCGCAGCCGAGCGCCTGCATCAGGTCGGAGAGCTGCTGGTTCTGCGCCAGCTTGTCCTTGCCGGCGCTGGCGACGTTGAGGATCTTGCCGCGGAGCGGCAGGATCGCCTGGGTCTGCCGTTCGCGCGCCTGCTTGGCCGAGCCGCCGGCCGAATCACCCTCGACGATGAAGAGCTCTGAACCCGCCGCCGAATTGTTCGAGCAATCGGCAAGCTTGCCGGGCAAACGCAGCTTGCGCACCGCGGTCTTGCGGGAGATTTCCTTCTCCTGCTTGCGACGCAGCCGTTCCTCGGCGCGCTCCACCACCCAGTCGAGCAGCTTGCTGGCCTGCACCGGATTGCCGGCGAGCCAGTGGTCGAACGGGTCGCGGATCGCGGTCTCGACGATGCGCGTCGCCTCGGAGGTGGCGAGCTTCTCCTTGGTCTGGCCCTGGAATTCCGGCTCGCGGATGAAGACCGAGAGCATCGCCGCGCAGCCGGCCATCACGTCGTCGGTGGTGATGCTGGCGGCGCGCTTGGCGTTGCCGGTTCGCTCGGCGTGGTCGCGCAGGCCGCGTAGCAGCGCGACGCGGAATCCGGTCTCGTGCGTGCCGCCCTCGATGGTGGGGATGGTGTTGCAATAGGAGGAGACGCCGCCATCGGCATCGCCGAGCCACGCCACCGCCCATTCCACCGAGCCATGCCCGCCGGGCTTGGTGATCTTGCCCGCGAAGATGTCCGGATGGACCCGGGTCTGGCCCTCGATGTCGCCGGCGAGATAATCGCGTAGGCCGCCGGGAAAGCGGAAGGTCGCCTTCTCGGGGATGTCGGTGCCGGCGACCAACTCGGCGTCGCAGTTCCAGCGCACCTCGACGCCGCCGAACAGGTACGCCTTGGAGCGCGACATGCGGAACACGCGGGCCGGCTTGAAGCGCACGCCCTCGCCGAAGATCTGCGGGTCGGGCCGGAAACGCACGCGCGTGCCACGCCGGTTCTGCACCCGGCCGATCTCCTTGACCTTGCCCTGCGGAATGCCGCGCGAGTAGCTCTGCCGATAGAGCACCTGGTTGCGCGCGACCTCGACCTCCAGCACGTCGGAGAGCGCATTCACCACCGAGGCGCCGACGCCGTGCAGGCCGCCGGAGGTCTCATAGACCTTACTGTCGAACTTGCCGCCGGCATGCAGCACGGTGAGAATGACCTCGAGCGTCGACTTGCCCGGGAATTTCGGATGGTTCTCCACCGGAATGCCGCGGCCATTGTCGGTGACGGTGATGAAGCCGTCGGCGCTGAGCTCCACCTCGATGAAGCTGGCATGACCGGCCACCGCCTCGTCCATCGAATTGTCGATCACCTCGGCAAAGAGGTGATGCAGCGCCTTCTCGTCGGTGCCGCCGATGTACATGCCCGGCCGGCGCCGAACCGGCTCCAGTCCCTCCAGCACTTCGATATGCGCGGCGGTATAGGCCGCCTCGGCCGAGGGCGGAGCGCCCCGCGCCTCACGCGCCGGGCGGCGCGGTTCCGGCTCGGGAATCGCGGCGAACAGGTCGTTTGGCTTGGCCATGGAGGATCAGAGCTTTCCGGTCGCTTGGGTCGATTCGAAACCCGCATGCACTATGCCAGCGCACGACGCAAACCGGAACCTCGAATCGGAACCAATCGTGAACAGGTTCAGCGCGACAGCCGGCGGCGATTGGCGCGCACGCGGCGGCGATAGAGTACGACGACGTCGCGTGCTGCATTGTCGAGGTTGCCGGTGGCCGCCGCCACGGCAACGTGCATGCCGGCCTCACCGGCGGCCAGCGCCTTTTCCGTCATCATGCGCATGATCTCGGTGCCCGCGGCGGCGTCGCCCACCGAAATGCGCGCCAGGCGCAGTGCGATCACCGCCTGCGCCTCACTGGCCAAACGGGCCATTTCGAGCCCCAGATTGAAGAAGGCAAAAGGGTAAAGCATGACGAGTCGCTCCTGATTCGTTCGCCGAGCGGCCCGCACCGCAATTGAATTCAATATTTGCCGTCAAAGCTTCTAGGACAAGATGCCGCAACGTCAAAGCATCCATGCGTCCACAGAAGTCGTCTTCCGCCTGCCATGCATTCCGTGTAGACCCGCGCGCTTGCAATGGCGCCAACGTGCGGCCATGTGCGCACCTCAACGGTGGTGGCCCATCACGCTACCGTTTCCATTCTGGCAGGAGTTGGAGCAATGTCGGACGCCAAGGCGCGGATCGCGATACTCGGGGCTTCGGGCTATACCGGCTCGGAACTGCTGCGCCTGGTGCTCCGCCATCCGCGCGTTGCGATCGTGGCGCTCACCGCCGACCGCAAGGCCGGCCAGGCCATGGCCGATGTCTTCCCGCAATTCGCCCCGTTCGACCTGCCGAAGCTCGTCACCATCGACGAGCTCGACTGGTCCGGCATCGATCTCGCCTTCTGCGCGCTGCCGCACGGCACCACACAGCAGGTGATCAAGCGCACCTTCGAGGTCGCGCCGCACATCAAGATCGTCGACCTCTCGGCCGACTTCCGCCTGCGCGATCCCGGCGCCTATGAGCAATGGTACGGCCATCCGCACCAGGCGCTGGAACTGCAGCAGGAGGCAGTCTACGGCCTGGTCGAACTCTACCGCTCCGACATCAGGAAGGCCCGGCTGGTCGCCAATCCCGGCTGCTACACCACGACCGCGATCCTGCCCGTGGTGCCGCTGATCGAGGCCGGCGCCATCGAGCCGGAGAACATTGTCATCGACGCCAAGAGCGGTGTCACCGGTGCCGGCCGCTCGGCCAAGGAATCGCTGCTCTTCACCGAGGTCAGCGACGGCATGCATGCCTACGGCGTCGGCACTCACCGGCACATGGGCGAGCTCGACCAGGAATTCTCCAAGGCGGCCGGGCGCAGCATCGTGCCGAGCTTCACGCCGCATCTGGTACCGATGAACCGCGGCATCTACGCCACCATCTATGTGAAGACCGCACCCGGTATCGGCGCTGCCGGCGTGCACCGCGTGCTGGCGGATTTCTACAAGGCCGAGCCCTTCGTCCATGTGCTGCCGGCGGGGCAGGTCCCGCAGTCGCGCTTCGTGAAGGGGTCGAACATGGCCTTCATCGGCGTGGTGCCGGACCGCCAGGCCGATCGCGTCATCATCATCTCGGCGACCGACAATCTGGTGAAGGGTGCCTCTGGCCAGGCGGTGCAGAACATGAACCTGGTGCTTGGCTACCCCGAGACGCTCGGCCTGGAGCAGATCGCACTGTTCCCGTGATAGGCGCTCGGCTTCGAGCCTGCTACGCAGCACCTCAGGATGAGGTCGTTCTGTTAAGAGGAACCTCATCCTGCTGTTAAGAGGAACCTCATCCTGAGGTGCCCGGCGCAGCCGGGCTTCGAAGAATATTCAAGTAGCACAACCTCTTACGCCCGTACCTTCACGTAACGCCCCGGCGCGTCCTCGATCGGGGTGAAGCGCCCGCCGCCCGGTTCGCGGGCTGGCACTTCGCGCTCGTCGTGCTGCTGGATCCAGGCGAACCAGTCCGGCCACCATGAGCCGGGATGCATCTCGGCCGCGTCTATCCAGCTCTCGATCGATCCGCGCGGCGGGCCGCCGGTCCAGTACTGGTATTTGGCCCGTGCCGGCGGGTTGATGACACCGGCAATATGACCGGAACCGGCGAGCACGAAGCGCGTCGGCGCGCCGATCAACTGCATGCCGAGGAACACCGAAGGCGCCGGCGCGATGTGGTCCTCGCGGGTGGCGAGGCAATAGGTCGGCAACGTGATCGCGGACAGGTCGAGCCGCGCGCCGTCCAGCACCAGCTTGCCGGCGGCGAGCAGATTGTCGAGATAGCAGTTGCGCAGATAGTAGGAATGGTTCGCCGCCGGCAGCCGCGTCGAATCCGAGTTCCAGTACAGCATGTCGAACGGGAAGGGCGCCTGACCCTTCAGATAATTGTTCACGACATAGGGCCAGATCAGATCGTTTGCCCGCAGCATGTTGAAGGCGTTGGCCATCTTGCGGCCTTCCATCACCCCGGTCTCCAGCATCCGGCGCTCGAGGCTGGCTATCTGCTCCTCGTCGATGAACACCTTGAGGTCGCCGGCCTGGGAGAAATCCACCTGGGTGGCGAGGAAGGTGGCGGAGCGTATCCCGGCCTTCTTACCCTTCGCCGCCAGCCAGGCCAAAGTGATGGCAAGCATGGTGCCGCCGACGCAATAGCCGACCGCGTGCACCTCGCGTGTATGCGCCGCGTGCTTGGCGACCTCGATCGCCTTCAGCACGCCGTCGTGCATGTAGTCGTGAAAACTCTTGCCGCCGAGCGCCGGCCCGGGATTGACCCAGGACACCACGAACACGGTTAGCCCCTGCGCCACCGCCCAGCGGATGAAGGACTTCTCCGGATTGAGGTCGAGTATGTAGAACTTGTTGATCCAGGGCGGGATGATGACGATCGGAACGCGCAGCACCGTCTCGGTGGTCGGCGCATACTGGATGAGCTGCATCAGCTCGTTCTCGAAGATTACCTTGCCCGGCGTGGTGGCGAGGTTCTCGCCGACCTTGAACTTCGAATCGTCGGACTGGCGGATCTTCAGGTCGCCGCCGCCGGCTTCGATGTCCTCGGCCAGCATCTTCATGCCGCGCACCAGATTCTCGCCATTGGAGGCGATGGTGGTGCGCAGCAGCTCCGGATTGGTCAGCACGAAGTTCGAAGGCGACACCGCGCCCGCGATCTGGCGGACATAGAAATCCGCCTTGCGCTTGGTGTGCTCGTCGATCTCTGCCTGCTTGACCAGATCTTCCGCCCAGTTCGAGGTGAGCAGATAGGTCTGCTTCAGCGCATCGAAGAACGGGTTGCTGGTCCATGCCGGATCGGTGAAGCGCCCGTCGCGCGCGTTCGGCGTCGCCGCCGGCTCCACCTGCTCGCCGCCGAGCCGCTTCAGGGTGGACGACCACAGCGCGAGATAGCCGCCGAACAGGCGCGACTGCGCCTCCATCGTGCGCTTCGGGTCGGTCAGCCAATATTCCGCGACCTGGCCGAGCGTCTTCATCACTTCGGCTATGTCCTCGGCGATGTCGTCCCTGATCCGGCCGTCTTCGCGGGGGCGCAGATATGCCGCCATGACCCGCCCGCCTTCCTCGACGAGGCGAGCAAGGTTGCCGGCGAAGGCATCCAGATCGATTCCCGAGGTCGTGATCGGAGCGTCGGCATCGACCGATTCGTCGGGAGGCGTCCCCAAGGCGTTACGTTTACTCACCGCTTGCTCCCGCGGGCACTCGCGTTCATATCTCGGCATCATAGACAGGCCCGGCGGCTCCCGCGAGAGCGTTCGCCGTGGGGCGATTTGTGGCAGGAGCGCATATCGCGTGTGCGACAGTGTAACAGCGCGGCAGCGGTGTCGACGTGCCGGCAAGCCGGCACTGCTCGTTGCCCTTGCGATTCTGCTCGCGGGCTGCGCCGCCGCCGACGCGCCGCTGCCGTTCATCACCACGCCGGATCCTGAGACGACAGCCACGACCCCGCCGGCGAACGAAACGCCCGCCGCGGGTACCGGGTTTCCCGTCCAAGGGAACGCTGCCGCACATTCGGGCGCTTCCAATGCCGGCGCCGCCAGTACTGGCGCCACCGCGCCGGCAACCGCCAACAGCTCGCCTGCGGCGCCGCAAGCGACCGCGCCGCACTCCCCGGTGCGGCAGGATCTGCCCTTCCCGAGCTTCTCGACACCCGCCACAGCCGGCGACCGGAAGGTGATGACCGACACCGAGAAGGCCAAGATGGAGTCCGATCTCGAAGGGTTGGCCAAGAGCCGCGAGAACAAGATGCGCCAGGAAATCGAGCAGGCGCAGTGATCGAGCAGGCGCGGTAGATCGCCCTGTCGCAGTGGGCGGACGACGTGCGGTAAATCGCGCCGGCGCAACAAACGAAATCGCCTGGCGGCGCACGCGCATCATTCTTCCGCCAATTTAGCCTGCGAAGCACGCGATGCGGGCGTGCGCAATCGGTGATATGAAGCGCCCGATCGCCGCCCGCTATTGGATCGGGACGGCCTGGAGCAAGGGACCCATGACTGACTTCCACCGCATCCGCCGGCTGCCGCCTTACGTTTTCGAGCAGGTCAACCGCGTCAAAGCGGCCGCTCGCAACGCCGGGGCCGACATCGTGGACCTCGGCATGGGCAATCCCGACCTCGACGCTCCGGCCCATGTGGTCGAGAAGCTGAAGGAGACCATCGGCAAGCCGCGCACCGACCGCTATTCGGCCTCCAAGGGCATTCCCGGCCTGCGCCGCGCCCAGGCGGCCTATTATGAGCGTCGCTTCGGAGTGAAGGTCGATCCGGAGCGCCAGGTGGTTGCCACCCTCGGCTCCAAGGAGGGCTTCGCCAATATGGCGCAGGCCATCACCGCCCCGGGCGACGTCATATTGGTGCCGAACCCGAGCTACCCGATCCACGCCTTCGGCTTCCTGATGGCCGGCGCGGCGATCCGCTCCGTGCCGTGCCAGCCGGGGCCGGAGTTCTTCCACGCGCTGGAGCGCGCGGTGGCGCATTCGATACCCTCGCCGCTGGCGCTGGTGCTGTGCTACCCGTCGAACCCGACCGCATGCGTCGCCGATCTCGATTTCTACCGCGACGTCGTTGCCTTCGCGAAGAAGCACGACCTCATCGTGCTGTCCGACCTCGCCTATTCGGAGGTCTATTTCGACAACAATCCGCCGCCCTCGGTGCTGCAGGTGCCGGGCGCTATGGATGTCACGGTCGAATTCACCTCGATGTCCAAGACCTTCTCCATGGCCGGCTGGCGCATGGGCTTCGCCGTTGGCAATGAGCGCCTGATCGCGGCGCTGGCGCGGGTGAAGTCCTATCTCGACTACGGCGCCTATACGCCGATCCAGGTGGCGGCGACCGCCGCGCTCAACGGCCCGCAGGAGTGCATCGCCGAGATGCGCGAGGTCTACAAGAAGCGCCGCGATGCCCTCGTCGACAGCTTCGGCCGCGCCGGCTGGGAGATCCCGTCGCCCAGCGCGTCGATGTTCGCTTGGGCGCCGATTCCGGAAAAGTTCCGCCCGCTGGGCAGCCTGGAATTCTCCAAGCTCCTGATCGAGAAGGCGGATGTCGCGGTGGCGCCGGGCGTCGGCTTCGGCGAGCACGGCGACGATTATGTGCGTATCGCCCTGGTCGAGAACGAGCAGCGCATCCGCCAGGCGGCGCGCAATGTCCGCCGCTTCCTTGAATCGGGCGCGGAAACATTGCACAACGTCGTCCCTCTCGCCGCGGCGCGCTGACCCTCGGAATTCCGTCCCGGGTGGCGCCCGTATCCCGGTTTTCGTTGCGTTTTCGGAACGTTGCATGGCGCCCGCGCTCAAGATTGGCATCGCCGGCCTCGGCACGGTTGGCGCGGGCGTGGTGCGCATGCTCGCCCGCCGCCATACCACCATCGCCAACATTGCCGGCCGACCGATCGACGTGGTGGCGGTCACGGCGCGCGACCGTTCCCGCGACCGCGGCATCGATCTCTCCGGCGTGCGCTGGGCCGATGACGCGGTGGCGCTGGCGCGCGATCCTGACATCGACGTGTTCGTCGAGCTGATCGGCGGGGAGGGCGGTATCGCCAAGGAGGCGGTGGAGGCCGCGCTGGCCAGCGGCAAGCACGTCGTCACCGCCAACAAGGCGCTGCTCGCCCATCACGGCGTCGCCTTGGCCCGGCTCGCGGCCGACAAGGGCGTCGCGCTGAATTTCGAGGCGGCGGTGGCGGGCGGCATCCCCGTCGTCAAGACGCTGCGCGAGGCGCTGCTCGGCAACACGGTCGCCCGCGTCTCGGGGATCCTCAACGGCACCTGCAACTACATCCTGACGAAGATGCAGGAGGAGGGGCTCTCCTTTGAGGCATGCCTCGCCGAAGCGCAGCGGCTGGGGTACGCCGAGGCCGATCCGACCTTCGATGTCGACGGCTTCGACACCGCGCACAAGCTCACCATCCTCGCCAGCCTCGCCTTCGGCATCGCGCCCGATGCGACTGCCGTGCATGTCGAGGGTATCCGCTCCATCACCCTCGCCGATCTCGATGCGGCCGACGAGCTTGGCTACCGCATCAAGCTGCTCGGCGTCGCGGCGCGCACCGAGGCCGGCGTCGAACAGCGCGTGCATCCGACCATGGTGCCCAAACATTGGCCGATCGCCCAGGTTTCGGGCGTGACCAATGCGGTGGCAGTCGATGGCGACGCCGTGCCGCTCACCCTCGTCGGCCCCGGCGCCGGCGGCGATGCGACCGCCTCCGCCGTGGTCGCCGATCTGTGCGACCTTGCCGCGCAACGCTTCGCGCCGGCCTTCGGCACGGCCGCAAGAGATTTGCGCAATGCCGAGCGGGCGACAATGCAGCGTCATGAGGGTGGGTATTATATCCGCCTCGCGGCGGTCGACCGGCCTGGAACGGCGGCGGCGATTGCCCGCCATATGGCCGAGCAGAACATTTCTCTCGAGTCCATAATGCAGCACCGGCGCGGTCGCCCCCATGGCGGCGACCGTCCGGAAAGCGCGGAGGCCCCGGCGCCGGTGGTGCTGATCACCTACGCGACGACGGAAGACGCGGTGCGCCATGCGATCGCTGCCATCGAGGCCGATGGGGTGATCATATCCGCGCCGCAGGTGATACGGATCGAGAAGGATTGAGAGGGCACGGCATATGGCGGAAATCACGGTGAAGGCTGGCCAGGCGCTCGAGCGCATTCTGACGCTCGAATTGGTGCGCGTGACCGAGCGCGCGGCGGTGGCGGCGGCCCGACTGCGCGGTCGCGGCGACGAGAAGGCCGCCGACCAGGCCGCCGTGGACGCCATGCGCCGCGAGCTGAACCGCTTGCCGATTGCCGGCCGCATCGTCATCGGCGAGGGTGAGCGCGACGAGGCCCCGATGCTGTTCATCGGCGAGGAGGTCGGCACCGGCAAAGGCCCGGCGGTCGACATTGCGGTCGATCCGCTCGAAGGCACCACGCTGTGCGCCAAGAACATGCCCGGCTCCATCGCGGTGATGGCGATGGCCGAGGGCGGCACGCTGCTCAACGCGCCCGACGTCTATATGGACAAGATCGCGATCGGCCCCGGCTACCCCAAGGGCGTCATCGATCTCGACGCCTCGCCGGAGGAGAACATCCGCTCGCTCGCCAAGGCGAAGGGCGTGAAGCCGAACGAGATCACCGCGCTGATCCTCGACCGTCCGCGCCATGCCGGCATCATCGCCGCGGTGCGCAATGCCGGCGCCTCGGTTCAGCTGATCACCGACGGCGACGTCGCGGGCGTGATCCACACCACCGATCCGGACGAGACCGGCATCGACATCTATCTCGGCACCGGCGGCGCGCCCGAGGGTGTGCTGGCGGCGGCGGCGCTGCGCTGCATCGGCGGCCAGATGTACACCCGCCTCATCCTCGACACCGAGGAGAGGCGCACCCGCGCCAGCAAGATGGGCGTCGCCGATCCGAAGAAGGTCTACGACATCTTCGACATGGTGCGCGGCGATTGCCTGATCTCGGCGACCGGCGTGTCGACCGGCAACATGCTGAAGGGCGTGAAGTTCGACAAGGACGTCATCAAGACCCACACTGTGGTCATGCGCTCGGCCTCCGGCACGGTGCGCTGGATCGAAGCCGAGCACCGCGACCATTCGAAGTTCGGACTGGATTGATCGGCACCGGGCCTACTGCTCCCTCTGCCCAGTGGGGAGAGGGTCGGGGTGAGGGTGGCTGCGCGCCCAAGCCCCTCACCCAACCCTCTCTTTCAGGGGAGAGGGTCTTCACCGCCATCTCTCACCGCAGCGAGCTGATCAACTCGCGGAAGGCCGCCTCCGGGAACGCCTTCATGGTGCGCGATCGCACATTGCCCAGCATGGCGAGCTGAAGCGTGAAGCGGGCGGCCACCGCATCGTCGGGCAGTTCGTAAGTCACCACGAAGTCGTACTCGCCCATGGTGAGGTGGAAGCTCTTCATTCCGCCGCCCAGGTCCGTCAGCAGCTTCTTCGCCGCATCGAGCCGCTTGGCGGCGTCGCCCGCATTACGGATGCCTTGATCGGTCCAATTGCCGAGCATGATGTAAGTCGTCATGGCGTTTCCTCCGTGATGCGTCGGAGGCCGCGCCGACGCGCGGCACGCGCATCGATTTAACGCCATCATCCTATCATACCGAGGCGGCGGTCGCGATTTTGCCGCGGGGCGGAAAAACTTCCCATCGCGGCCTTGCACCCACTCTCCGATCCGCTTACCTCGAAGGCCGGCCGGGCCGGGCGCGGACCTTCCGCGTTGCCCCCGGCGCGCGATTCCGATGGACGAGGGACCGACTCCATGACTGCTGCCGATTACCAGAAGACCCATCATTCGCCGCTCCTTCCGCTGCTGGCGAAGTTCGACGAGTTGGCTGCGGCCGACCAGTATCGCGAGCTCGCCGAAACCTATGCCGCCTTCATCAAGGAGCACGAGACCACGCGCTATCTCGCCTCCGAGCCGGTGCCGTTCAAGGTCAGCGATCACCTGACGAAGAAGTTCGGCTCGTCCTCCTTCACGACCTTCACGCTGCGTCATTCGACCTGGGCGAGCGATCTGCGCCAGGCTCTCGATAAAGGTCCCGACGCCTTCGTCGCGCTGTTGACCAAGATCGAGGGGGAAATCACCGAGATCGCCAAGGGCGCGAAGAAGCTGAGCTGATTGCGGCTCTGGCTGGAGCATCCTTCGAGGCTCCGGGCTTTGCCCGGGCACCTCAGGATGAGGATGCTTCAAGAGGGATACGCACCTCATCCTGAGGTGCGAGCTAAGCGAGCCTCGAAGGATGCTCGCTTGCTCGCTACCCGCGAAGCCGGTCCGCCAGGAAGAAGTCCACCCCCAGCGCCACCATCGGCGGCTGCGAGGCGTGCGGGCCGTCATACTCGACATATTGCAGATCATAGCCGGCTGCGCGCAGCTTGGCGGCATGCGCGCGCCCGGCGGTGTCGATCGGGGTCTGGGTGTCCTGCCGGCCGTGGGCGATGAAGACGCGCGGCGCGCCCTCTTGCGCCAACACCGTCATGAAGCCGGCCGAGAAGGCCAGGATGTGGGTGACGATCCGCCCGTTCGAGAGGCCGGTCGAGAGCGAATAGCTGCCGCCGTCGGAATGGCCGGCGAAGGCGAAATGCGTCGGGTCCAGCGTGAAGCGCGAGGCGACTTCGGCAAGGCCGATATCGAGCCGCTCGCGATCCGGCCCGTTGCCGGCGATGACGATGTCCCAAGTCGGGAACAGCGATTGCGGCACCAGCAGCAGGAATTGGTTCTGCTCGGCATGGCCGCGCAGGATCGGCATGATCTTCCCGGCGCTGCCGCCGCCGCCATGGAACAGCGTCACCAGCGGCGTAGGCGCGCTGGCGTCGATTCCTTCCGGAACGACGAGTACGTAGTCGCGGTCCTCGAACAGGCCGAGATCGTGCCGGCCGGGCGGCAGCGGCGGCTTGGTCGGGGCGGCGTGCTGGAAATTCAGGCGGCCGAGGAGGGACAAATCGAGCATGGCGCGCACTTTAGCCGGCGCGAAGCACGAGGCAAGGCGACGTTGCGCCGCCATTGCTTCTCGCCGCCGGCTGCCCGGAAACCGCGCATGCCTGCGATCCATGCAGTCGGCGCACGGCAGGCATGAGCACTGAGCGCTCACCCTTAAGGGCTTGTTCGTATACCAAGTATAACTGGATGCGGTCGCGGATCGCCGCCGCCCATCCGCTATCGCACCTGGTTTCCCAATGCCTCTGAAGGACAAGCTGCTCGCCCTCGCCGTCGTCGTGGCCTGGGCGCTCAACATCGTCATCATCAAGCTCGGCGTTGCGGAGATTCCCCCGATCTTCCTCACCGCGCTGCGCTTCGCGCTGGTGGCGGCGATTATTATTCCCTTCACCCGGATCACGCTGCGCCAGCTCCCCTGGGTGGTGCTGGTATCGATCACCTTCGGCGGCATGCATTTCGGCTTGCTCTTCGTCGCCTTGAGCGAAGCCGAGGCGGGCACAGCGGCGATCCTGGTTCAACTCGGCGCGCCGATCGCGACCGTGCTCGCCTGCCTGCTGTTCAAGGAGCCGTTCGGCCTGATCCGGATGCTCGGCCTCGCGCTCGCTGTGCTCGGCATAGGCATACTCGCGGCAGGCCCGACCTTGCCGGGGCCGCTGCCCTTCGTCCTGCTGATGCTGAGCGCCTTCGGCTGGGCGGTGACCAATCTCATCGTCAAGCAGATGCCGGAGATCTCGCCGCTGACCATGACCGGCTGGTCCTCGCTTATCGCCGTGCCGCAATTGCTGCTGGCCTCGGCCGTCTTCGAGCATGGCCAGTGGGAATCTCTCGGCACCGCGACCTGGCATGGCTGGCTGTCGATCGTCTACAGCGCCGTGATCTCCTCGATTGCCGCCTATGGCGTCTGGTACTGGCTGCTGCGCAAGCACTCGATCAATGCGGTAGTGCCGTATTCGATGCTGAACCCGCTGCTCAGCGTGATCTTCGGCATCGTGATGCTCGGCGACACGCCCGCGCCGGTGAAGCTGGTCGGCGCGCTCATCATGCTGGCCGGCGTCGCGCTGATCCTGCGCCAGTCCCCGACCATCATCGCCAAGAGCGAACCGGCGGGCTGAGGCCCTATTTCCGCAACAGGGCGTCATGGCCGGGCTTGTCCCGGCCATCCACGGTTGTTCCCGCGGCAAGGTCATGGATGCCCGGGACGGGCCCGGGCATGACGATCATGACCCTTGATTCTCACTTCGCCTTCAGGAACTCGCCCACTTCGAGCAGCACCATCTCATTGTCGTCGGCGCGCTTCGGCTCGCGGCTCGTGGAGAAGGGCAGGTTGTTGTCGTTGCCGACCACGATGTGGCTGGCATCGACCACGTCGACATTCTCGATGGTGAAGAAGGGGAAGGCGAGAGCGCCGTCGGTGAGCGGTTTGCGGGCCTTCTTGTTCGGATCGGCGATCTTCATCAGGTCGATATGCCCGATCTTGCGCGCCGGCTTGCCGGCATTGGCGTCGGTCAGCTCGATCTTGTAGACGCGCTTGAACTTGGCGAGGTCGTGGAAGCAGTCGGCCCGCTTCTCGCCCGCCGGGCACGCCTTGTCGGCGGTGCCCTCGCCATTGTCGCGCTCGATGATCAGCCCAGTCGTCCCGTCGATCATGTTGAAGTCGCCGATGGCGTTGCCGTTCTGCTCCAGCTCGTATTGCCAGAAGCGCCCGGTCCATCTGCCCGCCTTGACGTCGAATTCGAGGATGGGCAGCACTTCGCGCCCGTTCGCGCTCTTCTGCCAGTCCTTCTTCTCCTTGTCCCACAGCGGGCCTTCGAGCAGGGCATAGAGGAAGCGGCCATCCTTGGATGCAGCCATGCCCTCGAAGCCCTTGGAGCGGCGGGCATTGAACTCCGCGGTGGCGCTCGGCGCGCCGGCCGAGGTGACGAGATAATGGTCGGGCGAGCGCACCGGCGCCTCGCCGGCCCGGGTCTCGAAGATCTCAAGCACCTTGCCCTTCAGGTCGGCCTTGATGAGATACGGGCCGAACTCGTCGCCGATCCAGAGCTCGTCGCCGATGATCTGGAAGCTCTCGGTGTCGAAATCGGCGCCGGTCAGATAGCGCGCCTCGGTGCCCTCATGGACGATGCGGAACGGCACCTTCTTGTCGGGATCGCGAAGGAAGATGGTCTCGACCGGTGTGAAGCTGCCTTCCTTGAAGTCGATCTTGTAGCGGTTGAGATAGAGCGCGGAATCCGGGCTGTTCGCCTTGTTGCCCATGCCGTTGTCAGTGAGGATCCAGAACGTGCCGTCGGGCATGGTCTTGATGCCGGAATGGCCCTGCCGCGGCTGGCCCTGGAACGGCAGGAAAACGCCGGTCGGGCGCGTGCCCGTGCTGCCCTCGACCGTGCCGATCGATTCCACGCGCTTGGCCGTCGTGAACTTGCCGGAGGTCTTGAGATCGGCCGGGGCGTCCGCCGGCATGGCGATGAAGCTCTCGGCCGGCATCACGGCATGGCCGGCCAGCGTCGCCGGATAGGTCTGGTCGGCACGGGCGCCGGTCGCGACAACAAGCGCGAACGCGACGCCGGCGAGCAGAAAAGCGCGCGACATGGGTGGTCTCCTTCGGTCACGAGTGGGACCCGCGTTCCTCTGAAGGCATCCCATGTCCGGCACGTAACGGAGCGATGACAGCGGCGTGACGCTGCCTACTGTAAACCCACCTCATCCTGAGGTGCGAGCGCCAGCGAGCCTCGAAGGATGTTGAAGTAGAAGGCGGCGCTCGGAGACGAACATCCTTCGAGGCTCGGGCTTTGCCCGAGCACCCAAGCAGTTGGCCATTGGCCAACTGCTTGGGATGATATGCTTGGGTTTAGTCCTCACGCCGCCTGGCTCACCGGCAGGCAGGCGAAGCAGATCTGCTCGACATGGCGGATGTCGGTGCCGCAGCAGCCGCCGAGGATGTTCAGGTTGCGCATCCGCGCCCTCAGGCTGCGATACTGCCGGCCGAGTTCCTCCGGATTGCCCGGATCGAGCTCCGGCGCCGCATCGAGCTCGGCATGCGAGCGCGAGGAGGCATTGGCGCGCAGTCCGCGAATGCGGTCGAGCCAATCGCCGCCTTCCGCGATGATGTGGTCGAAATGCGTCGGGTGGGCGCAGTTCACCATGTAATAGACCGGCGAATTGGCGGTCTCGGCATCGACCTGCTCGATGGCGTCCCGCAGACTCTGCCCGGTCGGCAACCGGCCGTCGGTCTCCAGGGTGAAGGAGATGACGGAGGGCAGGCCGGCATCCTTGGCGGCGATGGCGACGCCGACGGCCTCCTCGACATAGTTGAGCGTATAGCCGCTCACCATGTCGGCATCGGCCTTGGCGAAGGCGCGCGCCTGCGCCGAATGGTAGTCCGCCGCCTGCAGCGCCGACATCGCGTTGTCCGCCAGGTAGCCGTCGCCGCGCGGGCCGATCACCCCGCTCACCACTATAGGCGAGGCGGGCGTCTCATAGATGTCGCGCAGGGCGAGCAGCAATTCGATGCTGCGCCGGTTGATGTCGTCGAGCGCTGCCGCGTTGTGCCCGAGCCGCGCGCCCCAGTCCGGGTTGGCACGCCAGGTCGGCGCGTCCAGCACGAAGCCGACGCCGCGCGAGCGGGCAAGGTCGATATAGCGCGTGTAATAGGCGCGCAGCCGGTCGCGGCCCACCTCGTCCTTCATCAGGTCGAACGATGCGAAGCACGGCAGCTCGACGCCGTCATGGAAGATGAAGGTGGTCTCCATCCCGCCATCCATCAGGAAGATGGCGTCGGAGAGCACGGGAAGCTTGTTGCGATACTTGGCCATGATGGCTCCTTGGCATTGCGGCCGACCGCTCTGCGAATATGGCCGCGGTTGTCGCCCATTCGTCGCCCTGGCTCTAGCGGGCGCATGGTCAAGTTCCTCGCAGTTTGAATTCATTTTGCATTCACAGCGGCTTGGCTACACCCGTCTGCAGTTGCAACTGCAACGCAGCACCAAGCTGATGCGCTCAACTGTACCTATGGTAAAGTAAGCCATGCTGGATATGACGCCGCGCCGCCGTACGGACACCCGCAAGCGCCTGCTGGAGCTTGCGGAGCAGATGGTGCTCGCCAAGGGCTTCTCCTCCACCTCGATCGAGGAGCTGATCTCCGGCGTCGGCATCACCAAGAGCGGTTTCTTCTATCATTTCAAGGATAAGAACGATCTTGCCCGCGCCCTCCTGGAGCGCCATCTCGAGCATGACAAGGCGCTGCTCGACGAATTGTTCGCCCGCTCGGACGAGCTGAACGAGGACCCTCTGCACGGCTTCCTGGTGTTCCTGCGGCTGTTCGCGGAGATGATGGCCGAACTGCCGGAGGCCCATCCCGGATGCCTCGCCGCGACGCTCTGCTACCAGGACCAGCTATTCAGCCGCGATGTCCGCGAACTGACTTCGGCGGGCATGCTGATCTGGCGCCAGCGCTTCCGCGAGCGGCTCGACCTCATCGTCGAGCGCTATCCGCCGCGCGACAGCGTCGATCTCGACGCCCTCGCCGATACCGTCTCTACCGTGGTGGAGGGCGGGCTGGTCATGGGGCGTGCGCTGCGCGACCCGACCATCCTGCCGAAGCAGATATTGCTGCTGCGGGATTTCGTGCGGGCGGCGTTTGTGGCTTGAGTCGTCCGGCTTCGGCATCCTCAAAGGATGTTGAAACAGCGCAACTTCCCCAACCTTTAGTGTTCTCCCCCTCGACGTAGCCCCACATATCGGGCTTGATCCTTCCTCATGAGTCTCGCCGTCTCCACCGCGCTGCCGCCGCCGAGGGCGTTCCTCGGCGTCGAGCAATCCGCCACCGGCCGCTTCTGGCGCGACCGGCTGGATTTGCGCAGCTCCCAGGCCGCGCTCGCCATCGTGCAGCGCCATGGTGTCCCCGAACTGCTCGCCCGAGTGCTGGCGGGACGCGATGTCGCGATCGACGAGGTGGAAGCCTTTCTCGATCCCACCGTGCGCCGCCTGCTGCCCGATCCCGACACGCTCACCGGCATGCAGGCCGCCGTCGCCCGTCTTGCCGATGCGGTGGCATCCGGCGAGCAGGTCGCGGTGTTCGGCGACTATGATGTCGACGGCGCGACCTCCACCGCGCTGCTGGTCGAGGTGCTGCGCGCCGGGGAGCTCGACCCCTGGTTCCACATCCCGGACCGGATCTTCGAAGGCTATGGCCCCAATATCCCGGCCATCGAGCAGCTTGCCGCGCGCGGCGCGAAGCTGCTGGTGACCGTCGATTGCGGCACGATGAGCTTCGAGCCGTTCGCCCGCGCCCATGAGCTCGGGCTCGATGTCGTGGTCATCGACCATCACCAGGCCGGCGAGACGCTGCCCGATGTCGCCGGGCTGGTGAACCCGAACCGTGCCGACGATCTATCCGGCCTCGGCCATCTGTGCGCCGCCGGCCTCGTCTTCGTGGTCGCCGTCGGGCTGGTGCGCGAATTGCGCCGCCGCGGCTGGTGGCAGGCCGCCCGTCCCGAACCCGACCTGCTCGCCATGCTCGATCTCGTCGCGCTCGGCACGGTGGCCGACGTGGTGCCGCTGATCGGGCTCAACCGCGCCTTCGTCACCAAGGGCCTCATCGCTATGCGCCGCCGCGAGCGGCCAGGCCTCACGGCCCTGATGGACGCCGCCCGGCTGAACGGCCCGCTGAAGTGCTGGCATCTCGGCTTCCTGCTTGGGCCCCGCATCAATGCCGGCGGGCGCATTGGCGACGCTACGCTCGGCACACGGCTGCTGCTGTCGAAGGATCCGGTCGAGGCGGGCGCCATCGCCGTCGAGCTCGACCGGCTGAATGCCGAGCGCCAGGCGGTGGAGCGCACCATCGTCATGGAGGCGGAAGCCGAAGCCGATGCCGCCCTCGGCACGCAGTCGCAGGGCGCGGTGGTGCTGGCAAGCGGGCAGGGCTGGCATCCCGGCGTGGTCGGGCTGGTGGCGGCGCGGCTGAAGGAGAAGTTCGGCCGGCCGGCCTTCGCGGTGGCCTTCACCGGGGATGTCGGCGCCGGTTCGGCGCGCTCGATTCCCGGCGTCGATGTCGGGCGCGCGGTGCGTGGCGCTGTCGAACGGGGCTTGTTGGTCAAGGGCGGCGGCCACGCCATGGCGGCGGGCCTCACCGTGGAGCGCGGCCGGCTCGGCGCGCTCCGGGCCTATCTGGAAGAGGCGCTGTCCGGCGCCGTCGAGGACGCGAGGGCGGTGGACGAACTCGCCATCGATGGCGCGCTCTCGGCCGGCGCGGCGACCCCGGAGCTGGTCGAGCTGGTGGAGCGGGCCGGGCCCTATGGCGCCGGCAATCCGCAGCCGGTCTTCGCCTTTCCGGCGCACCGCGTGGCGCACGCCGAGGCGGGGAGCGCCGATCAGGTCCGGGTGCGGCTGCGGGCGAGCGACGGCTCGACGGTCTCGGCCGTGGCCTTCCGCGCCGCGCAGGGCCCGCTCGGCAAGGCGCTCCTCGGCGCGCGCGGACGCCAGGTCCATGTCGCCGGCACTCTCGATCTCGACAGCTGGCAGGGCCGAAGCCAAGTGAGCCTGCGCATCACCGATGTATCCGAGCAAGGCTGATAAATATCAACGGCTTGTATCGTCTTCCGGAATTATCTTGCGAGCCTCTTGAACCTATTTGTGTACAAGCGGAATCGACATCTGATGTCGTCTCCCGTGTCCAAACGATTGACACGGCTCGGGGAATGACCGAGCGCTCGCCATCCATGAATCGGAGTGTCAGGCATTGGCGCCAAGCCTCGGGGCAGACTCGGACTTTCCCCATGTTCTCCAATCCCATGTTCCGCACGTCGCGATCATCGGCGCCGGTCCCGCCGGCCTGATGGCGGCGGAGACGTTGGCGGAAGCGGGCTGCCGGGTCACGCTGTTCGAGCGCATGGCGTCGCCGGCGCGCAAATTCCTGCTGGCCGGGCGCGGCGGCCTGAACCTGACTCACTCCGAGCCGCGCGAACGCTTCCTCCAGCGCTACGGCGAGGCGGCCCGATGGCTCGCTCCCATGCTCGACGCTTTCCCGCCGGCGCGGTTGCGACGATGGGCGGAAGGGCTCGGCGAGCCGACCTTCATCGGGTCGAGCGGGCGCGTCTTCCCCAGGAGCTTCAAGGCCTCGCCTTTGCTACGCGCCTGGATCCGGCGGCTCGATGGCCTTGGTGTGCGGTTGGAAGCTCGCCACCTCTGGACCGGCTGGGACGGTGAGGGCCGGCTGCGCTTCGAGACTTCCGATGGCGAGCGCAGCGTCGCCGCGGATGCGGTTATCCTTGCGCTCGGCGGTGCCAGCTGGCCGCGGCTCGGCGGTGATGGCGCGTGGGCGCCGCGGCTCGCGGCCGAGGGTGTCGAGGTCGCGACGCTGCGCCCGGCGAACAGCGGCGTGCTGGTGGACTGGTCGGCGACGTTCCGCGAGCGCTTCGCAGGGGCGCCGCTGAAGCGCATCGCGCTGAATCTGGGCGAGCGGACGGTGCACGGCGAGGCGGTCGTCACCGCACGCGGCCTCGAGGGCGGGGCGGTCTATGCGCTCGCCGGCGCGATCCGCGACGTCCTGGATCGCGACGGTGAGGCCACCCTCACTATCGATCTCCGTCCGGACCTTCCCGCGGAGACCATCGCGAAAAAGCTCGCCGCTGTCCGCAAGGGCGAATCCACCTCGAACCGCCTGCGCAAGGCGGCCGGGCTCGATCCGGTCGCCATCGGTCTGATGCGCGAGGCGATGCCGGCACTGCCCGTCGCACCCGACGCGCTCGCCGCCCTCGCCAAGGCCGTGCCGCTACGCGTCGCCGCCGTAGCGCCGCTGGAGCGCGCCATCTCCACCGCCGGAGGCATCGCGAGGGCGAGCCTCGACGAGCGGCTGATGCTCCGTGCCAAGCCCGGCGTGTTCGCCGCCGGCGAGATGCTGGACTGGGAAGCGCCGACCGGCGGCTACCTGCTGCAGGCAAGCATCGCGACCGGCTACGCAGCCGCGCTGGGCCTGCTCGCCTTTCTCGGCCGCGAGGTGCCCGTGCTTTGGGAAGGCGGCTTCCAAGCCGACGAGGACGTGCGATCGGCTTGAGCATCCTCACACAGGACGCGACGTTGACACGCAACGCGCCTTGCATATAAACATGAGACAGACCTGTCTCACCACAGCGTGTCGCGATGTCACTGCCCGCCCGTTCCGACAAGCGCCGGCACATCGTGGAAACCGCCTACGGGCTGTTCAAGCGCGGGGGCTTCCACGCCACCGGCATCGACCGGATCATCGCCGAGGCGGATGTGGCCAAGATGACCATGTATCGCAACTTTCCGAGCAAGGACGGCCTGATCGTCGAGGTGCTGAACCATCGCGCCGCGCGCTTCGAGCGCCAGCTCGACCAGCTCGCGGCAGAGGCCGGGACGGCCGAGCGGAAGATCGGAACGATCTTCGACTGGTACGGACGCTGGTTCGGCAGTCCGGATTTCCATGGCTGCCTGTTCGCGCATGCGCTCGCCGAATTCGGCGATCCCACGCATCCGGTGTTCTTGGCGGTCGTCGCGCAGAAAGACGGTCTCAGGCGCCGCATGCGGCAGATACTCGAGGACATCATGCCCACGGACCGGGCCGAACGCACCGCGGCGACACTGCTGATGCTCGTCGAAGGCGCGACCCTGATGGCCGAGATGGGGCAGGGGGATGAGGCGATCCGTAATGCCAAGGCCGCCGCCTTCTGTCTGATGGCGGCGCCGGCCGAACGGCAATGAGTGCCGCCGTCATCGGGCTCGCGCTACTCGCGGCCTTCTTTCACGCCTCGTGGAACGCCTTCCTGCGGACCGGCGCCGACCGGCTGTGGACGGTGACGGTGATGAGTTTCGCGAGCACGGCGATCGCTCTCCCGTTCGCCATCTATTACGGGCTCCCGGAGCCCGGGGTCTGGCCCTATGTCATCGCCTCCGCCGTTCTCCAGGTTGCCTACAGCGTGCTCCTGGTGGCGGCCTATCGAGAGGGCGAGTTGGGGCAGGTCTACCCGATCGTGCGCGGCAGCGTTCCGTTGCTGGTCCTCCTCGGCGCGTCCGTGATGGCACGCCAGCATCCGACACTGCTGCAAACCGTCGGCGTCAGCCTGATTGCCGGTGGGATTGCGAGCCTGTCGTTCGGCAGGGGCAGGGCTCCCACGACGTCGATCCTCTGTGCGCTCGTGACCGGCGCCATCATCGCCCTCTATGCGACGGTCGATGCCATCGGCGTCCGCGCGGCTGGAAGCGCCGGCGCCTATGCCGCCTGGGTCCTGGTGATCTACGGCTTCCTGCAGCCGGCAACCTTCCTCGTCTGGCGCGGCAGGCTTGCCATCGATGTCCGCTCGCCGGAAACCCGAAATGCCCTGGCCGGGGGCGTCGTTGCACTCTTCGCCTACGCCCTTGTGGTCGCCGCATTCAAGTTTGGCCCGGCCGGCCCGGTCGCGGCGATCCGCGAGACCAGCGTCGTCTTCGCGGCCCTGATCGGATGGCTTTTCCTCGGTGAGAAGCTGACGCCGCGGCGCATCGCGGCCTGCGCCGTCGTCACGCTCGGGGCGGTGTGTCTTGGCTATCGGCCATGATCGTTCGCGTCCCCTTAAGCGTCATCCCGGCCGGAGGCGTAGCCGCAGAGCCGGGATCGCGTGAAGGTCCGCACATCACCTTCCAGCGATCCCGGCTCGGCCTATGGCCGTCCGGGATGAGGCGAGTGGCGAGACCAAGCGCCCCCTCATCGTGAATAACTTCGCTTCCGTGCCGTTTTCGGCGCGTTCTCCCTCATTGTCGCCCGAAACCTGCCCTCAACTCGCCGTGAACGGGTCGGTGAGAGGAAGGGACGCGCCGCAGGCACATGGAGACCATCACCCTCACCAACATCTTCCTGCTCGCCGGCGCCGCCCTGATGGTGGTTGGCGTCTTCTCCAGCCTCATAGCCTCGCGTTTCGGCGCGCCCTTGCTGCTCGTCTTCCTCATCATCGGCATGCTGGCCGGCGAGGACGGGCCGGGGCAGTTCCATTTCAGCGACTATCGCGCCACCTATATGGTCGGCTCGGCCGCGCTCGCCATCATCCTGTTCGATGGCGGGCTGCGCACCCGTCTCTCCAGCTTCCGCGGCACGCTGGCGCCCGCGGTGATGCTCTCGACCGTGGGCGTAATGGTCACCGCCGGCCTGGTCGGTGTCGTCGCCTATGTCCTGCTCGATCTGCCGCCCCTTGAAGCGCTGCTGGTCGGCTCGGTGGTGGCCTCGACCGACGCCGCCGCGGTGTTCTTCCTGCTGAAGGCCGGCGGGCTCCAGCTCAGGAAGCGCGTCGGCGCGGTGCTGGAGATCGAATCCGCCACCAACGATCCGGTCGCCATCTTCCTCTCCATCGTGCTGGTCGGGCTGATCGCCGCCGGCGAGCATTATCCGGGTTGGGAATCGCTGCTCGCCTTCACGCAGCAGGCGGTGCTGGGCGCCGCGATCGGCGTTGCCGGCGGGCTCGGTCTCGCCGCCCTGCTGAATCGCTTCGACCTGCCGAGCGGACTGCATCCGCTGCTCGCCATCGGTGCGGCCGTCACCATCTTCGGCCTCGCCGCGGTGGCGGAGGGCTCGGGCTTCCTCGCCGTCTATCTTGCCGGCCTCGTGCTCGGCAACCGGCCGGTGCGCGCCATCGCCTCCATCGTCAGCTTCCATGATGCCGCGACCTGGCTCTGCCAGCTCGTGATGTTCGTCATGCTCGGGCTGCTGGTCACGCCCTCCAAGGTCATCGAATATGCGTTGCCGGCGATCGGCATCGCGGTGTTCCTGATCGTGGTCGGCCGGCCGGTCGCGGTGTGGCTATGCCTTTCCCCGTTCGGCTTCAGGCCCGAGGAGAAGGCCTATGTCTCCTGGGTCGGCCTGCGTGGCGCGGTGTCGATCTTTCTCGCCACCATCCCGACGCTTGCCGGCGTACCGAGCGCTGAGGTCTATTTCAACGTCGCCTTCACGGTGGTGCTGATCTCGCTCATCGTGCAGGGCTGGAGCCTGACCTATGCGGCGCGGCGCTTCGGGGTTGCCTTGCCGGAGCCGCTGCGCGAGGCCCGGCGCTTCGAGATCGACCTGCCGGGACAGCTCGATTACGAACTCGTGGCTTATCCGGTGGCGAGCGGCAGCCCGGTGCTGAGCCACGGCACACTGCCCAACTGGGCGCGGATGCTGATCGTGGTGCGCGACGGCGCCATCCTCTCCGCCGAGCAGGCGGGGATGCCGCAGAACGGCGACTATGCCTATCTGCTCGCGCCGCCCGAGCGCGTGCGCCGGCTCGACCGCCTGTTCGTCGCCGGCGACGAGAAGCCCGATGTAGAGCTTGCGACGGCCTTCCCGTTCGGCGGCGATATCGTGCTCGGCGCCATTTCCGATCTCTACGGCCTGCCGGTCGAGCCGCACGAGCGCGACCTTACCATTGCCGATCTCTTTGCCGAACGTTTCGACGAGCGCCCGAACATCGGCAATCGCGTGCAGTTCGGCGCGGCGACGCTGGTGGTGCGCGCAGTGGATGATGAGCGGGTGACGCTGGCCGGGCTCGTGCTCGACGACGAGGACGAGACCCGCGACAAGGGCATCCTCACCGGCGCGGCGATCGCCCGCCTGCTCGGCCCGCGCCGCGCCGCCCGCGAGCGGGCGCGGCGGCGGGGATAGAGGCCATGGGGCGAATGTGAGTCCCTGACGAATCCGTTCGCTGTATCCAGCGCCGGCATATCGATCCGGGACGCCGGCTTCAATCAGGGGACGCGACAGATGGAGACGGCGGTAAGGAAGCTATTCGAGCGATACGAGAACTTTTTCAGGCGGTCTCTCGGCGGGGACCTGGATATGGCTGAGGTCGGCTCGCTGTACGCCTCGGATTTCATCGCGGCCTCGCCCGCCGGGGTGATGACCGGGAAGAACGATGATCAGCTGAGGCAGGTCATGACACAGGGATACGCGCATTATCGCGCGATCGGGACCAGAGAGATGCGGATCCGTCGTATCCGCCTCTCACCGATAGACGAGCATCACTGCGTGGCGCATGTCTCCTGGACCGCGACTTATGCTCGCAAGGATAAGATGACACAACGATAGATTTCGATGTTCACTACCTGGTCCAGAAGCTGGACGGCGACGCCAAGGTCTTCGGCTGGGTGTCAGGCGATGAGCAGGCGCTTCTGAGGCAGCATGGCATCGTCTAGCGGCGGCTTCGTCTCGCAGAGGTGAGCAATCCAGGCTCCGCGCGGTGCGAGCCCGGCCGGGACGACGATTGCAAGCCATTGAAAATAGGGATCGCGGGACGACGGCTCTTGAGGGAGCGCGTGCCGCCGTCCCGCGCAGCCCACGAGACCAGCCGGGAAAGAGGCCTCGCGAACGGTTTCGGTCCTGACCGGCGCTCGACTTTGGTCCGTAACCGAGCGCCGCGACTTCGCTGTCCTTGCTACGCGCCGACGAGGCATTCGGCAAGATTTATCTTCGATGATTATTATAGTTCTAAACTAAAACTTCGAATGAATACTTAGAGAGAGTCGGTTGCCTCCGACAATGCTTGGCGTATCCGTTTCAGCAGATATGGCCGGCGCTCCTTGGCGGCGAAGCCGAGCAAAATGGTGCAGGCGGCGGTCTCGTACGTGGCGGCGAGGGCATTATCCGCGAGTTCACCGGCGATCCAGAACGACAGGCAGCCGCGGAACGAATAGGCGAGCTGTTCGGGCAGTACGGACTGGGCGAGGCGGCTCATATCGGCGGCGATGCCGGCACGATCGCCGAGCGCCAGCGACCACAGCAGTTGCGATTTGGGCCGCACATTGCCGGGCGTGGGGCTGACTACGCTGAGCGAGCTCACCACCGCCTTGGCGATCACTGGCCGTTCGAGCACCTGCGCGATGGCGACCGCGCCCATGGCGAGCACACGGTCGATGGCGTCGCCCGCGGGCCACGCCGCGCTGTAGCGCGCGGCCATGCGCTCGATCAGGCGCGTCGACAGCGCCTGCATGATCGCATTCTTGCTGCCGAAATGATTGAACGGCGTGGCGAAGCCGACGCCGGCCTCCGCCGCCAGCTCGCGCATGGAGAAATCGCTGTTCTCGCTTCGGTCGAGCAGGCGCTCCGCAGCATCGAGCACGATCTCGCGCGCCTGCAGCCGGTTTTGCTCTCTCAGCGGTGGCCGGTCGTGTCCCATAGCCTCACCGATTCCGTCACTAACCCGTGTTCGCCGTCCCTCTGTCAAATATCTATATCAGGATATAAATATGATATCATGATATCGATATTGCGCGTGGCGGAACCCATGGTTACGGCGTCGCGCTTTCAGGAGCAGGACATGGGCGACCAGAAGACATTTCTCATCACCGGCATCAGTTCCGGTCTCGGCAAGGCGTTTGCCGAAGGTGCGGTCAGTGCCGGGCACACGGTGATCGGCACCGTGCGAAATCCCGATGCGGCAGCCGATTTCGAGGCGCTTGCACCAGGCCGCGCTCATGCCGTCGTGCTCGACGTGACGGATTTCGACGCCATTCCCGGCGCTGTCGCCAAGGCCGAGGCGGAGGTCGGGCCGATCGACGTGCTGGTCAACAATGCCGGCTACGGCCACGAAGGCGTGGTCGAGGAATCCTCGCTCGACGAATTGTGCCGCCAGTTCGACACCAATGTCTTTGGCGCCGTCGCCATGATCAAGGCGGTGCTGCCGCGCATGCGCCAGCGCCGCTCCGGCCATATCGTCAACGTCACCTCGATGGGCGGCTTCATCACCATGCCGGGCATCGCCTACTACAATGGCAGCAAGTTCGCGCTGGAAGGCATTTCGGAAGCGCTCGGCAGGGAAGTGAAGCCTTTCGGCGTGCACGTCACGGCGCTGGCACCCGGCGGCTTCCGCACCGATTGGGCCGGCCGCTCCATGGTACGTACCCCGCGCGCCATCCCTGACTATGACGCGGTGATGGATCCAATCCGCGCCGGGCGGCAGGCCCGCCATGGTAACCAACTCGGCGATCCGGCCAAGGCGGCGGAAGCGCTGCTGAAGCTGGTGGCGGCGGAAAACCCGCCGGCGCACCTCTTCCTCGGCACCGATGCGCTCCAGCTGGTCAGCGAGAAGATCGAGGCTTTGAAGGCCGAGATGGCGGCATGGGAAGCGGTGTCGCGGTCGACGGACATCGTGTGACGCTCGGCTTCAGCATTCTTCGAGGCCCGCCACAGGCCGGCCTCGAAGAATGTTCACTCGGAGCATCGCCCCGGTCTCGCCGTTTTCACGGCCTCACGGTAAAACCGGGCGCGTGAACGGAGAGGATCATGGCACGGCTGTTCTTCCGTCGGGGGCGGGACCGCGAAGCCGCGCCGGATGCCGCGCGCGAACTGGCGGAGAAAGCGAGAGCGGTGCTCGGTGTGGGCGAGGAGACCACCGTCTCCATCACCGAGATCGCCTGTGGCGATCCGGCATGCGGCGGTGCGGAAACCGTGGTGCTGGTGATGCGCCCGGGCCGGCGCACCGAGGCGGCCAAGCTGATGAAGCCGCTTTCCACCGTGACCGACGAAGACCTCACCGAAGCGCTGGCGCCTCTGATGGTCACGGACGCCTAGCTGTTTGTATAGATTCCAAACAGGGTAGGTAATGCCTTGTAATTCATTGATGACGCAAGGGAATGATTAAGAGTAAAACAATTCCAATGTGAGTTGCAACTCTTGCGGCGTCTTCCTTCACTGGCGTAGGACTGGCCTATTCGCTGGCGCCGCCGCGGCGCCTGGAGGAGACGTTCCATGCGAGCCAAAGCCCTTTTCGCCGCGCCGCTGCTTGCCGCCGCGCTCGGCGTCTTCGCTGCTGCCCCAGCGTCCGCGCAGGGCACCGCGCCGAAGCCGCGCGAGATCCTCGTCACCTATGCCAATATCGCCGAGGCGATGTATGGCGACAGCCTGAAGACCGCCAAGGATCTCCAGGCCGCCGTCGACGCCTTCCTAGCCGCGCCGACCGAGGACAATCTCGGCAAGGCCAAGGATGCCTGGAAGGCGGCCCGCGTGCCCTATCAGCAGACCGAGGGCTACCGCTTCGGCAACGCCATCGTCGATGACTGGGAGGGCAAGGTGAATGCCTGGCCGCTCGACGAGGGGCTGATCGACTATGTCGACACCAAATCCTATGGCGAGAAGTCGGACGAGAACCCGCTCTACACCGCCAATGTGATTGCCAACACCAAGATCCGCGTCGGCAAGAAGACCATCGACGCCACCAAGATCACGCCGAAACTGCTGGAGAGCCTGCAGGAGGCGGGCGGCGTCGAATCCAACGTCGCCACCGGCTATCACGCCATCGAGTTCCTGCTCTGGGGCCAGGACCTGAACGGCACCGGGCCCGGCGCCGGCAAGCGCCCCGCCAGCGACTACGACACCAAGAACTGCACCGGCGGCAATTGCGAGCGTCGCGCCGCCTATCTCAAGGCCGCCACCGACCTCCTCGTCACCGATCTCCAGGAGATGGCCGACAATTGGGGCGCCAAGGGCAAGGCCCGCAAGTCGGTGCTGGGCAAGAAGGACAAGGCCGGCCTCGCCATCATCCTCACCGGCCTCGGCTCGCTCTCCTATGGCGAACTCGCCGGCGAGCGCATGAAGCTCGGCCTCATCCTCCACGATCCGGAGGAAGAGCACGACTGCTTCTCCGACAACACCCACAACTCGCACTATTACGACGAACTCGGCATCGCTTCGATCTATCGCGGCAAGTACACCCGCGTCGACGGCTCGGTGGTCGAGGGCCCGTCCGTGGCCGCCTATGCCGCCGCGCTCGCCCCGAAGGCGGCGGATGAAGCCACTGCCAAGGTCGATGCCGCGCTCGCCGCGTTGAAGGCGATCAAGGACGAGGCCGACAGCGGGAAAGAGGCCTATGACCAGATGATCGGCGAGGGCAATGCCGAGGGCAACGCCCTGGTGCAGAAGGGCGTCGACAGCCTCGTCGCCCAGACCCGCGCCTTCGAGGGCGTGGTCGCCGCGCTGAAGCTGAAGATCAAGGTCGAGGGTTCCGACAGCCTCGACGACCCGTCCAAGGTCACGCAGTGAGGACACTGTGATCAGAGCCCTTTCCGATCGGAGGGAATCATCCGATCGACAAGAAAGTGCTCTCGATTCAACAAGCGGGAGCATTTTCTCGTCGCAAGAGTCGTGCAACTTTTGCGGAAAATGCTCCACGCGCGGCGCGATGCCCTCGCGCCGTGCCTTCCTCCTGGCCGGGGCAGCGCTCGGCACGGGCGCGGTGCTCGCGCCTTCGCGGACGAGCGAGGCCCGGGTGCTTCCGGCTGCGGTTGCTCCGCGCACTGTGGCGCTGTCGGCCAGAGAGATGGACTTGCATCTGCTCGGTTCCGACAAGCCCGCCACCCGCATCTATGCCTATGATGGCGAGTTGTTCCGCCTGATCCGGGCGAAGCGCGGCGATGAGCTCGAATTCACCTTCGACAATCACCTGCCCGAAGCCTCGACCGTGCATTTCCACGGCATCCGCATGCCGAACGAATATGACGGCGTGCCGACCTTGACGCAGCCGGTGGTCGCACCGGGCGGGCGCTTCACCTACCGGATTCCGTTCGACGATCCCGGCACCTTCTTCTTCCATCCGCACTGCGACGAGACCGGCCAGGTCGGCAGGGGGCTGGCCGGCGTGCTGATCGTGGAGGATGCGCGCGATCCGAAATTCGATGCCGAGCACATATTCTGCCTGAAGGACTGGCGCCTTGCCGAGGATGGCAGCTATCTCGCCATGTCCGAGCCCGACGGCGCTTCCAAGGCCGGCACCTATGGCGCCACCCGCACGGTGAACGGCGTTCCCGCGCTCGACCTCAAGGCGCCGGCTAACAGCGACGTGCGGCTGCGCATCCTCAATCTCGATTCGACCCGGGTGATGGATCTCGGCGTCGAAGGCGCCGAGGCCGCGCTGATCGCCGTAGACGGCCACGCCCTGCCGCCGATCCCGCTGGACAAGCTGCCCGACAGCATCTGGCGCTTCGGCCCGGCGCAGCGCATCGACCTGCACATCCGCATGCCCGAGGTGGGCAAGAGCGTGCAGATCGGCGATTACCGCGCCGCCAACATCTATCATTTCGCCACCCTCACCGCCGAGCCTTCTTCCAGGAGCAAGCGGCCGTTCCGTGCGCTCGCCTTGCCGCCGCCGAAGCTGCCGCAGCCGGACCTGAAGCGTGCCGAGCGCCTCACCTTCACCCTCCAGCAGGCGACGGACGCCGCGGTGAAGGAGGTGGGCCTGCCGCCCGACGATCCGCTGGCGAAGGCGCTCATCGACACTCTCTGCGTCGGCTCGACCACCTATTGGGCGATCAGCCAGGAATCTTGGCCGACCGGCGAGAAGCGCAATCTGCCCCCGCCTCTGGCGAAGCTGGGGGAGGGCAGGAGCTATCGCGTCACGATCAAGAACGGCACGCGCTATCCGCACCCGGTGCACCTGCACGGCCATGCCTTTGCGGTGATCGACTCCTCTTCGGGCCGCCTGCCGAAGCATTTCGCCGACACCGTGCTGGTGCAACCCGACGAGACCGTGGAGATCGCCTTCGTGGCGGCGCCGGGCGACTGGGTGTTCCACTGCCACATACTGGAGCACATGGAGACCGGCATGATGGGCTGGTTCCGGGTGGTGTGAGATGCGCGCGGCGCTCCTCGTTGCGGTGTTCGGTCTCGGGCTGGTCGCGTTGGCGCAGGCCGACGATGCCGGGCTCGACCGCGCCATCGGCAAGGCGCTGTTCGAGCGCGCCTGGGTGCCGGCACCGAGTTCGACCCGCGCCAATGACGGGCTCGGCCCGCTGTTCGATGCCCGCTCCTGCGCCGCCTGCCATCCTGGCGGCGCCGGGCGAGGCGCGACCGTGCTCGAGGCGCAAGGCCATCCCGAAGGCCTCGGCCTCGTGCTGTCGCTGATCCGGCCCGACGGCGCGGGCGATCCGACCTATGGCCACCGACTGGAGACCATGACGCTGCCCGGCGTCCCGGCCGAGGGTGTGATCGCGGTCGATGTGAAGGCTGGCCGCCGCATCCCGCGCATCGAGGAGCCGGCCTACGGCCCGCTCGATCCGGCGACACGGATCTCGCTGCGCGCAGCCCCGGACCTGCGGGGGCGTGGCCGGCTGGAGGATGTGACCGATGCTGCCATCCTCGCCTCGGAAGATCCGGACGATGCCGATGGCGACGGCATACGCGGCCACGCCCGCCGGCTGGCAATGCCGGAGCATGGCTCGAGCATTGGCAGGTTCGGCTGGAAGGCGAGCCACGCGACGCTGGAGAGCCAGGCCTCGGAAGCCTTCGCGCTCGATCTCGGCCTTGCGACCCCGCTGCGTCTCGAGCCGTGGGGCGATTGCACTGAGCGGCAAGCGGCCTGCCGCAACGCTCCCCATGGTCGCGAGGCGGAGGGCGAGCCGGAGATCGGCGAGGCCATCATGCAGCGCATCGTCGCCTATCTGCGCGGGCTCGATACTCCCGCCGCTACACCGGATCGGCGCGGCGCGAAGCTGTTTGCTTCCACCGGCTGCGCCGCCTGCCATCGCCCGAGCCTGGCGACCGGAGACGGCGGAAGCGCTGCACTGTTCACCGACATATTGCTGCACGACATGGGCGAAGGCCTTGCCGACCCTGTCGGCGTCCCCGGTGCGGCGGCGGGAGAATGGCGGACCGCCCCGCTCGCCGGTGTGTCGCAGGCATTGGCGCGCGGCGTCGGCCTGCTGCATGACGGGCGCGCCGCCGATGTCGCCGCGGCCGTCTTCTGGCATGGCGGCGAAGCCTCCATCGCCCGCGCCCGCTTCGATGCCTTGAGCCCCCGCGAGCGTCGTGCCCTGATCGACTATGTATCCTCCCTCTGATCGAGGACCGAGAGATGTTCCGTTCCCTGATGGCCCTCCTGGTGGCGCTCGCCGCGCAGATCGGCCAGAGCGTGCCTGGCGTCACTGCCGTCGCCGCGCTGCTCACCCAGGCTTTCGTCGCTCGCGCGCAGGCAGCGCCGGTCTCGGCGCCGGAGATCGTCGAGCAATGGCTGTTGCCGCGCTATGACGCGCTCGAAGCCGCGACCACGGCGCAACTCGACGCCTGGGGGGCCTTCTGTAAGGCGCCCAGCAGCGAGGGCATAGCCGAACTCGAGCAACGCTTCGGCAATGCCTCGGACGTCTGGGCTGCGGTGGAGTTCATCACCTCGGGCCCGGTGATTCTCGCCTTGCGCGCCGACCGCTTCAATCTCTTCCCGGAGCGGCGCAATGCGGTGGCCCGCTCGCTCAACGAGCTGATCGCCGATCCCAATGAGGAGCGCCTGGCGCCGGAGCGCTTCAGCCGGCTGAGCGCGGCGGCGCAAGGGCTGCCGGCGCTGGAGCGGCTGCTCTATGAGGATGGCGCGGGCGCCGCATTGGCGAGTGGCCCGGAATCGGCGCGGCGCTGCGCCATCGGCCTTGCCATCGCCGGCAATCTCGACGAGATCGCGCGCGGCATCCGCTCCGGCTGGGGCGACCGCTCGAACGGACTTCTGGCGCAGCTCATTGCCGGCAGGTCGGACCCGGTGTTCTTCCCCGATCCGAAGGCGCTGCTCAGCCAGATGGTGACGGACCTTGCCGGCGCCTATCAGCGCGTCGTCGACCAGCGCCTCCTGGTGGTCGCCGGCAAGACGCTGGCAGATGCCAAGCCGGCGCTCGCCGACCGCCGCCGCAGCGGACGCTCCAAGGCAACCATCCTTTCCACCATCGCCAGCGCCGACGCGCTCTCCGAGGCACTGGCCAAGGGGCTCGACGCGAAGGGAAGGGGAACCGTCGACAGGGCCGGCCAGGCGGCGCTCGACGCGGTGAAGCGGCTGCCGGACGATATCGGCGCCGCCGCCGCCGATCCCAAGGGCCGACGGGTTCTGGAGGCGACGGTGGTCGCGCTGAAGGCGGCGCAGAAGACGGTGGCCGAGCCGCTCTCCTCGGGGCTCGGGGTGCCGCTTGGGTTCAACGCGCTGGATGGGGATTGAGGCGCTCTGCGGGAGCCGAGCGACACCTTCAGGCCTGCGGAAAAGGACGACATCACCATGCGCCTCTCCGACCTCTCCCGCCGCTCGCTGCTGGCCCGCCTCGGCGGCCTTGCTCTGGCGCCCCGCGTCTTGCTCGGCGCGGCCCACGCGCGGGATCACGCGCTCGATGCCGAGTGGCTGGCGACCGCGGGTGTCGAGGGCGGCTTCGCCCCGGTCGTGCTGGCGCCCGACTATGCCGCGACGCCGATCGGCCTCGGCGGGCAGCGGCTGCACTGGGTTGAGCCGGCGCCGGATGGGCGCAGCGCCATCGCCGTCGCTCGCCGGCCGGGCACCACGGCGATCCTGTTCGACCGGCTCAAGGGCTCGGTGACCGCCACTTTCGCGCCCGGCACAGGGCGGGTCTTCTCCGGTCATGGCCGCTTCAGCGATGACGGGCGGCGCTTCCTCGCGGTGGAGATCGATCGCGCGAGCGGGGAGGGCACGGTGACCTTGCGTGATCCTGGGGAGGGCTTTGCGATCCGCACGGAGTGGGGCTCTTCCGGCATCGGCCCGCACGACCTCCTGCGCGCCGGCGATTGCCTGGTGGTGGCGAATGGCGGCATCGAACCGCACACGCCGGAAGCGCTGGGCGCCGAGGTGGCGGGCGCCAGCGTCGCTTTGATCGACCCTTCGAACGGCGAGACCCGCGCACTGGCGCGCCTCGGTGAGGATCTCGAATCGCTGTCGCTGCGTCACCTCGCCGTGGCGCCCGACGGGTTCGTGGTGGTCGCGGCGCAGGATCTGCTCAATGACGGCCTCGCCCGCCCGCTGCTCTATGCGGTGCAACCCAAAGGTGCTTTGCGCGCATTCGATGCGCCGGATGAGGCGTGGCGGGGGCTGCGCACCTATGTCGGTTCCGTCGCCTTCGACGCCTCCGGCACCTATGTCGCCGCGGCCAGTCCGCGCGGGAATAGGGTGTGTCTGTGGCAACGCGACGGGCGGTACATCGGCTCGATTTCGATGGTCGACGGCTGCGGACTCGCGGCCACCAGAGAGGCTGGCCAATTCCTCGCCACCAGTGGTCTGGGCGAGGTGGCGCTCATGGTTACCGATGGTGAAGGCGTCGGCGTCGCCGCCCGGAAATCGGGAGGCCTGCGTTACGACAATCACGCGGTCCTGGTCCGCTGAGATGTCGCACATTGAGTCGCCGATTCCGCCGTCATGCTGTCATCATCCATGACTGGCAGATTGCGTTCGCTTCGAATGTCTTACGGTAAAATATGCTGAAGAATACGTTAACATGGTATCTAGATAGCGATATTGGTATTAAAATACCTTGAACCTGACGATGCGATCTGCGACAGGTGTTGCATGTTCGCACTAGTTGCCGAGCCGGCGATTGCTACAATCAGGGACAGTCAATTTGGGGGTGCCCACTATGAAGAAGTATCTGCTCGCGACCGTATTCCTCGGCGCGTTCCTGCCGGTGTCTGGTGCGTACGCGGCGGACATGGCCTACCCGGTTAAGGCTCCCGCGCCGGTTGTAATTCCCGTGTTCTCCTGGACCGGTTTCTATATCGGTGTGAACGCCGGCTACGGCGGCGACAAGTTCCGTTATCCGTTCGATGGCTTCTTTGACGATGGCGAAGACGTCTTCTCGACCTCGGGCGCGTTCGACCTGACGTCGAGCGGCTTCTTCGGCGGTGGTCAGATCGGCTACAACTATCAGTTCGAGAATGGCTGGGTGATCGGCGCCGAGGCCGACATTCAGTGGTCGGGCATCGAGGGCGAGCTCTCGGGCAATGCCGACTTCTTTGAGGACGACGTGTTCCTCGGCGGCGGCAGCTTCAACGCTGGTTCGGAAGTCGAATGGTTCGGCACCATCCGCGCCCGCCTCGGCTACGCTTGGGACAAGGTCTTCCTGTACGGCACCGGTGGCGCGGCCTACGGCAAGACCAAGTCGCACTACAGCATCTCGCTGGAAGACGATGGTGGCGTGTTCTTCGAGGACAGCGCCTCCACCAGCGACACCAACTGGGGCTGGACGGTCGGTGCGGGTCTCGAATACGCCATCACCAACAACCTGACCTTCAAGACCGAATATCTCTACGTCGACCTCGGCAAGACCAACCTGGTCAACATCGATGGCGGCGAGGACTTCGGCTTCGACCTCGATGTCGAGACCAAGTTCCACACCATCAAGGCCGGTCTGAACTACAAGTTCTGATCGTCTCGCGAATCTTCCCGCGACCAGCCTTCGAAGGGCCGCACGCAAGTGCGGCCCTTTTTCTTTGCGTGCGAGATCGTCCTGCGTGAGCCTCCTTCGAGGCCCGACTTCGCCGGGCACCTCAGGATGAGGTTCATTTGAAAGACAGCCTCATCCTGAGGTGCGAGCACAGCGAGCCTCGAAGGATGCTCACGCAGGACGCCCCCGCACTTCACATTTCCCGCATACAGGCCGATAAAGGCGCACATCACCTGTTCATCGCCAGTAACACGTCTCGTGCGCGTGAAATGAATTCCGTCTTTGCGGGCCTGTCCACCACCGTCTTCGAGGTCATGTCGCGGCTCGCCCGCGAGCATGACGCCGTCAATCTCGGCCAGGGCTTCCCCGACGATCCCGGCCCCGAGGACGTGCGGGCGAAGGCGGCCGACGCGGTGCTGAACGGGTGGAATCAGTATCCGCCGATGATGGGCGTGCCGGAGCTGCGCCACGCCGTCGCCCGGCATTACCGGGAATGGCAGGGCCTCGATCTCGACGCTGAAGCCGAGGTGATGATCACCTCCGGCGCCACGGAGGCGATCGCCGGCGCGTTGTTCGCGCTGATCGAGCCCGGTGACGAGGTGGTGCTGTTCCAGCCGCTCTATGACGCCTATCTGCCCCTCGTGCAGCGTGCCGGCGGCGTGCCGCGGCTTGTCGGCCTCTCGCCGCCCGGCTGGCGCCTCACCGAAGATGTGCTCGCCCGCGCCTTCTCGCCCCGCACCCGCGTCGTGCTGTTCAACAATCCGCACAACCCGACCGGGCGCGTGTTCGATGCCGAGGAACTGGAACTGCTCGCCCGCTTCTGCGCGCGATCGGGCGCCGTGCTGATCTCGGATGAAGTGTGGGAGCATGTGGTGTTCGACGGCGGGCGCCACCGCTCCGTGCTGTCGCTTCCCGGCATGCGCGAGCGGGCGGTGAAGATCGGCTCGGCGGGCAAGATCTTCGGCATGACCGGCTGGAAGGTCGGCTTCGTCTGCGCCGGGCCGGAACTGATGCGCACGCTCTCCAAGGCGCACCAGTTCCTCACCTTCACCACCCCGCCGGCGCTTCAGCACGCCGTCGCCTATGGGCTCGGCAAGGAGCCGGCCTGGTTCGATGGGATGCGCGCCGGCCTGCAGCGCTCGCGCGATCGGTTGGGGCAGGGGCTCGCCGCACGCGGCTATGAGGTGCTGCCCTCGGCCGGCACCTATTTCCTCAATATCGACATCGGCCCGCCAGCGACCGGCCTTGACGATCTGTCGTTCTGCCGCTGGCTGGTGGAAGAGCGCGGCGTCGCCGCCATCCCGCTCTCCGCCTTCTATGCCGAGGACCCGGTGCGAAATGTCGTGCGCTTCTGCTTCGCCAAGCACGACGCCACGCTCGATCAGGCGATGAGCCGGCTATCTGCCTCCAATCCGGCAATTGTGACAAACTGAATAGTTTGCCGATGCATGCATTGGTGTCGCGCTGGCGCGCGAGCGTGCATTCGGCGCAAAGCTGCCGAGTTTCTGGGCAGGTCGAACGGTAATTCGAGTTTCCAACTGTTGCTGAGGGTATCTGGGCGGCGTCTTCGGACGGGGCGGCCGGCTTGGCACGGCCATTGCTAACCTTCTGATCTGGCGCGCGGACGGGGGTCCTGCGCGCGAACTCCAGAAGGGAACGACTATGTTTAATCTGTTTTCCCATGCGGGCCGCGTGGCCGCGGGCGCTGCCGCGCTTGTGCTGGCCGGCGCTCTCGTGCCCGCCAAGGCCCAGGAAACGATCAAGGTCGGCGTGCTTCATTCGCTTTCCGGCACCATGGCCATCAGCGAGACCACGCTGAAGGACACCGTGCTGTTCATGATCGACGAGCAGAACAAGAAGGGCGGCGTGCTCGGCAAGAAGCTCGAGGCGGTCGTTGTCGATCCGGCATCCAACTGGCCGCTGTTCGCCGAGAAGGCGCGCGAGCTGATCTCCAAGGACAAGGTCGCCGTGGTGTTCGGCTGCTGGACCTCGGTGTCCCGCAAGTCCGTGCTGCCGGTGTTCAAGGAGCTGAACTCCATCCTCTTCTACCCGGTGCAGTACGAGGGCGAGGAGAGCGAGCGCAACGTGTTCTACACCGGCGCCGCTCCGAACCAGCAGGCGATCCCCGCCGTCGACTACCTGATGTCGAAGGATGGTGGCGAAGTGAAGCGCTGGGTGCTGGCCGGCACCGACTACGTCTACCCGCGCACCACCAACAAGATCCTCGAGGCGTACCTGCTCTCCAAGGGCGTCGCGAAGGAAGACATCATGATCAACTACACGCCATTCGGTCATTCCGACTGGCAGACGATCGTGGCGGACATCAAGAAGTTCGGCTCGGCCGGCAAGAAGACTGCGGTGGTCTCGACTATCAATGGCGATGCCAACGTGCCGTTCTACAAGGAGCTCGGCAATCAGGGCATCAAGGCGACCGACATCCCGGTGGTGGCGTTCTCGGTCGGTGAGGAAGAGCTCGCCGGCATCGACACAAAGCCGCTCGTCGGCCATCTCGCCGCCTGGAACTATTTCGAATCGATCGACACGCCCGCCAACAAGGACTTCATCGCCAAGTGGCAGGCCTTCACCAAGAACCCGAAGCGCACCACCAACGACCCGATGGAAGCCACCGTCATCGGCTTCAACGCCTGGGTCGCGGCGGTGGAGAAGGCCAAGTCGACGGATGCCGACAAGGTCATCGACGCCATCATCGGCGTGAAGGTTCCGAACCTCACCGGCGGCGTCGCCGAGGTCCTGCCGAACCACCACATCACCAAGCCCGTCTTCATCGGTGAGATCGAGGACAACGGCCAGTTCGACGTGGTGTGGAAGAGCAACGGTCTCGTGCCCGGCGACGCCTGGTCCGACTATCTCGAAGGTTCCAAGGACCTCGAAGCCGACTGGGTGAAGCTGAAGTGCGGCAACTACAACGCCAAGACCAAGAAGTGCGGCGGCGCGTGATCGCTGGAGCCTAATCCTCCCTTTGCACTCGTCTGTTGCCGAGTTCGGCACACCGGTCGGAAAGGGTTGGGGGTGAGGGGGTCTTCACCGCTCCGCTGCCGTGATCTCCCTCACCGACCCGCTTCGCGGGCCACCTCTCCCCGGTGGGGAGAGGGAAGAGGGGCTAGGCCCGAGCTGGCTCGCGATTGAGACGACGACGGGGCGGGGCACCTCAACCCCGCCCGTTCCTCCTGCCGATCGACGTTGCGTCGATCGTGCTTGTGCCAATCGAACATCGGGAATTGTAATGCGGCTTCCATTTCGTTTCGCGGCCGCGCTCGTCTTGGGGCTGGCGCTGCTTGTTGCCCTCCAGCCGTTCAATGCCCAGGCGGGCCCCTATGAGGACGCCCTCGCGAAATTCACCACCGACTCCTATGCCGACACCTTCGCCGGCGTCGGTGAGCTGGTCACCAGCGGCCATGACAGCGCCGGCAGCGTCGTCGCCGCGCTGGGTGATGGCCGGCTGCTGTTCGACCCCGCCAGCAAGCTCGTCTTCATCAAGGGTGCGGACGGCACCCTGACCGACGCCGCTACTGGCGCCGCATCCACCGTCGATGCCGCGAGCCTGAAGACGGTGCGCGCCAACAACCGCGTGCGCGGCGCCATCGCGGCCGCGAGCGGCGCGCTCTCGCTGATGGCTCCCGATCCCGCCAGGCGGCTTGAGGCCGCAGCCTCGGTGTTCAAGTCGCGCGATGCCGCGACGCTGCCGGCGCTCGAGATCGCGCTGTCGAAGGAGACCGATCCCACGGTGAAGGCGGCGATGCAGGAAGCCCGCGCCGCGCTCATCATCGGCAATGCCTCGGCGCCGGAGGCCGAACGCGTCGCCGCCGTCGCCACCATCGCCGATGCCGGCGACCAGGATGCGCTGGCCATATTGCGTAATTTGCCGGCCGACGCGCCGGCCACGGTGAAATCCGCCGCGACCACCGCCGTCGCCGGCATCGAGCGCAACCTTGCGGTCTGGGGCGTGGCGCAGAATGTCTGGTACGGGCTCTCGCTCGGCTCGGTGCTGCTGCTGGCGGCGATCGGCCTCGCCATCACCTTCGGGGTCATGGGCGTCATCAACATGGCCCATGGCGAGATGGTGATGCTCGGCGCCTACACCACTTTTGTGGTGCAGGAGGTGATCCGCGGCTATGCGCCCGGCCTGTTCGACTGGTCGCTGATCATCGCCATCCCGCTCGCCTTCATCATCACTGGGCTGATCGGCGTCGTCATCGAGCGCACCGTAATCCGCTTCCTTTATGGCCGCGCGCTGGAGACGCTGCTCGCCACCTGGGGCATCTCGCTGATCCTGCAGCAGGCGATCCGCACCATATTCGGCGCCAATAACCGCGAGGTCGGCGCGCCGAGCTGGATGTCCGGCACCTTCGATGCGGGTCACCTCTCCATCACCTATGGCCGGCTCTGGATCATTGTCTTCGCCATCCTCGTCTTCGTCGCGCTGCTCGGCGTGCTGCGGCTGACCCGTATCGGCCTGGAGATGCGCGCGGTGACGCAGAACCGGCGCATGGCCGCCTCCATGGGCATCCGCACCAACTGGGTCGACGCCGCCACCTTCGGCCTCGGCTCCGGCATTGCCGGCATGGCGGGCGTCGCCCTCTCGCAGATCGACAATGTCTCGCCCAATCTCGGCCAGAGCTACATCATCGACAGCTTCCTCGTCGTGGTGTTCGGCGGTGTCGGCAATCTCTGGGGCACGCTGGTCGGCGCCATGTCGCTCGGCGTCGCCAACAAGCTCTTGGAGCCCTATGCCGGCGCGGTGCTCGGCAAGATCGCGCTGCTGGTGATCGTCATCCTGTTCATCCAGAAGCGGCCGCGCGGCCTGTTCGCGCTGAAGGGAAGGGCGATCGAAGCATGAGCACGCCCAACACGGCCATTCCCGCACTGCTCGGCACCAGCGGACGCATCTTCCTCGCGATCGTGATCGGCGCGGCTATCCTCGTCCCGGCGCTGAACCTCCTCACCGCGCCGGATTCCGCCTTGCACGTGCCGACCTATGTGATGGCGCTGCTCGGCAAATATCTCTGCTACGCACTGCTCGCGCTCTCGGTCGATCTGATCTGGGGCTATGTCGGTATCCTCTCGCTCGGCCACGGCGCCTTCTTCGCGCTCGGCGGCTATGCGATGGGCATGTATCTCATGCGCCAGATCGGCACCCGCGGCGTCTATGGCGATCCGGTGCTGCCGGATTTCATGGTGTTCCTGAACTGGAAGGAACTGCCGTGGTTCTGGTACGGCTTCGACTGGTTCCCGTTTGCCGCGCTCATGGTGTTGCTGGCGCCGGGCATCCTCGCTCTGGTGTTCGGCTGGTTCGCCTTCCGCTCGCGCGTCACCGGCGTGTATCTGTCGATCATCACCCAGGCGATGACCTTCGCGCTGCTGCTCGCCTTCTTCCGCAACGATATGGGCTTCGGCGGCAATAACGGCCTGACCGATTTCAAGGACATACTCGGGTTCAATATCCAGGCCGACGGCACGCGCGCCGTGCTGTTCGCGCTTTCCGCGCTGGCGCTCGCCGGCGGCTATGTGCTGTGCCGCTATCTGGTGCGCTCGCATTTCGGCAAGGTGCTGATCGCCATCCGCGACGCCGAGACCCGGGTGCGCTTCACCGGATATCGCGCGGAGAACTACAAGCTGGTCGCGTTCGTGGTGTCGGCCTGCCTCGCCGGCATTGCCGGGGCGCTCTATGTGCCGCAGGTCGGCATCATCAATCCCAGCGAATTCTCGCCCGCCAACTCCATCGAGATCATCGTCTGGGTGGCGGTCGGCGGGCGCGGCACGCTTGCCGGCGCGGCGCTCGGCGCGGTGCTGGTGAACTATGCCAAGACCTATTTCACCTCCGGTTTCCTCGCACCCTACTGGCTGTTCATGCTGGGCGGACTGTTCGTCGCGGTGACGCTGTTCCTGCCCAAGGGCATTCTCGGCACCTTCCTGGAATGGCGGGCCAAGCGCCAGCCGTCGCCCGATGTGCTGCCCGAGGCGGCCGAACCCAAACCGGCCGAATGAGGAGGCGGACATGAGCGACATTGCCACGCTGGATCCGCCCGTCGAGCACGAAGCGCGGGCCATCAGCGACAGGAGCCTCACCGAGGCGCTGCTCTATCTCAACGACGTGACCGTCACTTTCGACGGCTTCCGCGCGCTGAACGCGCTGTCCTTCACCGTCGATCCCGGCGAGATGCGCGCCATCATCGGCCCGAACGGCGCCGGCAAGACGACGATGATGGACGTCATCACCGGCAAGACGCGGCCCGACCGCGGCGACGTGCTGTTCGCCGGCACGGTCGACCTCACCAAGCTCGACGAGACGCAGATCTGCACCCTCGGCATCGGCCGTAAGTTCCAGAAGCCGACCGTGTTCGAGAGCCACACGGTGATCGACAATCTGCGCCTTGCCCTTAAGGGGCAGCGCGGCGCACTCGCCAACATCTTCCAAAAGGAGACCGGCGCGCAGCGTGACCGCATCGACGAGATCTTCGCGACCATCAAGCTCTCCGACCATCGCAACCGGCTGGGGGGCGCGCTCTCGCACGGCCAGAAGCAATGGCTGGAGATCGGCATGCTGCTGGCGCAGGACCCCAAGCTCCTGCTCGTCGACGAGCCGGTCGCCGGCATGACCGATGCCGAGACCGCGCAGACCGCGGAATTGCTGCGCTCCATCCACGACAGCGGCCATTCTGTGGTGGTGGTCGAGCACGACATGACCTTCGTGCGCGACCTCGGGGTCAAGGTGATGTGCCTGCACGAAGGCTCGGTGCTGGCGGAAGGCACGCTCGACCAGGTCAGCGCCAATGAGCGCGTCATCGAAGTCTATCTGGGGCGCTGACGCATCATGCTCGAAGTCAAGGACATCAACCTGTTCTACGGCGCCGCCCAGGCGCTGCGCGGCGTCTCGCTCAAAGCAGAGGCCGGCAAGGTGACCTGCGTGCTCGGGCGCAACGGCGTCGGCAAGACCAGCCTGATGCGCGCCATCGTCGGCCAGGCGCCGGTCGCCAAGGGCGCCATCCATTTCAATGGCGCCGACATCACCACCATGGCGCCGGCCGAGCGTGCGCGCCGCGGCATCGCTTTCGTGCCTCAGGGCCGCGAGATCTTCCCGCTGCTCACCGTCGCCGAGAACCTGGAAACCGGCTTCGCGCCGCTGAAGCGCAGCGAGCGCGAGATACCGGACGATGTGTTCTCGCTGTTTCCGGTTCTGGATTCCATGCTGCGCCGGCGCGGCGGCGATCTCTCCGGCGGCCAGCAGCAGCAGCTCGCCATCGGCCGGGCGCTGGTGATGCGGCCCAAGGTGCTGGTGCTGGACGAGCCGACCGAGGGCATCCAGCCCTCCATCATCAAGGACATCGGCAACGCCATCCGCTATCTCCGCTCCAAGGGCGATATGGCGATCGTGCTGGTCGAGCAGTATTTCGACTTCGCCAAGGAGCTCGCCGACCATTTCATCGTGATGGAGCGCGGCGCGGTGGTGATGTCAGGCGACGGCGCGGCGCTCGAGGATCCGGATGTACGCAACCGCATTGCCGTCTGATCGCGTCCCGTCCGTGCGCGTGCCGGCTACCCAGATCCCGGCGGATCTCCGCTCGCGCGGCCGCGTCCTAGTCGAGGCGCTCGCGCTCGGCGAGCGCACCGTGCTCGGTCGGCTGGAGGAAGAGGGGCCGAGCCGCGCCCGCTTCCCGCGCTCCGGCAAGCGCGGCGCCTCGCTGGAAGCCGTGCTCATCAACACCGGCGGCGGCATCGCTGGCGGCGACGCATCGGCAACGCACTTGATCGCGCGCTCGGGCGCGCATCTGGTGGCGACGACGCAGGCGGCGGAGAAGGTCTATCGCTCCGACGGCGCAACCTCGAAGATCGATGTCGAACTCGTGGTCGAGACGGGCGCCCGGCTCGACTGGCTGCCGCAATGGACCATCCTGTTCGACGAGGCCCGCGTCGCGCGGACCATCTCCGCCGAGATCGCCGAGGATGCCCGCCTGCTGCTGGTGGAGGCCGTCGCGCTCGGTCGCATTGCCCGCGGCGAGCGCTTTGCTGCGGGCATGCTCACCGATCGCTGGCGTATCCGCCGCGGCGGTCGTCTCATCTACGCCGACGGCCTGCGCCTCGATGGCGATAGCGCGGCGCTGCTCGACCGTCCGGTGATCGCCTCCGGCGCAGCGGCGCTCGCCACCGTGCTGCTGGTGGCAAGCGATGCCGAGGCGCGGCTGGAGGCGGTGCGCGAGGCGCTTGGCCTGCCGGACACGCTCCCGCCCGGCCTCGAGGCCGGCGCCAGCGCCTGGGACGGCATGCTCTCGGTCCGCCTGCTGGGGCGGGACAATGCCGTGCTGGACAGCGCGCTGCGCCGCATGATCGGCGAATTGGGGATAGAAGACCCGCCACGCATCTGGCACTCCTGATGCTTGTTATCTGCCTCTGATCCGCGTGTTTCCGGAGATTTCCCGATGAATTTGAGCCCCCGCGAAAAGGACAAGCTGCTGGTCGCCATGGCCGCTATGGTGGCGCGCCGCCGGCTGGAGCGGGGCGTGAAGCTCAACCACCCGGAGGCGATCGCGCTGATCACCGATGTCGTCATCGAGGGTGCGCGCGACGGCCGAAGCGTCGCCGAGCTGATGAGCCTGGGGGCGACCGTGCTGACCGCCGCGCAGGTGATGCCCGGCGTCGCCGAGATGATCCACGACGTGCAGGTCGAGGCGACCTTTCCTGACGGCACCAAGCTGGTGACGGTGCACGAGCCGATCCGCGGCGCCCACGCCGCCACTGTGCCCGGCGAATTGCTGCTGGAGGAGGGCGAGGTCGAGCTGCTCGCCGGTCGCGAGGTTATCGCGCTCACCGTCGCCAATACCGGCGACCGGCCGATCCAGGTCGGCAGCCATTACCACTTCTTCGAGACCAATCCGGCTCTGCGCTTCGAGCGGGAGAAGGCCCGCGGCATGCGCCTCGCCATCCCCTCCGGCACCGCGGTGCGCTTCGAGCCCGGGCAGTCGCGCGAGGTAAGGCTGGTGGCGCTCGCCGGCAAGCGCGAGGTCTATGGCTTCCGGCAGGATGTGATGGGGAAGCTTTGAGTTGCCTTGCGGTCGGGGAAGGTAAGGCATATCGTTATGGTAAGGAGATTATGTCATGCCTTACGAGACCGACATCACCCTCACCAGCAAAGGCCAGTTCACCTTGCCGGCCGAATTGCGCAAGCGCTGGAACATGAAGGCCGGCGACAAGCTCCATGTTGTCCTGCGCGATGACGGCACTGCGGTCGTGGCACCGCGCCAGCCTAAGCGGTTTCTCGACTGGGCTCGGTCGATCAAGCCGGTAAAGCTGGACGAGCCATTGACGGACGCCGAGATCGACGAGGCCATCGGCCGGGCCATAGCCGAGGACTATGCCGAGAGCGAGCGCCGCAGCGGGGGGCGCAAGAAGTGATCGGCATCGACACGAATGTTCTCGTGCGACTGCTCGTGCGTGACGATACGGACCAGGCGGATGCGGCCCTGGCGGCGATCGGCGCCTATGGCGCGGCGGGCCATCGCATCGTGCTCAATGCGATCAACCTTGCCGAGCTCGCCTGGGTGCTGCGCTCCCGCTTCGGCTTCGGCAAGCCGCAAATCCTGGAAAAGCTCATGCAGTTGCTCGACCAGGACGACGTGCTGGCTGTTCCGGAACGGGCCTTGCATCGCGCTGTCGCCGCCTGGGCCGAGGGGGGCGCCGGCCTGGCGGACTATCTCATCGCCGAGCTGAATGCCGAATATGACTGCGCCGCCACGCTCACCTTCGACCGCGAAGCGGCGAAGCACCCTGCCTGCGAATTGATCTCCTGATCGGATTGCCGTCATGTCGCTCAAGATTTCCCGCGCCTTCTATGCCGAGATGTACGGTCCCACCACCGGGGACCGGGTGCGCCTCGCCGACACTTCGCTCGTCATCGAGGTGGAGCGCGATCTCACCGTCTATGGCGAGGAGGTGAAGTTCGGCGGCGGCAAGACCATCCGCGACGGCATGGGCCAGGCGCAGGCGACGCGGGCGAGCGGCGCCGATACCGTGATCACCAATGCGGTGATCCTCGATCATTGGGGCATCGTCAAAGCCGATATCGGACTGCGGGACGGGCGCATCCTCGCCATCGGCAAGGCCGGCAATCCGGACATCCAGCCAGGCGTCGACATCGTCATCGGGCCGGGCACCGAGATCATTGCCGGCGAGGGCAAGATCGTCACCGCCGGCGGTTTCGACTGCCACATCCATTTCATCTGCCCGCAGCAGATCGAGCATGCGCTGATGAGCGGCGTCACCACCATGCTCGGCGGCGGCACCGGTCCCGCGGCCGGCACCAATGCCACCACCTGCACGCCCGGTGCCTGGCACATCGAGATGATGCTGCGCGCGTTCGATAGCTTCCCGGTCAATCTCGCGCTCTCCGGCAAGGGCAATGCCTCGCTGCCCGCGGCGCTGGTCGAGCAGATCGAGGCCGGAGCCTGTTCGCTGAAGCTGCACGAGGACTGGGGCACCACGCCCGCCGCCATCGATTGCGCGCTGTCGGTGGCCGACGAGCATGACATCCAGATCATGATCCACACCGACACGCTGAACGAAAGCGGCTTCGTCGAGGACACCATCGCCGCCTTCAAGGGTCGCACCATCCATGCCTTCCACACCGAAGGTGCCGGCGGCGGCCATGCGCCGGACATCATGAAGGTGGCGAGCCTGCCGAACGTGCTACCGTCCTCCACCAATCCGACGCGGCCCTTCACGGTGAACACGCTCGACGAGCATCTCGACATGCTCATGGTGTGCCACCACCTCGACCCGGCGATCGCCGAGGACCTCGCCTTCGCCGAGAGCCGCATCCGCAAGGAGACCATCGCCGCGGAGGACATCCTTCACGACCTCGGGGCGATCTCGATGATCTCGTCGGACAGCCAGGCCATGGGCCGGCTCGGCGAGGTGATCACCCGCACCTGGCAGACCGCGCACAAGATGAAGCTGCAGCGCGGCCCGCTGCCGGGAGATTCCGAGCGCAACGACAATGCCCGCGCCAAGCGCTACGTGGCGAAATACACCATCAATCCGGCCATCGCCCATGGCATTTCGCGCCATATCGGCTCGGTCGAGCCCGGCAAGCTCGCCGATCTCGTCATCTGGTCGCCCGCCTTCTTCGGCACCAAGCCGGACATGGTGGTGAAGGGCGGTGCCATCGTCGCCGCACAGATGGGCGATCCAAACGCCTCGATCCCGACCCCGCAACCGGTTCACTATCGCGAGATGTGGGGTGCCTACGGCAAGGCCCGCACCGCCACCTCGGTGACCTTCGTGTCGAGGGCGGCGGTCGAGCTCGGCGTCGGCGCAAGGCTCGGCCTGGAGAAGGGGGTCGTCGCGGTGGAGAATGTCCGCAACGGGATCGGCAAGGCGTCGATGGTGCACAACAGCGCGACGCCGGCGATCGAGATCGACCCCGAGACCTATGAGGTGCGCGCCGACGGCGAACTGCTCACCTGCGCCCCGGCAAGCGAACTGCCCATGGCGCAGCGCTACTTCCTGTTCTAAGTGAATGCGGGGCATCGCGACCGAGCAGGAGTTCCGCCCATGATCCGCGCCAATGAGGTTCTTCCCGCCGGCACCTGGGATGCGGCCACCGCCGCGGACCGTGTAGTCCTGCCGCATGATGGCCGCCACCGCCGCCGCATCGCCATGCGCGGGCAGGGCGATGTCGTCTTCCTTTTGGACCTCACTGAAGCGACGCATCTGAAGGATGGCGACGGCCTCAAGCTCGATGACGGCCGCGTCATTGCCGTGGTTGCGGCCGAGGAGCCGGTGGCGGAGATCGTCGCTCGTGACCCCCACCATCTCGCGCGCCTCGCCTGGCACCTCGGCAACCGTCATGTAGCGGCGGAACTCCTGGCCGACCGCATCCGCATCGCCCGCGACAGCGTGCTGGAGGAGATGGCGCGCGGCCTCGGCGCCACCGTGTCCGTCGTGGAAGCCGCGTTCGAGCCCGAGGGCGGCGCCTATGAGGCGGCCGAAGCCCACGGTCACGAACATCACGCACACGACCACCATGCCCACGATCATCATGAGCACGGCGAAGCTTGCGGCTGCGGGCATGATCACCACGATCACGGGCATCACGACCATGATCATCATCATGGGCATGATCACGACCATCATCATGGCCATGAGCCCGCCCGCGATGTGATTCATGTCCACGATCACGCGCACGACCACGACGATCATCACGGCCACGATCATAGCCACCATGCCCACCGGCACGGCTGAGACGCCCGACCTGCTGCCGCTGCTGGTCTGGCTCTCGCCGGCTTATCCGGTCGGCGCTTTCGCTTATTCCCACGGCCTCGAATGGGCGGTGGAGACCGGCGACATTCGCGACGCCGAGACGCTGAAGGACTGGGTCGCCGACCTGATCCGTCATGGCGGCCCGTTCTGCGATGCGGTGCTGCTCGCCCATGCATGGCGTGCGTTGCATTCCGGCTCCGACGCGGATTTGCGCGAAGTAGCTGAACTCGCGGCGGCCTTCGCGCCCTCGCGCGAGCGGCAGATGGAGACGCTGAACCAGGGTGACGCCTTCATGACCGCGACCCGCGCCGCCTGGCCGGCCCCGAGGCTCGACCGGCTGGCGGCGGCGTGGGACGGGCGTGTCGCCTATCCGGTGGCGGTCGGCGTCACGGCCGCGGCACATGGCCTGCCGCTTGCCTCGACGCTCTCGGCTTTCCTCACCGCGGTGGCGGCCAATCTGGTCTCGGCGGCGGTGCGGCTGGTGCCGCTCGGCCAGACCGACGGGAACCGCGTGCTGGCCGGCCTCGTCATCGAAGTGCGGGCGGCGGCGGAAACGGCGACGACCGTACCGCTCGATGCGGTCGCCGGCGCCACCTTGCGCTCCGACATCGCCTCGATGCGCCACGAGACGCAATATACGAGACTGTTCCGAAGCTGAGCGGAAGGAGAGAGCGATGGAGACGAGCGGACCGCTCAGGGTGGGTATCGGCGGGCCGGTGGGCTCTGGCAAGACTGCCCTGATGGAAGCGCTGTGCCGGGTCTTCCGCGAGCGCTACGATCTCTGCGCCATCACTAACGACATCTACACCAAGGAGGATGCCGAGATCCTCACCCGCGCGGGAGCGCTGCCCGCCGAGCGCATCATGGGGGTGGAGACCGGCGGCTGCCCGCACACCGCGATCCGCGAGGACGCCTCGGCGAACCTCGCGGCGATCGCGGACATGCGCGCGCGCTTCCCGAAGCTCGACCTGATCCTCATAGAATCCGGCGGCGACAATCTCGCCGCCACCTTCTCGCCCGAGCTCGCCGACATCACCATCTACGTGATCGACGTCTCCGCGGGGGAGAAGATCCCACGCAAGGGCGGTCCCGGCATCACCCGCTCGGACCTTCTCGTCATCAACAAGATCGACCTCGCGCCCTATGTCGGTGCCTCGCTCGAGGTGATGGATCGGGACTCGCAGCGCATGCGCGGCCGCCGGCCTTATGTCTTCGCCAATGTGCGGGCGGGCAAGGGCGTCGAAGAGGTGGCGCGCTTCATCGAGGAGGCCGGCGGGCTGGTGCCGGCCGCGCCGGCGCCGCACCGCGAAGACAGGCCGGCTTTCGCCGGAATCTGACAAGAGTAACAAGGTACCCGCACGTTTCGGCGGGCACCTTCACACCACATTCACTAAGGATGCAAAGCGGGCATTAAGAGCCGCAAGGTAAATTGGGATTGCGCGTTTCGATATGGCATCAAGACGACGCGCGGGGTGAGGACTGACTACGCGCCTCGAACTTCGCCGACCGGGAAAACATATTCGATGGCCTATCCGGTACCGGAGAACGAAGCTGAGAGGTTGGCGGAACTCTACGCCCTCGACATCCTCAATGCCTGCCTGGCGCCCTCGATGGACGGCATCTGCGCGATCGCCTGCGAGGCGCTGGGCGCGACTTCGGCCTGCGTCGGCATTCTCGACCGCGACCGGCAATGGTTCAAGGCGACCTGCGGCATCGGCCTCGCCATTGACGGCACCTCGCGAGAGGATTCCTTCAGCACCTGGACCATCCTGTCCGACGATGTCCTGGTCGTGCCGGACACCACGGCGGATCCGCGCTTCCGCGCCAATGCCTATGTCACCGGTGCCCCGCATATTCGCTTCTATGCCGGAGCCCCGGTTGCGGTGCGGCCGGGTCTCAACATCGGCGCGCTCTGCATTTTCGGGCCGGAGCCCCGTGAGTTGACGCCGGGCGAGGTGGAGATGGTGCGCCATCTGGCCGCGATCGTCGCCGACCAGATCCGCCTGCACGAGGCGACGCGGAGCGCCAATAGCGAGCTGGAGCACCGCCGCACCAGCCAGAACCTGCTGGAGCATCAGAGCCGCGAGCTGTGGCGGCGCCAGACGCTGCTGGCGCAGACCGAGCGCCTCGCCAAGGTCGGCGGTTGGGAATACGACGTCGCCGGCAGCAAGCTGACCTGGTCGGACGGCATCTACCGCATCTATGGCATGACCGCGGGGCGCGAGCCTTCGCAGGACCTCGCCATGTCGCACTTCCCGAGCGAGGCGCGCGGCCAGTTCCAGCGGCGTTTCGAAACGTCACTGCGCACCGGCGAGTCCTTCGAGATGGAGCTGCCCTTCATCGATGCGCAGGGCCGCCATCGCATGGTGCGAAAGAGCTGTGACATCGAGCGCGATGGCGAGGTCGCGGTGCGCGCCTTCGGCATCCTGCAGGACGTCACCGAGCAGAAGGAAGCCGAGCAGCGCATGTGGCACATGGCCAATCATGATGCGCTGACCGACCTGCCCAATCGCGGCCTGATGCGCGACCGTCTTGACGTCGCGCTGCGCCGCGCCCGCCGCGCCGGCTGTCATGTGGTGCTGCTGCTGATCGATCTCGACCAATTCAAGGACGTCAATGATTCGCTCGGCCACGATGCCGGCGACGCGCTGCTGATCGAGGCGGCGCGGCGGCTGATCGAATGCGTGCGCGAGGTCGACACCGTCGCCCGGCTCGGCGGCGACGAGTTCGTGGTGGTGCTCGACCGCGTCACCAGCGCGGCGGAGGGCCTGGAGGTCGCCGACCGCATCCTCGAAGCGCTGCGCGAGCCCTTCGTCTATCGGCGCGGCAAGCTGTCCTGCCGCGGCAGCATCGGCTTCGCCATGGCCCCCGAGCACGGCACCGATCCGCAGGAACTGCTCAAGAATGCCGACATCGCGCTCTATCGCGCCAAGGCCGCCGGTCGCGGTATCGCCGTGCAATATGACGTCGCCATGCGCGAGGCGACGGAGACCCGCGTCCAGCTCAATGGCCGCGTCCGCATGGGGCTGGAGAATGGCGAGTTCCTGCCCTACTACCAGCCGAAGATCTCGCTGCGCACCGGGTCCATCATCGGCTTCGAAGCGCTGCTGCGCTGGCGCCATCCGCGCAAGGGGCTGCTCGGCCCCGACGATTTCGCGGGCGTGTTCGAGGAAACCGACCTTGCCATCGCCATCGGCGCCCGGGTCGTGGATATCGCGGTGAGCGACATGCGCGAATGGCTGGACGCCGGCCATGAATTCGGCCGCGTCGCCATCAATGTCACCTCTGCCGAATTCGCCCGCGGCGAACTCGCCGAACGCCTGCTTGACGCGCTCGCCGACAAGGGCGTGCCGCCCGAGCGCCTCGTCATCGAGGTGACGGAGAGCGTGTTCCTCGGCCGCGGCATCGAGGCGGTGCATCACAGCCTTTCCAAGCTGCACCATGCCGGCGTCCTGATCGCGCTCGACGATTTCGGCACCGGTTATGCTTCGCTGACCCATCTCAAGCAGTTCCCGGTCGATCGCATCAAGATCGACCGCTCCTTCATCCGGGACATCGAGCGCGACGCCGACGACGCCGCGATCGTCCGCGCCGTGGTCAATCTCGGACACAGCCTCGGCATCAAGACCACGGCCGAGGGCGTGGAGACGATCTCGCAGGCGGCATTTTTGAGGATGAACGGCTGCGATTTCGCGCAAGGGTTCCTGTTCTCCAAGGCGCTGCCCGCGACCCGCGTGCCGTGGCTGCTGCGCAACTGGACGCCCGGGCGCTGGTCCGGCCTCGGTTTCCCGCTGGTGGGCGGCGCCGACCTGATGCACGAGGACGCGCAGGGAGCTTGAAATTCAACCCCGGTAGCGAAGCGCCTCGACCACTACGGCGAAAGCCGGCGAGGACTGGCGCCGGCCCGGATAATAGAGGTGATAGCCGGAGAAGGGCTCGCACCATTCCTCGAGCAGGCGCACGAGGCGTCCTTCCTCGACATAGGGTAGCACCACATTCTCGGGCATATAGGCGAGCCCCAGCCCCGCGAGGGCGGCATTCAGCCTGAGCGCGAGAGTGTTGAACACCAGTTGTCCCTCGACGCGCACCTTCAGTTCGTGCCCGTCCTTCTCGAACTCCCAGGCATAGAGCCCGCCATAGGTCGGCAGCCGCAGATTGATGCAGCTGTGACTGGTCAGATCCTGCGGGGAGAGCGGAGCCGGCCGGTTCTCCAGATAGGCGGGGGCACCCACGACGGCCATGCGCATGTCCGGTCCGATGCGCAGCGCGATCATGTCCCGCGCAACCTGCTCGCCAAGGCGGACTCCCGCATCAAAGCCTTCCGCCGCAATGTCGACGAAGCCGTAATTGACGATGATCTCGATCTTGATGTCCGGATAATCCAGCAGCACCCTTTCCAAGGCCGGCAAGAGGATCGTATCAGCGGCGTGCTCGCCCGCGGTGATGCGGATCGTCCCCGCGGGCTTGTCCCGCAGTTCGCCCAGAGCTGCGAGTTCGGCCTCGATCTCCTCGAAACGCGGGCCGAGGCCCTTGAGCAGGCGCTCTCCCGCGTCGGTCGGCGACACGCTGCGGGTGGTGCGCGTCAAAAGCCTCAGTCCGAGCTGCTCCTCGAGGCGCCGGATGGTGTGGCTGAGGGCCGATTGCGAGGTGCCGAGCTTCGCCGCGGCGCGGGTGAAGCTCCTTTCCTTGGCGACGGTCAGGAATGCCGCCACGTCTGCCAGCTCTTCGCGTCGCATTCATGAAGCTCCGATATAAGTTCATGCCACATTTAGCGTCTATTCACTAAAGCCGGCACGCCCTATTTTTTACCGACAGGCTTCTTCCTCGCGCAGCCGGATGGGACGCGCGTCAGCTGGCTCTTTCGCGGCCCGGTGCCGGGAATTGCCTAGGAAACCAGAGAGTGGATCGATGAGACTTCCTGCTGCCCTGGCCGCAGTATTTTCGCTCGCCGCACCGGTAGAAGCGCAGCAAGTGCCCGCACCCCAGCGTGTGGCCCCTCCCATCGTGCACGAGACAACGCCGGCGCTCGGAGCCTATACCGATGCGGTGCTGTTCGGCGACGTGTGGAAGCGCACCGAGCTCAGCCCGCGGGATCGCAGCGTCGTCACCATCGCCGCGCTCATTGCCGGCGGGCACACCGGCCAGATGACCGGTCACTTCAATCGCGGCCTCGATAACGGCGTCAAGCCGAGCGAGATCGCCGCGATCATCACGCATCAGGCATTCTACGCCGGCTGGCCAAGGGCCATCTCGGCGGTCAGCGTCGCCAAGGAGGTGTTCACCAAGCGCGGGGTCGGACCCGACCAGATCGCCCCATCATCCGGTGAGCCGCTGGCCGTCGACCAAGCCGCCGAGGCGCAGCGTGCGGCTGCCGTCGAGGCGCAGGCCGGCGCGGTAACCCCGGCCCTCGTCGACTATACCAATCGCGTGCTGTTCGGCGACCTGTGGCGGCGCGCCGACCTTGCTCCGAAGGATCGCAGTCTGGTGACGATCGTGGCCTTGATCGCGAACGGGCAGGTCGATCAGCTGGCGTTCCACATGAAGAGGGGGATGGACAACGGGCTGACCCAGACCCAGTTGTCAGAAGTCATCACGCACCTCGCCTTCTATGCCGGCTGGCCGCGGGCGATGTCCGCCATACCGGTGGCTAAGACGGTGTTCGAGGCGCGCGCGGGTTCGCCAGATGGGGCCGCCGGCTCCAGCACGCGAGGGAGAACGGCAGTGGAAATCCTGCGTCACGGCTCCGTGCCGTCCAGCAATGGGCCGGCCGAGTATTTCACCGGCTCGGTCCGCATCGACCAGCGCTTCCAGCGGGAGGCACCGGCGCGCATCGGCGGCGCTTTCGTCACGTTCGAGCCCGGCGCCCGCACCGCATGGCACACCCATCCGCTGGGCCAGACCCTGATCGTGACCGCCGGCTGCGGCCTCGTGCAGCGAGAGGGCGATGACATTCAGGAGATCGGCGTCGGCGACATCGTCTGGATTCCGCCCGGCGAGAAGCACTGGCACGGCGCCACGGCAGGCTCGGCCATGACCCATATCGCCATAGCCGAGGCGCAAGACGGCAAGAGCGTCGACTGGATGGAGAAGGTGTCCGACGAACAGTACGGACGTGGCACCCCTGGCAAGGGCGGGTGCTGAGCCGCGACTTCTCCGAGCTTTTCGGCGGCATCGGCATGGATGGAAGAAAAAGATGCAGAAGCGCAAACTCGGAAACAGCGGCCTCGAGGTCTCGGCCATCGGGCTCGGCTGCATGGGGCTGAGCTTTGGCTACGGTCCGGCGGTCGACCGGCAGGTCGGGATCGAGCTGATCCGCGCGGCGGTCGAGCGTGGCGTCACCTTCTTCGACACCGCCGAGGTCTATGGCCCGTTTACCAATGAGGAGTTGGTGGGCGAAGCCCTCGCCCCGGTTCGCGACCAGGTGGTGATCGCGACCAAGTTCGGCTTCGATCACGACACGGAAGGGAGCCCGCAGCGCGGCCTCAACAGCCAGCCGGCGAACATCAAGCGCGTGGCGGAGGCTTCGCTCAAGCGCCTGAGGACGGACGTCATCGATCTCTTCTACCAGCACCGCGTCGACCCCGAAGTTCCGATCGAAGAAGTCGCCGGCGCGGTGAAGGATCTGATCGGAGAGGGGAAGGTCAGGCACTTCGGGCTTTCCGAGCCCGGCGTCGGGACCATCCGCCGGGCCCATGCCGTCCAGCCGGTCGCTGCCGTCCAGAGCGAGTATTCGCTGTGGTGGCGCGAGCCCGAACAGGAGGTGCTGCCGACGCTCGAGGAATTCGGCATCGGCTTCGTTCCCTTCAGCCCGCTGGGCAAGGGCTTCCTCACCGGCGCGATCAGCGAGAGCACGACCTTCGACAGCAACGACTTCCGCAACAGCGTGCCCCGATTCAGCCCGGAGGCGCGCAAGGCGAACCAGGCACTGGTCGACCTGCTCGGCACGATCGCCGCGAGCAGGAAGGTGACGCCGGCGCAGATCGCGCTCGCCTGGCTTCTCGCGCAGAAGCCGTGGATCGTCCCGATCCCCGGCACCACCAAGCTGCATCGGCTGGAGGAGAATATCGGCGCAGCCGACATCGAGCTGACCCTCGACGATCTGCAGAAGATCGAGGGCGCGCTCGCCAGCGTCACGGTGGAAGGCGCACGCTATCCTGAACATCTGCAGAAGCTGGTCGGCCGCTAAGTCACCGGTGGCGCTCCAAACGACGGGATCGATGACTCATGACAGAAGGGATCAAGGACAAGGTGATCGTCATCACCGGCGCGAGCAGCGGCTTGGGCGAAGCGGCGGCGCGCCTTCTCGCCGGGGGCGGGGCCAAGCTCATCCTAGGCGCCCGCCGCCTCGATCGGCTCCAGGCTCTCGCCGGCGAACTGTCGCTCGGCGAGGGCGCGGCCGTCGAGACCGACGTGACGAAGGTCGAACAGGTCAGGCATCTGGTCGATCACGCGGTGCGCACCCATGGACGCATCGACGTCATCCTCAACAATGCCGGCCTCATGCCGCACTCGCCGCTGGAACGCGGCAAGGTGGAGGACTGGGACCGCATGATCGATGTGAACATCAAGGGCGTGCTCTACGGCATTGCCGCGGTCTTGCCGCACATGACCGCGCAGAAGAGCGGGCACATCATCAATGTGTCCTCGGTCGCCGGCCACAAGGTGCGGGCCGGCAGCGCGGTCTATGCCGCGACCAAGGCGGCGGTGCGGATGCTGTCCGAAGGGCTGCGCCAGGATGTGAAGCCATACAATATCCGGACCACCGTGATCTCGCCGGGTGCCGTGGAATCCGAGCTGCCGCACAGCATCACCGAGGCGGACGTCGCCAAAGGCATCCAGGATTTCTACGAGGCCACCGCCATTCCGGCGGACAGCTTCGCGCGCGCTGTCGCCTTCGCCATCAGCCAGTCCGACGAGGTCGACATCAATGAGATCCTGTTCCGGCCCACGCGGCAGGAATTCTGAGGCGGGCGGACCACCTCATCCGGAGAGCCTGGACGCGTAGTTTGCGACGGGTCCGTCATGGCCCGGGCCTGTCCCGGCCATCCACGGTTGCTCCCGCGTCACGGGTGTGGATCCCCGAGACGAGCCCGAGGATGACAGGTGGTGAATTGTGGCCACGTACTCGGGATGACGTTTCGTAGCTGGCAATTCTGGCCTGCCGCCGCTGCGTCAACCGAACACCTCACGCTGCGTCCGCATTATTTACCTTGATTGGCGCTGAGGCTCGCGCCACAAAACGGTATTGGGCGCGCAATAGCGCCGCTTCCGGGGGGAAGGCATGCGTGGCTTGAAGGCGTTGCGCCGCTCTTGCGCCAATGTCGGTGCATCGATCGCGGCGAGTTTTGTCCTGCTCTGCGCTTCGCTTCCCACCCCGATTTACGCACAAGGCGCCATGTCGCCGGGAGACGCGGTCGTCACCGGCTTCTCCGGCGTCAAGCCGGGGCAGGGCGGTCCGGATGGGCTCGCCATCGACCTCGATGGCCCCGCGGCCCGGGTCGTCTTCCTGCAGAATCTCGGCGGCCCACCGCGCGGCCAGCTCGTCGATGCGCCGAAACCCGGCACCATCACCGCCGGCCAGGTCGGACAGGTGTTCGGCGTCGCGCTCGACGACGCCACTCCGCCGAACGTCTATCTCGCCGCCACCTCGGCTTACGGCCTGCCGATCGTCGGATCGGACGGAGCGCGGCTGCGCCAGGGCGCTCCCGGCGCGACCTTCATGCCCGGCCTGTTCGGTCCGGCCCAGCAGAGCGGCGGACCCGGCTCGATCTGGCGTGTCGACGGCCGCAGCGGCCAGGTGAGCCTGTTCGCCGATGTGCGCCTCAATGGCCAGGCCAACACCGGCACCGGGCTCGGCGGCCTCGCCTTCGATCCCGCCAGCAAGCAGATCTTCGCTGCCGACCGTTCGACCGGCATGATCCACGCCTTCGGCCTCGATGGCCGCGAGCACGGCGTCTATGACCATGGCAATGCCGGCCGCGTCGCGCTCGGCATGGAGGCGGTGGCGGACACGCCGGAAGGCCGGCTGGACATCACGCAACCGGGCTTCGAGGTGGAGCGGCCGGAGACCTGGGGCTTCGCCCCGCTGCCGCGTCTCGTCGGCGCGCTCGGCGTGCGCGAGCGCAGGCTCTATTATTCGGTGGCCGAAGGCCCGCAGATCTGGTCGGTCGGCATAAGCCCGAACGGCTTTTCCAACGATATCCGCTTCGAGGTCGAGGTTCCCGCGCTGCGCGAGGGCATCGAGATCGCCAGCGTCGCCTTCGACCGTTCCGGCCTGCTCTATGTCGCCGAGCGCGGGCAGTCGCTCGGTGCCTATGATTTCGGCGAGCTCGCATCCCCCGGCGAGGCGCGCGTCATGCGCTTCCGCCCGCTGCGCGATCCCGACCCGGACAGCGGCGCCAATTGGGATTCGGTCGGCGACGAATATGCCGTCGGCCTGCTGCCGGCCTTCTCCAATGCCGATGGCGGCGTCGCCATCGGCAATGGCTACAACGCCTCCGGCGCGCTCGGCCCGTCGACCTGCGGCACCACGCTGTGGAGCACCGGCGAGCGGTTGCGCGATCCCGGCAACAACGCCCAGCCGCCCGGCGGGGGGCCGGCCGACATAGACGGCCTGCAGGGCAACGGGCTCGACATGGTGCGGCCGAAGAACGAGCCGCCGTCGAGCGCCTGGTTCATCGACTATGACGACAAGCCCGCCAATCCGGCGGCGCGCGGCCATATGGGCGCGGTCGCGGTCTGGCAGTTCTGCCGCCCGGTGCAGGGCAGCGCCGCTCCGCCGCCGCCCCCGCCGGTGGCGTTCGCTCCTGCGCCCCCGCCGCCGACCGTCGCCTATGGCTGCCCGCCCGGTACGGTGTGGGACGGCGAATTCTGCGCCGTGCCGGTGCGCTGCCCGGTCGGCACGCGGTTCCGCAACGGCGAGTGCGTCTATGACTGCCCGCCGGGCTTCGTGCGCTACCGCGGCACATGCGCGCCGCCGCCGATCGTCTGCGACCGCTACGACATTTTCGTCGATGGGCGCTGCATCCGGCCGGGCTGTCCGCCGGGCCTCGTCTGGCGCCGTGGCGGCTATTGCGGCTGCCCGCCGGACCTCGTCTATTTCAACGGCCGCTGCGGGCGTCCCGACTTCTGCCCGCCGGGCCTGCGTCCGATGCCGGGCGGATATTGCGGCTGTCCGCGCGGCGAGCGCTTCGATCGCGGCCGTTGCGAGCCGTACCGCCCGGAGTGCCGGCGTGACGAGATCTTCCGCGACGGGCGTTGCTGGCCGCGGCCGATCGGCGACCGCTGCCCGCCGGGCTCGATCCGCCGTGGCGACTTCTGCGTACGGCCGAACGATCCGTGGATCGGCCCGCGTCCGGGGCCGGACTTCTGCCGCCGCGACGAGATTTTCGTCGATGGTCGCTGCCGTCCGCGTCCGATCCGCGATCGCTGCCCGCCCGGTTGGGTGCGGCAGGGCGATTCCTGCACCCCCGGCTTCCGTCCGAAGCCCGGCGGCGACGACCGCTGCCCACCCGGTTGGGAGCGTGATCGCGGCAGCTGCGTGCAGCGGCCGATCGGCCCGCGTCCGGGTGGCCCCGGTCCGGTAGTTCCGGGTGGTCCGGGTGGCCCCGGCATCGGCTTGCCGCCCGGCATGGGCGGCTGTGCGCCCGGCTTCGAGCGCCGCAACGGCGTCTGCGTCGACAGCCGCCCCGGCCGCCGTCCGCGTCCGGACGATGGCCGGCCGGGCGACGGGCGTGGTCCCGGTGGAGCGGGTGGCACCGAGCAGCAGCGGCGTGATGATCTGCAGCGCCAGCAGGATCTGCAACGTCAGCAGGAGCGGGAGCGCAGCCAGCAGGAACGCCAGCAGCAGGACCAGCAACGCCAGCAGCAACAACAGGACCAGCAGCGCCGCTGGCAAGAGCAGGATCTGCAACGTCAGCAGGAGCGGGAGCGCAGCCAGCAGGAACGCAAGCCGCAGGACCAGCAACGCCAGCAGCAACAACAGGACCAGCAGCGCCGCCGGCAAGAGCAGGATCAGCAGCGCCAGCAGGAGCGTGAGCGCAGTCAGCAACAGCAGCAGGAGCGCCAGCGCCAACAACAGCAGCAGGAGCGACAGCAGCAGAACCAACAGGAGCGCCAGCAGCGACAGCAGCAGGAGCAGCAGCGCCGCCAGCAGCAGCAACAGGACCGCCAGCAGCAGGACCAGCAGCGTCGCCAGCAACAGCAGCAGGATCGCCAGCAACAGCAGCAGCAGGAGCGGCGTCAGCAGCAGGACCAACAGCGCCAGCAGCAACAGGAACGCCGTCGTCAGCAGCAGGAGCAGCAGGGCGAGCAGCGCCAGCAGCAACGCCAGCAACAGCAGGAGCAGCGCCGGCAGGAGCGGCGGCCGGATGAAGGAAAGCAGCAGGATCGCCGGAAGCGCGGCGGCTGCCCGCCCGGCCAGGAGGGCTGCCCGCCGCAGTGACGCTGGCAGAGACTGGTCGGACGGCTGGCTTTGCAGTTCGAACTGGCTGGCAGCCTCTCGCTGTCGTCCTCATGGCCGGCTTGCCCGGCCATCGAGCCGTGACGCCGTCGCTCAAGAGAAAGCCCGGGTCGCCGGGTCAAGGCCAGGATGAGGGCCAGCCTGGAATCTTGCGCCAGGCCGTGCGTTGACGGTATCCAGCTGTGCTGTGGGCTATCTCGCGGCCCGGCTGCAACACTGTGCCGCCGTCCGGCCGCCATGGGGCCCGGCACCCTTCCGGCACGCCGCGTATCTGATAAGGTCCGCCCGCTTTTTGAGGCGCGGGACCCATGGTGCATACCGAAGACGGCCTGAAGACGACCCGCCCGCTGCGGGTCGACGAGTATGGCCGGCGCATCGTGCACTGGATCGCCGGGCTGTTCGACTGGGCCACCAGTTCCAATGGACGGGCGCTGGCTTTCCTGCTGGCGCTCTGCGCCGTCTCGCTGCTCCCCGGCTTCTTCTCGATTCCCGTGGTCGACCGGGACGAGGCCCGCTTCGTCCAGGCGTCGCGGCAGATGGTGGAAAGCGGCGACCTCGTCGATATCCGCCTCGGCGACGTCCCGCGCTACAAGAAGCCGATCGGCATCTACTGGATGCAGTCCGCCGTCGTCGGCGCCGCACAGGCGCTCGGCGTGCCGGATGCCACCCGCACCATCTGGCTCTACCGCATCCCGTCGCTCGCCGGCGCCATTCTCGCCGTGCTGCTGACATTCTGGGCAGCGCTACCCTTTGTTGGCCGGCGCGGCGCGGTGTTCGCCGCCACCTTGCTCGCCACCTGCGCCGCGGTAGCGGTGGAAGCGCGGCTCGCCAAGACGGACGCCATGCTGCTTGCCACCATGGTCGCCACCATGGGCGCGCTGGCCCGGGCCTATCTCGCCCCGCCGGGGGAGGGCAGCGGCAAGGTCGATATTCGCCTCGCCGCCATCTTCTGGGTGGCAATGGCGATCGGCATATTGGTGAAAGGGCCGCTGACGCCGATGTTCGCCGGCGTCTGCATCATCGCCCTTGCCGTCATGGAGCGCTCGGTGCGTTTCCTCCGGCCTTTGGCGCCGGTCACCGGCCTCATTCTGTGCCTCATCGCCGTCTCGCCCTGGTTCGCGCTGATCCTGACTCGTGCCGGGGATGCATTCTTGTCGCAATCGGTCAGCGGCGACATGATGCGCAAGGTGGCGGGTAGCCAGGAGGGCCATGGCGCGCCCCCGGGCACGTACCTGCTGGCCTTCTGGGGCTCGTTCTGGCCGGCGGCGCCTCTCGCCGCGCTCGCCGCACCGCTGGTCTGGCGCGCCCGCCGACTGAAGCCGGTGCGATTCCTGCTGGCCTGGGTGGTGCCGATCTGGCTGATCTTCGAGCTGATCCCCACCAAGCTGCCGCACTATCTGATGCCGACCTTCCCGGCTATCGCCATCCTCGTCGCCATGGTGGTGGAGCGTGGCGGCATGGCTCTGGGCAATATGCGCTATGCCCGCGCGCTGTGGCTCTGGCCGATCATCGGCGCGGTGATCGCGGTCGGCGCGCTGGTCGGCCTCGCCGTGCTCGATGGCTCGACCTCGATCCTCGCCTGGCCGCTGCTGGTGGTCGGCTTCTTCGCCCTCGTCGTCGCCGTGGTGTTCGTTGGCGAATATGGCGTCGAGAAATCCTCGCTGCTCGCGGTTGCCGGCATGCTGGTCTCCGGCTTCGGGGTGATGCAGCTCATCGTACCGGACATGAAGAGCGTGTGGATCTCGCCGCGTCTCGAGGCGCTTGCCGCCAAGGAACGCTGCGCCACGCCGGACACCCCGGCACAGGTCGCGTCCGCCGGCTTCAACGAAGTGAGCCTGATGTTCGTGATGCCGGGCAAGGTGACCTTCACCAGCGCGCCCGGTGCCGCCGACTTCCTCGCCGAGGGCGGCTGCCGGGTGGTCTTCGTCGAGCGCCGCATGGAGGCGGCGTTCGCGCGCCGGGCCGAGGAACTGGGGCTGCGGCTCGAGCGCGGCGCCTCGGTGTTCGGCATGAACTTCAACAATGGCCGCAAGCTCGACATCTCGCTCTATCGCGGCAACCGGCCGTAACGGCATCTGGCGCTCTGCCGGGCAATGACCGTAACACTGTCATCCAGACGCAATCATTGATGGACATTGCAAGGGGAGTTCCGGGCGTGCGCGAGCGGCCCTGACCCCCGCAATGGCCGGAGCGGAGTGCCGAATTCCCTATGCCCGAGCAACTGCTTGAGACTGCCGCAACCACACCGGCGCCAGCGCCGCTGCTGGCAAGCCTGGTGATCCCGGCCCGCAACGAGGTCGGCAACATGGCGCCGCTGATCGCCGACATCGAGCGCATGGCCGAGGGCTTTGGCGCGCTCGAGGTGATCGTGGTGGACGACGGCTCCACCGACGGCACCGAGGCCGAGCTCGTCCGGCTGATGGCGACGCGTCCCTGGCTCCGGGCGCTGCGCCATGACCGCTCCGGCGGGCAATCCGCGGCGATCCGAACTGGCGCCCGTGCGGCACGCGGCGGCGTCATCGTCACCATGGACGGTGACGGCCAGAACGATCCCGCCTTCGTCCCTGCTCTGGTGCGCGCCTTGACCGATGGCGGGCCGGCGGTGGGCCTGGCGCAGGGGCAGCGGGTGGGGCGCAAGGACACCCGCTCCAAGCGCTACCAGTCCAGGATCGCCAATGCGGTGCGCCGCGCCGTGCTGCGCGACGACACCCGCGACACCGGGTGCGGACTGAAGGCGATCCGCCGCGATCTCTATCTCGCTCTGCCCTATTTCGATGCGCTGCATCGCTTCATGCCGGCCTTGGTGCGGCGCGAGGGCTATGAGGTGCGGCTCGTCGACGTGCTCGACCGCCCGCGGATCAGCGGCCGGTCCAATTACGGCATCTGGGACCGCATGTGGGTCGGTCTTCTCGACCTCGCCGGCGTGTGGTGGCTGATCCGCCGCCGGACATCCCCCGCCGTCACCGAGGTGCTCGCCCATGCTGGTTGATATCGTCGATGCCATCGGCGGCTATCTGCACGATGTGTTCGTGATCCAGATCGACGGCTGGATCATCCTTGGCTTCGTCGCCCAATTGCTGTTCACCGGCCGCTTCGTAGTGCAGTGGCTGGCGAGCGAGAGGGCGGGGCGCAGCGTGGTGCCCTTCGCCTTCTGGAGCTTCTCTATCGGCGGCGGCGCTTTGCTCCTGATCTATGCGCTCTACCGCAAGGATCCGGTGTTCATCGCCGGCCAGCTACTGAGCCTCGTCATCTATCTGCGCAATGTGCAGTTCGTGCTGCGCGAACGCCGCCGCGACAATGCCGAAGCGACGCGGCGGGCGTGACCTATTGAACCACGTCATCCTGAGGCGCGAGCGGAGCGAGCCTGGAAGGATGCTCAAGCAGATGACGCACCGGGGCGGGCATCCTTCGAGGCCCGGCTGACGCGGGGCGCCTCAGGATGACGTGGCTTTTCAGGCCAGCTTCGCAAGCCCGCGCTCCAGATCGGCTATCAGGTCGGCAGGGTCTTCCAGGCCGATATGCAGCCGCACCGCCGGCCCGCCCGGCGCCCATTGCGTCGCGGTCCGATAGGTCGAGCAGTCGAACGGCAGTGCGAGGCTCTCGAACCCGCCCCAGCTATAGCCGAGGCCGAACAACTCCAGGCTGTCGAGGAAGGCGTCGACCGCGGGCTTCGGCACCGGCTTCAGGATGATGCTGAACAGCCCCGACGAGCCCTTGAAATCGCGCTTCCAAATGGCGTGGCCGGGATGTTCCGGCAGTGCCGGATGCAGCACGCTGAGCACTTCGGGGCGCGCTGAGAGCCATTGCGCCACCCTGAGCGCCGACTGCTGGTGCCGTTCCAGCCGCACCGCCATAGTGCGCAGCCCGCGGGCGGCGAGGAAGGCGTCTTCCGGCGCCACCGTCATGCCAAGATCGCCGTAGGCGCCCTTTATCCGCGGCCACAGCGCCGCATTGGCGGAGATGGTGCCGAGATTGAGGTCGGAATGGCCGCCGAGATATTTGGTGCCGGCCTGGATCGAGACATCGACGCCGAAATCATGGGGACGGAAGAACAGCGGCGTCGCCCAGGTATTGTCCAAGAGCGTGGTGATGCCGCGCCCGCGCGCCGCCGCCACGATGGCCGGCACATCCTGCACCTCGAAGGATTGCGAGCCCGGCGATTCCATGAACACCGCCTTGGTGTTCTCGCGAAACAGCCCGGCGATGCCCGCGCCGATGAGCGGGTCGTAGAAGGTCGTCGCGATGCCGAGGCGGCGCAATTGGGCGGTGCAGATACGCCGGCTCGGCGAATAGACGCTGTCGACCATCAGCAGATGGTCGCCGGCGTCGAGCACCGCGAGCAGCGCCATCCCGACCGCCGAAAGCCCGGACGGGGTCAACGCGACGCCGGCTCCGCCTTCCGCCTTCGCGAGTGCTGTCTCCAGCCCTTCCAGGGTCGGGTTGCCGCGCCGTCCATAAGTATAACGGCCCGTATGGCCCTCGAGGTCGGCGACGGTGGGGGAGAGTACGGTGGAGCCCCGTACCACCGGGACGTTCACGAAGCCGTCAAAGCGATCCGGATCGCGCCCGGCATTGATGATCTCGGTCGCTGCGGCCAGGGGTGGTCGGTTATGGCCGCGATTTTCGTCCCCGCCGCCGCCTTGGGAATGTCCTGCCATTTCGCCTGCCATTGCTCATCGCCATCTTCGGCATTGACGCCATCGTTGATGAGGGGCGTCAAGCGCTTGACCAACCAACGATACGGCGCTCAGATTGACGCCACGTCGGCTGCCCTAGGGACCAGCCGTCGGGCGCGCCGTGCACCAGACGAAAGACGCATTCTGCGGTGATGTGCGCATGCGAGGGGACGGCACGCTACTTGCCTGCAAATGTCACCCATGACGCCGGGGAAGCGGCGCTCATGCAGAAAACATACTCATGAAGAAGGCAGTCGCCATGAAACGCCTCCTCTCCACACTGGCCGTCGCCGGTGCAATCGGCCTTGCGGCCGGCGGCGCCCAGGCTGCGAAGCTGGACCAGATCAAGTCCAAAGGCTTCGTCACCTGCGGCGTGAGCCAGGGCCTGCCGGGCTTCTCCACGCCCGACGACAAGGGCAATTGGACGGGCCTCGACGTGGATCTGTGCCGCGCCGTCGCCGCCGCGATCTTCAACGACGCCACCAAGGTCAAGTTCACCCCGCTCTCGGCCAAGGACCGCTTCACCGCACTGCAGTCCGGCGACATCGATGTGCTGTCGCGCAACACCACCTGGACCATGTCGCGCGACACCCAACTCGGCCTGAACTTCGCGGGCGTGAACTATTATGATGGCCAGGGCTTCATGATCCGCAAGGACAAGAAGGTGAACTCGGCCCTGGAGCTCTCCGGCGCCTCGGTCTGTACCCAGACCGGCACCACCACCGAGCAGAACCTCGCCGATTATTTCCGCGCCAACAATATGACCTATGAGGTCATCGCCTTCGCCACCAATGACGAGGTGGTCAAGGCCTATGACGCCGGCCGCTGCGACGCGCTCACCACCGACCGCTCCGGCCTCGCCGGCGAGCGTCTCAAGCTGACCAACCCGGACGACCATGTCGTGCTGCCGGAGGTCATCTCCAAGGAGCCGCTCGGCCCGGTGGTCGCCCATGGCGACGACCAATGGCTGGACGTGGTGAAGTGGACCCTGTTCGCCCAGATCAATGCCGAAGAACTCGGCGTCAACTCCAAGAATGTCGACGAGCAGATGAAGTCGGCCAACCCCGAAGTAAAGCGCCTGCTCGGCACTGAGGGCAATTTCGGCGAGATGCTCGGCCTGAACAAGGATTGGGTGGTGCAGATCGTCAAGCTCGTCGGCAACTATGGCGAGGCCTATGACCGCAATGTCGGCCCCGGCACCCCGCTGAAGCTCGAGCGCGGCACCAACGCGCTGTGGAACAAGGGCGGCCTGCAATACGCTCCGCCGATCCGCTGACGACAACATGCGGCTTCCCGGACCACCGGGAAGCCGTTCTTGTATTGAGCCGGCATAAGACCGGCGTGGCAAATGCGCGGTACGGCCTCTGATGAGGCGAGGGGGACCATGGCAGACATAGCTCAACCCGTTCCGGTCCGAACGGGGACGTCGTTCGTGAATGATCCCGTGGTGCGCAGCATCGTGCTGCAAGTGGGTGCGCTGGCGCTCGTTGTCTTCCTCGGCTGGATCTTCTTCGACAATGTCCGCGAGAACCTCGCGGCGCAACGTATCGCCACCGGCTTCGGCTTCTTCGACAAGACCGCCGGCTTCGGCATCAACCAGACGCTGATCTCCTATTCCGAGACCTCGACCTATGGCCGCGCCTTCATGGTCGGCCTGCTCAACACCTTGCTGGTCGCCGTGGTCGGCATTTTCTTCGCCACCATCATCGGATTCATGGTCGGCATCGGGCGCCTGTCCAAGAACTTCGTGGTCCGGCTGCTCTCCACCACCTATGTCGAGGTGCTGCGCAATCTGCCGCCGCTGTTCCAGATCCTGTTCTGGTACCTCGCCGTGCTGAGCGCGATGCCGAATCCCCGCCAGAGCATCAGCATCTTCGGCGAGGCGTTCCTGTCCAATCGCGGCGTGATCGTGCCGCGCCCGCTGTTCGGCGAGGGCACCGGCCTGGTGCTCTGGGCGTTCGGTCTCGCGCTGCTGATCACCATCCTACTGTCCGGCCTCTCCGCCTCGAGGCGCGAGGAAACCGGACGCGGTCTTCCCATGGTGCGGATAGGGTTCGGCCTGCTTGTCGGCCTGCCATTGGCGGCGATGATCTATACCGGCTTTCCCATCGGCTTCGAGCGGCCAGAACTGAAGGGCTTCAACTTCGTCGGCGGCGTGCGGATCATCCCGGAGTTCGTTGCGCTCGTGGTGGCGCTCGCCACCTATACGGCGGCCTTCATCGCCGAGAATGTGCGCTCCGGCATCATGGCGGTGAGCCACGGCCAGACCGAGGCGGCACACTCGCTCGGACTGCGTGCCGGACCGACGCTCCGCCTCGTGGTGATCCCGCAGGCGATGCGGGTGATCATTCCGCCGCTGACCAGCCAGTATCTCAACCTGACGAAGAACTCCTCGCTGGCGGTCGGCATCGGCTATCCCGACCTCGTCGCGGTTTTCGCCGGGACGACGCTCAACCAGACCGGCCAGGCGATCGAGATCATCGCCGTGACCATGGGCGTCTATCTCACCATATCGATCGTCACCTCCGTCATCATGAACGCCTACAACAAGCGCGTCGCGCTGGTCGAACGGTGAGGGCGCGGTCATGACGGCGGTCAACGAATTCTCCTATGTCCGCGCCGAACTGGAGGCCTCGCGGCCGCCTCCCGGCAGCCAGGTCGGCGTGGTCGGGTGGATGCGCGAGAACCTGTTCTCCAGTATTCTCAACACCATCCTGACCATTGTCGGCATTGCCCTGGTAGTCTTGATCGTGCCGCCGCTGGTGAAGTTCCTCCTCATCGACGCGGTGTGGACTGGGCAGAACCGCGAAGCCTGCCTCGGCCCGGGCGTGGGCGCGTGCTGGCCCTTTGTCCACGCCAAGTTCGGCCAGTTCATCTACGGCTTCTATCCCGGCTCCGAGCGCTGGCGCGTCAATATCGTCTTCGCTCTCGGCGCCATCCTGCTGGTGCCGTTGCTGGTGCTGTCCTGGCCGGGCAAGCGGCTCAACGCCATCCTGTTCTTCGCCGTCTATCCGGTCGTCGCCTTCATCCTGCTGACCGGCGGCAACATCAATGCGAAAGCCTTCCTGCTGGAGCGCTTCGGGTTCGTCCATCCGTTCACCGGCGACGTCATGGTGATGGGCGTCAACCTCACCTTCTGGGTGGACTACCTGCTCACCACGGTCATCTTCATGGCCCTGGCATGGCTGGTCGGATCGCTGGTCGGCGCCGCCAAGGGTGCAGCGCAGACGGCGTTCTGGATCTTCCTGGCGCTCGGCATCGTCATCTTCGCCTGCGACATCGATTTCGGCCTGCCTCATGTCGAGACCCGGCAATGGGGCGGGCTGCTGGTGACGCTGGTGATCGCGGTCACCGGCATCGTCACCTCGCTGCCGCTCGGCATATTGCTGGCGCTCGGCCGGCGTTCGAAGATGCCGATTGTCCGGTTGCTGTGCGTGGTCTTCATCGAGTTCTGGCGCGGCGTGCCGCTCATCACCGTGCTGTTCTTTGCCACCTACATGCTGCCGCTGTTCCTCCCCGCCGGCACCAATCCGGATGGGCTGCTGAGAGCCTTGGTCGGCGTCGCGCTGTTCTCGGCGGCCTATCTCGCCGAGGTTGTGCGCGGCGGCCTGCAGGCGATCCCCAAGGGGCAATATGAGGGTGCCATGGCGGTGGGGCTCACCTGGAGCCAGATGATGCGGCTCATCGTCCTGCCGCAGGCGCTGACACTGGTGATCCCGAGCATCGTGAACAGCTTCATCAGCCTGTTCAAGGACACCACCCTGGTGCTGATAGTCGCCATCTTCGACTTCCTCGGCCAATTGCGCGCGGCGTTCACCGACCCGAACTGGGCGAGCCCGGTAACTCTTTATACCGGCTTCGCTTTTGCCGGCATCGTGTATTTCCTCTTCTGCTTCGGCATGTCACGCTACTCGCTGTTCGTGGAACGGCGCCTCAACACTTCCCATCGGCACTGAACGACGGAGACTATTGATGACCGAAGCCCCCTCGATCGTCCCGAGCGAAGAGATTCCCGCCGTCCATACGCCGCCGGGCAAGGAAGTCGTCGTCGAACTCATCGGCGTGCACAAATGGTTTGGCGAGTTCCACGTGCTCAAGGACATCAATCTCAGGGTGAAGCGCGGCGAACGCATCGTCATTTGCGGCCCGTCTGGATCCGGCAAGTCGACCATGATCCGCTGCATCAACCGGCTGGAGGAGCACCAGCAGGGTTCGATCGCGGTCGACGGCATCGAGCTCACCAACGATCTCAAGCGGATCGACGAGATCCGCCGCGAGGTCGGCATGTGCTTCCAGCACTTCAATTTGTTCCCGCACCTTACCATTCTCGAGAACTGCACGCTCGCCCCGATCTGGGTGCGGAAGATGCCGAAGAAGGATGCGGATGACCTCGCCATGCATTTCCTGCGCAAGGTCAAGATCCCGGAGCAAGCGAACAAGTATCCGGGCCAGCTCTCCGGTGGCCAGCAGCAGCGCGTCGCCATCGCCCGCGCGCTGTGCATGAAGCCGAAGATCATGCTGTTCGACGAGCCGACCTCCGCCCTCGACCCGGAAATGGTCAAGGAAGTGCTGGAGACCATGGTGAGCCTCGCCGAGGAAGGCATGACCATGCTGTGCGTGACCCACGAGATGGGCTTCGCCCGCCAGGTCGCGAACCGCGTCATCTTCATGGATGCCGGTCAGATCATCGAGATGAATGAGCCGAACGAATTCTTCTCGAACCCGCAGCACGAGCGCACCCGGCTGTTCCTCAGTCAGATCCTGCATTGAGGATCAATTTGGTCGTCATCCCGTCCGCAGCCCGCAGGGCGGAGAGCCGGGATCGCGCGAAGTCCCGCACAACCCCTTCCAGCGATCCCGGATCGGCCTGACGGCCGTCCGGGATGACGTCTTGATGCGGCCTCCTCACCCAACGTTCAGTGCCGGTTCAGGTGCTCCGCACGATCAATCGCGGCGCTGCACCGATGCAGCGGACGGCGATCGAGGAGACCTCATGAACATGCAAGCGCGGAACAGCTTCCGCGTCGCGCTCGGTGGCGCGGCGCTATCAGGTGCCCTTTTGCTTGCCGGCGCCGATGGCGCGCTCGGCCAGTCGGCGCAAGCGATCAAGGAGATCCCGGCCGACAAGGGCAAGGTCACCGGGTCCATCATCATCGAGTACAATTCGCGCTCCGAGCGCAGCTCGAGCGGCGTCGATGCCTACGACATCAGCGAGATCGCGGTCGCCGACCTGTTCCTGATGAAGGGCACCATCCAGCGCTCGCCGGGCAAGAAGCTCACGTATTCGGTGCGCTACGACGTCATCAATCCCACCAATCCGAGCCAGATCGCCCGCGACGTCGCCATCCTGCGCGGCGAGATGGAGATCGACAATCGCGGCCGCTATCTGCCCGAGACGGGCCAACTCCGCCTCGACGTGGTGAAGGGCAACCAGACCACCTCCAAGGTCACCGGCTCGATCCAGGGCCGCGAAGTGACGCGCTGGTGGGAGGTCGGCGAACTGGTGCGCCGTGCCAAGACCGAGGCCACCAAGGTCTATTCGCGCTATGTCGACGGCAAGGTGGTCTCGATCCAGGTGAAGAATCCGGACCCGCTGCGCTTCGAGCGCCTGACCCTGCCGGCCGGCCCGTTCACCTTCCTGCCCGAGACCCGTGTCTCCGGCAATCTCGACTACGACTACGAGCTCGGCAACTGGCTGACCGACCAGAATGGCGTGACGTTCAGCTATACGGTCGGCGACAAGAGCTATACCGACCGCGTCACCGGCTCGGTCCGCTATGTCGAGGAGAACGGCTCGACCACCGATGCCAAGGGCAAGAAGCGCGAATACACCGGCTACTACGAGTATAATCTGCGCTGGAACGAGCAACAGGCGGCCACCGGAGGTGACCAGTTCTTCGACGAAGCCAATGCAAGCGCACAGTCCGACGCCTTCTTCTCGTCTTCGGACCAGTCGAAGCCGGGCCTCTATGGCCGCGTCTATTATTCGGACACGGATGATGCCTGCAAGCGCGTGATTAAGGAGAATAGCCAGCTCGAATGCGTCGGCCCCACACGCTCCGAGGTCACCTACGGTCTCAATGCGGTGAAGCTGAACTATCAGCAGCTGGCAAGCTGGATGAAGCTGGAACTGCTGGTGATCGGGCCGTTCACCGACGAATAAGAGCGAGCCTGGCCGAGCACCGTGACGGGTCCAACTCGCACACGAGCGCCGCGCTCCGTCTCCCGCTTGCGGGGGAGGGTTGGGGAGGGGGCTTCCGACAGTGCCCGGCCCATTCCCCCTCCTGCCCCGCCTGCGGCGGGCCACCCTCCTCCGCAAGCGGGAGAGGGAAGTCAAATCAGCTGCTACTCCGCCGGCCCCGTCGCCACCGGCTTGGTCGACGATCCCCATTCCGCCCAGGAGCCGTCATAGATCGCCTTGGGCGGCTGGCCGATGCTTTCCAGCGCCAGCCACAGAATGGCGGCGGAGACGCCCGAGCCGCAGCTGGTGATGGTCGGCCTGGCGGGATCGACGCCAGCGGCGTCGAAGGCCGAGCGGATCGCCTCGGGCGAGGCGAGCTTGCCGTTCGTCACCACTTCGGGGAAGGGGACGTTGCGACTGCCGGGCATGTGGCCGGGCCGAACGCCCGGGCGCGGTTCCGGTGCTTCGCCGCGGAAACGGTCGGCCGGGCGGGCATCCACCACTTGCGCGGTGCCATCCTCCAGCCGGGACGCCACTTCGTCGATATTGGCGACGATCGCGCCGTCGAGGTTCGCCGTGAAGGTCTTCGGCTCGCGCACCGCGGCCCCCGCCACCGTCGGCCGGCCTTCGGCCTGCCACATCGGGAAGCCGCCATCGAGGATGCGCACGTCCTTCGCCCCGAAGGCGCGCAGCGTCCACCACACCCGCGGCGCCGAGAACAGGCCGGAGCCGTCATAGACGACGATCTTCATGCCGTCGCCGATGCCGAGCGTGCCGACTGCCTCAGCAAAGGCCTCCGGTGTCGGCAGCATGTGCGGCAGACCGCTCGACGCGTCGGCGATCCTGTCGATATCGAAGAACACCGCGCCGGGAATATGCGCGGCGAGATATTCCGCCGCCCCGTTGCGCCCGGCGGCGGGCAGATGCCACGAGCCGTCCACCACGATGAGGTCGGGATCGTTCAGGTGGCCCGCCAGCCATTCGGTGGAAACCAGCCAGGATGAGCGCTCGTCGGCCATGTCGTCCTCCAGAAACTTCACGCCCAGCCGAGCCGCACCCGGCGGTTCTGCTGGCCCTTCTTCTCGATCTTGGTCACCTGCACGGCGCCGATCTCACTGACATTGCGCACATGGGTGCCGCCGCAGGGCTGCAAATCGAGCCCCTCGATACTCACCAGCCGCACCCGTCCGGTACCCATTGGCGGCTTCACCGACATGGTCTTGACCAGGCCGGGATTGGCGAGGAGCTCGTCATCGCTGATCCAGCTCTCGGTCACTGCGGCGCCGGTCGCGATCATCTCCGCGAGCCTCGCGGTGATGGCCTCCTTGTCGAGCCCGGCATCGGGAATGTCGAAGTCGAGCCGGCTATCTTCCTCGCCGATCGAGCCGCCGGTCACCGGATAGGCGAGGGCGACGGACAGCAGGTGCAACGCGGTGTGCATGCGCATGCGCTTGTAACGCGGCTCCCAATCGAGCCTCATAGTCACCGGCTCGCCGAGCTCCGGGAGCGCGCTTCCCGCCGTCGGGACATGGACCACGTCCGATTTGTCCGGGCCGTAGACGGCGGTGGCGAGTGCCACTTCGCTGCCGTCGGCACGCACCAGCACGCCCTTGTCGCCCGGCTGGCCGCCGGCGGTGGCGTAGAACACCGTGCGGTCCACCAGCACGCCGCCCTCGGGGGTCAGCGCGGTCACCACAGCGGGTGTCTCGCGGAGGTAGGCGTCGTCGCGGAAGAGCAGGATCGTGGCCATCACACCAGCACGTTCGGAACGCTCAACTCGCGCTCGAGCCAGGCCGGAACCGGCAGGCCCTTCTCGCGCAGGAAAGCGGGATTGAAGAGCTTCGACTGATACCGCGTGCCGAAATCGGCGAGGATGGTGGCGATGGTGTGGCCCGGGCCAAGCTCCTTCGCGAGCCGGATGGCGCCGGCAACATTGATGCCCGAGGAGCCTCCCAAGCACAGGCCCTCATATTCCAGCAGGTCGAACACGATCTCGACCGCCTCGGCGTCGGGGATCTGGTAGGCCACGTCGATCGGCGCATCGACGAGGTTGGCGGTGATGCGGCCCTGGCCGATGCCCTCGGTGATGGAGGTGCCTTCGCTCTTCAGTTCGCCGGTGGTGTAATAGCTGAACAGCGCCGCGCCCATCGGATCGGCGAGACCGATTTTGATGCGGGAATTACGTTCCTTCAGCGCCATGCCGACACCCGCAAGCGTGCCGCCGGTGCCCACCGCGCAGACAAAGCCGTCAATGGTGCCCTCGGTCTGGTCCCACAGCTCCGGACCGGTGGTCTCGATATGGGCCTGCCGGTTGGCGACATTGTCGAACTGGTTGGCCCAGATGGCGCCGTTCGGTTCGGTCCTGGCGAGCTCCTCGGCGAGGCGGCCGGAGACCTTCACGTAGTTGTTCGGGTTGGCGTACGCCACGGCGGGCACCTCGACCAGCGTCGCGCCGGCGAGCCGCAACATGTCCTTCTTCTCCTGGCTCTGCGTGTCGGGGATCACGATCACCGAACGGAAGCCGAGCGCATTGCCGACAAGGGCAAGGCCGATGCCGGTATTCCCGGCGGTGCCCTCGACGATGACGCCGCCGGGGCGAAGCTGACCCTTCGCCACCGCATCCTTGATGATGTAGAGCGCGGCGCGATCCTTCACCGATTGGCCGGGATTGAGGAATTCCGCCTTGCCGAGAATATTGCAGCCGGTCGCCTGCGAGGCGCGTTCCAGCTTGATGAGCGGCGTGTTGCCGATCGCCTCGACGAGGCCGTTGCGGATGTCCATGGGAAAACTTGCGCGCGTGTGTGCCAAAGGTCGACGAAACTAGTGGAGCGCGGTGCGGCGGGCAACCGGGTGCGGAACTCCATCCCGGATTCGTGCGCTTCACGTGTTCGAGGCGACGAGCACTTCGGAAGCCTGACCTGCGAGGACAGGTCTCCCGGACTACTGCGTGATGATCGGCGGTACGCCGGGCCCGACCGCGATCTCGTCGCTGACAACCCAGAAAACCATCAGGATAAGCAGGGCGAGGATGACCACGCCAATCAGTGCGCGCGCGCCATAGGCCCGTTGTCCGTAATAGCCGCCGCCCAGCAAAATGATGATTACGATCAGGAGGAGGATGGTCAGCATCTGGAATCCGCCGGCAATTACCGCTGCCAACGCGACGATACGACGGCTGTTCCGTTCTGCGGCTGCGACCGAATGTTCCGCTACCCCTCTAGTTGGCCAAAACAGCTGCGGCGGACTGCCGCCGCAGCCGCGCCCGGGTGAAGATCACCGCGGCCAGCGACAGTACGGCAGCCAGCGCGAACAGCGCGCCATAGCCCATCTGATCGGCCAGCACGCCGGCAATGCTCGAGCCGATGAGGAAGATGACGAGCTGGGCGCAGGCCAGCACGGTGAAGTCGGTGCCGGGCTGCGCCTTGGATGCAACCGCCATGAACAGGCCGTACAGCGCGACGATCTCCATGTAGCGGATCAGCGTCTGGAACGCCGCGGCGCCGAACAGCGCCGGCCAGCCGGTGACGAGATCGAGCGCGTGCGCCGCGAACAGCGCGAAGCACAGCGTGCGCAACAGGCCGAGCAGCGTCAGCACGCCGGCGGCGCCGAGACGCAACATCAGTATCGCGGCTAGGCCGGAGCCGATCAGGCCGGCGGTGGCGGCGGCACCGCCGGAGAGATAGCCGACAATATCGAGCGGCACGCCGCGATCGACGAGGTAAGGCCCTTCCATCGCCTTCATCAGCCCCTCGCTGGCGCGGTAGACGAGGGCGATGATGAGCGCCTCGCACGCCTCCGGCCGCGCCCAGAAGGCGCGCAGCGACGGTCGTGGCGCGACACGAGCCTCCGACCGGTCGTCGCTTTCGCCCATGGCGAGGGCGGCGGCGAGCGGCAGCACCGAGACTGCGGCGACGGTCCAGATCATCGGCGCCCAGCCGAAATGATGGTAGATGACGAGGCTCATGGTGCCGCCGATGACGACACCGAGCGCCACCGCGCCACCCTGAATGGCATTGCCGAACGGCCGGTCGCGAGGGCTGAGCTGACGCACAGCATAGCCGTCGGTCGCGATGTCCTGCGTCGATATCAGGAGCGAGATCACCATGCCGATGGCGATGAAGGCGATTGTGTCGGTCGGTGCGATGAAGGCGAGGGCGGCGATGGCGAGGACGGTGCCGGTCTGGGTGATGAAGATCCAGCCGGCGCGATGCGCCCGTGCGATCGGCCGTAGCGCGTCGACCTGCGCCGCCCAGAGGAATTTCAGCACCAGCGGCAGCATCAGCACCGCGATCAGGCCGATGGCGGTGCGCGAGACGCCCTGCTCGCGCATGATCGGCGGTATCGCCGCGGCGATCAGATAGCTCGGTATCGACTGCGCGAGATAAAGCCCCGCGAGGACGACGAACAGTCGCGACCGGCGGGGCGAGGCGCTCGCGGAAGCGGCTCCGCTATCGCCCTCCACGGTGCTCATGAGCCGGTCCTCATCGCCGTTGGCGCCATAAGCCGCGCCAGGAAGAGGCGAGCCTCCTCCTCATCCGGCGTGGCGATGATCGGGAACGACCACAATCGCCGGAACACCGCGGCCATCTCCTCGCCGGCGCTCGGCCGCACGATGGCGCAGGCGCGGCAGTTCCGCTCCATCGCCCCCCGGCTGCGCTTGAACCACAGCGCCTGCGCCCGCTCGCCGGCCCGCGATAGGCCGGGTCCGCCCCCGAACACGGTGAGCAGCACGTAAGGCGCGCTGCGAACGGCGAGCGCCTCCAGTGCCGCGAGATAGGCCCCCTCATCGGCGTCGTCGTAAGGCTGCTGGAACCGCAGCGTGACGAGCCCGCCGGCTTCTTCGTCGAGACGCACCATTCTCAAAACGTCCTGCTGAAGCCGAGCGTCACGGTGCGACCCCAGGCGTTCACAGGCAGGTTGCGCGTCGCCGTCGCGGTCGGGTTGGCGTAATCGGCGTCGAGCAGATTGTCGACCGAGACATAGACCGTGCCGCCGCCGAGCGGATGGCTGAGCGCGGCATTGATGGTGGCGCCGCCGTCGATCTCATAGATGGTCAGGCCGTTGGCGGGGTTGGTGTCGGTGCCGTCATACTCGTCGCGGCCGGACCAGAACTCGCCCTCGAGCCGCAGCCGGGTGCCGGTCTTGAAGACATAGTCGCCGTAGACCGTGCCGCGGAACGGCGTCGAGATGCGGTTGTTCGGCAGATAGTGATCTATGTCGCCATCGCCGTCGGAATCCCACTTGCCCTCGCGCCAGCCGAGATTGGTGCCGAGGGTAAGCTGGTCGCTCAACGCGTACTCGCCCACGAACTCGACGCCATAGATGATCTCCTTCTGCTGCTTGATGCTGTTGGTCGCGGCGACGAAGTTCACACCCTGGTCGGAGGTCGAGACGAAGCCGGCGAGGCTGCCGCGGAAGCGCCCATAACTGCCGCGCAGGCCAAGCTCGTAATTGTTCACGATCTGCGCCTCGATGCCGAGATCGTCATAGGAGATCGTCCAGGACCTGTTGCACGGATTCAGGCCGGGCGGAATGTTACCCGGCAGCGGATACGGCATCAGCCCGCAACTGTGGGCGAGCGCGTCCGCCGTGGTCTGCGCGCCGGCGCGACGGGTGAAGGCGCCGAGGTCCGGCAGCGCGAAGCCTTGGCTGAAGCCGCCATAGATCTCCGAGGTCTCGGTCAGTTTGAAGGTGGCGCCGATATTGAAGGTCGGCGCGGAATACTCGTAGTCGCCGCCGGTCACATAGAGCGGTGGCAGGATCGCCGCGACTGGGCCATAGGGCGGTATGACGCCGCCCATGAAGGCGGCGGGGCGGGTGAAATCGGTCACTGAGAGGTCGAGATACTCGTAGCGGGCGCCGGCGCGCACCACGATCCGCTCGCCGATCGGCACCTGCAACTGGGCGAAGGCGGCATAGGTGGTCTGCTGCAACGGCGTGAAGATGTCCTCGCCATTGGTCATGGTCTGCCACGTCTTGTCATAGACGACGTCGGAGCCCCAGGTCAGCTTCGCCCCGTCGATGAAGCTGAGTGCGGTGTCGATGGTGAGGTTGAGCCCGGCACGCTCGGAATAGAGCTCGCTCTGATTAAAAGGCGAGGTCGGCGAGGCCGGGTTCCCCGAGTAATACACGGTGTTGTTGTAGTTTATGTCGAACTCGCTGTAATTGAAGCGCTTTTTGATGTCGTTGTAATAGGCGAGCACGCTTAATTCGCCGAGCGCGAAGCTCGTGTCCGTGTAACGCGCGGAGAACGACTTGGTGTCCTCCAGCACGCTCTCGCCACTATAGGGATTGCCGAAATCCGGCCGTGCGAAAGGCGGCTGGTAGAGCGTCATCCATTGCGGATCCTGCTCCATATAGATCCAGGTGGCCGAGACCTCGAAGCGGCGCGAGGGATCGATATCGTAGCCGACCTTGCCGAGGAAGTTGCCGCGGCCGAAGCGATCGCCGCCGCCCTGGCCGAGCATGCCGTCGGACGGCAGCTCACGGCCCTCGCCGTCATAGGTCTTGTTGGCGAAGGTGCCGCTGCCGCTGAAGAGATAGTCGACGCCGTCCGGGACTTTCCCCGACACGGTGGCGGAGACTTCCGGCGCCAGCGACTCGCCCGGATTGGCGGTGAAGGCGCGGATGGCGGCATTGACCGAGACGGCCGGTTTGCCGTCGGTTGGCTTCCTCGTGATGAAGTTCACCGTCCCGCCGGTGGCTCCGGAGCCGTAGAGGCTCGAGGCGCCGGCCACCACCTCGATGCGCTCGACCGTGTTGAGGTCGATCATCGGCAAGATGCGGGAGACGTCGCGCAGCGGCGTGTTCATCGGCACGCCGTCGATCATCACCAGCAGATCGCGGCCGCGGAAGGTCTCGGAGGCAGAAGAGATGGTCTGCGTCGGCAGCGTGTAGCCGGGGATCAGCTTGGCCAGCACCGCGGCCGCGCTGTTGGTGAGCTGGAGCTGCTCCTCGATCTCGTCGCGTTCAATCACCCGCACGGTCTGCGGCACGTCGCTGAGCGGCCGGTCGGCGCGGGTGGCGGTCACGGTCACGGTGTCGAGGTCGATGGTCTCGCCGTCGCTGGCCAGCTGCTGCGCGAAAGCCGGTTCCGCGAGGCAGAATGCGAGAACACTGAAGGAGGATAAGAGAACACCGCGCAAGGATCGGTCCATAGTTTGGAACATTTCCGAATAAGCAGATGTCGTGCCTCCGACCATCTGCGTTGAGCCCATCGTCCCAACTTGTAAATATTTATGGAGTGGTTCTGCTTGGGCAGACGCGAAACGGAAATTGGCCTAGAACGAACAGGGACACTTAAAGACGCGGTGTTACTGTGCGGCAACGACTTAGAACCATTCCATGATGCACGAGCCTTACCAGCCGGCTTGGTTCGATTGTGCGCAATTCCCGGCGGCGCAGCGGGTCGACGCGTTCCGCAGCGCCTTTGCCGGCATGATGGGTGGCATCGCGGTCGAGCCTCATACCGTACCCGGACGGCCCTTCGCCGGGCGCATCGTGCATTGCGCACTCCCGGGCGCGCTGCTTGCTACCTGTTTCGGCGTTGCTGCGCGCTTCCGTCGGGGTGACGGCGACACCACGGAGCGGGCAGGGGAGGTGCTGCTGCTGCGCCCGGTCGGCGGGCCCATGCCGGTCCGACAGGGAGGTCGTGAACTGGTGATCGCGCCGGGCGACGCGGCCTTGCTGTCGCTGGCAGCACCATTCGAATATGACGCCGCCGCGACCAGCCGGGTCGACCATCTGCGCATCTCCGCGCCGGCGGTCGCCCGCGCCGCTCGCCCCGACGGCGCGCTGCTGCGCCCGGCGTCGGCGAGCGACAACCGGCTGGCGCTGCTCGCCCATTATGCCGGCGCGGTGCTGCAGGGCATGATCCTGCTGGAGACCGAGCGCCACGCCCGGCTCGCCGGCAACCACATACGCGACCTCGCCTCCGTGCTGTTCGGGCTCGACGACATGTACGAGCGCGCCGCTGCCCCGGCGAGCCGCCTCGCAACGCTCAAGGAGCACATCGCCCGCGAGTTGTCCCGTCGCGACCTGTCGGTGGAGAGCGTCGCGGCCGCCCACGGGATCACCCCGCGCTATGTGCAGAAGCTGTTCGAGGCGGAAGGCGCCACCTTCACCGCTTATGTCCTCGAGCAGCGGCTGGAGGCGGCGCGGCGCATGCTGGAGCGCCGCCGTGAGGCGGGCGCGGTCCGCTCGATCAGCGCCATCGCATTTGAGGCCGGCTTCGGTGACTTGTCCTATTTCAACCGCAGCTTCCGCCGCCGCTTCGGCGTGCCGCCCTCGCAATTCCGCAAGGCGACCGAAGGCGAACGGTAGCGGCCCCTTTCCACCCTGTACGGGCGGGAAGCCTCCAGCCTCTTTAGAATTCATATAAATTATTGAAATTGCAAGACAATATTCAATTTCGTATCACGGGTCAGGCCTCCTCCCTGGGGGCCCCGCTCGCTGTTCGAACCTGCAAAGTAACAGGCCTTTGAAAACACCCGCGCCCCAGACTCTCGCCATACTCGGCGATGAAAGGCACCGGCTTGCACGGATGCTCCAGGCGCGGCTGCGCTGCCCGGCGGCAACCGCCGACGTATTGCAGGACATCTGGCTGAAGCTTGCCGGTCAGGAAGACGCCAAAGCGGGCGACGGCGCATCCATCAGGAATGCGCCGGCCTTCGTGCGCAGCGTCGCGCGAAATGCGGCGACCGATCATGTGCGCAAGGAGCGGCGCCGCGCCGAGATCGACGCCGAGGTGCAGCATCTGCTGTGGGCGGGGATCGACGAGGCCTCGCCCGAGCGCATCCTGATGGGCCGCCAGGCGCTCGCCGCGATCCGGCGCACGCTGGAGGCGCTGCCGCCGCAGAGCCGCGAGATCTTTGTGATGAACCGCTTCGACGGCAAGACCCACAAGACGATCGCCGCGGAGTTGGGGGTCTCCGAGCAGACCGTCTACTATCACATCAAGCGCGCCCTCGACGCACTTGCGCGCTGCCGCGACGCCTTGCCGGACGGCAGCTAATTTCCAGTGACGGCGCGCTTCACTTGGCGGCCACGACGGCCTTGCCTTTTGACCGTCCCGCTTCGATGTAAGCCAAAGCTTCATTGGTCGCTTCGAACGGGAAGACACGGTCCATGACGGGGCGAATGGTCCCGGCCTCGATCAGCGATGTGATCTGGTTCAACTGCGCGCCGTTCGCGCGCATGAACAGGAACGAATAGCTGATCTGCCGGGCCTTGGCCTTTCTCCGGATGCCGAAGCTCAGCAGGCGCAGAACCTGCCGCAGGAACCAGTTCAAGCCTTGTTCCCTGGCGAAGTTCGGGTCCGGCGGACCCGAGATTGAGATCAGCTTGCCGCCCGGCTTCAGCACGTTCAGGCATTTTTGAAGCGTGCCGCCGTCCAGACTGTTGAGGACGACGTCATAGTCGGACAGGACCTTCTCGAAATCCTGTGTCTTGTAATCGATGACGACATCGGCCCCGAGGGCCTTGACCAGCTCGACATTCGCCGTGCTCGTCGTCGTTGCGACCGTTGCGCCGAGGTGCTTGGCAAGTTGAATGGCGAAGGTGCCCACGCCGCCGGAACCGGCATGGATGAGAACCTTCTGCCCTTTCGCCAGCTTCGCTCGCTCGACCAGCACCTGCCAGGCCGTCAGACCGACCAGCGGGATGGAGGCCGCTTCCTCCATGCTTAGGTTCTTGGGCTTCAGCGCGACGTCGGCTTAGTTCATGGCAATGAACGCTGCGAATGTCCCGACCCGGCCATCGCGCGGCCGGGCATAGACCTCATCGCCTGGCTTGAATCGCCGGACCTTGGACCCGACCCGGATGACGGTTCCGGCCACGTCGTGCCCGAGGATGAAGGGCGGGCGGTACGGCAGAATAAGCTTGAACTCGCCGTCGCGGATCTTGGAATCCAGGAGATTGAGCCCGGCCGCGTGGATCTCGACCAGTACGTCGTCATCCCGCAGCGCCGGCTCCGGCATCTCGCCAAGCCGCAGGCTGCCCTTCTTCTTGTATCGATCGACGATGAACGCCCTCATGACTTTCGTTTCCTATTGGCTCAATCTGGATCGGGCCGTTTCTTGTCGACCAGGCGCCTTATTCCTGACGCAACCAGATCTGCGAGCGGCCGAGCATCGAGACACCAATGTAGCCACGCACGTTGAGCTTCTTGCCGCCGTCCGTCGGACGGATTTTGCTGCTGTAGACCTTGCCGCTGTCGGGATCGAGGATCTGGCCGTCTGTATATTCGGCGCCGTCCTTCTTCAGGCCGGAGAGGATCATCAGGCCGATAACGGGCGCATTCTTCAAGGCGCCTTCGCACTTCGCGCAGGTCGGGCTTTCGTTCGGGGCAAGGAAGACTTTCTCGATCTTCCCCTGCAACGCGCCGTTCGCTTCCGTGATGCGGATCAGCGCCCTCGGTTTCCCGCTGGCGTCGTCGACGTTCCGCCACAAGCCAACTGGCGAGGCATTGTCCGCCCACGCTGCCGAGGAAATGAGTGCCGCGGCCGCGGTGAGAACGAAACGGATGAACGTTTCAAAATTCGCATTCCGATGGTCTCCGGAGGGATGGGCTTTTGGAGCGGCCTGTTGCTGCTCGGCCCGCTTTTCATTCAACGCCGCCAACCAGTTCGATCGCTACCAGGTTGCGGCGATAGAGACTCAGGCGGGAAGCCGGTTGAATTGCCGAAGGCCTTTGTCGACGAAGGACTCCGGCAGGAAACGGCGCATGCAACGGACCCGCTGTGCCGCTTTTCCAACGGTGTAACGCCGTCTCGGCGATGCCGCGCTGGCCGCCTTGACGACCGTATCGGCAACCACTTCCGGTGCGTCGCCGGCCTCGATGACCTCACGCATTAGTTTCTCCGCATCAGCACGGACAGTGCCGTAGACAAGAAGCGGCCGATCCGGTCGCGTGAGGTTCTCCTCGAAGGAGGTGCGGATTGCGCCCGGCTCCACCAGCACGACACGGATGCCTTGCGTTCTCACCTCGTGATCGAGCGATTCGGTGTAACCCTCGATCGCATGCTTGGTCGACGCGTAGAGCGCATTGAACGGGGCAGGAATGAGCCCAAGAATGGAACTCATATTGATGATCCGGCCCTTTCCCTGCTGCCTCATCACGGGCAGGACCGCATTCGTCAGACGCACGACGCCGAAGACGTTCACGTCAAACAGTGCCTTGGCCTGGGAAGCAGAGGATTCTTCAGCCCCGCCCAGAAGACCAAGCCCGGCATTGTTGACGAGAAGATCGATCCGTCCCGCTCGCGTCAGGACATCGTCGACCACTTTGTGCACGGATGTCTCATCGGTGACGTCGCAGACGAGCATCGTCACACCGTTTGTGGTGTCGGCCATCGGCTTGCGGCTGGTCCCGAACACCCGATAGCCATCGCGCGCCAGCGCTCGGGCCGTCGCCAACCCGATGCCGGAAGAAGCGCCCGTGACCAGGGCGACGCCGCGTTCAATCTTGCTCATCCGTCATGCCTTCATTTTGTCGTGGAATACCGATGGGCGCTTTGTTACTATCATTTCGATATCAAGTAACTATCAAAAAGATACTAACATGCAGAATCCTTCGAACCAGCCATGTCTGATCGCCCGCAGCCTTGCGCTGGTAGGGGACGCGTGGAGCATGCTGATCTTGCGAGATGCGCATGCCGGGCTCACCCGCTTTGACGAGTTCCGCAAAAGCCTCTGCATCGCTCCGACGATCCTGACCCGCCGGCTTTCCGCGCTTACCGAGGACGGGCTGCTGGAGAAGCGCCGCTACTCGGAGCGGCCGCCGCGGGATGAGTATGTGTTGACGGAGGCCGGCCAGGACTTCCTTCCGGTCCTGTTCGCAATCGGTGCGTGGGGACGCAAGCATCGCGGCGGAGGCGACGTGACGCGCTTCTTCGATGCCGAGACCGGAACGGAGATCGATCCGGTTACCATCGATCGAGCGACCGGCTCTCCGATCGGAACGCGTCCGATCCGCGTCGCCGCACCCGCGTGAAACGGGTATGTCCGAGAAAGGATGCGCCTGCGGCAAGCGGCCCGACGCCACGGCTCGGCGAAGATCCGAAGAGAGCAGGGGCGTTATTTTAGAGGTAGGTGCCTCTTCGCGCGTCTATAGGGTAGAAGCCACGGGAGAGGGTCTCCCGGCCCGTCCTATCTCATGCGCATGGCCGACAGCGAACAGCCGACCACGATCAGCGAGCGTGTCAATGAAGAGGCGCGGGCCTGGGTCGCCCGCCTTGCCTCGGGCGGCATTGATGATGCAGAGCTTGAGCGTTTCCACGCCTGGCGCGCGCTGTCCGACGCGCACCGCGAGGCCTTCGCCCGTGAGCGTGCCTTCTGGCAGCAATTGCAGGCGCTGGAGCCGGCATCGGTTCGCGGCTCGCGCAGGCTGATATCGCGGCGGCGGCTGCTGATCGGTGGCGGGGCGATGGCCGCGGCCGCCGTCGGCGCGGTGTTCGCGCCCGATATCAGACTGCTGTTCGAAGCTGACTACCGCACCGGTGTCGGCGAGCAACTCGGCGTCACCTTGCCCGACGGCTCGGCCGTGACGCTCAACACCGATTCCGCGCTCGCGCTCGACTATCGCTCCGGGCTTCGCCTCGTGCATCTGCTGCGCGGCGAGGCGCTGTTCGAGGTGAAGGTGGGCGGGCCTCCCTTCCGCGTCGCCGCGCTTGGCGGCGCTGCCGAGACGACGGCGGGCAGTTTCGCGGTAAGGACCGTGGACGAGGAGGCGAGCGTGCTGCTGATGCAGGGCCGCGCCACCGTGTTCGGTCCGATCGCACCGGCGGCGCCGGTCCCGACGAGTTCGCTCGTCGAGCTGACGCCGAATCTGGAGACCGGCTATCGCCAAGGCGGCGCGCCGGCACGTCCCATAGCCTTCGATGCGGACGCCGAACTGGCCTGGCGCTCCGGCCGGGTGATCTTCGACGGCAAGCCCTTCGGCCGGGCACTGGCGGAACTCGGCCGCTATGTGCGCGAGCGCCTGGTGCTCGCCGATCGCAGCCGGACCGGCGAGCCGGTGAGCGCGATCTTCTCGATCAGCCAGGCTCATGAGGCAATCGTGGCGCTGGCCTGCACCCAAGGGCTCTCGGTGCGGCGCATTCCGGGCGTCGTCATCTACATCTCATAAAATTTTGTCGCCGCCCCTATGGGTGAGGCGCGCTGCCACCCGTCTCCTGCATAAGGGGTGGGGACCCCGACGAAATGGAGCGGGGAACCATGGCGAACAACATGATCGGACGCGGCGCGGCACGTGCCCTTCTGCTGACGACGGCACTGGGCACCGGAATAGTCGCGGCGAGCCTCGGTTCGGCGGTGGTGGCGCCGGCGCATGCACAGGCGACGGTGCGCAGCTTCAGCATTGCCCGCCAGCCGCTCGGCAGCGCGCTGCGCCAGTTCGCCGACCAGTCCGGCATGCAACTCGCCTATCGCACCGCCGACCTCAGCGGCCTGACTTCGCCGGGCGTTACCGGCGCCATGTCCCCGACCGAGGCGCTGGCGGCGCTGCTGCGCGGCACCGGCGTCACCTACGGCATCACCGCGGCCAACACCGTCACCATCCAGCGCCCCACCGCGACGCCCGCCGGCGGTGCTGTCGGCGCGGCACCGGCCGGTGCCATCGAGCTCGACACCATCGACGTTGCTGCGACCGCCGACGGCACCAGTGGCTATGTGGCCACCCGCAGCGACGCCGGCACCAAGACCGACACGCCGATCATCGAGGTGCCGCAGTCCATCTCCGTAGTCACTGCCGAGCAGATCACGGCGCAGGCGGCGCAGAGCATCAATGCCACGCTGCGCTATACGCCCGGGATCAGCAGCGAGCAGAACGGCATGGATCCGCGCGGCTACGGCTTCCAGATCCGGGGCATCGATGCGGGCGACGATGCATTCTTCCGCGACGGCCTCGCCATGCCGGGCACCCAGTTCTCCTCGTTCCTCACGCTCGATCCGTTCGGTGCGGAGCGCATCGAGGTGCTGCGGGGGCCGAACTCGGTGCTCTATGGGCAGGCCAATCCCGGCGGCATCATCAATTACGTGACCAAGCGGCCGACCGAGACCCCGTTCGCCGAGGTCGAAATCCTCGGCGGCAGCTTCGATCAGATCCAGGGGCAGTTCGATGTCGGCGGACCGCTGACCGAGGACAAGACGTGGCTCTATCGCCTCACCGGCCTCGCGCGTGACGGCCAGACCTTCGTCGATTTTGTCGACGCCGACCGCGTCTTCATCGCCCCCGCGCTCACATGGAGGCCGAACGCCGACACCACGTTCACCATCCTGGCGAACTACCAGGAGGATCGCACAGGCTGGAGCAGCCAGTTCCTCCCTGCACTCGGTACCGTGCTGCCCAACCAGGGGCGGCGGATCCCTGTGAATCGCTTCGTCGGCGAGCCCGGCTGGGACCAGTACGACCTGACGCAGGCTTCCATCGGCTATGAGTTCGAGCACAATTTCAACGAGACGCTGACGGTCCGGCAGAAGGCCCGCTACTCCTACTTGCACAATGAGCAGAAGGGCGTGTTCGGCTGGGGGCTCGACGCGAATGACAGCAGCCTGCTCAACCGCAGCTTCGACCAGGGCAAGTCCACCCTCGGCAATTTCGCCACGGACAACCAGCTGCAGGCCAATTTGCAGCTCGGCGATTTCAAGCACACCGTGCTGGTCGGCCTCGATTATCAATACAACGACTATTCCGACGATGGCTGGGGCGGGCCGGCTTTTCCCATCGACATCTTCGACCCTGTCTATGGCGAAATGCCCACCGCCATGGACCAGTGGCAGGATTCCGACATCACCATGAGCCAGGTCGGGCTCTACGCTCAGGACCAGATCAGCTTCGGCAAGTTCGTCGCCACGCTCGGCGGTCGCCAGGACTGGGTGACCATGGATACGTTCGATCCCATCCAAGGCATCGATACCCGCTCCAACGACGACAACTTCTCCGGCAGGGCCGGCCTCGTCTATCTCGCTGACAACGGCCTTGCTCCCTATGTCAGCTATGGGCAGTCGTTCCAGCAGCCGATCGGCATCGATATCGACGGCAACCCGCTCAAGCCTGAGACCGGCGAGCAGTGGGAGTTCGGCATCAAGTATCAGCCCCTCGACTGGAACGCCTTCATCACGGTCTCGGCCTTCGAGCTCACCCGTTCCAATCTGGTGCGTACCGACACCAATGGCGACCCGTTCCAGACCGGCGAGGTGCGCTCGCGCGGCATCGAAGTAGAGGCGGTGGCGAGCCTCGCCGACGGCTTGAGCCTGCGCGCCGCCTACACCTATCTCGACACCGAGATCACGGACGACGCCGACCCCGCCAATATCGGCAACACGCCCTATGGCGTGCCGCGCAACAAGGCCGGCATCTGGGCGGACTACACCTTCCAGCGCGGCGCCTGGCAGGGCTTCGGCTTCGGCGGCGGCGTGCGCTACACCGGCTGGACCTGGGCGGATGACGCCAACACCCTGAAAGTGCCGAGCTACACGCTGTTCGACGCGACGGTGCATTACGACTGGAAGAATTTCCGCTTCGCGCTGAACGCCACCAATCTGTTCGACAAGACCTATGTCGCGTCCTGCTACAATGCGGATGTCGGCTGCTTCTACGGCGAGCCGCGCAAGGTGCTGGCCTCCATCCGCTATCGCTGGTGAGGGGTCGGGTCTTGGCACTTGATCGGCGGGCTTTGCTCGGGGCGGGAATTGCGACTGTCGCGGGCCTGCGCCCAGCATGGACAAGCGCGCCGCCGCGTATCGTCTGCCTGGAATGGACCGCGGCCGAGCTGGTGCTGGCGCTCGGTATCACACCCATCGCTGTCGGCGATGTCGCCGGTTACCGAGAATGGGTGGTGGAGCCGGAACTGCCGGCGGCGACCATCGATCTCGGCTCGCGCAGCGAACCCAATGCCGAGATCGTCCGCCGGCTGAGGCCCCATCTCGTCATCGCGACGCGCGGCTACGGCATCGACATCGCCACCTTCGCAAGCCTGGCCGCGACCTTCGAGCTGGTGTTCTTCAGCGGCGCCGCGCCGCCGCTGACGCAGGGCGCCCTGGAGTTGCTGCGCCTCGGCGATCGGCTGGGCCGGGCGGACGCGGCGCGGGCAACGATCGTGCAGAGCGAAGGCGCGATCGATGCGGCGGCCTCGCGGATGGCGGCGAGGCGCGGCGAGCGGATCTGCATCGTCAGCATGTTCGAGGAGCCACACTTGCGCATCTATGGCGCCGGCAGCCTCTTTGCGGCGGTCACCGACCGGCTCGGGCTGGTGAATGCCTGGAGCGCACCGACCAACGCATGGGGCTTCTCCACCATCAGCTTCGACCAGCTCGCCAAGGTCGGCGCCGCCCGCATGGTCGTGCTGACGCCGATCTCCCGGGCCGCCGAGCGCATGATGAAGGAGAGCGGCCTCTGGACGTCGCTGCCGTGCGTCAAGGCGGGGCCGCCGCTGATGATCCCGGCGGTGTGGCCTTATGGCGGGCTCACCGCCGCCGCCCGTTTCGGGCGCCTCCTCGCCGAGCGGTTCGCCTTCGCATGAGCGGCCTCGTCCGGACCTTTCATCCGCTGCCGGCGCGTACGCGGCGGCTGGCGATGCCGCTGCTGCTTGGCCTGCCGCCGCTGCTCGCCGCCGTGCTGACCGTGTTCGGCGCGCTCGAACTGCTCGATCCGCACCTCTGGTGGAAGGCGGCGCTCGCCCCGAACGCCGTGAACGCGAATGAGATGCTGTTCCACTACGCCTTCCTGCCGCGCCTTGCCGTCGGCCTTCTGGCCGGTGCCGCGCTCGGCCTGTCCGGGACGCTGTTCCAGCAGATCCTGCGCAACCCGCTCGCGGAGCCGACGACGCTCGGTAGCGCGGCCGGTGCCAGCCTGGCTCTGACGGTTGCAACGCTCTTTGCCCCCGGCCTGCTCGATGGCTGGAGCGAGCTCACCGCGCTGGCCGGGGCAGGAGTGGCGACGCTGGCGGTGTTCATGGTCGCCGGACGGCGAAGGCTCTCGCCGGTCGCCCTGATCCTGGCCGGGCTGGTGGTGACGCTTATTGCCGGCTCGGCGAGCGCGTTGCTGGTGCTGATGAAACGCGACTATCTCACCGAGCTCTTCATCTGGCAGAGCGGCTCGCTGGTGCAGAACGACTGGGGGCCGACGCTCCGGCTCGTCCCCTGGCTCATTGCCGGGGGAGCGTTGGCTGCGCTCATGGTCCGGCCGCTCGCTGTGCTCGATCTCGGCGACGACACGGTGCGGAGCCTCGGCCTGCCGCCGACGCCGATCCGTCTTGCCGGTCTCGCCATTGCGGTGGCGCTCGGCGCGGTGGTGGTGGCGGCGGTCGGCGTCATCGGCTTTGTCGGCATTGCCGCCCCGGCCCTGGCGGGCCGCGCCGGAGCGCGGACGCTGAAGGCGCGGATGCTGCTGGCGCTGCCGATCGGTGGCTGTCTCGTCTGGTTCGCCGACCAGACGGTGCAGCGCCTCGGCTTCATCGAGGAGATACCCGCCGGCACCGCGACCGCGCTGATCGGGGCACCGGTCCTGCTGCTGCTGTTGCCGCGGCTGCGTCTCGCCGCGCCCGGCGCAGCGGTCACGGTCGGCGTGCCGGACCGCACATTGGGCCCGCGCACGCTGGCGATGCCCCTGATCGCCCTCGCATTGCTGATCGTCGTTGCGGTCAGCTTCGGCCGCCATGAGGGCGGCTGGGAGTGGGCGACGGGCGGCAACCTTGCCGAACTGCTGCCGCTGCGCCTGCCACGCGTCGCGGTGGCGCTGGGTGCCGGGGTGATGTTCGGCATGGCTGGAGCCGGGTTACAGCGCATCTCCGGCAATGCCATGGCCGCGCCGGAGGTGCTGGGCGTGTCGGCCGGTGCCGCGCTCGGCGTTATGGCGCTGATGCTGCTGACGCCGGAACTGGGCCGCCTGCCGATCCTTGTCGCCGCCTGCCTCGGCGCCGCCGCCGCGCTGCTGGTGCTCGTCGCCGTCGGTCGTGGCGAAGGCGCGGGCAGCGAGCGCCTGCTGCTCGCCGGCGTCGCCGTCACCACCGCCGCCTCGGCGCTGGAAGCCCTGGTGCTGGCGAGCGGCGATCCGCGGCTCGATTTCCTGCTCTCCTGGATGTCGGGCTCGACCTATCGCGCCACTGGGGCGGACGCCCTAGTGAGCCTTGCCGGCATGGCGGCAACGCTCGTCCTGCTGCCGCTCGCCGCGCGGTGGCTGGAGATCCTGCCGCTCGGCCCGATGGTGGCGCGCGCGCTCGGGATTGATACCGCCGGCAGCCGGCTTGCCATCATCGGGCTGATCGCCATTCCCACGGCGATCGCCACCGTGGCGATGGGCCCGCTTTCCTTCGTCGGGCTGCTCGGCCCGCATATGGCGCGCATGCTGGGCTTCCGCCGCGCGCTGCCGCACCTCTTCGCCTCCGGCCTCCTCGGCGGGATCGTGCTGGTGGCCGCGGACTGGTGCGGCCGCATGCTGATCTATCCGTGGCAATTGCCGGCGGGGCTGATCGCCGGCTTTGTCGGCGGCCCTTATTTCCTCTGGTTGATGTCGAGGGCCCGATGACGGCCGAGCCGATCTTCCTCATGCGGGGATGACCCACGGACATCATGACACCGCCACGGCTTTATGAAATATACGGCGTCGCCATGGGGGGTGATGGCCTCGCCGGCCGACGGCCTGGCCATCGGCTACCCGCTCTGACAGTCCAAGGCGGCGGCACCGCCCGCTGCACACGAAGCGTGCCATGCCCATCCTGAAGCAGTTCTTCGCCTACTACGCGCCTTATAAGGGCCTGTTCCTGCTCGACTTCTCCTGCGCGGTGATCTCGGGCCTGCTCGAGCTCGGCTTTCCGATGGCGGTGAAGCTTTTCGTCGACCGCCTGCTGCCGGAGCAGAATTGGGGGCTCATCGGAGCGGCGGCTGCGGTGCTGCTCGCGGTCTATGTGCTGAACACCGGTCTGATGGCGATCGTCACCTACTGGGGGCACATGCTCGGCATCAACATCGAGACCGAGATGCGCCGCAAGAGCTTCGACCATCTGCAGAAGCTCTCCTTCAGCTTCTACGACAACAACAAGACCGGCCACCTCGTCGCCCGTATCACCAAGAATCTGGAGGAGGTGGGCGAGGTCGCCCATCACGGGCCGGAGGACGCCTTCATCGCGGTGATGACCTTCCTCGGCGCCTTCGCCCTGATGTTGATGGTGAACGTGCCGCTGGCGCTGATCACCCTTGCAATCGTGCCGCTCGTCGCCTGGTTCACCAGCCACTATGGCGGGCGGATGACGCAGAATTTCCGCGCGCTATTCGCTCGGGTCGGCGATTTCAATGCGCGGCTGGAGGAGAATGTCGGCGGCATGCGCGTGGTTCAGGCCTTCGGCAACGAGGACCATGAGCGCGCGCTTTTCGCCCACGATAATGCCCGCTATCGCGAGACCAAGCTCGCCGCCTACCGCATCATGGCGGCCAACGCCTCGCTTTCCTATCTCGGCATGCGCCTCACCCAGATGGTGGTGATGGTCGCCGGCACCTGGTTCGTCATTCGCGGCGACCTCACCAATGGCGGCTTTGTCGGCTTCCTGCTGCTGGTCGCTGTGTTCTTCCGGCCGATCGAGAAGATCAACGCCATCATCGAGATCTATCCCAAGGGCCTTGCCGGCTTCCGCTCCTATCTCGACCTCCTGGCGACCAAGCCGGACATCGCCGACCGCCCAAAGGCGACCGAGATGACCGGGCTGAACGAAGCGATCCGCTATGAGGGTGTAAGCTTCGGCTACAACGGCGCGCCCTCACTGGTGCTGCGCAGCCTCGACCTCACCATCCGCGCCGGCGAGACGGTGGCCTTCGTCGGGCCTTCGGGCGCCGGCAAGACCACAATCTGCTCGCTGCTGCCGCGCTTCTACGAGCCGAGCGGCGGGCGCATCACCATTGACGGCGTCGACATACGCGACCTGACGCTGGCCTCTCTGCGCGCCCATATCGGCATCGTGCAGCAGGACGTGTTCCTGTTCGCCGGCACGCTGCGCGAGAACATCGCCTATGGAAGACTCAATGCCACCGAGGCCGACGTCGAGGCAGCCGTGCGCCGTGCGCGGCTCGACGAGATGGTGGCCGGCCTGCCGGCCGGGCTGGACACAATCGTCGGCGAGCGCGGGGTGAAGCTCTCCGGCGGGCAGAAGCAGCGTGTCGCCATCGCCCGCATCTTCCTCAAGGATCCGCCGATCCTGATCCTCGACGAGGCGACCTCGGCGCTCGACACCGAGACCGAGCGCGAAATCCAGCAGTCGCTGGCGGCGCTGTCGGAAGGGCGCACCACGCTGGTGATCGCCCACCGCCTCGCCACCATCCGCAATGCCGATCGCATCGTCGTGGTCACCGAGGGCGGCATCGCCGAACAGGGCCGCCATGGCGAGCTGATCGCCGCGCCGGGCATCTATCGCCGCCTGCACGACACCCAGTTTGCCGGGGTGGACTAGGGCTGGGACTCAATTTACCCACCATGTGATTGCGGCGGCGATGCAGACGGCAGAGAGGAAGATGTCGGCGCGTTTGTCGTAGCGAGTTGCGA
>JAQSWY010000068.1 GCA_029266425.1 Xanthobacteraceae bacterium
CAGCTTCTCCTGCTCGATGAAGCCGTCGAAGCCGTCGCCGAAGAAGCGGCACCAGTGGCCGTCGCAATCCTTGATGCTGCCGAGCACGCCCGGCTCGATCTTGGCCTTCACCCCGGCATCGGCATCGGCCTTGGCGCGCAGCGCCACCGGCCCGTCCTTGAGCCACGGCCCGACCACGGCGGTGCGCCGGCTGGAGAGCATGGAGTGGTAGACCCAGCCCTCCGCGCCTTCCGCATCGCGGATGCGCCGCCAGGTCTCGAACTCGGCGGTGATCTCCACCGGAAGGCCGGCGCGGGTGAACACCCAGGCGACGCCCTGGTCCTTGCTCGGGCCGGAGCGGACATTGACCTTGTCGGCCTTGAGACTGACGAATCGCGGCACCGGAAGGCCGCTGGTGCGGCCCACCGGGCCGTTGTCCTGTGCCTGCGCGCGGGCCGGCGGGGCAGTCGCAAGGCTGATGGCAGGCGCTGAGAGAGCCAGCAGCGCCAACGCCATGACGCTGCCCTGCGCCGAGCGGAAGAGCCTCGCCGCCTGCCTGTTCCTGCCATTCCGCATGGTCAAACCACCTGTTCGTCCGCAGGGCATACGGCATCCGGTGCGACGCCGACGAGATGCCCTCATATTCTGAAGTCGACCGGCCTTCTGAATTCGGGAAGAATCGCCCGAATTCCAGCGCGGTCGTGCCGAGCGACGCGAAGGGAGCCCGCCTCGGCGGCCTCGTCAAGACACCAGCCCGCCGCCCGCGCACTTTTGTCTTTAGCCGACCCGTCTGCTAGAGCATGTTCCGCAAAAGTTGGAAGACTTTTGCGTTTCGAACAGGCTCCAGCGTATTCAATTGGGAGCACTATCTTTTCGCCCGGACGATTCGATCCAGGCGGATAGCGCTCCAAGGAACCCCATCCCGACGGCGGCCGAGTGTCGGCTTATCGCGTTAACGGGATCTTGACCGCCGACGAGGACTGCAATGGCCCGCAAGAAGCCGCTCGTGGTTGTGACGCGCAAGCTGCCCGACAAGATCGAGACGCGCATGCGCGAGCTATTCGACGCCCGGCTGAACGTCGAAGACACCCCGATGACGCAGGCCCAGCTCATCGAGGCGGTCACCGCCGCCGATGTGCTGGTGCCGGCCATCACCGACCGCATCGATGCTACGGTGATCGGTCAGGCGGGGCCGAACTTCAAGCTGATCGCCAATTTCGGCAACGGCGTCGACCACATCGACGTTGCCGCCGCCAATGCGCGCGGCATCACCGTGACCAATACTCCCGGTGTCCTCACCGAGGACACCGCCGACATGACCATGGCGCTGATCCTCGCCGTGCCGCGCCGCCTCACCGAGGGCGCCGCGCTGCTCACCGAGGAAGATGGTGTATGGCCCGGCTGGTCGCCGACCTGGATGCTCGGCCATCGCATCTGGGGCAAGCGGCTCGGCATCATCGGCATGGGGCGGATCGGCCAGGCGGTGGCGCGCCGCGCCAAGGCGTTCGGCCTGCAGATCCACTATCATAACCGTCGCCCGCTCCCGGCCCATGTCGAGGAGGAGCTGGAGGCGACCTATTGGGACAGCCTCGATCAGATGCTGGCCCGCATGGACATCCTCTCGATCAATTGCCCGCACACGCCGGCGACCTACCATTTGCTTTCGGCGCGGCGGCTGAAGCTGGTGCGGCCGGATGCCTATATCGTCAACACCGCGCGCGGCGAGGTGATCGACGAGAGTGCGCTGGCTCGCATGATCGAGACCGGCGAGATCGCCGGCGCCGGGCTCGACGTGTTCGAGCAGGAGCCGGCGGTGAGCCCCAAGCTCCTGAAGCTGGCCCGGCAGGGCAAGGTGGTGCTGCTGCCGCACATGGGTTCGGCGACGGTCGAGGCCCGCATCGACACCGGGGAAAAGGTGATCGTCAACATCAAGGCCTTCATGGACGGCCATAGGCCGCCGGACAAGGTGCTGCCGTCGATGCTGTAGGGTCCGCGCGTCATCCGGCGGCCGTTCTTGCGCAAAAGACGGCCCGCGCGAGCGCGGGCCTTCCGCCGGACAAAGTGCTGCCCTTCGATGCTGTAGGCGGGGATCCCTGACCGAGACCCTGCATAATGACCGTCATCCCCGGCCTTGTGCGCCGGGGATCTCGATTCCTGACAGCGCATCGGGAATCGAGATGGCCGGGACAAGCCCGGCCATGACGAGCGGAACGAGCGTCACAGACGCGTGCCACCGGCCCGCTATAGTGCCACCTCCCCGCCATTAAGCCTTCGCAAACACCGTTCATGAGAGATCCGCCGCTGTGGCCGGCGTGCCACAGCACGCAAGGTCAAGCTGCGGTACCCTGCATCTCCTGATGGTGGCCCCCGTCAGTTGTCCGCCCCCGCACGAGTGTCCCGCATGCTTCTCGCCCGGTTGCGTCCCCTGACCCGCCTCGTCGGCGCGCTCGCTCTGCTCGTGGCGGTCACGGCGTGCGCCTCGCTGCCGCGCACGCCCTATACGGAAGCGGACGCCACCATGGGCCTGCCCATGGGCATTCCCAATGTGCGGATCTGGGCCGACGGCTCGCTGGCGGAACTGGGGCCGGCATTGCGCGCCTTCCGTGCCGCGCGCGACCAGGGCGGCTTCCGCGACTACACCATCATGGCGATCTCGGGCGGCGGCGAGGATGGCGCCTATGGCGCGGGCCTAATGAATGGCTGGACCCGGCACGGCAGCCGACCGCAATTCTCGGTCGTCACCGGGGTGTCGACCGGTGCGTTGATCGCGCCCTTTGCCTTTCTCGGCCCGGCCTATGATCAGCAACTCGCGGCGGTCTACACCCAGACCGATTTCAAGGACGTCCTCTCTGGCAACCCGATCGCCGGCCTCTTCCGCGACGGCGTCTACAGCACCGATCCGCTGCGCCGCATGGTGGCGAAATATGTCGATGGACCGTTCCTGGCGCGGGTTGCCGAGGAGCACCGCAAGGGCCGCCGGCTGCTCGTGCTGACCACCAATCTCGATGCCCAGCGTCCGGTGATGTGGGACATGGGCGCCATCGCCACCAGCGGCAATCCGCACGCCATCGAGCTGTTCCGCCGGGTGCTGGTGGGCTCGGCGAGCATTCCCGGCGCCTTCGAGCCGATGATGATCGACGTCGTGCGGGACGGACGCAGCTTCCAGGAAATGCATGTCGACGGCGGCACCACCATGCAGGTGCTGGCGGTGCCGACCAAGGTGGCAGCGGCCGGTGGCGATTTCGTCGGCACCGCGCGCACGCGCAACTTCTATGTGCTGCTCAACAAGAAATTCTCGCCCGACTTCGACCTGACCAGGCGCTCCACCTTCGTCATCGCGGCGCGCGGCTTCGACACGCTGATGAAGAGCGACACTTACGGCACCGTGCTCGACAGCTACCGCTTCGCGCAGAAGTACAAATACAAGTTCCAGCTCGGCTTCATTCCCGACAGCTTCACGCTGAAGGAGGAGGGCGTGTTCGAGCGCTCCTACATGAACGCGCTGTACCAGGTCGGCTACGAGGCCGGCCTGCGTGGCGGCGACTGGCACAGCGTGCCGCCGGGTTTGTATAATTGAGGGGTCCTTAGACTTCAGCATCCGTCGAGGCTCGCTGCGCGAGCACCTCAGGATGAGGTCGTCTTATAGAAAACCTCATCTGAGGTGCCGGCCAAAGGCTGGCTTCGAAGGATACTGAAAAAGTGGACCCTCAGCGCCGGTGTGCCGAAAGATCGTGGATCGTCGGGGCCTCGCCGGTGAGCGGATTGTCCGGGTCCCACGCATAGTCCAGCGTCTCGAAGCGCATGGTCAGCGTGTCGATCATCAGGAGCCGGCCGACCAGCCCTTCGCCGAAGCCGACAACGGCGCGGATCGCCTCCAGCGCGATGAGCGAGCCGGCAATGCCGGCCAGCGCGCCGAGAATGCCGGCCTCCGCGCAGGTCGGCACCGTGCCGGGTGGCGGCGGTTCCGGGAACAGGCAGCGATAGGTCGGGTTCGGCGTGCCGTTGGCCCGCGCCTCATGGGCGCGAATCGTGGTCACGGTGGCGTCGAAGCGGCCGAGCGCCGCGGTCACCAGCGGGCGTTTCGCCAGCACGCAGGCGTCGGCTACCAGGTAGCGGGTGGAGAAATTGTCCGAGCCGTCGATCACCACATCGGCCGCCGCGATCCGCTCAAGCGCATTCGCCGCGGTGATGCGCTCCGCCACGGCGTCCACCACCACATGCGGATTGAGCGCTGCGATCATCTCCGCCGCGCTCGACGCCTTGGGCTGGCCGACATTCGGCGTGGTGTGGATCACCTGACGCTGGAGATTGGAGAGCGAGACCTCGTCATCGTCCATCACGGTGAGATGACCGACGCCTGCGGCGGCGAGATAGAGCAGCGCCGGCGCGCCGAGCCCGCCGGCGCCGATCACCAGCACATGCGCGCGCTTCAGCTTCTGCTGGCCGGGTCCGCCGATTTCGCCGAGCACGATGTGGCGGGCGTAGCGCTCCACCTCCTCGGGCGAGAAGAGAGCGGCGCGGGGAGGCGAACTAGCGGGGGCGTCGATCGACATGTCGCCTATATAGCCATGGCCGCGGCCTGCACCAGACTCAGTGTCTTGTGTGCATTTCCCCAAATGCCCCTCATCCCCGGGCTTGACCCGGGGACCCATGCCCGCCGCGCGCACCCGGTCCAGGTCTGGATCCTCAGGTCAACCCAGGGATGAGGGCGGACAGGGTGGCTCCGTCGAGCGATGAATTATGAGCCAGGATCAGCGTCCGCCGCGTTCCGGATGCAGCCGCGCCAGCACTGCCTGCGGGCTGGAATAGGCCTCCTGCAGGTCGACGCTCCAATAGCGCAGCTCGTCGAGCGGGATGGGCTGGCCGGTCACCGCGCAGCGGACGAAGGTACCGGGCCGCACCACGCGGAAATCACCATCGAGATAGCGTACCTCGGCTTCGCGCGAGGAGGAGGGAAAGCGTTCGAAGCGGTTCATCCGCTATAAGTTCCTGATATCGAGTTGATCCCAGCATAAGGCGCCGGGGCCGGCGGCGACAAGCGCCTGTCAATTCTCGAACAAAGTGGGCTGGCGGGGCGGCGAGTGCAAGTCCGCCTCGGCGCTGTCCTTGTCGCGGCTCTTCGCGCTGCGCCGCCTCGGCGTGGCCGGCGTCCTGGCCATGGTTCCCGACCCGCCGACCACCGCCGGCACGGTGCCGTCCGCGAACTGGATGTCGAGCGGATCGCCGGTCCGGAGGTTTGAGGCGAGCCGAACCGGCGCGCCGGCGGCATCGCGCACCAGGGCGAAACCGCGCGCCAGCACGCCCTGGTAGGAGAGCGCGCCGAGCAATTGGCCGAGCGCGGCCAGCCGGCTCGCGCGCACCTCCGTCATGCGCCGGAACGCCGGCGCCAGCCGGCTCTCCGCGGTGACGACGCGTTCCCGCCAGCGCTTGATCCGCTCGATGTGAGCTCCCGTGTTCACCCCGAACGCGGTGCCGAGCCGTCCGGCGAACATGTCGAACCGCTCGCGACGCCGCGCCACCAGTGCTTCCAGCCGCGCCGGGCCAAACCGCGCCTCGACGCGGGCCAGCATCAGGCGATGCGCGCCGGCATTGGCCTTGAGCGCCCGCGGCAGGCGGTGCGCGGCGATGTCGAGCCGTTGCCGCGGCACCGCCAGCAGGGCCTCCGGGCTCGGCAGATGGCGGGCGATGGCCTTGAGGTCCGCCCGCCGCCGGTCCTGGCCGCGGCTGATGCAGGTGCGCAGCCGGGCGCGCAGGCTTTCCACCTCGGCGACGAGTTCCGCGCGCACCGGCACCGCCATCTCGGCGGCCGCGGTCGGCGTCGGCGCGCGCACGTCGGCGGCGAAATCGATCAGCGTCACGTCGGTCTCGTGGCCGACCGCGGCGATGAGCGGGATCTCGCTCTCTGCGGCGGCACGCACCACCGCTTCTTCGCTGAAGCCGAGCAGGTCTTCCAGCGAGCCGCCGCCGCGGGCGACGATCAGTACGTCCGGACGCGGCACCACCCCGCCGGGAAGAAGCGCATTGAAGCCGCGAATGGCGTTCGCGACTTCCATCCCGCAGGTGTCGCCCTGCACCCTGACCGGCCAGACGATGACCCGACGCGGGAAGCGGTCGGTGAGGCGATGCAAAATGTCGCGGATCACCGCGCCGGTCGGCGAGGTGACGACGCCGATCACTCCGGGGAGGAAGGGCGGGCGGCGCTTGCGTTCCGCGCTGAACAGTCCCTCCGCGGCGAGGCGGCGCTTGCGCTCTTCCAGCATCGCCATGATCGCGCCGGCGCCGGCATATTCGATCTGCTCGATGACGATCTGGTAGGACGACTTGCCGGGAAAGGTGGTGATGCGGCCGATCGCGACCACTTCCAGCCCTTCCTCGGGCTTCACCTTGAGCCGGCTGAAATTACCCTTCCACACCACGGCGTCGAGCCGGGCGGCGGCGTCCTTGAGCGAGAAATAGGCATGGCCGGAGGAGTGCTGGCCGCGAAAGCCGGAAATCTCGCCGCGCACCCGCACATGGCCGAAGGCGTCCTCCACGGTGCGCTTCAGCGCGCCGGAGAGCTCCGACACCGTCCAGTCGGGATTGTTGGACTCGGGCGATTCGAACACGTCGACCATGGGCGGACTCTTAGAGGTTTTGCCGGAAAGCGGAAACCCGACGCCGCTTGTCCAGGCCTGGCAGGCGGCGCCTTGATCCGTTGCCCGGCGCAGCATAGGTTGCGCCGCCTCGATTAACCCCGGCCCGGCGCTGTTCCATGATCGACCCTTCACTGCCGCCCCACATGCGACCCGACCGGTCGTTCCAGGGCCTCATCCTTGCGCTGCAACGCTTCTGGGCGGACAAGGGCTGCGTGATCCTGCAGCCATACGATATGGAGGTCGGTGCCGGCACCTTCCACCCGGCGACGACGCTGCGGGCGCTCGGCCCGCTGCCCTGGAAGGCCGCCTATGTGCAGCCCTCGCGCCGCCCTAAGGACGGGCGCTATGGCGAGAACCCCAACCGGCTGCAGCATTATTACCAGTACCAAGTGATCCTGAAGCCCTCGCCGCCGGACCTGCAGGACCTCTATCTCGCCTCGCTCGACGCCATCGGGATCGATCTCAACCTGCACGATGTGCGCTTCGTCGAGGACGACTGGGAGAGCCCGACGCTGGGCGCCTGGGGCCTCGGCTGGGAATGCTGGTGCGACGGCATGGAGGTCTCGCAATTCACCTATTTCCAGCAGGTGGCTGGCTTCGAGTGCACCCCCGTCTCCGGCGAGCTGACCTATGGGCTGGAGCGCCTCGCCATGTACGTGCAGGGCGTCGAGAACGTCTATGATTTGAACTTCAACGGCCGCGAGGGCGCCGAGAAGGTCACCTATGGCGATGTCTTCCTGCAGGCCGAGCAGGAATATTCGCGGCACAATTTCGAGCATGCCGATACTGCGATGCTGCTGGAGCAGTTCCGCATGGCGGAAGCCGCGGCCGCGAAGTACCTGGAGGCCGGCTGGGCCGACGGGGCGAACACCCGCCATCTGATGGCGCAGCCCGCCTATGACCAGTGCATCAAGGCGAGCCACGTCTTCAATCTGCTCGACGCCCGCGGCGTGATCTCCGTCACCGAGCGGCAGAGCTACATATTGCGCGTGCGCGAGCTGGCAAAAGCCTGCGGCGCCGCGTGGCTCGCCACCGCCGCGGGCGGGGTCACGGTCGGCGAGGTCCGATAGGTACCCACCAGATCGACCGTCATCCCCGGCCTTGCGCCGGGGATCTCGATCCCGGACAGTGCGTCAGAGGCCGAGATGGCCGGCACAAGGCCGGCCATGACAAGCGGATAGGACCGTCTCGTCGACAGCGGATAGGGGGCTTGTCAGCCCCCTCAAACCCTCGCCGCCGCCGCGGCTGCGGCGCCATCGAAGATCTCGGTCCACTCCACCGCCTTGCCGTCCTCGAAGCGCCAGAGGTGCGCGATGCCGACGGTGGCGGTCTTTCCGGTGGCATTGAAGGTCCAGCTTGCACGACCGAACATCGCCACCTTGTCGCCGTCGGCGAGGAACACCTCGGGGCGGAAATACTGCATCGTCCAGGTGTCGCGAAGCTGGTCGAGATAGGTGGCCAGCCGCTCGCGGCCCTGGCCGGGCCGGGTGAATTCCAGCCCGACTTCCTCCGCGCCGATGGTGTTGAGGCGGACATTGTCGTCGACGATCGCATGCCACATGCTGCAATCGCCGGCCTTGCAGGCATCCCACGCCGCATAAGCCCGCTTCACGCGCGTGATATTGTCGTTGCTCCCCACGTCGCTCATCGCCAGCTCCCCCAAGATCATGTCCATGGACATGATCAATTCCCCATGTGGGCGCATGATGTCGTCCGAAAACCGCTCCGCACTTTTCGGCCTCATGCTCCAAGTCGTGCAGGCAAGTCGTGCAGG
>JAQSWY010000039.1 GCA_029266425.1 Xanthobacteraceae bacterium
ATTCTTCAGGGCGACTTCAAGCGCGCCCTCCTTCACACGGTAGGCCGTGGCATCGGCGTGGCTGCCGCTCGCCAGCGGCGCCGCCTCGTCGAGGAAGGCCCGCGCCCGGGTGACGACCTGCATCGCCCGCAACGGATTGAACGAGCCGGTGCGACCGGCGCCATTGGCTTCGGGGATGACGTCGGTGCCGTAGAGCGCATCATAGAGGCTGCCCCAGCGGGCGTTCGCGGCGTTCAGCGCGTAGCGCGGATTGCTCGCCGGCACCACGAGCTGTGGGCCGGGAAGCAGAGCCAGCTCATCATCGACATTGGTCGTCGTCACCGCGAAGGACGGCGGCTCGGGGAGCAGATAGCCGATCTCGCGCAGGAAGCGCTCATAGACGGCGTGATCGAAGGGCTCTCCTCTCCGCGCGCCGTGCCAACCATCGATGGCGGCCTGGAGCTCATCGCGACGGGCCATCATGGCGGCATTGCGCGGGGCGAGGTCGCGGACGATCTCGCCGAAGCCTTCCCAGAATTTCATCCGGCCGACCGGCAATCCCGCCATCGCCTCGAAGGTCACGAATTCGTACAGCGAGGTTTCGACGCGAATAAGCGAAAGTGAAAATCCGAGAGGTTGCTTGGCAGTTCACCAATCAGTGTCATCCCCGGCTTGTCCCGGGAATCCACGTCCCTGACGAGAGAGCAACCGTGGATGGCCGGGACAAGCCCGGCCATGACGGATCGCTAGAACTGCGCCGTCTCGGTGGAGTCGTGCATGGCCGTGGTGGCGCTGGCGCCTTCGCTGAGCACGGTGGCGATGGCGTCGAAATAGCTGGTCCCCACCTCGCGCTGGTGCCGCATGGCGGTGAAGCCGCGCGGCTCGCTGTCGAACTCGGCCTGCTGCAGCTCGGAATAGGCGGCCATGCCTTCTTCCCGGTAGCGGCGGGCGAGATCGAAGGTGGTGAAGCTCAGATTGTGGAAGCCGGCCAAAGTGATGAACTGGTACTTGTAGCCCATCGCGCCGAGCTCGGCCTGGAACGTCCGCATCTGTGCGCGGTCCATGTGCTTCGCCCAGTTGAAGGAGGGCGAGCAGTTGTAGGCCAGCATCTTGCCGGGATGGACCTTGTGGACGCCCTCGGCGAAGCGGCGGGCATCCTCGAGGCTCGGCGTCGAGGTCTCGCACCACAGGAGATCGGCATGGGGCGCATAGGCGACGGCGCGGGCAATGCCGGCCTCGAACCCGCCCTTGAGCCGGTAGAAGCCTTCCTGCGTGCGCTCGCCGGTGACGAAGGGCGCATCATACTCGTCGACATCCGAGGTGATGAGCCGCGCCGCCTCGGCATCGGTGCGCGCCATGATGACCGTCGGGACGCCCATGACGTCTGCGGCGAGCCGGGCGGCGTTGAGCGTGCGGATGAAGGTACGGGTCGGCACCAGCACCTTGCCACCGAGATGGCCGCACTTCTTCTCCGAGGCCAGCTGGTCCTCGAAATGGACGGCGGCGGCACCCGCCTCGATCATCGCCTTCGTCAGCTCGAAGGCATTGAGCTGGCCGCCGAAGCCGGCTTCGGCGTCGGCGATGATGGGCAGGAAATAATCGATCTCCGCGCCACCCTTGCCGTCCGCGCGCTCCATCGTCTGGATCTGGTCGGCGCGCTGGAACGCCTTGTTGATCCGCCGGATCACCGCCGGCACGCTGTCAACGGAGTAAAGGCTCTGGTCCGGATACATGTCGCCCGACGAATTGGCGTCCGCCGCGACCTGCCAGCCGGAGAGGTAGATCGCCTTCAGCCCGGCCTTGGCCTGCTGGACCGCCTGGTTGCCGGTATAAGTGCCGAGCGTCGGCAGATAGGCCTCGGTGTGCAGCAACTCCCAGAGCCGGCGGGCGCCGTGTTCGGCCAAGGTGTGGCGGATCGGCAGCGAGCCGGCGAGCCGCGCCACGTCCTCGGGACCATAGGTGCGGCGGATACCGCGCCAGCGGTCCGGCGCCCATTCCGGCGCGGGGAAATCTTCACGGGCGGGTGCCGAGCGGATCTTGTCGAGCATCGTCGTCCTCATTGTCGAAGGTCGCAGGGGCGGGCGTAGCGCGCTCAGCCGCGGGTGCGCCGCGCATAGGTGGCGGCGAGCACCGGGCGCCCGTCGAACATGCCGCCGTTCGGCCCGCCATCGGCGAAGGCGAAGCGGTGCCGGCCGATGCGGTGCACGATGGTGAATTGCTGATCGGCTAGGCCCTCGGCACGGAAGGTCTTGCTGATCTCCTCGGCGTCGCGGCCGATGATGGTGACGAATTCGTCCTCGTCGCGGGCTTCAGTGCGGGTCATCTCTGCATCTCCATGCGCTGGTTATGTAAAGATTTGCCAAATGACCTCGTTATGCAATAACTATATGAAAATCAGCTGGTTAAGTTGATAAGCCTTGTAAATTTCTGAGCCGCTCTTGTAAATCGAGCAAAGAGAGACGCATGCAGGAAACCGAGCCGAGGATCGGCAGCCGCATCCAGCGGCTGCGTCGCCAGAGCCGCATCTCCCAAGCCGAGCTGGCCGGACAGCTCGGCATTTCAGCGAGCTATCTCAACCTGATCGAGCACAATCGACGGCGCATCACCGTGCCGCTGCTGATGAAGGTCGCCGGGCAGTTCGGCATCGAGCCGGGCGAATTGGTGGAGAACGACGAGTCGCGTCTCGTCGGCGACCTGATGGAGATCTTCGGCGACGACGTGTTCGCCGACAGCCAGCTCACCAATCAGGACATACGCGACCTCGCCGCCTCGAACCCGACCGTCGGCCGGGCGGTCGTGCGGCTGTTCGACCAGTATCGCGCGCTGCGCACCGCCAAGCTCACCGGCGCTTCTCCCGACGAGAATGCCGGCTACCATCCGGCTACCGACGCGGTGTCGGACTTCATCCAGGAGGCGGGCAATTATTTCCCGACGCTGGAGGAGGCGGCCGAACGCGTGCGCCACGACATAGAGAGCGCCTCGGATTCCTTCGAGTACGGGCTGAAGACCTATCTCTCCAACGTGTTCGGCCTGCAATGGCGACCCGCCCCGCTGCCTGCCGGCATCGCCCGGCGCTACGATCCGGACCGGCGCGAGATCCTCACCTCGGAGGTGCTGTCGGCGGAATCCGCGATCTTCAGCGTTGCCCACCAGCTCGGATCGCTGACCGCCTCGGTGCAGATCGACGCGCTGATCGAGGCCAGCAATCTTCCGGCCGACGCCCCGGTGCTGGCGCGTAACGCGCTCGCCAGCTATTTCGCCGGCGCGCTGCTGATGCCCTACGAGCCGTTCCTGAAGGCGTGCAAGGAGACGCGCTACGACATCGAGCGCATCCAGCGGCGCTTCCGCACCAGCTTCGAGCAGGTCTGCCAGCGCATGACCACGCTGCAGCGGCCGGGGCGCGCCGGCATCCCGCTGCACCTGGTGCGTACCGATATCGCCGGCAATATCTCCAAGCGCTTCTCGCTGTCCGGCATCCATATTTCCCGGCATTCGGGCGCGTGCCCGCGCTGGAACGTCTATGCAGCCTTCCTGCATCCCGAGCGGATCAATGTGCAGATCAGCCAGATGCCCGAGGGCCAGCGCTATTTCTGCATCGCCAAGGCGATCACCAAGGGCGGCCATCGGCACAATGCGCCGCGCCGGCACCTGTCTATCGGGCTCGGCTGCCATATCAGCCATGCCCCGTCGATGGTCTATTCCGACGGCATGGACCTCAGCGATGCCAGCCAGTCGGTGCCGATCGGGATCGGCTGCCGGATCTGCCCGCGGCTCGATTGCGAACAGCGCGCCCACCCGCAGACCGACCAGCGCTTCACGCTGGACGAGACCGAGATGGCGGAGAGTTTTTACGCGTCGGCTCGGCGTCTGAGGGATTAGGTGCCGCATCACCAAGAAAAGACCGGTCTCAAGTAACTGCAGATCCGCGATCAGATATGCGTCGAATATGCGTGCGCTTTCTGTTTTTCCAATCGCGATGATATTCTATCGTAATGCTGCCGGAATAAGATCCCGCTTCCGTCGTTACTCTATCGGGCCAACGCAACAGGCCCGTTTCCAAGCGGAGTAACGCAGATGAAACGACACTGGAAAATCGCCTCGGCCGCGCTTGCCGGCGTCACGGCCTTGGCTGCCCCGACGGCGCACGCCATGGAATATACGCGCATCGCGCCGGACATGGAGCGGCCGGCACCTGCCACGACCAGTCGCAGCGACGGCAGCTTCATCGTTGCCGGCAACAGCTCATCGAATTCGAGCTCGAACTCATCGTCGAATTCGAGCTCGAACTCCTCTTCGAACTCGAGCTCCAATTCCTCGTCCAACTCGAGCTCGAATTCCTCGTCCAACCGCTCGTCGAACAGTTCTTCCAACAGTTCCTCGAACCGTTCGTCCAATGGCTCCAAGAGCTGGGGCGGCCGGTCCTGGCGCTGAGCGCAACATGGGAACGGGGGCCGCAAGGCCCCCGTTTCATATTTGGACTCAGAAGGCGGCCGAAAATTCCTAGCTCCCCTCATCCCCGGGCTGAGGGGATGATTGGCGTCGCTCCCGGCGAGGTTTGATCCACGCCTCACGATCTGCGCCGCGATCAACGGGCAGCGCGCGCCCACTTGCGGTACCAGCCCTCCCCGGCCAGCGTCTTGCGATGGACGGTGTCGCGCTCCATCGCCTCGTTCGCGGATTCCGCCCGGATCTCGGCCTCGAGAGCAGTTCCGTCGCGCCGGATCGGTATGACCTGCACCAGCGGCGTGCCCATCTCGATCACATGGATTCCGTCCGGCGCGTTGGCGAAGAAGGGAAAATGAATCTCGGCAGCATAAGTGTCGGTGTCGACGAGCCCGGCGACGCACTCGAAGGGCTGGCCGGGCCGGCTGATCGGCGGCACGAACAGGCAGCTCCAGCCGGGCGGCGTACGGATCGACCAGTAATTGTGGAACTTGCACGGCGGCACCGGCTCCTTCGGATTGCCGGCGACCTGATGCGCTCCGTGGTTGCTCACCATGGTGCGATCGAACTCCCATCCGGCATTGACGGTGCGTCCACCATCCGTGATCTCCAGCCGCACGGTCGCGGCGAGCGGCAGGATCCAGCCCGCCGTCATCGCATCCAGGAACGGCATGCAGCGCTTGATGGTGAGGCCGTTATTGGCGACCGAGCGATGCTGCGTGTCGACCGGCGGAAGCTTGCGGAACCAGTCCGGCAGCACCGTCTTCGCCGGCACCGGCGGCGCGATGACGCCATGGTCTTCCGGCCGGCACAGGAAGCGGATCGTGCCGGAGGACTTCGACGGAAACTGAAACATGCCGGCTCTCTCCCTCGCATCATCGAGGAAACGCGGCAGCCAAGGGTTTATTCCAGCGGCCGCGGCAATGGCATCCGGCTAATGACCGCGATCAGGAATCATAATGAGCCAAGGCTTGCTGATGCGGGAAATCGGTTCGCATAATCGGCAAATCAGCTGCGACACCGAGACAATCGGACGGTCATGACGCCAAAAAGGCGCGGATCGGGCAGCGCGGGAGAAAACGCCGGGGACTGCCCATGCTGGACGCCATAGTCGCGGGGCTCAGTGCCCTGCTGACTCTGCAATCCATCGCCTTCCTGCTGATCGGGGTCGTCTACGGCCTCGTTATCGGCATCCTTCCCGGCCTCGGCGGCATCGTCGCCATGGCGCTTCTGCTCCCCTTCACCTATGGCTATGAGCCGGCGGCGACGCTGGCGCTCCTGCTCGGCGCGCACATCGCCACCATCTGGGGCGATTCCGTCACCAGCATCCTGTTCAACGTGCCGGGAGCGGCAAAGAGCCTGTCGCTGGTCTTCGACGGCTATCCGATGACCCAGCAGGGCCAGGCACGGCGTGCCCTTGGCGCCTCCGCTGGGGCGGCGCTGCTCGGCGGCATCATCGGCGCGGTGTTCCTCGCGCTCAGCATCCCGCTGGTGCGCCCGCTCATCCTCGCGCTCGGCCCGAGCGAATATCTGATGATGGCGCTGTGGGGTCTCACGGTGATCGCCACCTTCAGCGAGGGCTCGCTGCTCAAGGGCCTGATCGCGGCCTGTGCCGGCGTCATCATCGCCTTCATCGGCATGGACCCGATCACCGCGACGCCGCGCTACACGTTCGGACTCGTCTTCCTGCTCGACGGCATTTCCTTCCCGGTGGCGATGATCGGCCTGTTCGCCATCGCCGAGATGATGAAGCTGTGGGTCAAGGGCGATTCGATCGTCAGCCGCGCGCTGCAGACCGAGACCTCTTCCGTGCTCGAGGGGGTGCGCGATGCCTTCCGGCACTGGGGGCTGGTGTTCCGCTCCAGCCTGCTCGGCCTGTGGATCGGGGTGCTGCCGGGCGTCGGCGCCACCGTCGGCGGCATCGCCGCCTATGCCATGGCGGTGAACACCTCGAAGCATCCGGAGCGCTTCGGCAAGGGTGCGGTGGAAGGCGTCATCGCGCCCGATGCGACGCTTGGCGCCAATGAGGGCGGCGGCCTGTTGCCGACGCTGGCCTTCGGCATACCGGGCGGCGAGAGCATGGCGATCCTGCTCATCGCCTTCATCGGGCTCGGCATCGTGCCCGGGCCGACAATGCTGACCGACCATCTCGACATCGTCTTCAGCCTGGTCTGGATCATCGTGCTGGGGAGCATCGTCACCACGCTGATCGGCATCGCCATTTCGCCCTACCTCGCGCGCATGCCGAACCTCGACCACACCATCATGATCCCGGTCGTGCTGACCGTGTGCTTCATCGCCGCCTATGCGACGCGCGGCATCGAGGGCGACGTCATCGTCGCCGGGGTGTTCGGGCTGCTCGGCTATGTGATGGACCGCTACAAATACTCCCGTGCCAATCTCGTCATCGGCATGGTGCTGGCCGACATGATCGAGCGCAGCCTGCATCTGTCGCTGTCGCTCTATGGCGACTTCTTCATCTTCACCCGGCCGGTCACCTTCGCCATGTTCGTCTTCATCGTGCTGACGACGGCCTGGCCGTTCGTGCGCAGCTGGCGTCGCAAGCGCCAGCAGGCGCTCGCGCTCGATGGAGGTGCGCAATGAGTCGCCGCCTCCAGGAGAACATCATCGCCCTCGCCTTGCTCGGCGTGTTCGTCGCGGTGATCGTCGCCAGTTTGGATTACAGCTTCCGTGCCCGCATGGTGCCGCTGCCGATGGCGGTGCTGGGCTGCATCCTCGTCCTGATCCAGCTGGCCTGGCAGAATCTGCGGCCCGTCGACGAGCTCCAGCTCGACATGTTCGAGTTCATCACCGGCCGCACCGCCGAGGAGGAGCCGGCGGCGGTGCAGGCGGCGATGGAGCATGAGGTCGCCTCGACACCGGACGCGCCGAAGCGCACCGCGCTGCGCGAGTTCACGGTGGTCGGCGTGGTGGCGCTGCTGCTGGCGCTGTTCTTCCTCATCGGCCCGGTGCCGGCGACCTTCGTCTTCACCGCCGGCTATCTCGTGATGACGGGCAAGCACGGCGTCGTGCGCTCGCTCATCTATTCGGCGGCGCTGAGCCTCTTCCTCGCATTGATGTTCGGCTACGTGCTGCAGGTGCAGCTCGACCGCAGCCTGCTGCTGCCGCCCCTCGCGCCGCTGATCGGCTTCTGACGAGGGTGACGAGAGCCACCGCGCGCCGGCGGCCAAGACAGAAACCAGATTCCAGGAGGGAAGACATGCTGAAGATGGAACGGCGCAGCTGCATCGCGCTGATGGTCGGTGCGTGCCTTGGCCTGATGGCCGGCACGCCGGTCATGGCGGCCGGCGGCTATTATGAGGGCAAGACCGTCATCCTGATCGTGCCGAACACGCCGGCGGGCGCGATGTCGCAATATGCCCGCATGATCGCGCCCTATATCGCGAGATATTCCGGCGCCAAGGACGTGCGGGTCGACAACCAGCCGGGTGCCGGCGGCCTGCGCGGCACCAATATGCTGTGGCGCGCCAAGCCGGATGGCCTGACCATCGCCTTCACCAGCGTCTCCAGCCTAGTCATGGCGCAACTCGCGGAGAGCGCCGGCGCCCAGTTCGACGCGGCGAAATTCACCTATCTCGGCCGGGCGGTGACCGAGCCGCGCATCCTGATGGTGGGCGCCAATTCGCCCGTGAAGTCGATCAACGACGTCAAGAAGCTCGACCGCCCCTTCGTCTTTCCGACCCAGGGAACAGACGAGGACTTCTACGCCATGTCGGTGCTGTTCAGCGCGCTCGGCGTGCCGCTGAAGATTCTCACCGGCTATGATGGCGACGCCGACACCAGCCTTGCCGTGATCAAGGGCGATGGCGACGGCCACATGGCGTCCTACAGCAGCGGGATCACGGCGATCTCCGCGGGCGAGAAGCGTGTCATCCTGACCATGTCGGACAAGCCGTCGGCCGAGCTGCCGGCGGTTCCGGCGGCGCTCGAGGTGGTGACGGACCTGAAGGCGGCCGAGCCGCTGCGTGCCATTATCGAGATCCAGACCGCGCATCGCGGCTTCTTCGGGCCGCCGGACATGGACCCGGCGGCGACCGAGGCGATGCGCAAGGCGATCTCCGAGGCGCTCGCCGATCCCGATCTAATCGCCGAGGCGAAGAAGCGCCAGTTCACGCTTTCGCCATCGGACGGCGCGACCGAGCAGGCCCGCATCGCCCGCATCATGACCTCCAGCGCGAGCCTGAAGCCGATCCTCAAGTCCGCGCTGCAATCCATCAAGTGAGTGCGCGGCGCACCGCCCACTCGCCCGGCATCGGCTCGTCCTCGACCTCCGAAGACGAGTTGACGCGGTGACGAGGATTTCAAATCCTCAGTGCACGCCGCGAGTGGCCTCGTAGAGGAACCAGCTGCGGCGCTCGGCCTCGTCGATCCAGACCTCAATCAGGCTCGTGGTGGCGACGTCACCATAATCGTCGCAGACACCGTGCACCGCGCGCAGATAAGACGTCACCTGCCGATTGTCGTCGGCGAGTTCGGCCAGCATGTCCTGCGGCGTCACGAAGTCGGCGTCGTTGTCTGCGATGCGCTGCAGGCGCTGGATATGGCCGATCGAGCGCAGCGTGTTGCCGCCTACCTTGCGGGCCCGCTCGGCAATGGCGTCGGTGGTTGCGAAAATCTGGTCGCCCTGCTCGTCGAGCATCAGGTGATAGTCGCGGAAGTGCGGGCCCGACATGTGCCAGTGAAAATTCTTGGTCTTCAGATAGAGCGCGAACATGTCCGCGAGCAGGCCGGTGAGGGCAGCCGCGATATCGCGGGTGGCCTCATTGCCGAGATCGGTCGGCGTCTGAAGGGGGGCGGTCCGGCGGGCCTTCACCGCTGTGGTGTCCATGGTCGTGCTCCGTCCTGTTGTCGCTGCGCCGAGCCGGGCGGCTCGATAGGATGTCCGGAGCGACGCGAACGGGAAAATGCGATCCGCCCCCGGAACTCCGACAGGGTTAGGCGATACGCCGCCGCCGCAGAATCGACCGCTGGTTTGGCGAACTCATACTTGAGTTTGTGTCGGTGGGCCCGGCCAACGCCTGTATCGACCCGGCACATCGCGAAGTGCCAGGAATACGCAAGGCGAAAAGCCTAGAAAAATCGGCGCCTAAGGGCCCCTTCGTCGCGCCCAGCTACTGCCGACCGCGGCCCTGCCCACACGTCATGGGTTGCCCGTTTCGCGTTCGCCCGTTGCCCTGGATGGCGGTCAGCCGTGCGGAGGTGAAAGACTTTCCGTATCGTCCGCCCAAATATTTCCCACACCATTACTGCGAATGTTTTCTGGAAAGCCGCTCCCCGGCCTGCTTGGCGTCTGGAGAAATGCGGCGGATCAACAAGGAGAGCGAAGATGGAAGATCTGTCCCGGCGTAGAATGCTTGCCTTGAGCGCCCTCGGCAGCGTCGCGGTCGCTGGCGCCGCCAATGCCGCGACGTTCGGCAATCCGGACGAGCCGGCGCAGGGCGCGGTGAATTCGACGCCCGGCGCCATTTCGGAACCTGGCCCGCAGAATCCGGCGCTCGCCGCGCAGCTGCCCTCCTTCCAGAATCCCCCGGCCACCGATGTCGGCAACATGCCGATGATGTGGTCCTCGTTCAACATCGTGCCGAAGCGCATCCAGGCCGGCGGTTGGGCGCGGCAGGTCACGGCGACCGAATTCCCTGCCTCGAAGGCCGTGTCCGGCGTCAATATGCGGCTCGGCCCGGGCGGCGTCCGCGAGATGCATTGGCACCTCGCCGCCGAGTGGGCGATCATGACCAATGGGCGCTGCCGCATCACCATGCTCGACCAGCAGGGCCGGCCCTATGTGCAGGATGTCGGCGAAGGCGACCTCTGGTTCTTCCCGGCTGGCTGCCCGCACTCGCTCCAGGGGCTTGGGCCCGAGGGTGCGGAATTCGTGCTCGTCTTCGACAATGCCTTCCAGTCGGAATTCAACACGTTGCTGCTCACCGACTGGATCGCCCACACCCCGCCGGACATCCTGGCGAAGAACTTCGGCGTTCCCGTCGACACCTTCAAGAACATCCCGCTGCACGACCTCTGGATCTTCCAGGGCAAGGAGCCGCCGCCGCTCGCCGCGGATCAGGCCGCCGTCGCCTCGGGCGGCACGCCGAGGGAGCCGTTCACCTTCTCGCTCACCGGCACCCGGCCGGTGAAGGAGACTGCGTATGGCCGGGTCCAGCTCGCGGACAGCCACAATTTCAAGGTCTCCACGACCATTGCCGCCGCCATCGAGACGATCAAGCCGGGCGGCCTCCGGCAGATGCACTGGCATCCGAACGCGGACGAGTGGCAGTACTGGATCAAGGGCCAGGGCCGCATGACCGTCTTCAATGCCGGCCCGCGCGCCCAGACCATCAATTTCCGTGCCGGCGATCTCGGCGTGGTGCCGAAGAGCCAGGGCCATTACATCGAGAACACCGGCGCCGAGGACGTCCAGGTGCTCGTGGTCTTCAAGGCTCCCGAATACCAGGAAATCGACCTCTCCGATTGGCTGACCCACGCGCCGCCGGAGCTCGTCGCCCAACACCTCAACATCGATCCCGCCACGCTTGCGCGGTTCCCCAAAGGCCAGCTCGGCATCCAGCCGGGCTGAGCCGCGACCCGATTTCAAAGCGCGCACCATCAACAATGATCCGCCAGCTCTAGCCGGCGGACCTGAAAGGCACGACCGCCATCTCCGGAGCCGTCCCCCATGTCGATCGCTGAACCGACCACCGACCAGTTTGTCGGCACAGCCCCCGGCGAGCCTGCGGCTCCGCTCCTGGCGAGCGTCCGCAGGCTCGTCATCCCCGCGGCGGCGATCGCCTCGGTGATCGGATTGATTGTCGTCGCCGACACTCACTGGGATGACTGGATGAGCACGGCCGCTGTCCAGTCGACCGACGACTCTTATGTTCAGGCCGATGTCTCGACGCTGAGCGCGCGGGTCAGCGGGAATGTGCTGCGCGTCCTGGTCGACGACTTCCAGCCGGTGAAGGCCGGGCAACTCCTCGTAGAAATCGACCCCGCCGACTACCAGGCCGCGGTGAGCGGTGCGCAAGCGGCCGTGGAGGGAGCTCGCGCGGCGCTGGACAATCTCGCGAACCAGGAAGGCCTGCAGCGCGCGCTGGTCCAGCAGGCCAAAGCCCAGCACGACGCCGCGCTCGCTTCGCAGACCGAGGCCCAGCAGGAGCGTGACCGCCAGCAGACGCTGCTGAATGGCGGCATCGCCGGAACCCAGCAGAAAGTCCAGCAGGCCATCGCGGCCTATTCCGAGGCGGTTGCGAATGTGGCGGCAACGGCGGCGGCCATCGAGGCGCAGGAGCGCCAGCTCGATGTCCTCATCGGCCAGGAGGGCACGCTGCGCGCCAATCTCGACGCGGCGCAGGCCAACCTCAAATCCGCCCAGCTCAAGCTCGGCTACACCTCGGTGGTGGCGCCATTCGACGGCGTGGCCAGCACGCGGCGCGTGCAGCCCTCGGATTATGTGAATGTCGGCACCAACCTCATCGCCGTGGTGCCGGTGCCGAACGTCTATGTCATCGCCAATTTCAAGGAGACGCAGCTCACCCACGTCACTGCGGGCCAGCCGGTCGACCTGACCATCGACACCTTTCCGGGCGAGACGCTGCATGGCCATGTCGGGCGGCTGTCGCCGGCGAGCGGCGCGGTCTTCGCGCTGCTGCCGCCGGACAACGCCACCGGCAATTTCACCAAGGTGGTCCAGCGCATCCCGGTGCGCATCGAGATCGATCCCGGCCAGAAATTGACGGAGAAGCTGCGCGCCGGCATGTCCGTGGAGGCGGACATCCATGTCGACCGCAATCACTGAACCGGCCGGCCACGCCGCCGGCGGTCCCCTCGGGCTCGGCTGCCCGCGGCCGGTCTTTGCGGTGGCGGCCCTATTGCTGGGCTCGTTCCTGGTCGGCTTCGACACCCGGCTGTTTTCCATCGGGCTGCCGGATCTGCGCGGCGCCTTCGGGCTCAGCTTCGACCAGGGTGCGTGGCTGAACACCTTCGCCACCGCGCCGCAAATCTTCATCGCACCCGCGGTGGCATGGCTCGCCGCGACCTTCGGCGTGCGCCGCGTGCTGTTCTGGCCGAGCCTCGTCTATGCGGCGATCTCGCTCGTGCTGCCGCTGGTCCGCAATTGGGAGTTGCTCGTCGGTTTGCACATGGTGCGCGGCCTGCTGCTTGGCGTCTTCATCCCCGCCACCATCATGATCATCTTCCGCAATCTGCCGACCAGATGGTGGGTGCCGGCACTGGCGGTCTACGCATTCCGCCTCGCCTTTTCGCTGAACACGGGACCCCTGCTGATCGGGCTCTACGACACGCATTTCGGCTGGCAGTGGATCTACTGGCAGGACATGATCCTGGCCCCGACCATTGGCTGCCTCGCCTGGCTCGGCACGCCGCACGAAAAGCTCGATCTCGGCCTGCTCAAGCGCGCCGACTGGGGCGGCATGGCGCTGCTCGGCAGCGGCTGGGCGCTGATCTATGGCGCGCTCGACCAGGGCAACCGGCTGGACTGGTTCCAGTCCGGCCTCATCACCTGCCTGATGGCCGGCGGGGCCGCCCTCGTCGTCGCCTTCTCGATCAATGAGCTGCTGGTTCGGCATCCCTGGGCCAGTCACCAGGTCATCACCAAGCGCAACATCGCCGTCAGCCTGCTGATCGTCCTGAGCTATACCGCGACATCGCTGTCGAACTCGCAGCTCATTCCGGGATATCTGACCAATATTTCGGGGCTGCGGCCCGAGCAGATCGGCTGGTCGCTCTTCCTCGCCAGCGGGCTGCCGCTGCTCGTCACCACGCCGCTCGCCGTCCTGCTCATCCGCCGCTTCGACGCGCGGATGACGATGCTGATCGGCTTCGTTGCGTTCGCCGTCGCTGCGCGGATGGGGACCGACCTTGCCGCCGTCTGGGGTCCCTGGACTTTCACGCCGATTGCGCTGATTCAGTCGATCGGACAGGGCTTCACCCTGCTCGCGGTCATCGTCTTCATTCTCGCCAATGCCGATCCCAAGCAATCCACGGCCACGGCCGCCTATATCCAGGTGGTGCGGCTCGGCGGCGCCGAGACGGCGACGACGGTGATGGCAACCTTCCTGCGCCACCGCGAACAGCTCCACTCCTATCTGCTCGGCCTGCACGTGCCGGCCGGTTCATCCCACACCGACGGAGCGCTGGGAGCGATCTCCCGGATCTTCGCCGGCGACGGCACGTCACCGCAAGCGCTGGCGGCCAGGAGCATGGCGAGCCTCAAGAGCATCGTCAGCCAGCAGGCGAATGTTCTCGCCTATATTGACGGCTTCCAGCTGACCTTCTGGATCGCACTCCTCGGCCTTCTCCTCGTCGCCCTGCTGCGCCCCGCGCCTCCCGGCATACTCGTTCCGCCGCCGCCGCAGTGGCGGTTCCCGCGTCGACGACGGTCCAAGCCTGCGAACTTCGAGGCGGCATCCGCTTAGAGTATGTTGAGCTTCGCCGTGCGATCCGGAAACGCCTTGTGCTTTTCGAAAGAATGTCCTTGGCCGGAAGGCTATCTGGTTCTCTGGTCAGCTGTCGGTGCACGACCATTGCCGGGCAGGGAAGCTGTTCGGTTCCAAAGAGGTCTTGAATGTCTCAGCAACCTCCCTCGCCGCCACCTCCATCGCCGTCACGCCCCGCATTGGGATCGCTGGCGCTGATCGCCGTCATCGTTGCCGCAGGCGCCGGAGCCTTCGCCTATACGGCGGGGTGGCTCTCACCCGATCGCCTCACGCCGACAAAGGTCGTCAGCGCGCTCGCTCCGCCTGCCGGTCCGGCGCTCGGCCACCGGCGCAATCACGCCAAGGGCATCTGCTTCACCGGCATGTTCGAATCGAACGGCAATGGCACGCAGCTCTCGCGGGCCGAGGTGTTCTCGAGCGGACAGTATCCGGCTCTCGGCCGCTTCAATCTCGGCACGCCCGATCCGGACGCACCGGATGCGACGGTCCGCGTCCGGGGGCTCGGCCTCCAGATCTCGACCCCGGGCGGCGCAACTTGGCGCGCCGCCATGATCGATCTTCCGTTCTTTCCGGTGGCGACGCCGCAGGCGTTCTACGAACTGCTGCGCTCGTCGCACAGCAAGGATCCGGAAGCGATGAAGGCGTTCGCCGCCGCGTATCCGGAGTTCGCCACTTTCGGCAACTGGGCCAAGAGCGCGCCCTGGACGGCGAGCTACGCCGAAGATCCGTTCAACAGCATCAACGCCTTCCTGTTTGTCGATGGTTCCGGCGCCGAGCACGCGGTGCGGTGGTCGCTCAAGCCGCAGGCACAGGTCACGCCCATCACTCAGGACGATCTCGCCAAGCTCGGCCCCGACCATCTGGAGAAGGAAATCACCGACCGGGTCGCCAAGGCGCCGCAGCGCTGGACCATGGTGGTGACGCTCGCCGATCCGGGAGACCCTACATCGGACCCGAGCAAGGCCTGGCCGGAGGGACGGCGCACCGTCGAGGTCGGCACCCTCGTGGTTGAAAAAATCGAAGCCGAACGCGACGGGCCGTGCCGCGACGTCAATTTCGATCCGACGATCCTGCCCGACGGCATCAAGGTATCGGACGATCCGTTCCCCGCCGCACGCTCGGCCGCCTATGCCAAGTCCTACGATCTGCGCACGTCCGAAGCCAAATACTATCCCCGTCAGCAGCAAACCGAGGCAGGTAAACAGCCATGACCAGCAACGGCCCGCGTTTCAACGTCGCGCAGCGTCTGCTGCACTGGGTCATGGCCGCCTGCATACTGGCGATGCTATTCATCGGCGTCGGCATGGTGTCGACCATCATGCCGAAGTACGTGCCGCTGCTGGCGACGCACAAGACGCTCGGCATCGCCATCCTCGTGCTCGCGCTGATCCGTCTCGGCGTGCGCGTCCGCTATGGTGCGCCGCCTTTGCCCGTCGATCTGCCGTGGCCGATGAAGCTTGGAGCGCACCTGTCGCACTACGCGCTCTATGCCCTCATGATCGGCATGCCGCTGATCGGCTGGGCGATGCTGTCGGCCGGCGCCTATCCGATCGTGCTCTACGGGAACATACGTCTCCCCGCGATCCTGCCGCAGAGCGACGCGCTGCATGCGCTGCTCTGGAACACGCACTTCTACCTGGCGTTCGCCTTCTTCGCGCTGGTGCTGCTGCACCTTGCCGCCGCGCTGTTCCACGCGCTGGTCCGACGCGACGGTGTGTTCGGCAGCATGGCGCCCGTGCCCTCCCGCAATGATGCCGCCCCTGCCGAGTGAAGGCGCGAGCCGCTCACGCGCCTCGCTGCACGACGTCCCGCATCGTGCCGATGAGGAGCACGCCGACCGTGGCGCCGGCGTCCTGGAGCCCGCGCGACTTCTCCTGGAAAGCGGCGGCCTTGCCGTGCTGGGCGACCATCGACTTGGTCGCCTCCAACGCCTGCTCGGCCGCCGTCGTCGCCGCGGCAAGCGCCGGGCCAAGCGGCGCGCCCGCCTCCGCCTGCGCTTCGAATGCCCGGGCAATCGGGTCGAGCACGTCGAGGATGGTCTTGTCGCCCAGCTTTGCCTTGCCGCGCTCCATGATGCCTTGGGCGAAGGCGCGCCAGAAGGCCGCCGCCTCATGGGTGCCGATCGCGTCGGCACCCTCCAGAGCCTTGCCGCCGCGCAGAAAACCAGTGGCGGCCAGGGTGCCCATGGTCGACGGCGCGGTCTTCGCCATGGTCGCACCGGCGCTGCGCAGCAGCTTGGCGAGGCCGGCCTGCGGGCCCTCCGCCGCGACGACATCGTAGGCCGCGGCGAACGACTTGCTCATGGTGATGCCGAGGTCGCTGTCGCCGACCTTGCCGTCGAGCGCGATCAGGAACTCGCGCTGCTCGGCAAACACATCGCGCCAGGCCTCGAATAGGCGGATGAGTTCCGCGGGTCCGATGGCGTCCATGACCCTCCCCTCAGCCCGGAACGTGCGTGAAGAACGGCGTGTGGGCCGGAGCGGCCACCAGCCGGTCCAGCTCGGCATCGAGCTTCAGCACCGAGATCGAGGCGCCGGCCATCTCCATGGAGGTGGCGAACTCGCCGATCCAGACGTGCTTCACCTTGGCACCGCGCCCTTCGATGAGCTGCGAGACCCGGCGGAAGAGGATGTAGAGTTCTTCCTTCGGCGTGCCGCCGAGCCCGTTCACCAGCACGGCAACTTCGTCGCCCGTTCCGAGCGCCTGCTCGGCGAAGATGCGCTCCATCATCTCGTCGACCACCGCGTCGGCGGGTGCGAGCTTCGTACGGCTGATGCCCGGCTCGCCATGGATGCCCATGCCGATCTCCATCTCGTCTACGCCGATGGAGAAGGTGGCGTGTCCGACTTCGGGGACCACGCAGCTCGACAGCGCGACGCCCATGGTCCGGGTGTTGAGCCGCGCCTTGTCGGCGATGCGGGCCACCTCGTCGAGGGAGAGGCCTTCGGCCGCCGCCGCGCCGGCCGCCTTGTAGACGAAGAAGATGCCCGCGACGCCGCGCCGCTTGTGCTCCTCGCCCACCACCGAGGAGGCGACGTCGTCATTGCCGACGACCTGCATCACCCGGATGCCGTCGAGGTCCGCGAGCTCGGCCGCCATGTCGAAATTGATGATGTCGCCGGTGTAGTTGCCATAGATGTAGAGCACCCCGGCGCCCTGATCGATGTACTTGGTGACCTCATGCATCTGGTCGGCGCTCGGCGACTGGAACACGCCGCCCACGGCGCAGCCGTCGAGCATGCCCTCGCCGACATAGCCGAGGAACAGCGGCAGGTGGCCCGAACCGCCGCCGGTGGCAATGCCGACCTTGCCGGCCTTGGGCCTGGCGACCACCAGGCAGCGCTTGTCGTCGGCGACGTGGGTCACCTGCGGATGCGCGCGGTAGATGCCCTCCAGCATCTCATCGACGAAGGTCGTCGCATCGTTGAGAAATTTCTTCATCTTGTCCTCTTGGGGTCGCGCTAGGTCTCGTTGGGTCGCGCTACGTTTGGGGCCGCCGGTCAGCCCTTCCTCTGGCACATCACGAAGAACGCGGCGGCGAGCAGGATGAAGCCGCCGACGACCACGCGCTGCCACGTGCTCGGAATGCCCACCATCACCAGCACGCTGTTCACCACGACCACGAGCAACACGCCGAGGACCGTGCCCAGCACGGTCCCGGTGCCCCCGGTGATGCGCGCGCCGCCGAGCACGACGGCGGCGATGACGTTGATCTCGGTGCCGACGAGGTCGAACGGGTTGGCGTGCCGGTTGGCGCAGACATGAATGATGCCGGCGAGGCCGGCGAGCGCGCCGGCATAGGCGAACAGGAAGATGTGGACGGTGCGCAGATTATAGCCCAGGCGCGCCGCGACGTTGGCATTACCGCCGACCGCAAAGATGGCTCGGCCCATGAGCGTGCGGTTCAGCATCCACCAGGTGACCAGCGCCGCCGCGGGCAGGATGAGGAAGTAGACCGGCAGGGTGATGAGGGCGCCGTTCGACGCTTCGAGCTGCAGCAGCGGCATGCGCCCGAACGCGCCCATCTGCGGCGGCAGCGACATGATCCACACCGTTCCGATGAAGGCAAGCAGGATGCCGCGGAATAGATACTGCGTGCCGATGGTGACGATCAGAGACGGCACCCGCAAATGATGCACCAGCAGACCGTTGACGACGCCGAGCAGCGCGCCGCCGGCCATCGCCATGACGAGCACGAGCACGATCGGCGCGCCGGGGAAATATTTCCCCACGAGCAGCGTCAGCGAATACATGGTGAAGGCGGCGATCGCGGTGAAGGACACGTCGATGCCGCCGGCGGCGAGGATGATGAACACGCCGAGCGCGAACAACCCCATCACCACGCTGGCGCGTCCGATGTCGATCAGCGTCGAGGGCTGAAGGAAGGCGGGATTGATCACCGCCACCGCGGTGCAGATCGCCACCAGCAGCACGAAGGTGATCGCCTCCGGACGCCGGCTCACCAGCTGGACGAGACCGAGGGAGCGCGCCTCGCGCGGGCCGGTGTGAACTCCTTCGAGCTGCGACGAGCTCATTGGACGGTCTCCGTCTTCGAGGCCAGCATGGCGCGGTAGAGCGCATCCTCGTCGGCCTGTTCGGCGTCGAACTCGGCGACGATCCGCCCGCTGTTCATCACCAGGATGCGGTCGCAGTTCTGCAGCAGTTCGGGCAAGTCGTCGCTGACGATGACAAGGCCCATGCCGGCCTCGGCGAGCTGCTGGATGACACGGTAGATCGTATCCTTCGAGCCGACATCCACGCCGACCGTCGGACCATGAAGCAGCAGGAATTTGGGCTGTATGCTGAGCCAGCGCCCGATCAGGACGCGCTGCTGGTTGCCGCCGGAAAGCGCGCCCACCGGGAGTTCGAGATCCCTCGTATTGAGCCGCATGTCCTCGGACAGCCTGGCGGCGAGCCTACGGCCCTTGGCCTTGTCGACAATGCCGAAGCTGTTGCTGAGCTGACGGACCACGAGGGCGATCTCGTTCTCGAGGATCGACTTGTCGAGAAACAGCCCCTCGGCAAGACGGTCCTCGGGCACATAGCCGATCCCCGCGGCGATGGCTTGCGAGGGATGGCGGATGCGGATCTCGCGGCCCTCGATCGTCACCTTGCCCTCATCGGCCGGCGTGATCCCGGCGATTGCCGTGGCGAGCTCGTTGCGCCCGGAATCGGCGAGACCCGTGATGCCGAGGATCTCCCCTTTGCGGACGGTGAAGCTGATGTGCTCGAAACTCGGCTGCCGCGAGAGCCAGTCGACGCGGAATAGCTCCTCGTCCTGCGCGCGTCCGGTACGGTAGCGCTGGGAATCGATCTGCCGGCCGGTCATCAGCTCGGCGAGCTCGCGCCTGGTGTAGCTCTCGATCGGTCCTTGGGCGACGCACTGGCCATCGCGGAAGACGATGGCGTGGCCGCCTATGCGATAGCACTCTTCCAGCTTGTGGGTGACGAACAGCACCGCCACGCCTTCCGAGCGCAGGCGCGCGACGACCCGGATGAGATTGTCGACCTCCCGGCGGGTGAGGGAGGTTGTCGGCTCGTCCATGATGACGAGCTTCGCCCGCGTGGCGATGGCGCGAGCGATGGCGACGAGTTGCCGCGAAGCCAGAGGAAGCTCGGAGACCACGGTGCCGAGGAAGGTCCTGCCGGTCGGCAGGCCGACCGTCTCCAGCGCGGCGCTCGCGGTGCGCCGCAGTCGGCCGCTGTCGAACATGCGGGCGAGATGGCCGCCATGGATGACGAGTTGCTCGTTCAGCGCGACATTCTCGGCAACAGTGAGGTTCGGGATGAGGGACAGGTCCTGGTAGACGGTCTCGATCCCGGCACTGAGCGCTTGGATCGGCGAGAGCGCGCGGAAGGAGCGGCCCTCGAGAACGATCTCGCCTTCGTCCGGCGCCAGCGCCCCGGACATGATCTTGATCACGGTGCTCTTGCCGCAGCCGTTCTCGCCGAGCAGATGGTAGGCCTCGCCGGCCTCGAGCGAAAAGCCGACGCCACGCAGAGCGTGGACGCCCCCGAACCGCTTGTGGATTCCCCGCACTTCGAGGAAGCGGTCCGGCCGGTGCGGATCGTTGTGACTGTCGGACACGCGCGCGACCTCATTCACGCTGCCGGAGGCTCAGGGCGAGCCTCCGGGACGAGTTCAGGAGCAATCGGTCAGAAGAGGTATTCCTTATAGGTCTTCTTGTCGGCCAGGACCATGCCGTTGCCGACGATGAGAAGGCCCTCGCCGGGACCCTTAGTGACCTTCACCTTCTCGTAGCCCGGCACGCCGAGGCTCATGCCGTCGGTGACCGGCTTCTTGGCCAGCAGCAGCTTGGCGACGGCGTTCATCGCCATGCCGGCCTTCTGCGGATCCCAGAAGCCGATGGCGGTGATGGCGCCGGATTCCAGGAGATCCGCCGAGGGGTTGGGCAGGCCGGTACCGACCAGGCAGACCTTGCCGGTGAGGCCGGCCTCGTCGATGGCGCGGCCGACGCCGAGCACGTCATTGCCCGCGGAGGTCTGGAAGCCCTTGATGTCCGGGTGCTTGCGCAGGACTTCCTTGGCCTTCTCGTAGGTCGCGTTGGCATCGTCGAACGACTCGTTGTTCGGGTCGACGAGCTGCATGCCCGGGTGGCTCTTGGCGTTCTGCTCGCCCGCGCCGACCCACTGGAGGTGCGTGCGGCTGCCGAGCGAGCCGACGAAGGTGGTCCACTTGCCCTTGCCGCCCATGCACTGGGCGAGCCGCTCGTTCAGCGCCTTGCCGTATTCGGCGTTATCGAACGCCTCGACGTCGGCCTGGGTGTTCTTCTGGTTGTCGGCCTCGTGCGTCACCACGACGATGCCGCGGTCCATCGCGCGCTTCAGCGCGCCTTCGATCACCGCCGGGTCCATCGGCACCACGGCGAGCGCGTTCACGCCCTTGGCGGTGAGGTCCTGGATGATCTGGAGTTGCTGCGCTGCGTCCGCGGTCGCCGGCCCGTACTGCGTCGCCACGACGTCCGGATTGGCCTTCTGGAACGCCACGACGCCGGTGTTCAGGCGATCGAACCACGGAATGCCGCTGATCTTCACCACGGTGGCGATCACCGGCTTGTCCTGCGCCACCAGAACGCCGGCCGACCCGGCGACGATCGCCGCCGCCATCACGGAGCCGGTGAGCAGTTTCTTCGAGAATGCGCCCATAGTTTCCTCCATTTTTGCCTCCCTCAATTGGCATCTCGATGCGTGAGGGATTCGCATCACGCGAGCGTTCGTTTCTTGCTCGGGGACAGGAAGCCGACGAGGTCGTAGCGACCGACGGCCAGGAAGGTGAGAAGCAGCGCGCCCCAGGCGAAATCGCGCACGAAGTTCGACAGGCCGCCGAAATTCAAGAGGCTGGACATCAGCTGCAGCGCGATGGCCGCGAGCACCACGCAGATGATCCGCCCATAGCCGCCCTCCGGCCGCACCCCGGCCATGACGGCGATGAGGATGGCGATCAAGAGGTAGGACGTGCCGTAGTCCCATTTCACGTTGACGTTGCGCGCGGCGATGATGACGCCGGCAAGCCCCGACAGCGTGCCGCTCAGCGCGTAGGTGGTGATCAGCACCTTCGTCTTGGGAAAGCCCGCAAAGGTGGCGGCCTTGGGATTAGTGCCCATCAGCATGAGCCACAGGCCGAAGGGCGTGAACTTCAGCAGCGCGCCGATGAGGGTGGCGACCAGGGCGAAGACGAGGAAGCCGATCGGCACGCCGGCGAGCGTGCCCTCGCCGAGGCTGGCGAGCGGCTCCGGAGAGCCGACGGTGACAGCCCGGCCGTCCGAGACGACGACCGTGATGCCGGTGAAGGCCATCTGCGTGCCGAGCGTGCACAGGATCGGCGTGATGTTCAGCCGGCTGATCAGAATGCCGTTGATGGCGCCGCCGATGCAGCCCACGACGACCGCCACCAGGATGAAGGCGAGCGAATAGGCGAACTCCTGGTCGGCGCTGGACAGGAACAATCCGACGAGAACCGCCGACATCACCGCGGACAGATTTGCCAGCGCGATGCCGGAGAGGTCGATACCGCCATTGCCGGCGCACATGGCGAGCATGACGCCGATGGCGAGGAAGCCGATTTCGGGCAGCTGGCTCGCCATGGACTGGAGATTGAACAGGGACAGGAACGTGCCGCCGGAGATCGCGGCGCCCGCCGCGAGCAGCAGCACATTGATGGCGACGAGCATGACCAGCTGTCCGCCTGTCCGCATGGCCTCCTCCCGGAGCTTTTTTAGTAAATTCAGACCAGCTTCACTAAAATTCCTAGCAAAGGCTTTCGCGCCATGCAAGCCGGCGAAGCCTGTTTCCTGCCGCGCCCAACTCGTGCCTGTATCACCACCGCGGCTCCAGATACGGTGCAATGCTGTGTTGCATCAAGATTTCGTTTGCAGCGCATCATCATGTCGGAGGCAGAGGCAAGCCTGTTGCAAGCCGTAGTTTTTTGCCGTAACCGTCAATAAGAGAGCTGAAACGTTTACTAAACAGAATTGCCGTTTGGCAGCTCACAAAGGGGCGCAGATGCGCTTCGGGCGATGAAGCAGAAGCGACCTCTCACGATCCGGGATATTGCGGCCTTGGCTGGCGTATCGCCGTCCACCGTGTCCCTGGTGCTGAACGGCAAGGGAGAGATTTCCGGGGTCACCCGCGCCCGCGTCCTGGAGGCAGCCGCGAAGCTGAACTACGTCGCCCGGGTGCCGCGACCGCGGGCCGAGGCCAGCGAGACCATCCGGTTCTTGAAGATCGCCAAGCACGGCCATACCGTGAACCGCGACCACAGCGTGTTCATCTCCGACTATATCGACGGCATGTCGGCGGAAGCGACGCGGCGCGGCTATACGCTCGAGGTCGTGTCCTTTGAGGGCCAGCCGATCGGCACGGTCGCGGAATCGCTCGCCGCCGCGCCGGTCAGCGGCGTCATCGCGCTCGGCACCGAATTGTCGGAAGCCGACATCCGGATGATCCAGAGCCTCGGCCTGCCGACCGTGTTCATCGACACCGTCTTCGATGTGATCGACGCCAATTTCGTCAACATGAACAATGAGGATGCGGTCCACAAGGTGCTCGCGCGGCTGCGCGGCCAGGGCTTCAGCCGGATCGGCTTCGTCGCCAGCCATGTCGAGACCACGAATTTCCGCCTGCGCCAGGAAGCGTTCTTCCGCAACATGATGCGGCTTGGCCTGGAGGCGAACCCCGACCGCGTGCTCTCGGTCGAATCGACCTTCGACGGCGCCTACACGGACGCGGTGCGCCTGCTCGGCGGCGGCATCGATCTCGCCGAATGCTACTTCTGCACCAACGACGTCATCGCCTACGGCTTCATCAAGGCCCTGCGCGAGTTCAGCGTGCGCATTCCAGAAGACGTTGCCATCGTCGGCTTTGACAATCTGCCGTTGAGCTCGACCATGGAGCCGCCGCTGACCACCATCGACGTGTCGAAGCGCAAGATCGGCTATTTCGCCGTCACCGTGCTCGACGACATCATCAACGCGCCCGAGGCGCAGCCGCCGGTGAAGATCCTCGTCGGTGCCGAGCTGATCACGCGCGCCAGCGATGTGCCCGGCGGCCGGGCGCCGGCGATTGCCCGCGTTCTGCGTCGCCGGCGTGCGACGCAATCGGCCTGACGCAGAAATTACGCCGGCAAATAACAGTCCGGACGGGAGGAAACGATGCCGCGCCTCGCCTTGGTCCATACCGTGCCCGCGCTGATCGAGCGGTTCCGTCCCCTCGTCGCGCAGGCGCTGCCGGATTGGCAGAGCTACAATGTCACGGACGAAAGCCTGCTGCAGGACACGATCCGCGACGGCCGCCCTTCCGGGACGACGGTGCATCGTCTCGCTTCCTACGTCTCCGGCGCCGTGGATGCGGGAGCGGACGCCATCATCGTCACCTGCTCCTCGCTGGGCGAGGCGGCGGACGCGCTACGCCCGCTCACTCAGGTGCCGCTCTTCCGGATCGACCGCGGCATGGCGGCGGCCGCCGCCGCACAGGCGCAGCGCGTCGGCGTGCTGGCGACGCTCGCGACCACGCTCGGTCCGACAAGCCGGCTCATCCGTGCCGAGGCAGCGAGCGCCGGGCGCGACTGCATTGTGGTCGATCGGCTCTGCGACGGCGCCTTCGCGCAGTTGATGGCAGGCGACCGCGTCGGCCACGACATGGCGGTGCGCGCGGCTTTCGACGATCTCGCGACGCAGGTCGATCTCGTGGTCCTCGCGCAGGCCTCGATGGCCGGTGCGCTGGCGTCCGTCGGCTCCACGGCCGTTCCGGTGCTCACCAGCCCGGAACTCGGCGTCTCCCATATCGCCGCGCAGCTCGCCTGAGTCAGATCGCGGTTGCGCCTTTCCCCCCGGTCATTCGCGAGCAGGAACATGAAGTACAGGACGCTCGGCCGTTCCGGCCTCAAGGTATCGGCGCTCAGCATGGGCACCTTCTCGTTCGGCGGTGTCGGCGATTTCGCCAAGGTCGCGAACCACGGCGTCAAGGAAGCTCGCCGTCTCGTCGACGTCTGCATCGACGGCGGCATCAATGTGATCGACACCGCGAACATGTACTCGCTCGGCCGTTCCGAGGAGATCGTCGGCGAGGTCCTCGAGGGCCGTCGCGACCGCGTGCTGATCTCCTCCAAGGCCCGCATGCGCATCGACGACGGGCCGAACGACGAGGGCACGTCGCGCTATCACCTCATCCGCGAATGCGAGCGCAGCCTCAAGCGGCTGCGCTCCGACCACATCGACATCTACTTCATGCACGAGTGGGACGGCCTGACGCCCGTCGAGGAGATGCTCGGCGCGCTCGATACGCTGATCCAGCAGGGCAAGATCCGCTACATCGGCTGCTCCAACTATTCCGGCTGGCATCTGATGAAGGCGCTCGGCATCGCCGAGGCATCGAGACTGCCGCGCTTCGTCGCCCAGCAGATCCACTACACGCTGGAGGCGCGCGAGGCGGAGTACGAACTCTTGCCCATCGCCGTCGACCAGGGCGTCGGCGTGATGGTGTGGAGCCCGCTGGCGGCGGGCCTGCTCTCCGGCGCGTTCGGCCGCGACCGGGCGCCCGCCTCCTCCCGCCAGGCCGCCGGCTGGACCGAGCCGCCGATCCGCGACGCCGAGCGGCTGTGGAACATCGTCGACGTCCTCGATTCCATCGCCGCGGCGCGGGGCATCACGGCCGCTCAGGTGGCGCTGGCGTGGACGCTGACGCGTCCGGGGATCGCCTCGCTGGTGGTCGGCGGTACCGAGGAGCGGCATTTCCTCGACAACATCGCCGCCGTCGATCTCGAGCTGGATGCAACCGAGCTGGAGCGCCTCAACCAGGTCAGCCGGGTTCCGTATGTCTATCCCTATTGGCACCAGCACAATTTCGCGCGCGATCGGTTCAGCCCGGGCGACTGGGCGCTGCATGCGAGCTATGAGGACCTTGGCAAGGTCTGAGGGCGCGCCTTCCGACGGTTCAGGCCAAGCATGAGCTCGACGCTCTGATTGGGCGGAGGCAATGGGGGGCGCGCCACGCCTGTCTCGCTCGAAGCGCGGCGGGGCGGTTGTAGGCGATACCAGCCGAGACGCACCACAGGTCCCTGCCCGGCGCCGAAGTTCAGCCAAGTGTAGCGTATGCTGGCGCCACCTAACTCATAGCCGATTGTTATGCAGCCTATCACTCGATAACCGCTGGACGTCAGGCGTCGAGCATCACCAGCTTTGGATGGTCAAGCGCGGCCGGCAGTCGATCTGCCGAGCCGTCCATGGAGTCCAAATTGGTGAGCCGATTACAAAAATTTCCGAAGCGCTTCAGCCCGCTAATGTTCGGGATCATCCAATCCTGCATCACATCCGCTGTCGCTGCGGGCATCTCCCATTCATCCGATCCGATTGCTGTGTTCTTTGGCCTCTGGATAAAGACCTGGCTTCTATCGTGGATCACAATCGTGCCAATTGTGTTTCTCGCGACGCCAACTATCCGCAGAGTCGTAGAGCGCCTCACCTGCGAGCATAGGTGAGAGCGTCCAAGACCCATCCGTTCGGACGAAGAGAAAATGCTAATGCTCGAGTGCCCAGCACCGAGCGTTGACGTTCAAATCATCAATGGATGCGCTGGATCAACCCCGGAGAAGCGGGGCCCCCGGCAAGGAGCATAGCCATCGGTTATTATGGATATGCCAACAGAGCGGATGGACGTTGTTCCTCTGCCACCCCTAATTCCTGCTTGTAGCTGCCGGTGGTGGCGCTGGGCCTGTCACGCCCGCGGCCGCGGCATCGGATCGGGCGCCAGGGCAATCCGGTCACCCAGAAGAGGATAAGGTTATGGCTCGTACAGATGCTGTCGCGATTGTCGAAAATTTCTGGCGTGAGGTATGGCAACAGCCGCAAAATCCAGACGCCATCGATCGTCTGGTACATGACGACTTTGTCATAACCTCCGGCGGTCACGACATCCGCTCACGCGAAGCCTTCAAAAGGTGGGTCGTCGAGTTCCAGTCCAAGGTCCGCGACTTCCAGTTCCATGTGATCGAGACCTTCCAGAGCGAGGACGGATCGCGGGTCGCCTCGCGCTGGCGGATAACCGGCCGCAATAGCGGACTGATGGGCACCGAACCAAATGACGTGCCATTCGAGATGAGCGGCACGGCAGTCTGGGAAATAGACGAGGACGGGCTGCTCCGTCACAACTGGGTCGAACGCAATGCCTATGAAGTGCATGGTGTCCTTGTGAGCACGGATGCTCGGAAGAACATCTTCTGAGGACATTTCACGTCGTTGACGGGATCAGCCATCGCATAGCGTTCCGTACGCTCGGCGCGATGCGGTTCGCCAGCGTTTCGGTCTTGGCTGCCAGGGTCGGCACCTTCGAATGTCGGCCAACGGCCATCAAGACGCGCTTGCCAGGACCATGATGGGAATGGTCGGAAGGGTGCCGCCATACGCCCAGCACTCCCAGCATGAGGAGGCCGACGACGATTTGCGGCCAACCCGGCCAGACGGCAGTGTCGCAAATTAGCGACGCCGCCTCCGGCGGAGTCGATGACAGGACGGCACGATCTTTCGCGGCACAATCCAGGGAATGATGGCGAGCGGCGGAAGAGGCCGGCATCGGCCGGTCTCTTCGCGTCACAAGAACTCCTGAACGGCAAGCGCCCTCAGGTGTTGAGGCCGCCATCCACGGTGAGGATGGTGCCTGTAATGTGCCTTGCAGCAGGGCTCGCGAGGAAGGCCACGGCAGCCGCCACATCTTGCGGCTCGCCATAGCGGCCAAGGGGGATCAAGGCGCGCTGGAAGTCGGCAAAATCACCATTGGCCGGATTCATATCGGTATTGGTCGATCCCGGCTGGACCAGGTTCACGGTGATATCACGAGATCCGAGTTCGCGAGCGAGTCCCCGCGTAAACGAGTGGAGCGCGGATTTTGTCATGTAATACACCGTACCGGTGTCACCCACGATGCGCTCGGCACCGACAGAGCCGATCGTGAGGATGCGGCCTCCCGCTTTCAGGTAGGGAATGGCGGCCTGCGAAGCCAGCACGGGCGATCGTATGTTGACATCCATCAGCGTATCGATGTGCTCGACGCTGACATTGGCGATCGCATCGTAAAGCACGATTGCAGCATTGTTGACGAGGATGTCGAGACCGCCAAGCGCCTGGGCGGCATCATCGACCGATCGCTTGACCGCTGCCGGATCGGCGCTGTCGGCCTGGATGGCGAGCGCCTTGCGGCCCTTGCTCTCGATCGCCCGTACGACCTCGGCGGCACGATCGACTGAGCGCTCATAGGTGATGGCGACGTCCGCGCCCTTGTCGGCAAGCGCCAATGCGATGGCGGCACCGATGCCACGCGAAGCCCCCGTTACCAGGGCACGCTTGCCAGCTAGTTCTGTCATGGCCTTCTCTTTCTGTATTGATTGATACAGAAACAGCTAGGAACGTTGCCGCACCATGTCAATGGTTTATATATCGATCGATGCAGAAACCGGATCAGCCGCCGCAAGCCAACGAGACTGCCGCCCGCGGCCGCGGGCGGCCACGGGCGTTCGACCGGGAGGCGGCCTTGGCGAAGGCGACCCGCCTGTTCTGGATCAAAGGTTTCGAGGCGACGTCGATCGCCGACCTCACCCACGCGATGGGCATCGGATCGCCGAGCCTGTACGCGGCCTTCGGTTCGAAGGAGGCGCTTTATGCCGAAGCGTTGCGTTATTACCGCGAGAGCAACGAGGCGCTGGTCTGGGCAGGCTTCTTTTCCGCCGGCACGGCCCGGGAAGCGGTCATGTCCTTTCTCATGGATTCGGCCGCGGCCCTGACCGGCTGCATCGTGGATATCCCCCGCGGCTGCATGGTGGCACTGTCGTCGGTCGGCTGCGAGGGCCATGCGGAACTCGGCGAACTCGTGCGAACCGCCCGCGCCGCGACGCTCGACCGCCTGAAGGTGCGCCTGAACCAGGCGATATCAGAAGGCGAAATTCCGGCCTCGACCGACGTCCACGCGCTCGCCCGCTTCGTGCAGACCGTTCAGAGCGGCATGTCGATACTCGCCCGCGACGGGGTAAGCCGTGGCGACCTGGAGGCAGTAGCCGAGGTGGCGATGCTGGGTTGGGACGCGCGCACCGGGGATGCGAGAGGCAAGCAAGGCTGACCCGCGTTTTCAAATATCAATGCACGGAGCCAGTCGCTAGCGGCGCGACGAAGGTGTTCAATGCTGCCCGGCTGGAACGTTGATCGCCAAATCGCGTTTTCATCCAATCTACTGGAGCGCGCGAATGCCTCAATACGTGTTCGAAGTAAACGGCGACACGGACTTGGATGAGATTAAATTGCCGAACGACCAAGCCGCTTGGGCTGAGCTTGTAACACTCTGTGGTGAGATGTTAAAGGACGCTGACGGGCGATTTTCATCGCATGCAGATCTGACAATCGTCGCTAAAGAGGGTGGGCGACGCGTAGCGGAAATCCGCGTCAGTGCGTCAAAGCCCGACACCAGATTTTAGTACCGCCGCCTCGGCTTCTCCAAAGTGAGGTCGCTCTTATTTCAGCAAGAGAGGGAGCGTGCGCGTTTGGTGAGCATTCAAATCAAAGAGGCTTACTGGCGCGCTGTTCTCGATCGGAAACGTCATGCCTCCTCGTTACCAGAGTGGCAGCGGCGCTGCTGCCGCTATTGCAGGTCATCCGCTCGACCCCTTGATCGTCCGCTGCCAATCGGTGCGTTCGTCGGCGCGTTCGTTAGTGATATTGCATATCTGTCGACACACGATGCGTTCTGGTCCATCGCCGCTTATTGGTTGATCGTTGCCGGCTTAATTGCGGGCGCGGTAGCGGCGCTGCTAGGCATCATCGACGTAATGTCAATTCGCCGAGCGCGAACGAAGGGCATTGGCTGGGCGCACGCCGGCTTGAATGTTGTAGCAATGGCCATCTCGCTCGTGAGTTATCTGATGCGTCACACCAATCCGGAAGGCGTCGCAGGTGACGCAGGAGTCTACTTGACCGGCAGTGTCGTAGCGCTCCTCAAAGTGAGCGGCTGGCTCGGCGGCGAACTCGTTTTCCAGCACGGGGTTTCTGTGGGAACCAACATCGGAGCTGTCGGCGAGACCGCTGATCATGAGATTGGTCCCTCAGGACGGCCAGATACCGGTCAGGCCTGATGCATCAACGGCGCGGCCCCACTCTGTCACCACTGACCTCGAGTGATGAGCCTGCGCCCGCCCGGATGCCGTCGAGCATGCCAACGCGCGGCGCAGAATTGATTTCGGATCTTAGGTCAGGACTCATTGCCCAAGTCGAGAAATCACTGTCGGCGCAGCGCGAAGGCGTTTGCCGAGCCAGCCCTGTCTGGAACCCACCACATCAAATCTTGCGACTGTCATATGCCCAATGCAGCAAAGCCTGCCGCTGATGCGGTCGGCCAAATGTATCCGTCACCTTCTGGAGGCCGGCCCGGCGAAGTACCCCAAAGCGCTCGCCAGCTATCGGGCCAAGGAGGTCACCCCGAAGGGCCGGCGAGGGCCGTTCCCGTACCACTTAAGCCGACCGATTGCGCCAGCTCGAAAATCGTCAAGCTCGTCCTTGCGAGCAACCGCAACGCGCCATCGTCTCTGCTGCTTCCATCGGATCTTTGAGCATGCGGTCGATTGCGGGGAATGCCGGCGAGGCGTCGCGATGCCGCTCGCGCCAGAGGGTGACCTTAGACGGATCGAATGTGCCGTCTTGCCCTCATCGATAGGCAGGTTCAAAAGCAGAAGGGGCCGGCCTCTGGTCTCGAAGCCGGCGCGCCTTCGCCGATATTGATGAAGGTGACGTCGTCGCTCTCGATGGAGACGACCGCCTCGCCCCAGCTCTTGCCGGAGCCAATCACGAAGGAGTCGGTGCCGACATTCGCGACCGCGACATCGGCATCGAAGATCCTGATCGCATTGCCGACGCCGTCCTGGTCGAAGTCGCCGACCAGGACGCTTGAGGCGCCGGTGTTCACCATGACCCGATCCCAGCCGCCTGCGCGGACGCCCTTGTCGTTGGCAAGGGCAACGCTGAATTCGCCCGTGGTGACAGCGATATTGTTGCCCGGGCCAATCGCGTAATTGATCGCGGTGATGGCGTCGTCACCGGCGCCGATGAAACTCTGGGTTCCGATCTGAACGGATACATCGCCCAAGCCCCCTATGAGCTTGTCGGCGACGATGCCGTCATTCGCGGCGAAGATCACACTTTGGGTGCCGGTCGTGACATCGATTGCGCCAAACGAGGCGTAGGAGCTGGCATTGATACCGTCGTCACCCGCAACGATCCAGCTCTGCTCACCGGTGATGATTTCGATGTTGCCCCCGGCGAGAGCCTGGGTCGCTTCGATGCCGTCGTCGTCCGCGAGGATGACGCTGCGAAAGCCGGTGTCCACATCGAGGCTGGTGAAGCCAGCGTCGAGTAGTCCGCTTGGCGCTCGCCATCACCCGGCGGGCATGCCCGCCAGTCGTGCATATCGCCGGGAGGGAATATCGGTAGGCTCCCGACAAACTTGGCCAACTTGGCCAGGTTTCCTGAGTGTCCGACTACAGAGGGGCGGCATCGACCGCCCCTCCGTTATCCCGCTCTAGCACTACTTGAATGCCTTCTGGGCAAAATCACGCAGGCCTTGGCGCCAGACTGCCCACTCATGATCGCCCGGTCTCGCCTCGGTCAGAACGGCGACGTTATTGGCTTTGAATAGCGCCCACACCTTCTGACTGTCCGGATAGCCGGCGTCCTCCGTTCCCACGGTCCAATATACGAGCTTGGCCTTGCCGAGCGTATCGCGCAAAGCGGTCCACTCCGCTTCGGACTTCAGCCCCTCCATTTCCTTGCGAAGCGGGTTCACCCGGGAGCGGGAGAAACTGAAGATGCCCACATAGCCGAAAGCACCCGGGTGTTCCCGGGCAATGGCCATCGTCTGCGACGCGCCGCGCGAGAGTCCCGCAATCGCCCGGTCGCCCGCATCCTTCGATACCGAATAATTGGCTTCCACATAAGGGATGACGGCGCCAAGCATTTCGGCGGTGAGCGGATCCGGCGAAGCACCGGAAGGCGTGCGGAAATCCGCCTGATAGCCGTCCACCATGACGACGAGCATCCTCTTAGCTTTACCTTCCGCGATCAGTTTGTCGAGGATGAAGCCCGCGCGTCCGATAGTTCCCCATTCGTCCTCTGCACCATTGCCCCCGTGCAGCAGATAGAGCGTTGGGAGCGTTTCCGTCTTTAGACCGTAGCCTGGCGGCGTGTAGACGCGCATACGCCGCTCGAACGCGACGCTCGGGACACGATAGAACACCTCGGCGACGGCGCCATGCGGGATCGATGGATCGTTCCTGGCAAAATCTTCGCCGCCAGCGACTTCCAGCATGTTCTCGACGCGCTGGCGTCCCGCCACGGTCCAGAGATTGTTCGGATCGAGCGTATCGACACCGTCGATCTCGTAATAATAGCTGTAATGCCCCGGCTTCAATGGTGCAGACGTGTAGGTCCACACGCCGTCCGTACCTTTGGTCATCGGCAAGGCTTCGGCCTTCAGCCCACCGAGAGTGACCTTTTCAGCCTTTGGCGCATATAGCCGAACAGTGGCCTCGCCTGTCTGGGCGATTTCCGGAGAAACCAATTCCGGCTTCGGGTTCGCACGCTTCGCCCGGCAGGTGCTGTCGCAGCCCACCCAGGTCGAGGGAATGCCGCTGTCGGAAGCAGGCTGTTGCGCGAGCGCTGGTCCAGGGCTCGAAAGCACGAATGCTACGAGCATCAATCGAGGCATCTTTCTGGATACCGAGGGCATTATATTCCGCTCCCTTGTTTATCGCTCTTGTGCTCGGCGGGACTGCAAGCAGGAACCCGTGGCGTAATAGGTTTTTGTAGCTCGAAAATGCTACGAGCCGAGGTGTCGACAGTCAACACAATACAGCTACAGGTTATTTAGGGCGTTCGCCGGATCACGGCCTCGGCGGAGGCTACGAGGACTTTTTTCTGCGGTTTCGCAGGGCCTGAACGGGCCGCTGAAGGGGAATCCGCCGCGCTGAACAGGCTTGCACTGACGGCCTCACCGAGAGGTTTCCTCAGCCTTCTGCCTCGCGCTTTTCTGGTCAACTTGACCAGAAAAAGGGGGCGGGGACGACCGGAGAGCGGGATGGCGCTGGCGGCTCTCAATTTCGACGTATCCGGTATGTATGTTCACATACATACCTACCCCACAGATCCGCATGATCCATGTGCCTACACGGAGATCCTATGCCCACAACTGCATCAACCGATGGGAGGCAAAACGCTGCGGTAAGTTGGACACGCAAGCTGAATAACTATCGGCAGAGTTCGTATTATCGCGGCGCGTTTGAACTTTCTGTGACGGCGGTCCCTTTTACTCTTGCGTGGTGTGCCATGCTTCTCGCGGTAAGATGGGATGCGCTGTGGCTTTATGCATTGCTACTGCTCCCTGCTTCAGGGCTCTTAGTCCGGCTGTTCATGATTCAGCATGATTGCGGTCATGGCTCATTTCTCCCGCACCGAAGCGGCAATGAGTGGACCGGGCGGATCATTGGCGTTCTAACTTTGACGCCCTTTGACCATTGGAAGCGCAGCCACGCCATCCATCATGCTAGTTCTGGTAATCTCGACCATCGCGGTATAGGTGACATCGATACTCTTACCGTTCGCGAGTATTTGGCTCTGCCTAAGTGGGGGCGGTTTTGCTACCGCGTGTATCGAAATCCGGCGGTGATGTTTGGGCTTGGCCCGATCTATGTCTTTCTCCTGCAGAGCCGACTGCCTTTTGGAGCATTCCGCAAAGGTTGGATGCCATGGCTTAGCACGATGTTGACCAACGCGGCTGTAATCCTTGTCGCAGCTTTGCTTATTTATGCTGTCGGGTTTTGGCCATTCCTGCTGGTGCATTTGCCAATTGTTTTCCTCGGCGCTGCCGCCGGCGTTTGGCTGTTTTACGTGCAGCATCAATTCGACGGGACGCACTGGGCCGGAGAGGAGAACTGGAGCTTCCACGAGGCGGCGCTCCATGGCAGCTCACACTATGATCTACCTGCGCCTCTCCGGTGGTTTACCGCTAACATTGGCATGCATCATGTGCACCATCTGTGCAGCCGTATTCCGTATTATCGGTTGCCCGACGTGCTACGCGACCATCCCGAACTGCGTGACATCGGGCGCCTCACGCTTTGGCAGAGCTTCAAGTGCGTGCGTCTGACGCTCTGGGACGAAAAGCACTCGCGCCTTGTCTCGTTTAGCGCGGTAGGCCCCAAGGACGCGCGCTCAGGCTGCCTTTAGAATCGAGCCGCTTAAAAGGTTCAGTTTCATGCCGCGCTATCGCTTCAGGCTGACCGATGAGGACCAGGAGACGTCCGTCGAGTTAGCAGACGACGACGCGGCGTGGGCACATCTTCTGGTCTTGAGCAATGCGTGTTGACCAGAGGGTGAACGAGCGTCTGCCCATTGGTTCTGCATGGGAGATTACCGCGACCGACCAGTGCGGACAGGACGTGGGATCGATTCGGATCGTCGCAACGCGGCGTCAGCGTTAGCCGATGGCTCCACGGCCAAGCTGCCTGGCCTCGCGTCACGCCCGCGTCCGCGCCATTGCTCGGACATCTTCCGACGAGCGTGAGGTCAGCTGCCGGAGTCTGGCCACAACAATTGCTGCGTCCAGAGATAGCGCTCAAGCTGCTCCGTAGCGTCAATAATGTCGGAGGGAAGTTTGGTTCTAGCAGCCCGGTCAATCGCTTCACGAGCTGCCGCGAAAGCTTCATCCCAGGGAACGCCGCCTTCGGATGTTTGCAGGAATGCTGCCGCATCTCCGAGTGTCGTCAATACCTGGGTCGCGCTCGACCTCTCACCGGAGAGGGTGAAATTGCGGGAAAGCCGAATGCTGCAATCCGACACCACAGCACGCGCCTCAATATTCATTGACCCTCACAGGTCAGCCGGCGGCGCCTGGAGATGACGCCTCCGCAACCGCGGCACCATCGGCCTGCACGCGAGGATATTAGCAATTAATTTCGGCCCGGATCACACACACGAGAGCTTGTCCGCGCGGAGCCAGGTGTCAAACGGTTCCACCCTCGTTCTCCCAGCGACCGACTGCAAAGCGGTCAGGGGCGACCGCGCTAATGTCACCCTCGCGGGTTTCACCGTGCCTATCATCCTTATGCGCATGCAGAAATCGGGCGATCTGTCCGCGCAGAGCGGCAGTGTCCTGAAGTTTGCCCATGGCCCCCGCGGTGTCGAATAGCTCCCGCTGCATCTCGGTCGGGATCTGATTCCACTGCATGAGAAGCGCAGCGCCCAGACAGCGCAGCACGTGCTCTTCTTCTGCGGCCATTTCGGAACTGCTCAGTCCGCCACCCTCGCTTGAATGCAGGGTGCGCTCATGGTTCTCGCACAGCCACTCTTCGTTCTCCGCAAGAGTAAGGGTGCTTCTTTCCAGCATTCTGAAATTGGCGACATCAGATGCACTGTCGGCCAGGCGGGCGAGCGCCGCGTATTCTTCTGATGCGGCGCGGTATTTTTGTGAAAAAAACATGATAAACTTTCTCTATTCGTTCGGTATGTGGCCGCGAAATCCAGGCGGCTATCTTTGGCGAGGCGCCACACTAGCCTGCCAGGGGCTTACCTCAGACCCTCACGCGAAAGCAGAAGGTTCAGCATCAGCGTGGCGTCGTGGATCTCATCCGGATCGCCGGTCTGCGCAGCGTCATGAATCGTCAGGATGGTCGCGTCGAGATCGACCCTATTTCGCTTTTGCTTAAACCGGCTTTTCAAAAGTGCAGCGCCTTCGCGCAGTGTGAGCACAGTCGTGCCGTCCGGCAGCGCAATGGGCGCAGTAAGCTCTTTCTGCCAATAGCTGGCGGTTTTATTTGTCATGAGCCCCTCCAACGCGGGATAGCGGGGAAAGGTTCAAACCTCCACGTGGGAAACGCCGCATTTCAAATCTGGCGGAGGGAACAAGAGGGAGCGGGCGGTGTTGGTTGGCGCCAAACATCGGCGGGCAACGCGAGCCGGTTGGGGAACGCCATTAATGACCTTTGATCAGGCTGCGTCGGTCCTGCTGTATGTCGAGGACGATGTATTGCAGAGAGCCTCCCTGGAAGATGCTTTGAAGGAGGCCGGATTTGCGGTCACCGCGGCGCATAACGGGCAGGAGGCGATATCCCAGCTTGAAGCGGAGGCCGCGGCCTTCAGCGGGCTCGTCACAGATGTCAATCTCGGCGGTGATCCGGATGGTTGGGAGGTCGCGCGCCGGGCTCGCGAATTAAACGGCAGCCTGCCCGTCGTCTATGTCACCGGCGATAGCCAGAATGAGTGGGTGTCCAAAGGCGTTCCCAATAGCGTCATGGTCTCGAAGCCCTTCGCACCCGCACAGGTTATTGTTGCGATAGCATCTGTTCTCAACGTCAGTGACGTCCGGACTTAGGAGGCAGCCGGGGCCTCATACGGCGGTCATTCAAGTTTGGTCGCCTTGTCATTGGCGCGCTCCATAACCTGAGCTTCCTGCTCCGGCCCGGCGCATTCATCTTCATCCGCCCTGTGCTACATTCGCGGTGAGTGCGCATTCGAACGCGCTAGGCGCGACCCTCGTCGCGCGCCAGACTCCAGATCGGACCGACCTTTCGCCATGTGGAACATTCAGGACCTGGAGGCCGCGCAGACGCTGGCGCAAGCCATCGTCAACACCATCCCCGAACCATTTCTGGTGCTTGATGAGCAGTTCCGGGTACTGGCTGCCAGCCGCTCCTTCTACGCCACCTTCAAGGTTGATCCCGAGCAGACTGAGGGATGCCTCCTCTATGCGCTGGGCGACGGCCAATGGGACATCCCCGCACTGCGGCTCCTGCTGGAGACCATCATTCCCCAGAAAGTCGCGATGGATGGCTTCGAGGTCGAACACGATTTCCCCGGACTCGGCCGACGGACAATGGTGCTGAACGCCCGCAAAGTAATCTACGACACCAGCCCGAGCATCACCATCCTTCTCGCCTTCACCGACGTGACGGTCCGCCGCGCGATCGAGCGGGAGAAAGACGAGATAATCAAACAAACCGAGGAATTGCTACGCCAGAAGCAGATCCTGCTTTTGGAAATGGAGCACCGCGTCGCCAACAGCCTGCAAATCATCGCCAGCATACTGATGCTGAAGGCAAGAAGTGTGTCATCAGAGGAGACGCGGCTCCATCTGCGCGATGCCCATCAGCGCGTAATGTCGATTGCCGCCGTGCAGAAGCACCTGCACGCCTTCGACGCCATCGACCGGATCGAGGTCGGCTCTTATCTGTCCAAACTGTGCGAGAGCCTGGCGGCCTCCATGACCGGAGACAGCCAGCCGATTGCAATCAAGGTGCTTGCGGAAGCCGGCACAATTGAATCCGCCAAGGCTGTCAGCATTGGCCTGATTGTCACCGAACTGGTGATCAACGCCATAAAATATGCCTTCCCGACCGCCCGGACTGACGCGCTGATTCTCGTCACCTACGAGGTCGCGGGCACAGATTGGAAGCTGATCATCTCCGATAACGGCGTCGGCACGAGCAGCCTCGACGGCGTCGCGAAGAAGGGTGGCCTGGGAACGGCTATCGTCAAGGCGCTGGTAGAGCAGTTCGCGGCCCATATGGAGACCGCCACCGGGCCAGCCGGCACCAGCATCTCAATCACCCGTGCCACCTTCACGTCGCGCATGCCGCAAGCCGTCTGATGCTCAGAACAGAGCAGAAGCTACCGCACGCCCAGATCCGTCAGTGTCCGCTCCAGCCAGAAATGCCCGCCATAGACCCAGGCGCCGCTTTCCACCTCGGTGATGTCATCGACTCCGAGTTCGCCCCCCGATCAAGAAATGTCCACCCCGGCGGACGTGCTTGGCCATGTCTTTCGGTCAGTATAGCGGCGTGGAGAAACAGGACACCCAACGCCGCTATAGCGCGACCGCCTTGCAGAACAGTGATCTTCTCCCGCATCCGCCTGGGAGACTGGAGGGATAAGGCCGTGAGACCCGCGTCTCCGGAGCCGGACCGGTGTTAGAAGGGAGTGCTATCGCTGTGATGTCCCAAAAATGAGCGTGCGTGAGATCGATCACGACGAGCTTGTGTCGCTCGGTGAAATCGAACTCACGCAAGAAGCCCTCGGACGACGCGAAAAAGATCTGGCCCCAAACTGCATAGACTATTTTGTGCTCGGACGGATCAGCCTCAGAGGTGACCGACACCAGTCTCGCCACCTTACCCGCGAAGAATACGCCGGAGAGGAGCACGCAGTAAGGACGCCTATGGCGAGGTTGTGCGTTCCGACCGTGATGTCCGGCGTATTCTACATCGGCCTCGGCGAAGACTTCGACGCTGAGAAGGTCATTGCTTACCCGCCTGGGAGCGTCGTCGTCCTGCCGGGCGACACCTGGCACTTTCATTGGGCGAAATCTGGCGAGTATGTCACGCAGGTGAGCGCGATCGGTCCGCTCGGCCTCGAACGAGTCGCGAACATCTTGCTTTTGCCTCGGGCAGGTCATCGGGCGGCTGAAGGAATCTGGCAGTTCGCGCCAGAGGCGGACTTTGGCACGTTGCCCGAAAGCGGACCTACGGAGCGCGGCTCATCATGCCCCAAAATCGACCCCTAGCGGACGTTCAGGTGGCGGGCCGGAGCGGTCCGGTCGCGGCGCCGTCCAGGCGGAAGGAGCGCCTAGCGATGCAGGCGATTCCTTGCACGTTCAAGGATTTCCTCCGACTGTGGCGTCCCCGATAAGATCCGGGCCAAGGTCATGGCGCCGATCATGGTGGCGTAGTCCACCATGGCTTCGCCGCGAGCCTCCTCGGAAGATGGATTTTCGGCCAGCGCGTCGATCATCTCTTCGATGACGGCCGCCGCCGCCGCCCGGGTCTCAGCTGAGGACCGGGCAGCCTCGCTCCCTAGGGCTGCCATTGGACAGGTAGGCGTAGCCGCATCGCGATGCTCGGGGGACAGATAGCGGTCCAACGCAGCGTTCCGCCCCTTTTTCGCCCGGACCTGCCTGAGCATTTCCGCCGAACTCCCGCCCGCAGCGACGAGCGCCTCAGCTATCAGCTGCTCCCTGTTGCGAAAGTGCTTGTAGAAGCCGCCGTGGGTGAGGCCGGCGGCAGCCATGACGTTCGAAAGACTGGCCTCCGCGATGCCGGTGCGCCGGATGTGGTCAGCAGCCGCGGTGACGATGGCGCGCCGGGTTTCGGCGGCTTCCTTGTTCGATTTCCTCAACGACGCTTCCTTCACGACCGCCCAACAATGGGCCTTGACGGATTAGATGTTATCCGACATCCATTAAGATGTCACGCAACATCTAATTCGATCGGAGAGAGCGTCATGCTGAACCAGCGGACCAAGGCCACCGGGGCCAATGTGCCGGAAGCGGTAGAACTCACACGGCTGGGCGTGTCGGGCGCGGCGGAAGCCATTCGCCGGGGCGAGGTCAGCGCCGAAAACTATGTTTCTGCCCTTTTGGCCAAGGCTCGGCGAGACGAGGGCCTGAGAGCGTTCATCACCCTGGACGAGCCCGGGGCCCTCTCCGCTGCCCGCGAAGCCGACAAGGCCCGCGCCAAGGGGCTAAACGCGCCGCTGCTCGGTGTTCCCCTCGGCATCAAGGACAGCTATCTCACGGCCGGCTTGCGCACGACGCTGGGCGTCGGTGCGCTCAGAGACTTCCAGCCGACTGAGGACGCGGACGCGGTTGCGACGCTCAAGGCGGCGGGCGCGATCATGCTCGGGAAGACCAACCTGGTCGAACTTTCCTATGGTTTGACTGGTGACAACGGCCCCTATGGCCAGGTCGGAAATCCGCATGCGCCCGGCCATGTGACCGGCGGTTCGTCGAGCGGTTCGGCGGCGGCGGTCGCCGCCGGCCTTGCTCCTGCGACGCTGGGCGGGGATACGATCGGGTCGATCCGGGTCCCCGCCTCCCTATGCGGCGTCGTGGGGTTCAAGCCGACAACCCGGCGCTGGCCACGCGAAGGGGTCGCGCCGATCTCTCACACACTCGATACGACGGGGGTCTTCGCCCGCAGCGTCGAGGATTGCGCCCTGATCGACCAGGTCGTCACCGGTGCGCCCGCGGCGAAGCCGGACGCCGGCGCCGATCTGAAGGGGATCCGCTTCGCCTTTGCGCCGCGCCAGTACCTGAACCCGGTCGACCCCGAGATCAAGGCGCAGTTCCGCAACACGCTCCTGCGCCTCGCCGAGGCGGGGGCCGAAATCGTCGAGATCGATCTCGGCGAGGACTTCCAGCCGCTGGCCCTGCGGACCACGTGGAGCCTCTTCTTCCGCGAGACCAAGGCCTCCCTGACCGAGTTCCTGGAGCGCCACGCGATCCCCATCACCTTCGAGGATCTGCACGAGGGGCTGCGCGCAGGCATCAAGGACGCCTGGGACCACTTCGTCATACCCGGCGCGCCGGGCTACCTGAGCGAGCAGGCCTATCACGCCCTGGCCACCGACCGGCTGGCGGTGAGGGAACGCATGAGCGAGGTCTTCACGCGGCACGGCGCCCACGCGCTGATCTTCCCGACGACGCCCTGCACGGCGCCGACGGTTGATCGCCAGACGCAGTTCACTGTGGGCGGGCAGGAGGCCGATTTCCGGGTGTTGGCGAACAACACCATTCCCGCAAGCGCAGCTGGACTACCCGGGATCAGCCTGCCGATCGGCCGCGACAGTCATGACCTCCCGACCGGCCTGGAGCTCGACGGGCCGGAAGGCGAGGATCGCGCGCTCCTCGGTCTCGCGGCGCGCGTGGAGAAGGTCCTCAGCGCCTAGGCAATGACTTTCCAATCGCTCTCGAAGTCCCGCCCCTCATCATTGGAGACAGACAATGGCCACCCCTACGATCGAGACACGACCGTTCACAAACGAGCACGTCACCATCCGATCCCCCAAGCCCTTCACGGAGACGAAGGCCAAGCTCGAGAGCCTGGTCCCGCGGATCGACGATGGGATATTCACCCTCCTGCGGTACGGAGAAGCCGAGCGCGCATTGCGCGAGCTGGAAGCCTCCGCGAACCTGTCGATCTTCAGCTCCCGAGACCATGGCGCGCTGCTCGCGATTGCAGGCCAGAAGCGGCGCTCCATCCAATATGACATCGGCAACCCGCTGACGGCCTCGAAGATGACCCGCCATCAGCTTTCGGCCGGGACTTACGCACCCATCCGCGTCCTGTTGCGGGACGACGGAGAAGGCTCGGCGTTCGAGTACGACCGGCCCGCTGCCGTTTTCGGCCAGTTCGGCGACCCGCTGGTCGACGCCGTCGCGCAGCGTCTCGACCGGGAACTGCAAGCCGTGCTGCAAACAGCGGCGGCCTGAGAAATGCGCAGCCGCAGGCAGAAGGAAGGGCTTCGTCATGCCGGACCACCAGCGCCCCGTCGTTCTGATTAACACCTTCCGGCTGAAGGCGCAGGATCCGGCGAAATTGATAGCTCTGCTAACCAAAGTCACAGAAGAGTCGGTGGCAATGGCCCCCGGCTTCAGAGGCGCCACGTTGCATCTGAGCCTGGATGGCGAGCGGGTTGTGATGTACGCGCGTTGGGAGAGCCGCGCGCAATATGAGGCGATGCGCGCAGGCAGCGGCTCGATGAGCGCGCTTCAGGACATCATGGAGACCGCGATCTTTGAGCCCGGCATGTTCGAGGTCGTACGTGAGTTTCAGCCGCCGGATATGTAACTTCACGATCGGGCTTGCTCGTTAGACCTCAGCTTACACCTCGAATGTGCCGGAACGCTAACCGGTAGGGCGAACTCAAGAGAAATCGCCTCGCCATCTTCGTATCCGTGGGCTGCTGCGATCGACCAACTGCTGGTGGCAATTGCGCGTGCGCCGGAGGCCAGGAGGGTCTTCGCCCGCCAGCATCCCAAATATTGTAGAGCACGAGCGGTTGGCCAGGGATGTGCAGCGCTCCGAAGCGCTTGGCTTTGGCGGCTTGAGTCATCGCAATCGTGCTCCTTCCGGGGAAACCCGATCGATTGTTCGCTGTGGACCAGGTTTGCCTCTCAGGCGCTGTGCCATCGCCACCATGACGCGGCGCTTGTACCTACGAATTAGCGCCGATCGGATCAAGCAATGGATCTCGTGAAACAGAATACCGGGCTCCGGGATAAAGGACTTGGCCTTACGAGACGCTGGGAAGCGAGCCCATGGGCGTTAGCTGCGCGCCACTTCCGGACGATGGTACATCGCCCAGGAACGGATATTGGCCCTTGACGCGGTACTGCTTAGGGCTGGGTGGTCTGTGGCGGGGCGAAACGCCTTCAGCCGAACCGGGATTGCTCGCGAATCCTTGCTGCGTACCGCCGTCGGCAAATCGTCCGTCTGTCCATTCACTCTGCGGCCATCTTGCTTGGTGAGGTGTGCAGGCGTGCCGGTTCTCGGCTCCGATGGAGCCGCGTCATTGGCGATAGGCGCCTCTGGGCATGCGTCGTGGACGGGATCTCAAACCTGCCCCTCTGCCTCGTCGTGCGGAGGAGGCGCCAGCCGGACGAGGGTGATGCTCAGAGCCACGCTTCCGGCGAGACAGAAGGCGATGCAAAGGACGGCGACGATGAGCGCCTGCGTGATGGCGGCCGGATCGGTTCGCGCGCCCAGCACCTCGTAGAAGATCCCACCGATCACGGCGACGCTGAGCGCAGTGCTGACTTGGAGAGTCGAGCTGGCGATGCCGGCGATCATGCCAGAAAAGGCCGGCGCGACCCGGCCTGTCACCATCCGCATCAGGGTCGGCAGCGCGAGCCCTTGCCCAAAACCGATGACGAACAGGAGGGCGGCAAGCGGCATCGGTGCGGGATGCACGCCGGTCGGTGTCGCCGCGATGAGCCCGGCGAGACCCAGGAACCCGACAACCTCCAGCCCCATGCCGATCGGATTAACATAGGCGCCGCAGAACCGTCGGAGAAAGGGCGTCGACAGCGGCCCGAGCAGGAATCCGGCACCAAACGGCAGGAAGACGAGGCCCGCGTACAGCGCAGTCACATGCAGCGCGTCCTGCAAATAGACGGAGAACAGCTGGAAAAAGCTGCCGATCGAATAGAACAACAGCGCGATCAGCAGCGCGTGGCCCAGTCCCGGTGCCCGCAAGGCGCCCGGGTCGAGCAGGGGGGCACCGCCCGCTCGTGCCAGCCGGGTCTCATAACGCCAGAAGAGCCACGCCAGCAGCGGCACCCCGACGAGCGACAGCCAGGACCAGAGCGGCCACCCAGCTTCGCGCCCCTCGATCAGCGGCACGAGCAGCGCACCGAGCGTCAGCGTCGACAGCGCCATGCCGCCGAGATCCAGCCGGCGTGCGTCGCGCGCGCGCGTCTCTTTCAGCAGAGGAATGCCGAACAGCAGGACGAGCATCGCCACCGGCAGGTTGATCAGGAAGATCGCCCGCCACCCCAGGCCCATAAGATCCAGCGAGATCAGGACGCCGCCCAATGCCTGCCCGACCACCGCGGCCAAACCGAAGATCGCACCATAGATGCTGAGGGCGAGCGGCTTCTCCTTCTCCGGGAAAATCGCCTGCACCGAAGCGAGCGCCTGGGGCGCCATCACGGCGGCCGTTACGCCCTGCAATGCGCGCCCGGCGACCAGCACCCAAGGCGACCAGGCGAAGCCGCACAAAGTCGAGGCGGCGGCAAAGCCGATCAGGCCGAGAAAGAACACACGGCCGCGACCGAACAGATCGCCAAGCCGCCCACCGGTCGTCAGCGTCACGGCATAGAGCGCGGCATAGGAAGAAATGACGAGCTGCTCGGCGGAGGAGGAGGCGCCCAATTCCCCCCGGATCGAGGGGAGCGCCACATTGACGATGAAGAAGTCGAGCGGCGGCAGGAACGCGCCGACCAGCAGGATCACGAACATCGTCCAGCGCCGCGGCTCGGGCAGGGCGTCACCGTCCCGGACCATAGCGGCCGTAAGGGCCGCGCCTTCACATGTTGTCGTGCTCATGAGTGTATTTCCGTTCTTGAACCTAAACTTCGCTGCCGCCGATCAATTCAGGCCGCCCTATCCGGTACCGACTGCCGCATCCATCCGGGCATGGGCCGGCTCAAGCACCGGCAGCCCGCGCTGGCGGCAGCACCCTCGGCCATGGCCCAATGGCCATGGCGATCATCATGTTGAAGAGAGCTTGGCTGTCTTTGCCGCGGGCGCTTAGCCGCCTGTCGGCCAGCCTCCTGCTGGTCGGCCGGGTCGGTACCCCTCAGCCGTTCGCCGTGGCCGTCGCGTTGCCGGTGAGCGGCGTCGCCAGACTGCGCTGCGGCCTGACGGCGGTGACGAGATCGACGTCGGCCATCACGCGCACCGTTTCCGGCGAGGCCAATGCCGCTTCCATGGCGGCCTCGTCTCGAAAGATGCAGGTCGCGATCGCGATCAGGCCGCCGCCGTCTCCCTGCGGGAAAAAGCCGGCGAGGCGTTCGAGCCCATAGGGACCCCAGCATTCGCGCACGAGCGGGAAATGGACGTTGATCCAGTGTTCGCGGTCGAATGGCGTGTCGGCATCGCCTGCATAGGTCACGTACATGGTGGTCACGGCGGGGTTCCTAGTTGTGCGTGTCGAAATCGGTCGCGATGGAGATGTCGCGCCAGGCGGCGATGTCGGCGCGGAAGGAGTCCAGCTTCTGCTCCGCTATCGCGTGGGCGCGCGGCCCGATCGGGAGGTGCAGCGGCGGATGCTCGGCATCGACGGCCTGCAGCATCACGGCGACGGCTTTGGCCGGGTCGCCGGCCTGCCGGCCGTTGTTGGTCTGGCGGTAATGTCGTCTCGCCGGCACCGTCTCGGCGTAGGCGGCGATCTCCCGCGCCGCGGTGATCATCGAGCGACCGAGAAACTCGGTGCGGAAGGGGCCGGGCTCGACGATGATCACTTGCACGCCGAGCGGACGAAGCTCTTGTGCGAGCGCTTCGGACAAGCCTTCGACGGCAAACTTGCTCGCATTGTAGAAGCCGAAACCCGCCGAGCCGGCGATCCCGGCACCGGAGGAGAGATTGACGATGCGGGCTCCGGCACGTTTGCGCAGCGCCGGCAGGGCGGCGCGGGTCGTCTCGATCAGGCCGAAGACGTTCACCTCGAACATCGGCCGATATTCGTCGGGCTCTCCCTCTTCGATCGCGCCGATGAAGCCGAAGCCGGCATTGTTGACGAGGACGTCGAGGCCCTCAAACGCGCTTTCGGCCAAGGCCACGGCCCTCCCGGCGTCGCCGGTACGGGTGACGTCGAGCGAAATGCTGCGCACCGTCTCGGGGTAGCGTTCGCACAGCGGCTGCAAGCTATCGGCAGAACGGGCGGTGGCGACGAGGCGATCGCCGCGCGCGGCGACGGCCTCGGCAAGCTGCCGGCCCAAGCCCGACGAGCATCCTGTGATCAGCCAGGTTTTCACCTTGTCCTCCTTCGGCATCGGGGCGAGCGCCGTGTAAGCCGACGCCATGCGCGCCCCGGCAGCTCGCCATTCCCAGTGAGATGACAAGAATTTAGGTGATTGGATTTGTTCGATAACTGACAGTATCGTACGCTCTCCGTTCATTTTTGTGGGTGCAGCGATGGAGTGGAGTGACGTCAGGATTTTTCTGGCGATAGCCCGTACCGGCACGCTGGGCGCTGCCGCCCGGGCGCTTCATCTGAGTCACCCCACGGTCGGACGTCGCCTTCGGGCTCTCGAACAAGCCACCGGCCACACGCTGTTTCAGCGGACTGCCGACGGTTTCATTCCGACGGAGGAAGGCAACGCCGTCATCGCTCTGGCGGAGCAGATGGAGGAAGGCGCTCTGGCGATCGAACGGCGGCTCGCCGGACAGGAACAAGACCTCCAGGGCACCTTGCGCATATCGTCTGCCGACTGGTTTGGTGCCTATGTCCTGCCGCCGATCATCGACGATTATGCGAAGGCCTATCCGCACGTTGATCTGGAAATTCTCACCGGCACCCGCCTGTTCAGCCTCGCGCAGCGGGAGGCCGACATCGCTTTCCGGATCGTCCCGTTCGACAACCCCGATGTCGTGCAGCGACGACTGGTCCGTCTGCCCTATGGCGTCTACGTCGCGGCAGGCTCACCCGAGCCGGTGTATGGTGATGGAGCCGGCTTCCGGCTCATCACCCACGACACGTCGACCGGCCAGTTCCCGGATATTGCCTGGCTCACCGAGAGCTTTCCGAACGCGAAGCCGCTCCTCCGGTCGAACAATCGGAACGTGCAGGGGCGGATGTGCCGCCAGGGCATTGGCATCGCCGTCCTGCCACAAGTGGTCGGAAGTCAGATAGTGGGTCTTCGCAAGCTCGATCTGCCGGTAGAGCCACCCTCACGGGATATCTGGATGGGCTATCACCGGGACATCCGGCGCCTTCAGCGGCTGCGGGCCTTCATAACCGTCGTGACCGATCATATTGCGAAGACACCCTCCGACTGTGAACGCTGCAGTCGGCAACTTCGGCTTGAGGGCCGGTCGTCAGTGTCAGAGAGAAGACGAGAAACTCCGGCATTCGCGATCACCGAAGCGATACCCTCGATCAAAGCGCCTTGATCAAAACTTCAAATCGGAGGTTTGGTACAATCAGGTGCCGAACCGGGTGTCAGTCGACGGAAAGGGCTCTGTCTGACCGGTTCGGAGTAACCGCGCCGTTCGTACCAGTCGAGCAGGGTTTTGCGTTCGTCGATGACGGTCATTTTGATCCTCTGCCCCCCTTTTTCTCTGATCCAATCTTCCGCGGCGCCGAGTAGCCGTCGGCCGAGTTGACTGTTCTGCTGCTTCGGATCGATGGCCAGCGAGCCGGCCTTCAAGCCCGGGAACACCAGATCGTCCGGCTTGCCGGCGTGCTGTAGCCCACCCATCTCGTCGAGCAAAGCAAGGGCACGCTGACCGAGCGGGACACGATGTTCCCTGCCTGCCTTCATGCGTTCGGCAGGGACGATCCATACGGCAGATTCAAGATTGATCTCGCTCCACCGAGCGCCGCGCACCTCACCCGAGCGAGCTGCTGTCAGAATGACGAATTCCAGTGCCGGGGCTGAAACTCCTTCGATGAGTCTCAGTCGCTCGACAAACGGCGGCAGGTCGCGATAGGGCATGGCGGCGTGATGCCCGCGCTGAAGCGCCTGTCGCTTCGGCAAAAGTAATGCCAGATGCCCACGCCCCACAGCCGGGTTCTCGCCTGAACGCAGTCCTCTCACCTTCGCCGCGTCGAGCACACGCTCGATGCGACCGCGCACGCGGGACGCGGTCTCCGGCTCGTCAGCCAGATGGGCTTAAGGACGGAAAGCACATCCTCGGTACTGATTTCTGACACCGCGCTGTCGCGCAACGGCATGCAGTAACCCGAGTCCACAAACTCGCCAGCGGCGTCGCGCTCTATCGAGAGGGTCATGCGCCACTGCGCGACGTGCTTCGCATTGCGCAGACCGGGCGCGATGCTGTTCACCAGTTCTTCTGCCACGCCTCCGAAGATTGGCGCTGCCTTGGCAGGCTGCCGCTCTTCGTCGCGCTTCGCGATCGGGTCGATCCCCTGCCGAACCAGCTTCTCGGCTTCGTCGCGGGCTCGGCGAGCGTCGGCCAGACTGACAGCAGGAAAGCCGCCCAGCCCC
>JAQSWY010000216.1 GCA_029266425.1 Xanthobacteraceae bacterium
GAGGCCTGCGAGTAGAGGAAGCCGCGCATGGTCTCATTGAAGGTCATGCCGATGCCGCCGCCGCCGACGATGCCGAGCACGGTCGCCGAGCGCACATTGGATTCGAAGCGGTAGAGCGCATAGGAGATCCACAGCGGCAGCACCTGCGGCAGCACACCGAAGACGATCTCCTGCAACCAGCTGCCGCCGGTGCCGCGAATGCCCTCGACCGGGGCGGGATCGATGGCCTCGACCGCCTCGGAGAACAGCTTGGCCACCACGCCGGTGGTGTGGACGAACAACGCCAGCACGCCGGCGAAGGGGCCGAGGCCGACCGCGGCGATGAAGATCAGCGCGAAGACGAGCTCGTTGATGGCGCGGCAGGCGTCCATCGCCCGACGGACGACAAACACGAGCCAGCGGGGCGCCACGTTCTCGGCCGAGAGTATGCCGAGCGGGATGCCGGCGATCACCGCCAGCAGCGTGCCCCATATGGCGATCGCCAGCGTCTCCAGCATGGCGTTGGCATAGACGTCCCAATCGGTGAAGTCGGGGCGCAGGAAGTCGGCACCCAGCGTCGCCATGTTGCCGGCGTCGCGCACGAGTTGCGCCGGGTTCATCTCCGCCTCGTGCCAGGCATAGACCAGCACCACCACGGCCAGGGCTGCCAGCGCGAGGCGCATCAGGCGGGTAGCGAGCGGCGTCACGGGCGGCGGCGGCATGGTGCGCGTCGCGGCGCGGTGGACGGCATCGGTGGCGAACATGGCGTCCTCGCGGCGTTTTCTCCGGCGCGGTGGCCGGAGCAGATTCACGGTGATCTGGAAAACGAGCCGGACGCCGCTCAGGCGGCGTCCGGCGATGTCGCTTCTTCCCGGCCTAGCTGGCTGGGGAAGACGGCTCACATGGCGGGTATCTTCTTGGCCTGCGCCTCAAGGGCGGCGAGCTCGGCATCGATCTTCTTCAGCTCGGCGGCCTTCTCGTCGGCCGAGAGCTTGTTTCTTCTCAGCCTTGACGCGGCTCTTGAAGAGTTCGAGCTGGCGGATCGGGATCAGCTGGGCGTCGGAGGAAGCGAGGAACGGGCCCCAACCGTCGGAGGTCTTGGCGAGTACGGCGCGGGCACGCTCGATCTCTTCCGGCGAGCCGTTGCGGCCATAGGTCATGAAGAAGGTGTAGATCTTCGCCTTGAGGTCGGCCGGCAGGTCCTTGCGCCACACGATCGGGTCACCGGCGATCATCGGCGAGCGCCACACTTCCTTTATCTTCTTCGCCTCTTCCGGACGGGTCGCCTGCAAGCGCGAGACGTTCTCGGTGTTGTTGGTGGCGAAGTCGACCTGCTTGTTGGCAACGGCGAGCAGGTTGCCCTCGTGGTTCGAGGTCACGACGCGCTTGTAGCACTTGTTCGGGTCGACATTGTTCAGCGCGAACACATAGTAGCTCGGAACGAGGAAGCCCGAGGTCGAGTTCGGATCGCCATTGCCGAAGTTATAGCCCTTCGCGCAGTCGAGCACGTCCTTGAGATCGTTGATGTCGTTGCGGTCGACATTGGTGACGATCAGGGAATAGTAGCCCGAGGAACCGTCCGGCTTGGCGGTCTTCACGAAGACTTCGCCGTTGGCGCGATCCACCGCTTCCATGGCCGACTTGTTGCCGAACCAGCCGATGTCGACCTTCTTGAAGCGCATGCCCTCGATCACGCCGGCATAGTCGCCGACGAAGAAGGGCTTGACCGGGATGCCGATGGACTTTTCCAGGTCCTTGAGAAGAGGCTCGAAGCTCTTGGCAAGGTTCGCCGAGGACTCGGTGGAGATGAAGCCGAAATTCAGCTCCTTGACTTCCTGCGCCGCCAGCGGGGCGGTCAGGCCGGCAAGCACGAGGCCGGCCGCGAGAATGCGCTTCATGGTCTTCGCTCCTGTCTAGGATACGGTCTGGGACGAGTGAGTTTCCGCGGGCGCCTTGGTGTCGGGCGGCGGCGCCACGGCGAACTGGCTTGGCAGGATCAGCTCCTCGGCGCTGGCGCCGTAGAGTTCCGTAAGGAAGGCGGCGTTGATCTGCGCGGCCGGGCCGTCGAACACCACGCGCCCGGCATTCATCGCGATCACGCGGTCGAAATAGGCGGTGGCGTAGTCCACCTGATGCAGCGAGACGACGAGGGCGATGCCGTGGTCGCGGCTCATCGTCACCAGCGTGTCCATCACCCGCTTGGCCGACTTCGGGTCGAGCGAAGCGATCGGCTCGTCGGCGAGTACCAGGCGCGCGCCCTGCACCAGCGCACGGGCGATCGCGACACGCTGCTGCTGGCCGCCGGAGAGCTCGCGGGCGCGCTTGGCGGCATGCTGGGCGATGCCGACCTCGGCGAGCGCGGCATAGGCGGTACGCCGCTCGTCCGAATTGAACAGACCGAGCGTGCCGCGCAGCGCGTTCATGCGTCCGAGCGCGCCGACCAACACGTTGGTCATGACCGAGAGACGCCCGGCGAGGGCGAACTGCTGGAAGACGAGGCCGATATTGCGCCGCGCCGCGCGCGCCTCGGCGGCGAGCTTGCCGCCCTCCTGCACCCTGAGGCCGCACGCCTGCACCGCGCCGGTGCCACGGCCCTGCGCATC
>JAQSWY010000217.1 GCA_029266425.1 Xanthobacteraceae bacterium
ATGAAGGATTTCAGCTGCTCCTTGGCGAAGCCGGCGGCGGCGTCGGACAGCGGCTGGTCGTTCGGAATGTCGGACATGGTCTCTCCGGGCAGGGTCTTGTCTGGATCGGGCAGGGCCCGGCTCTCAGGCGTGAAATCGGGCGGCGATGAGGAGCCGAACGCGGCCGGCGCGTCAAGGCGCGCGCGCACTCACGCACCGTGCAGGCGTACGCTACGCCCGCTATCCACTGCCCATTTCGGTGGCGGGGCCGCGGCTCAGTGCGAGCCGGGGCCGGGGAAGGCGGCCTTCTGCTCCGGTGTGGCCTCGACCTGATAGGCGGCCTTCCACTCCTCATAGGGCATGCCGTAGACGGCGATGCGGCTCTCGTCCTTGGTCAGCGCGACGCCGCGCTCCTTGGCCGCGTCCAGATACCAGTTGGACAGGCAGTTGCGGCAGAAGCCGGCGAGATTCATCAGGTCGATGTTCTGCACGTCGGTGCGGGCGCGCAGATGCGCGAGAAGCCGGCGGAAGGCGGCCGCCTCCAATTCGGTGCGGGTCTTGTCGTCGAGTTCGGGCATGAGGACCTCCGGGGAGCGGCGCGCGGCGCCATCGCTTCTGCGGTCGGGAGCCACAGGTCCGGCAACGTGCCGCGACCGACAGCCTCAGGCGACCTTCATCTGCACCAATTGAATAAGGTTTCCGCAGGTATCATCAAGCACCGCCATGCGCACAGTTCCGGCATCGAGCGGCTTGACGGTGAACGAGACGCCGAGCGAGCGGAGCCGGTCATACTCGGCATCGAGGTCGTCGACCTGGAACGACGTTGCCGGAATGCCGTCCGCGACGAGCGCGGCCTTGTAGGGCGGCACGGCGGGGTGCTCCCCCGGTTCGAGCAGCAGTTCGGTGCCCTCGGGGTTCTCCGGCGAGACGACGGTCAGCCAGCGATGCTCCCCGAGCGGGATGTCGTGCTTCACCTTGAAGCCCAGTACGCGCGTGTAGAAGTCCTCGGCCTTCGATTGATCGTCGACCAGGACGCTGGTGACATAGATCCTCATCGGCTTTCCTTCCTACAGATGGGCGCGGAGCCATAGCCGGACCGCCTCGCGCAGCGGGGCGGGATCGAGCGAGTGGAGCTTGGTCCGTCCCGACCATTCGACCTGGACCAGCCCCGCCTTCTCCAGCAGGTCGAGGTGCTGCGTGATCGCCTGGCGCGAGAGCGCCTTGCCGTCCTGCGCGACCGAGAGGGCGCACAGCTCGAACAGCGATTGTCTCGGGCGCTCCCGCAGGCGGTCGATGATCCTGCGCCTGGTCGGGTCGCCCAGCGCCTTGAAGACGCGATCGAGCTCGTCGTCGTTCATCGGCGCCCAATATGCAATGAAATCATTGCATGTCAAGAAGCCCGCTCGGGCGCGGCGCATCCACGCCTAGAGCGACGGTACGGGGCCGGTGCGCGAGCCGAAGGAGCGCACTTCGTGCAGTTCCTGCTTTGCCAGGATGTCCGGCAGGACGCCGGCGAGGCGGTCGGCCCATTCGCGCTGGCCGTCCTCGTCGATGATCAGGTCCTGGCGGATCTCAAGAAGCGTGTGGGCGAGGCCACGCAAGGTGCCGTGGCGGTACATGCAGTCGCCGCGCAGCGCGCCGTCATAGGGCTCGTTGTCGCCGACCATGAGGTCGCCGGGCGCGGCCAGCGCGTCGATCAATTCGCGGGTGGGCGGGCGAGGCCGCGCCAGTTGTGGGTGAAGGAGTGCATGGACAGGATCGCCGGCACCACGCCCTGAGCCAGAGCCGCGTCGATCTCCGCCTCGACGGCGGCGTGGTAGGGGCGGTGGTAGCGCTCGAGCCGGCGCTCGACCTCCGCTTCGTCGACATTGCGGTTGCCCGGCACGACCGCGCCGTCGGAGAGGCGCATGACCAGCGTCGGGTCGTCCTCGCCGCGATTGGGGTCGATCAGCAGGCGCGAGAAGCGGGTGAGCAGCGCCGGGCAGCCGAGCCGGTGCGCCAGCATGCGGGTGACACCGGCGGCGCCGATGTCGTAGCCGATATGCCGCTCCAGCTCCGCCTTGGGCAGGCCGAGCGAGCCGTAGCCGGGTGGCAGCGCGTTGGAAGCGTGGTCGCAGAGCAGGATCAGCCCCGCCTCCAGCGTGCCGGGCACGTGCTCGACGGCGGCGAATTCCTCCGAGGCGTCGTCGTCCTGTCCGACCGGGGCGGTGTCTTCGGTGGCGAGGCGGCGCATATTCTTCCGTGGCGTGCGGTCCGCCGCAGCGGCGCTTGTGCGGCTAAGTGAGGCGAGGATAGTGACGGCGGGCCTTGCGTGCCATAGGAATACGCCCGTTTCGCGTCGCGCGGCCGGATTCGAACCCGTCCGCATGCAATGGTCGAAGCCGGCGGAGACCGGCTGGGTGGCCCCTTTCGGGGGCGGGGTAGGGGTTGTGATGTCTGACGTTTCCGCGCGTGCCTTTCTCGATCGGCTGTTCTCCGCCGCGGTCGCGGCCGCGCATCCCTCGACCTGCCTGCCGCCGGCCCTGCCGCCGCCGCCCGCCCATGGCCGGCTGATCCTGCTCGCCGCCGGCAAGGCCGCCGGCTCCATGCTGGAAGTCGCCGAGAAGCACTATCTCGACGAACTCGGCTTTCCCGCCGAGCGGCTCGCCGGCATCGGCGTCGCCCGCCACGGCTATGGCCGCCTGACCCGGCTTTTGGAGATGGTCGAGGCCGGCCATCCGGTGCCGGACGCGGCGGGTCTCGCCGGGGCGCAGAAGGCGATCGACCTCGCGGCGTCCGCCACCGTGGACGACCTCGTGCTGGTGCTGCTCTCGGGGGGCGCCTCGGCCAACTGGATCGCCCCGGCCGAGGGCGTCGAACTCGACGACAAGCGCGCGCTCACCCGCGCCCTGCTGCGCTCGGGCGCCAACATCACCGAGATCAACACGGTGCGTAAGCACCTCTCGCGCATCAAGGGCGGGCGGCTGGCGGCGCTGGCGCAGCCGGCCAAGGTGGTGACGCTCTCCATCTCCGACGTGCCGGGCGACGACCCGGCGGTGATCGGCTCCGGCCCGACCGTGCCCGACCCGACCACGCTCGCCGAGGCGCGCGACGTGCTCGCCCGCTACCGCATCGACCCGCCGCCCTCCATCGCGGTGGCGCTGCGCGACCAGGC
>JAQSWY010000012.1 GCA_029266425.1 Xanthobacteraceae bacterium
CGGCCTCGACTTCACCAAGGACGACGAGAACATCAACTCGCAGCCCTTCATGCACTGGCGCGACCGCTTCCTCTACTGCATGGAGGCGGTGAACAAGGCGCAGGCCGCGACCGGCGAGGTGAAGGGCACCTACCTGAACGTCACCGCCGGGACGATGGAGGAGATGTACGAGCGCTCGGAGTTCGCCAAGCAACTCGGCTCCAACATCGTGATGATCGACCTGATCATCGGCTACACCGCGATCCAGTCCATGTCGAAGTGGGCGCGGCGCAACGACATGATCCTGCACCTGCACCGCGCCGGTCACTCGACCTATACGCGGCAGAAGACCCACGGCGTGTCGTTCCGCGTCATCGCCAAGTGGATGCGCCTCGCCGGCGTCGACCACATCCATGCCGGCACCGTGGTGGGCAAGCTCGAGGGCGACCCCCACACCACCAAGGGCTATTACGACATCTGCCGCGAAGACTACGTGCCCGCCAACCTCGAGCACGGCGTCTTCTTCGACCAGCCCTGGGCTTCGACCCGCAAGCTGATGCCGGTGGCCTCCGGCGGCATCCATGCCGGCCAGATGCACCAGCTCATCGACCTGCTCGGCGAGGACGTGGTGCTGCAGTTCGGCGGCGGCACCATCGGTCACCCGATGGGCATCCAGGCCGGCGCCATCGCCAACCGCGTCGCGCTGGAGGCGATGATCCTCGCCCGCAACGAGGGCCGGGATTACGTCAATGAAGGCCCGGAGATCCTGAAGGAAGCCTCCCGCCACTGCCTCCCGCTGCGCCAGGCGCTGGAGACGTGGAAGGACGTGACCTTCAACTACACCTCCACCGACACGCCCGACTTCGTGCCGCAAGTCACCGCAGCGGAATAATTTTCGTCGCCTCTCGTCGATTGTCATGGCCGGGCTTGTCCCGGCCATCCACGGCCTCACTCGTGAAGGTCGTGGATCCCCGGCAAAAGCCGAGGCTGTTGCCTCGGCGTCTCTCAGGAGACGGCGGCCAGAGGCCGCCTTTGCCCGGGGATGACGTCCGGAGGGTTCAAGCGGCCATCAAGAGATTAGGAGACACGACCATGCGTATCACCCAGGGAGCCTTCTCCTTCCTGCCGGACCTCACCGATGCCCAGATCAACAGGCAGGTGCAGTACTGCATCAACAATGGCTGGGCGGTGAACATCGAGTTCACCGACGACCCCCATCCCCGCAACACCTATTGGGAGATGTGGGGCATGCCGATGTTCGACGTGCCCGACGCCGCCGGCGTGATGTTCGAGCTGCAGGAGTGCCGCAAGGCCTATGGCGGCCGGCACTACATCCGCATCTCGGCGTTCGACGCCACCCATACGTGGGAATCGGTGCGGCTCTCCTTCATCACCGACCGCCCGGCGGAGGAGCCCGGCTTCTCGCTCGACCGCCAGGAAGTCGACGGCCGCAACATCCGCTACACGACGCGGTCCTACGCGACCGCCAAGCCGGAGGGCGCGCGCTACTGACGCGCGTTCTTTAAAGGATCGAACTCTTCGCGGCCGACCAACCCGTTCCTCCCCGGTCGCGAAAGGGCCGGTCCGGGATACCGCGCCCCGGACCGGCCCGTTTTTATTCGTCAGTCCTCGTCATCCCGGACGGCCGCAGGCCGAGCCGGGATCGCGGGACGAGAGAGCGCCCCCTTCCTGCCAGCGATCCCGGGTAGCGGCTTTGCCGCTTCCGGGATGACGGCCAGTGGAGAACGTCACCATGGACGCCATCACCGATCCGCCTGCCGCCATCGATCTACAGGGCGAGTTCACCAATTCCGGCCTCGCCGCGGTGTTCGACGAGCTCGATCATGACCTCGTCGGCCTCGCCCCGGTGAAGCAGCGGCTGCGCGAGATCGCGGCGCTCCTGCTGGTCGACCGCGCCCGCGCCCGCTTCGGGCTTTCCGCGGTGAGCCCGACCCTGCATATGAGCTTCACCGGCAATCCGGGGACGGGAAAGACCACCGTCGCACTGCGCATGGCGGAAATCCTGCGCAAGCTCGGCTATGTGCGCAAAGGCCACCTCGTCACGGTGACGCGCGATGACCTTGTCGGCCAGTATATCGGCCACACCGCGCCGAAGACGAAAGAGATCCTCAAGAAGGCGATGGGCGGCGTGCTGTTCATCGACGAGGCCTATTATCTCTATCGCCCGGAGAACGAGCGCGACTACGGCCAGGAAGCCATCGAGATATTGCTCCAGGTGATGGAGAACCAGCGCGACGACCTCGTCGTCATCCTCGCCGGCTATGGCGACCGGATGGAGCGCTTCTTCACCGCCAATCCCGGCTTCCGCTCACGGGTGGCGCACCATATCGACTTCCCCGACTATTCGGAGGGGGAACTGAACCAGATCGGCGGGCGCATCCTCGACGGCATGAACTACCATCTCAGCGAGGAGGCGGCGAAGGCCTTCGTGCGCTATATCGAATTGCGCAAGCTGCAGCCGCATTTCGCCAATGGCCGCTCGATCCGCAACGCGCTCGACCGCGCCCGGCTGCGCCAAGCCAACCGGCTGTTCGCCTCCGCGCGCCCGGTGACCGCCGACGACCTCATCACCATCGAGGCCGAGGACATCCTCGCCAGCCGGGTGTTCTCCGGTGGCATCGACAGCTATCCGCCGCTGAAGCCTTGAAGCGGCAACAAACCTCCAGCAACAGATGTCATGGCCGGGCTCGTCCCGGCCATCCACGGTTGCTTTCTCGTCACGGACGTGGGTCCCCGGGACAAGCCCGGGGATGACGTTCCTCTATACGGAGACGAACATGACCCTCATCGCGCCGTCCATGCTGGCCTCCGACTTCGCGCGCTTCGGCGAGGAGGTGCGCGACGTGGTGTCCGCCGGTGCCGACTGGATCCATCTCGACGTGATGGACGGGCATTTCGTGCCGAACATCACCTTCGGCCCCGACGTCATCAAGGCGATGCGCCCGCACACCGACAAGGTGTTCGACGTGCATCTGATGATCTCGCCGGTCGAGCCCTACCTCGAAGCCTTCGCCAAGGCTGGCGCCGACATCATCACCGTGCAGGCCGAGGCCACCGACCATCTCGACCGTTGCCTGCAGGTGATCCGCTCGCTCGGCAAGAAGGCCGGCGTCGCGCTCAACCCGGCGACGCCGGAGAGCACTGTCGCCTATGTGCTCGACAAGGTGGACCTGATCCTCGCCATGACGGTGAACCCCGGCTTCGGCGGCCAGACCTTCATCCCCGACGTGCTGCCGAAGATCGAGCGGCTGCGCACCATGATCGGCGGCCGGCCGATCCATCTCGAAGTCGATGGCGGGGTGAATGCCGAGACCGGCGCGCTGTGCGCCCGCGCCGGCGCCGACGTTCTCGTCGCCGGCTCGGCGGTGTTCAAGGGCGGGATAGACGGCTATCGCGCCAACATCGCCGCGATCCGGAACGCCTGCGCCGGCCGGGCGGCGGCTTAGGCGCGTACTCGCATTAGGTACAATGTCATCCCCGGCTTGTGCCGGGGATCTCGATTCCCGACAGTGCATCAGCGGCCGAGATCCCCGGGACAAGCCGGGGATGACGAACTGGGAGGTGGCCCCCCTGCCGCTCTCTCACCGCTCCGTCTTCACCGGCACCGGCTGCACCGGGCCGGCGTGCGGCAGCAGCGCGATCGCCCGGCCGGGATTCTCGTAGCGCTTCGCGATGCGGTTGAAGCGGTCGCGCCAGGGCGCCTCGACGAGCCGATAGGTCCAGGCCGCGCTCGCCACCACCGCGACGAGGAAGCCGAGCAGCAGGAGATTGGTTCCGACCGGATCGCCGAGGTCGTAGAGCTGCTTCACATGGCCCTCGACCACGGTGTCGACCTGCAGCGAGGCCGCGCCGAGGTCGCCATAGAGCCAGACCACATAGCCGAGCAGCAGCAGAATCGGCATGTGCACCATGTAGATGGAGTAGGACCAGCGGCCGAGCGCGCGCAGCGGCCGGACCTGCAGCACCTTCGACAGCGCGCCGCGCTCGCGGGCGAAGACCAGGATCGCCGCGCCGAACACGACGGGCGCGACGAGGCTCAGCGCATGCACCTCGTCCGGCCCGTCGCCGGCGACGAGCATGAACAGGCCGGCCAGCGCCACAACCGCCACCTCGGCGACCGAGGGCAGCGGCAGCTTGCGCTTTCGGGTCGCCTCATGGACATGATAGGTGACGACACCGGCGAAGAAGCCGCCAATGCAGCGCACGAAGCCGAAATCCGCGGTCGAGTTCATCAGGGCCGGGGCGAAGGCGAGCAGCACCAGGCTCGCGCCCAGCGTCAGGGCCAGCGAGGCGCCGAGCAGGCGCTTGCCGGCGAACACCACCACCGCGGCGAACAGGAGATAGGTGTAGAGCTCGGCGCCGATGCTCCAGGCCGGGCTGTTCCAGGCATTGCCATAGAGCCCCATGGCGGTGAGCAGCGCGGCGTTGAGCGCCAGCGCCAGCAGCGAATAATTGCCGGTCGCATCGGTGATGGTGAGGCTGTCGGGATGGCGGCCATAGAGATTGATGACCGTGACGATCAGCATCAGCACGAACAGGAGCGCGGCATGCAGCGGCCAGAGCCGGCCGAAGCGCCGCAGGATGAAGCCGCCCACTTTTCGCGGGCTGTCGAGCCGGCCGCGATAGGCATGACAGACGACGAAGCCGGAGAGCACGAAGAAGAAATCCACGAACAGATATGAGTTCGATAAGATCGCATTTTGGATGATTTCTGTTTTCATCACGAATGAATAATGGAAGATTGCAACCGCAAGTGCACAGATGCCGCGCCATGAATCGAGCGCTTCGAATCTTTCATTTCGGATTGTTACTTCCATCCGCGATGCCTCTCATATTACCGTACCGCTGACACACGGGGATCATCCTCTCCCCACGACACTCCCCAACGAACAATATTGAGGAAGGTTTCAGCGAAAGCGCGCGGTGACGCGGCGGAAACGGGGCGATTGAGGGGCGGTTTGGCCGTTGCCCGGCTGCAGCAATCCTTCGAGGCTCGCTGCGCTCGCACCTCACGATGAGCTGGTTCTTAAAGCGACCTCATCCTGAGGTGCTGGCCAAAGGCCGGCCTCGAAGGATGCTCACGCAGGACGCCCTTGCACCGCCCGGGGCTTCCGATCCGCCCCTCGACCCTCTAGAGGTGATAGGCCAGATACGCCGGAGTGATGTGATGCTGCGCGATGCCGAGCCCCAGCCCGTCCGCCTCGCCGATTATCGCCCGCCCGACTGGCTGGTCGACACGGTCGATCTCGACATAAGCCTCCACCCCACCGCGACCCGCGTCATCGCACGCCTCGGCATGCGGCCGAACCCGAGGGGCCGCGAGGGCGCGCCCATCGTGCTCGATGGCGACGAGCTTGAGCTGAAGTCGATCGCGCTCGACAGCGGGGCGCTCCCGGCCGAGGCCTATGCGGTGACGGCCTCCTCGCTCACCGTCCTCGCGCCGCCGCAACAGCCGCTGATGCTGGAGATCGAGACCGAGGTGAACCCCTCGGCCAACACCAAGCTGATGGGCCTCTACCGCTCCTCCGGCGCCTATTGCACGCAGTGCGAGGCCGAAGGCTTCCGCCGCATCACCTTCTTCCCGGACCGGCCGGATGTGCTCGCCATCTATACGACGCGCATCGAGGCCTCTCGCGAGGAGGCGCCGGTGCTGCTCGCCAATGGCAATCCGGTCGAGACCGGCATGGTCGACGGCGCCGACCGGCACTACGCGATCTGGCACGATCCCTGGCCGAAGCCCTGCTACCTGTTCGCCATGGTCGGCGGCCGGCTCGAGCGCGTCATCGAACCCTTCGTCACCGCTTCCGGCCGCGCGGTCGAGCTCGGCATCTATGTCGAACCCGGCAAGGCCGAGCGCGCAAGCTATGCCATGGATGCGCTCAAGCGTTCCATGCGCTGGGACGAGGAGGCGTTCGGCTGCGAATACGACCTCGACGTGTTCAACATCGTCGCCGTCGCCGATTTCAATATGGGCGCGATGGAGAACAAGGGCCTCAACATCTTCAACGACAAATACGTACTGGCGAGCCCGGAGAGCGCGACCGATGCCGACTATGCCAATATCGAGGCGATCATCGCCCACGAATATTTCCACAACTGGACCGGCAACCGCATCACCTGCCGCGACTGGTTCCAGCTCTGCCTGAAGGAAGGCCTCACCGTCTTCCGCGACCAGGAGTTCTCCTCCGACCAGCGCTCGCGCCCGGTGAAGCGCATTGCCGATGTGCGGCTCCTGAAGAGCCACCAGTTCCCGGAGGACGCCGGCCCGCTCGCCCATCCGGTGCGGCCGGACACCTATCGCGAGATCAACAATTTCTACACGGCGACCGTCTATGAGAAGGGCGCCGAGGTCGTGCGCATGCTCAAGACCCTGCTCGGGCCGGAGGAATTCCGCTCGGGCATGGATCTCTATTTCGAGCGCCATGACGGGCAGGCCGCCACGATCGAGGACTTCCTCGCCTGCTTCGCTGACGCCGCCGGGGCCGACCTCACCCAGTTCGCCCGCTGGTATGCGCAGGCCGGAACCCCCACGGTGAGCGTTGCCGGCGAATGGGACGAAGTCGCACAGACCTACAGGCTCGACATCTCCCAGCACATCGCGCCGACGCCCGGCCAGCCGGACAAGCTGCCGATGGTGATCCCGCTTCGCATCGGCCTGATCGGGCCGAATGGACGCGACATGCCGGTCGGCGCGCCCGATGGCGGGAATGCGCGGGACGGCGTGCTGGTCTTGAGCGAGCCGCGGCAAAGCTTCACCTTCGCCGGCGTCACCGAGCGCCCGGTGCCCTCGCTCAATCGCGGCTTCTCCGCCCCGGTGGCACTGAAGACCGGGCTCTCCAGCGAGGACCTCCTGTTCCTCGCCCGGCACGATGCCGATCCGTTCAACCGCTTCGACGCGGCGCAGACCCTTGCACTCGCGCATCTCGTGGAGGCGACCGAGGCGGCGCGCGCCGGCCGCGCACCCGCTGCCCCGGCGGCGCTGATCAACGCGCTCGGCTCGGTGCTCACCGACACCGCGCTCGATCCGGCCTTCATCGCCCAGGCGCTGACCGTGCCTTCCGAAAGCGACATCGCCCGCGAGATCGGCGCCGATGTCGATCCCGATGCGGTGTTCACCGCCCGCACCGCATTGCGCCGGGCGCTCGGCCGCGCCTTGGCGCCGGAACTGGCGAGCGCCTATGAGCGCTTTGCCACCCCCGGCCCCTATTCGCCGGACGCAGCGGCGGCCGGGCGACGCGCGCTGAAGAACGGGTGCCTCGATCTGCTCGCCGTCTCCCGCGAGGCCGACGGCATCGCCCGCACCGTCGCGCTCTACCGCGCCGCCGACAACATGACCGACCGCTTCACTGCGCTCGCCATCCTGGCCCACAGCGCGCCGGAGGAGCGCGACGCCGCGCTCGCCGATTTCCATGCGCGCTTCCGGGACGATCCGCTGGTGGTCGACAAATGGCTCGCGCTGCAGGCGCAGATCGCGGACGCCGGCACGCTCGACCGGGTGCGCGCGCTCACCGCGCACCTTTCCTTCTCCATGGGCAATCCGAACCGGGTGCGGGCGCTGATAGGCTCCTTCGCGGCGGCTAACCAGACCCAGTTCAACCGCGCCGACGGCGCCGGCCACGCTTTCGTGGTCGATGCCGTGCTGGCGCTCGACAGCAAGAACCCGCAGGTCGCGGCCCGCCTGCTCGCCGCCTTCAAGAGTTGGCGCTCGCTGGAGCCGGTGCGCCGCGCCTCGGCCGAGGCCGCGCTGAAGCGGGTGGCCTCGACCACCGGCCTGTCCCCGGACGTGTCCGACATCGCAACGCGCTCGCTCGCCTGAGCGGGAGGCTCGTCCTGCGATCACGGGAGCTTTCCGGGCATGGAGAAAAGTTCACTTTCGCCGTGCCCGGCCGTCGACTAGTCTTCCCTATCGTCGGGCATGATGAGGTTCGACGTCGATCGCGATCAGGACTTTCCAGTTTTCGAAGAACAGTCCAGGGCACCGTCGAACAAGATGAAGGGGCGCGCATGGCTCCAGCTTCAGACGAGCTACGAGAGCGCACCGGTCGCGCTGTGCCTTATTGATCGCGAACGACGCTACGTACTCATCAACGCAAAATTTGCTTCGATACTTGGCAGAACGTCGGAAGACATTGTCGGCCGCAGCGTCGACGAATTCCCTCCCCTCGCCGCGGCTGCCGCCGACCTCGCCCAGGCGCTTGCCGGCGCGCCCATGGCGGACCGCGAACTGCACGTTCCGGACACCGGCCGGACGCTGCGGATCTCGGCCGAGATCGTGCGCGACGCCAGGGGCGCGGTGAGCGGCCTCAGCATCGCCCTTGTCGACATGACCGAGCGCACCAGGATCGCCGGCGCGCTCGACCGCGCCGAGCAGCGCGCCAGCTATGCGCTGCGCACCGCCGGACAATGGATCTGGGAGCTCGACATACCGAGCAACCACGTCACCCGCTCGCTGCACTGGAAGGAAGTGCTCGGCTATCAGCCGGGCGAGAGCCTGGTGCCGGACGAGGAGCTGGCCTGGCAGATCGTCCACCCGAGCGATCGCGCCGGCGCCGACCGCGCCTTGAGGCGCGTGCTGCGTGGCGAACGCAAGACCTTCGAGGCGACCTACCGCATCCTGCACAAGAATGGCCGCTGGCTCTGGATCCTCAGCCGCGGCGCCGTGGTGGAGCATGCGCCGGATGGCGCGCCCCTGCGCTTCCTTGCCACGAGCGTCGACATCACACGGCAGAAGCAGATCGAGGAGGAGTTGGCCGCGACCGTGCGCCAGCGCCGCTCGCTGGAGCAGGAGCTGATCCGCGCCAATCGCCGGCTGACCGCGCTGTCGGAAATGGATTCGCTCACCGAGCTGCCGAACCGGCGCAAGTTCGACAAGGTGCTGGAGCGCGAGTTCCGCCGCACCCGGCGCAATCAGCCTTCCATCGCGCTGATGATGATCGATGTCGATCATTTCAAGAATTTCAACGATCTGTACGGCCATCAGGCGGGCGACGAGTGCCTGCGCTCGGTCGCCGAGGCGCTGCGCCAGACCGTGCAGCGCTCCGGCGACATCGTCACCCGCTACGGTGGCGAGGAATTCGCCGCGGTGCTGACCGAGACCGACGAGGTGGGCGCCATAGAGGTCGCGGGGCGCATGCTGGCCGGGGTGCGCACACTCGCGCATCCCCATGCCGGCAGCCCGGACAATGTCGTCACGGTGAGCATCGGGCTGACCACCTTCAGCCTGGACGCCAGCGGCCAGCCGCCGACCCCGCAGCATCTGCTGCGCGCCGCCGACCGCGCGCTCTATGCCGCGAAGGAAGCCGGCCGCAACCGCATCGCCGCCGGCCGCATCGACGGCGACGGCACCATCCGCATCACGGTCTCGCCCGAGCGGACGGGTGGCGTGGTGGCGGTCCTCCCGGCGAGGGAAGTGCCGAAATTCCCGGTGTGAGGCTCCCTCTCCCCGACGGGGAGAGGGAATTCTCAGGGGTTGTCCGGCTTCAACATCCTTCGAGGCCGCCTGCGGCGGCACCTCAGGATGAGGTCGCGCTAAAGAACAACCTCATCCTGAGGTGCCAGCGAATGCGAGCCTCGAAGGATGCTCAAGCAGAGCCGCCCCTCAATACTCCACCACGCCGTCCAGCGCGTAGTGCTTGATCGTCTTGCGGTTGGCGATCAGCTGCTCCACCGTCGGCTCGCCCTTCATGGCACGGTCGATGGCGAGCTTCATCGCCTCATAATTGGTGCGGTAGAGGTCTGCCCTGTCGAGGTTCGGGTCCGCTGCGCAGCGCGGGTCGAGCCACACCATCACGATCATGCAGATCTCGTCGGCGGCCTCCTTCGGCAACAGGCCTTCACTGAGCGCATCGATGATGGCGTCGCCGATTGCGCCCTGCACCACGCCGCCGAGCAGATCGACATATTCCATGGTCTCGATCGTGACCTTGGTGGTCATCATCGTCGCCGGGCGCACCATCTGGTTGAGGTCGCGCACCACGAACATCCGGGTGTGACCCGCCGCCTGGCCCATCATCGAGGCGAAGGCGTGCCCGGCCGGGCCGCGCACCGAGCCGATCAGCACCTCGGGCATGGCGTCGGTGAACTGGCCGTCAGCCGCCAGCACGGTCGCCTCGCCGGTGCGGAACCAGATGTCGCTCATGGTAATCTCTCCCTCGAAGACAGCCGAGCGGCCGCCGCAGGTGCGCCGATAGCACTCCCCGCAGCCCGGCGTCCATAAAACAAGGCGCGGCCGATGGACCGCAGCCGAAAGTTGCCATTTCGTTAACTTGACTCCCCACAGACTCTGGACGGATCGGCACGATTCGATTCAAATCGTAGTGATTCGGAGAGATGCGGCACGTCCCTCCAATCGATTGATTTAGGGACTTTAGGACTTCGGGGGAGGCCGGCGATGGCTCGCGCCAACGCTGCGGGAGCGTCTGTGCGCGTCCAGGCTATGCGGGGGCTGGCACGCTCGGTGGCGCGGCCTGCCTATCAGCGACTGGTCGACGCCGAGCCCTTCATGCGAAGGGCGGTCCCCGCACTCATCATCGCCTTCATCGGCATCGTCGCGGTCGCCGCCATCGTGCAGACCCGCGCCTACCACACCGAAGCGGTGAGTGACGCCAAGGACGAGCTGGCGCTTTATGCGATGGCGGTGGCGAGCGATCTCGGCCAGCGCTCCGGCGACATCGCCGCCACGGCCGGTGCGCTGAAGTCCGCTTTGCCGCCCCGCGCCTCCGAGAACGGCCGGCGCTTCGCTGTCGTCGATGGCGGCGGACGGGTGGTGACGACCGACGACGGCGAAGCCTCGACCGCCGCCGAAGTCGCCGCGCTGCTCGCCAATGTCCAGGCCCTCGCCGTGTTCGCCGAAAATGCCGGCGTGCTCGATGTGCCGCTCTCCGACGGCACGCTCGCCATGGCCACGGTGCGCAACCTGCGCCGTCCGGCCGGCCAGATCGTAGTGCTACAGCCGGTCGACGCCGCGCTCGGCACCTGGCGCTCCGACACCATCCTCACCGTCACCCTGCTCACCACCACCGGCGGCGTGCTGCTGATCCTCGGCTTCGCCTTCCACTGGCAGGCGAGCCGCGCCCGCGAGGCCGACGGCATCTATGACACCGTGCAGGAGCGCATCGACACCGCGCTGATGCGCGGGCGCTGCGGCCTGTGGGACTGGGACATGGGCCGCGGCCGGATGTTCTGGTCCTACTCGATGTTCGAGATGCTGGGGCTGGAGCCGCGGGACGAACTGGTCTCGTTCGGCGACGTCGCCAATCTGGTGCATCCGGACGATGCCAATCTCTACGAGATCGCCAAGGAGATCGCCGACAAGCCAGGCCGCACCATCGATCGCGTGTTCCGCATGACGCACGCCGAGGGCCATTTTGTGTGGCTGCGCGCCCGTGCCGAGGTGGTGGCGCAGGAGAATGGCGAGCCGCCGCACCTCGTCGGCATCGCCGTCGACGTAACCGAGGAGCGGCGCCTTGCCGAACGCACCGCCACCGCCGACATGCGGCTGCGCGACGCCATCGAGAGCATCTCGGAATCCTTCGTGCTGTGGGATGCCGCCAACCTGCTCGTCATGTGCAATTCGAAGTTCCAGGCGCTGCACGGGCTCGGCGACGACACCGTCACCCCCGGCACCCCGTTCGAGACCATCGCCACCCTCGCCCGCCAACCGGTGGTGCGCACCCCTTTGAAGACCGAGGACCGCCCCGAGGAGGGCGCGCGGGCCTTCGAGGCGCAGATCGAGGGTGGGCGCTGGATGAAGATCGCCGAGCGCCGCACCAAGGATGGCGGCTTCGTCTCGGTCGGCACAGACATCACCGCGCTGAAGCGCCACGAAGAGCGGCTGATGGACAGCGAGAAGCGGCTGATGGCCCTTGTCGCCGACCTGCGCAAATCGCAGCAGACGCTGGAGTTCCAGGCCCAGCAGCTCGCCGAGCTGGCGCAGAACTATTCCGACGAGAAGAACAAGGCCGAGGACGCCAACCGCGCCAAGTCCGAATTCCTCGCAAACATGAGCCACGAGCTGCGCACTCCGCTCAACGCCATCATCGGCTTCTCCGAACTGATGGAGAGCGGGCTGTTCGGGCCGCTCGGCTGCGACAAGTACAACGAATACTGCCGCGACATCCGCGATAGCGGGCGCTATTTGCTCGACGTCATCAACGACATTCTCGACATGTCGCGGATCGAGGCCGGCCGCGTCACGCTCGCTCTCACCCCGATCCGGCTCGACGAGATCGTCACCGAGGCGCTCAGGGTGATGTCGGTACGGGCGGACGAGAAACGCCTGACGGTCATATCCGAGATCGATGCCGAGACCCCGATCGAGGCCGACCGCCGCGCCCTCAAGCAGGTCACGCTGAACCTGATCTCCAACGCCATCAAGTTCACCCCGGAGAATGGCCGCATCGCGGTGCGGGCGCGGGTGACGCCGCAATCCGCCCTGCTCGTCATCGAGGACACCGGCATCGGTATCCCGGAGGCCGCGCTGTCGAAGATCGGCAAGCCGTTCGAACAGGTCGAGAGCCAGTTCACCAAGACCTACAAGGGCTCCGGCCTCGGCCTCGCCATCGCCAAATCGCTCGTGGAGCTGCACGGCGGCAGCATGCGCCTGCGCTCGAGCGAGGGCCTCGGCACCACGGTCGTGGTCCGCCTGCCGGTGCAGGGCCGGCCCGGCCGGCAGTACCGGGCACCGGTGCGCGTCGCGGCGCAGGTGCAGTAAGGGTCTAGGCGGCGTCCGGCTTCAGCATCATTCGAGGCTCGCTGCGCTCGCACCTCAGGATGAGGTCGTTGTTAAGTTCAATCTCATCCTGAGGTGCCGCGAAGCGGCCTCGAAGGATGTTCAAGCAGAGCGGCTGCCTTCCCTCTCCCCATTGCGGAGAGGTGGCCCGCGAAGCGGGTCGGTGAGGGGCCGCACCGTCGCGGAGCCGCGTACTCCCCCTCACCCTAACCCTCTCCCCAATGGGGAGAGGGAACGACCCTACGCCCGCTTCGTTTTCCGCGCCTTCGTCTCCACCGAGAGCAGCCGCTCGAACACCGCGCGCACCTCGCGCTCGGTCTCGAACAGATGCGCCTCGAGGGTCGAGAAGTCCGGCATGGTGCCAGCGCGGGCGAGCAGCTGGCGCAGCGCGATGCTGGCTTCCGCCGGCTTGAACGGCGCCCCCACGGCGAGCCGCAGCACCTGCGTCAGGTCATGCAGCAGCCGGCAGGCATCGCCCAGCGTCTGGCCGTCCTCGGCGCTGAGCAGCCCCAGCCGGGTCGCATTGGCAATGACGCGCTGGGTCGAGGTGTCGATGATGTCCGGATGTCGCGGGGCGTGCGCCAGCACGAGGTACTGCGCCAGGAACTCGATATCGATCAGGCCGCCCGCGGCATATTTCAGATCCCAAGGATCGTCCTCGCCCTTCTCGTCGGCGATGGCGCCGCGCATGTCGACGATGTCGGCGGCGAGCCGCGCCAGGTTGCGCTCGCGGCGCAGCACGGTGGCGATCGTGGACTCCACCTTGGCGCGGAACTCCCGCGAGGCGCAGATCACCCGCGCCCTCGTCAGCGCCATGTGCTCCCAGGTCCAGGCCTCCTCGGCCTGATAAGTCTCGAAAGAAGCAAGCCGCGTCGCCACCGGGCCGGCGCGCCCGGAGGGGCGCAGGCGCAGATCCACCTCATAGAGCTGGCCGGCATTGGTCGGGGTGGTGAGCGAGCTGATCAGGCGCTGCGTCAGCCGGGCGAAATATTGCGGGCCGTAGAGCGGGCGGGCGCCGTCTGATTCCGGCTCCTCCTCGTCGAAATCATAGAGGATGATGAGGTCGAGATCGGAGCCGGCGGTCATTTCCCGGCCGCCGAGCTTGCCCATGGCGAGCACCGCGATTTCGGCATCCTTGACCCGGCCATGGCTCTCCATGAAGCGCGCCTTCACCGCGTCGGCGAGGCCGCGGATGAGCACGTCGGCCAGGCGCGCATAGGCCTCGCCGGCGCGGCTCGCCGAGAGCGTGCCGGCGAGAATCCGGACCCCGATCAGCACATGGTATTCCTGCCGGAAGCGGCGGGCCCGATCGAGCAGGTCCTCCTCGTCCTCGGCATCCGCCAGCAGCCCGGCGAGCCGCGCCTCCAGCGCCGCCTCGTCGGGCAGCGCGCCGAAGAAGGTCGGATCGAGCAGCGCGTCGATCAGGGTCGGACGGTGCGCCAGCATCTCGCCAAGCCGCGGCGCGGTGCCAAGGATGGTGGCGAGCAGCCGCACCAGATCGGGATTGTGCGCCAGCGCCGAGATCAAGCGCAGCCCGGTCGGCAGCTCCTGGAAGAAGCGGTCTGCGGCGACCAGCGCCCGGTCCGGTTCGCCGCCGCGGGCGAGCGCGTCGAGCAGAGCGGGCACGATGGTTTCGAGCTGGTCGCGCGCGGCGGGGACCTTCAGCGCACGATAATGGCCGCTCAGCCAGCGGCGCACCGTCTCGCTCGCCGCCCGCGGGTCGGCATAGCCGAGCCGGTGCAGGGTCGCCAATGTCTCGCGGTCGTCGGCCCCGTCGGGGAATATGAGACGGCCTTCCACCGTGGCGCGCGGCGGGGCGTCCTCGAACAGCTTGGAATAGTGGTGCTGCACCCGCGTCAGCCGCTTCACCAGAGCGAGCGCGAAATCATCGCGACCGGCATAGCCCATGAAGCGAGCGAAAGCGTCGAGCGCCGCCTCGTCCTCGGGCAGCGAATGGGTCTGGGCGTCCGCCACCATCTGCAGCCGGTGCTCGACGCGGCGCAGATAGACGTACGCCTCCTCCAGCTCGTCATGCGCCTCCTGGCCGATCCAGCGGTCGCTCGCGAGCCGGTCCAGCGCCTCCAGCGTGCGCGGATTGCGCAAGCTCGGGTCGCGGCCGCCGGCAATGAGCTGCTGGGTCTGCACGAAGAACTCGATCTCGCGGATGCCGCCGCGGCCGAGCTTCACGTTGTGGCCCTCGATGGCGATGGCCTCATGGCCGCGGAAGGCGTGGATCTCCTGCTTCATGGCGTGCACCTCCGCCACCGCAGCAAAATCGAGCGAGCGGCGCCAGACGAAGGGCGAGAGCTGGCGGAGAAAACTCTCGCCGAGCGCGAGGTCGCCGGCGATCGGGCGCGCCTTGATATAGGCGGCACGCTCCCACGTTGCGCCCTCGCGCTCGTAATAGTCGAGCGCGGCATCGACCGAGAGCGCGATCTGGGTCGAGGCCGGATCGGGGCGCAGCCTGAGATCGACGCGCGCGACATAGCCGTCGCCGGTGCGTTCCTGGATCAGCCGCACCAGGGTGCGGGTGAGGCGCACGAAGAACGGCGCGGCCTCGACGTCCTTTCCCAGTGGCGCGGCCTCGGGGTCGTAGAGCACGATGAGGTCGACATCGCTCGAGTAGTTGAGTTCGCCCGCGCCGTGCTTGCCCATGGCGAGGATCGTGTAGCCGCAGCCGGCGCCATCCGGCCCGTGCTTGCGCAGCTTGCGCTCCCCGACCGCCTCGCGCAGCAGATGGTCGACCGCGGCGGAGATCGCGGTGTCGGCGGTGGCGGTGAGCTCGCGGGTCACCGCGGTGAGATCGAGGGCGCCGCCGATGTCGGCGAGCGCGATGGTCAGCGCCGAAGTGGAGCGCAGCCGGCGCAAGGCGCGCATGACCTCGTCCTCGCTCGTCGCCTTGGCGACGCGCTCGAGCGCCCGGTTGCGGGCCGCATCGAGCAGGACGAGCGGATCGGAGGAGAGGATTTCGAGGAGACGCGACGGATCGACGCGGATGAGGTCGGAGAGGAAGGGAGAGCCAGCGGCTACCGCTTCCAGTACCGCGCCGGCCTGCGGATGGAGCGTGATGAGATGCGCGATCTCGCTCTTCACCTTGGCCGGGGCGCCGGAAAGCAGGTCGGAAAGCGCCGTCTGGCCCCCGTCGACGGCGGTGGGCGCCTCGCGGATGAGCCCGGCGAGCGTCATAACACCGTCATCTTCGGCCAATTTCGCGCGTCGCGCCGCCATTCTTCTCCTGCCTTCCCATCAATCCAGTCAGAGCTTACGCGAAGCTGGTTGTCAAAGTGCTGCCGAACATGCGCACGGCGCGTGTTCGGCTTCAGCATCCTTCGAGGCCCGGCTGCGCTGGGCACCTCAGGACGACGTTCTTCTCAAGACCACGTCATCCTGAGGTGCGAGCGAAGCGAGCCTCGAAGGATGCTGAGGCAGAGCGCCTTCCCTCACCCCGCCGCCGGCGCGTCCAGCGGCAGCTGGATCACCACGCGCAGGCCGGGCCCGTTGTCCTCCAGCGCGATGGTGCCGCCATGCAGGTGCATCACCGCCGCCGCCAGCGACAGGCCGAGCCCCGAGCCCGGCCGGGTGCGGCTCACCTCCAGCCGCACGAAACGCTCCAGCACGCGCTTGCGGTCGCCCTCGGGGACGCCCGGTCCCTGATCAGCAACGATCACGCAGGCATTCTGATCCCGCCGCTCGGCGCTGACGCGCACGGTGCGGCGTTCGCCGAGCTCGGGCGCGCTGTATTTAATCGCATTGTCGATCAGGTTCGAGAGCGCCTGGCCGAACAATTCGCGCACGCCGCGCACCATCAGCGGCGCGGGCGCGTCGACCACAAGGTCGATGCCCTGCTCGTCCGCCATCGGCTCGTAGAGCTCGGCGACGGCGGTGACGCTCTCCGCCAGGTCGAACGCCACCATCTTGTCGCGCGCCTGTCCTGCCTCGGCCCGGGCGATCATCAGCAGCGCGTCGAAGGTCCGGATCAGCCCGTCGGATTCATCGATGGTGTGCTCGGTGGCAGCACGCCATTGCTCGTCGCCCGAGGCGGTGCGCAGCGCGTCCTCGGCGCGGTTGCGCAGCCGGGTGAGCGGGGTCTTGAGGTCATGGGCGATGTTGTCGGACACCTCCTTCAGCCCTGCCATCAGCGCCTCGATGCGCTCCAGCATGGCGTTGAGGCTCAGCGCCAGGCGGTCGAACTCGTCGTCGGTGCCATGCACGGCGAGCCGGCCCGCGAGGTTGCCGGCCATGATGCTCTCGGAGGTCGCGGTCATCTGGTCGATGCGCTTCAGCACGCGGCGGGTGACGAAGAGGCCACCGGCGACGCCCATGACCACCAGCACCGCGAGGCCCCACAAGGCTGGGCGGATGATGATCTGGCGCAGTTGCTCGCGCTCCACCACGTCGCGGCCGACCAGGACGCGGAACTCGCCCGGCACGAACAGCACCTTCACCAGCGCACGGCTCGGATGCCCGCTCTGGTCCTCCGAGCGGACATAGTCGATCTCTTTCCAGCCCTGAGTGTCGATGATGTTGAGCGGCAGGTTCAGCACGTTCCCAGCCAGCGTCTCCCCGGTGAAGGTGGAGAGCAGATAGAGCCCGGCGCCCGGCGCGCGCGAGCGCCGATTGATGATCGACACCAGCCGGTTGATGCCGCCGAGGCGATACTGTTCCTCAAGGATCCGGGCCTCGTTCTCGATCGCCTCGGTCGCCTGGCTGATGACGAGGCGCTGGGTGTGCCAGCCGAGATAGGCGATGACCGACGCCGCGAAGATCGCGAAGACGATGAGGTAGGCCGCGATCAGCTTGAACGCGGTGGTGCGTGCGAGCCTACCGAGCGACGTCACGGACGATGTATCCGGCGCCACGCACCGTATGCAGCAGAGGCGGCTCGAAGCCCTTGTCGATCTTGGAGCGCAGCCGCGAGACGTGGACGTCGATGACGTTGGTCTGGGGATCGAAATGATAGTCCCAGACATTCTCCAGCAGCATGGTGCGGGTCACCACCTGCCCGGCATGGCGCATGAGATATTCGAGCAGGCGGAATTCGCGCGGCTGCAGCACGATCTCGTGGCCGGCGCGCGTCACCCGGTGGGCGAGCCGGTCGAGCTCGAGGTCGGCGACGCGATAGACGGTGTCGGTGCCCTGCGGGCCGCCACGGCGCGCCAGCGCCTCGACGCGGGCCAATAGCTCGGTAAAGGCATAGGGTTTCGGCAGATAGTCGTCGCCGCCGGCGCGCAGGCCGGTGACGCGGTCATCGACCTGGCCGAGCGCGGAGAGGATGAGCGCCGGGGTCTTGTCGCCGCGCCCGCGCAGTTCGGTGATCAGCGAGAGGCCGTCGCGCCGCGGCAGCATGCGGTCGACGATCAGCACGTCGTAGCCGCCGTCGAGCGCGAGGGCGAGCCCCTCCTCGCCGTCGCCGGCATGGTCGGCCACGTGGCCGGCCTCACGAAAGGCCTTGCGGAGATAATCGGAGGCGTCGCGGTCATCTTCGACGACGAGCAGGCGCATGGCGTCTTCGGCGGTCCGGGCGATGTCGGCAAGCTCGAGCGGGCGGTAGTCGAGAGTGCCGAAGGTGGAGGGATTCGTGCTCATGACCATGTACGCCATTTCTCGCCCCGCGCCTAATCAAGGACCTGAAAATGCTCGGCCAAGGCGGCACCGCGGGCCTGTTCGGCAAGAGCCGGAGTGGTTCCAAAGCGACACGGGGAGCCCTTGCGAGCTCCCCGTGCGCCATCGGACCGGTTGCAACCCTAGGGGGCGACGGAACAGGCAGCAGCCGGGACCGAAACGCCCGGGGCGAAAACCGCCCCGGTTAGTTCGTACGCCGTCAGCCGTTGGACTTGGCCAGAGAGATGGCGACGAAGCGCGTGCCCTGCTCGGACTTCACCCGCATCAGCACCGCCTTGCGGTTCTCCTTGTGGGCCGCGGCGAGGCCGGCGCGGACGTCGGCCGGAGTCGCGACCGGCTTGCCGCCGACATCGAGGATCACGTCGCCGGCCTTGATGCCGCGATCGGCGGCCGGGCCATTGGGGTCGACCTCGGTAACCACGACGCCCTCATTGCCGGCACCGGAGACGCCCTTGGCAGGCGCCAGCGACAGGCCGAGGCGCGGCATGCTGCGATCGGTGTCGCCCGGCTCGCTGTCGTCGCCGCCCTTCTTGTCGATGGAGGCGACCTCGTTCGGCAGCTGCTCCAACGTCACCCCGACCTTCATCTCCTTGCCGTCGCGCACGACGGAGAGCTGCACGGTGGTGCCGGGCTTCTTCTGGGCGATCTTGCGCGACATCTCGCGGCTGTCCTTCACCGGATCGCCGTCGATGGCGGTGACGACATCGCCCGCCTTGAGGCCGGCCTTGTCGCCCGGGGTGCCGGACTGGACCTGGGAGATCAGGGCGCCGGAGGCATCCTTCATGCCGAGGGCCTCGGCCACCTCGTCGCTCACCGGCTGGATCTGCACGCCGACATAGCCGCGGGCAACGGTGCCGCCACCCTTCAGCGCTTCGACCACCTGCGAGACGGTCTCCGACGGGATCGCGAACGCGATGCCGACATTGCCGCCCGAGGGCGAGACGATGGCGGTGTTCATGCCGATCACTTCGCCGTTCAGCGAGAAGGTCGGGCCGCCGGAATTGCCGCGATTGATCGGGGCGTCGATCTGCAGGAAGTCGTCATAGGGGCCGGAGCCGATGTCGCGGCCGCGGGCCGAAACGATGCCGGCGGTCACGGTGCCCCCCAAGCCGAACGGGTTGCCGACCGCGACGACCCAGTCGCCGACGCGCGGCGCGGCGCCGGCGAGCTTCACCCACGGGAAGTCCGTCTTGCCTTCGACCTTCAGCAGCGCGACGTCGGTGCGCGGATCGGTGCCTATCACCTTGGCGGTGTAGGTCTTGCCGTCGGTGGTGGTGACATCGACCTCGCTCGCCTGGTCGACGACGTGGTTATTGGTCACGACATAGCCGTCGGCGGAGATGAAGAAGCCGGAGCCCTGGCCGACGACGCGGCCGTGCCGCTCGGGACCACGGGGACCGCGCGGGGCGCCGTCCGGGGTGATGCCGAAGCGCTTCATGAAGCGCTCGATCTGCGGGGGAACGTTCTGGCCGCCGAACGGATTGCCGTCGCCGTCATCGTCGCTCATCGAGGTCTCGGCCGGCTCGTCCTTCTTCACCTTCACGCTGACGACGGCGGGGGTGACCTTCTCGACGATGTCGGCGAAGGAGAAGGTGTTGGCCGGCTGCGAGGTGGTGATCTGCGCGAGCGCGGGGGTGACGGCCTCGGGCAAGGCGAGCGCGCCGATGGCGCCGCCGGCAAGAGCGAGGGAGAAGACGCCGGCGAGCAGGCGGTTACGGCTCGAGCGCAGGGGGGAGGTCTTGGTATCGGGAAGCGCGTTGCGCGACATGGGATGCGTCCTCATTCGTCTCGTTCACTGCCCCGGCGGGCAGGCTTGAGAGCAAAGTTAGGGCGCGTCGCCTTAACGCAAACTGGCGGGGCGGTTAAAGTTTCGTAAGGTCCGCGGGCTGCCCGTCGAGCAGCTTGTGCAGCTTTTCCTCCTCGTCGGGCGACAGGCCGGAGCCAGTTGTGCCCTCCCGCCGGCGCCGCCGCGCGACGAGGAAAGCGCCAGCAAAACCAACCCCCAGAACGGCGAACGGCGCCACCCAGAGCAGCACGTTCGCCCCGTGCAGGGTCGGGCGCATCAGCACGAATTCGCCATAGCGGGCGACGAGGAAATCCAGCACCTGGTCGTTGCTGTCGCCGGCTTTCAGCCGCTCGCGTACCAATATGCGCAGGTCGCGGGCGAGCGGGGCGTCGGAATCGTCGATCGACTGGTTCTGGCACACCATGCAGCGCAATTCCTGCGACAGCACGCGGGCACGGGCCTCCAGCGCCGGGTCGGAGAGCACCTCGTCCGGCTGCACGGCAAGCACGGGCGTGGCAATGCTCAAGCCGGCGATGAGCAATGCCAGAGCAATGCCCGCCGCACGCATCCACCCCAACACACCCAGTACACGGGATTCCCGGGTCAAGCCTGGGGATGAGGGCGTGTGGGAGGGAGTGCCGTTCATGAAACTCACTCCGCCGCCGCGACCTGCGGGGCGCGGCGGGCCTTGGCGGGCTTCGGCGCGCCGACGCGCAGGCGGCGGTCGCTGAGCGACAGCACGCCGCCGAGCGCCATCACCACGGCACCAAGCCAGATCAGCGTCACGAAGGGCTTCCAATAGGCGCGCACGCCGATGCCGCCGCCGGGCAGTTCGTCACCGACGCTGACATAGAGCTGGCTGAAGCCGAAGGTGCGGATGCCGGCCTCGGTGGTTGGCATGTTGCGGGCGGTGAAGAGCCGCTTGGAGGAGGTGATGGTGCCCTCCGACACCCCGCCACGGCGGATATCGAACACCGCGGCGACCTCGCGGAAATTCGGGCCGGTGCGCGGCTCGAGGCGCGCCAGGGTCAATTCATAGCCGCCGAGCGCCATGGAGCCGCCCTGCTTGATGCCGGCGATGCGCTCTTCGCTCCAGCTGGTCTCGCAGACGATGCCGATCAGCACGACGCCGACGCCGGCATGGGCGAGCGCAGCGCCGAAGGTGGCGCGCGGCAGGCCGCGCAGGCGCGCATAGGCGCTCGCCGCCGGCACCCGCCCGAGGCCGGCGCGCTCGCAGATATCGGCCACCGCGCCGAGGATGACGAAGGCGGCAAGGCCGAGCCCGGCCAGCGCGAGCACCGGGCCCCCGGTGGTCGCGAAGGCGACGATCGCCGCGACCAGCACCGCGCCGCCAAAGGCCCACATCAGGCGCTGGGCGACGCCATAGAGATCGCCGCGCTTCCAGGCGAGCAGCGGGCCGAACGGCATGGCGAAGGCGACGGGCAGCATCAGGGCGCCGACCACGAGATTGAAGTAAGGCGGACCGACGGTGATCTTCTCGCCGTCGAGCGCCTCCAGCACCAGCGGATACAGCGTGCCGATCAGCACCGCCGCCGCTGCCGCGGTGAGCAGCAGGTTGTTCAGCACCAGCGCACCCTCGCGCGACACCGGGGCAAAGATGCCGCCCTGCTTCAGGAGCGGGGCGCGCCAGGCAAACAGCGACAGCGAGCCGCCGATGAACAGCACCAGGATGGCGAGGATGAAGACGCCGCGGGTCGGATCGGTGGCAAAGGTGTGCACCGAGGTGAGCACGCCGGAACGCACCAGGAAGGTTCCGAGCAGCGACAGCGAGAAGGCGAGGATGGCGAGCAGCACCGACCACACCTTCAGGGCGTCGCGCTTTTCCATGACCACGGCGGAATGCAGCAGCGCGGTGCCGGCGAACCAGGGCATCAGCGAGGCGTTCTCGACCGGATCCCAGAACCACCAGCCGCCCCAGCCGAGCTCGTAATAGGCCCAGTAGGAGCCCATGGCGATGCCAACCGTGAGGAAGGCCCAGGCGGCCAGCGCCCAGGGCCGCACCCAGCGCGCCCAGGCGGCATCGATCCGGCCGTCGATCAGCGCCGCGACGGCGAAGGCAAAGGTGATGGAGAAGCCGACATAGCCGAGATAGAGCAGCGGCGGATGGATGGCGAGGCCGATATCCTGCAGCACCGGATTGAGGTCGTTGCCCTCGGCCGGCGGCGGGAGCACGCGAAGGAACGGGTTCGAGGTCAGCAGGATGAAGAACAGGAAGGCGACCGCGATCGAGCCCTGCACCCCGAGCACGTTGGCCTTGAGCCGCGCGGGCAGGTTCGAGCCGAAAATGGCGACGAAGGCGCCGAACAGGGCGAGCACCAGCACCCAGAGCAGCATCGAGCCCTCATGGTTGCCCCAGGTGCCGGTGATCTTGAACAGCAGCGGCTTCATCGAGTGCGAATTCTCGACGACGTTCACCACCGAGAAGTCGGACTGCACATAGAGGGTGACCAGCGCGGCAAAGGCGAGGCTGACGAAGCCGGCGCCGACCACCGCCAGCATCGGGCCGGTGCGCATCAGCGCGGCATCATTGCTGCGCGCCCCCCAGATCGGCAGCACGGTCTGGAGGATCGCCAGGACAAGGGCGAGCACAAGGGCGTAATGGCCGGTCTCGGGGATCATGCGGCACTCCCGATGAGGCCTGTGGAGATGTGGTCAGTCATTCTTCCCCTCCCCCTCATGCGGGGAAGATGGTGAGCTAAGCGAGCCGGGAGCGGAAACGGGCCGGGCACCGTCGGAACTGAGCTCACCCCCGGCCTCCCCGAGGACGCCCTCCTTAGAGGCAGGCAGCGCCTGCGCGCCCTCCCCTTCCTTCCACCGGCCGGATTTCTTCAGCGCGTCGGCGACTTCCTTCGGCATGTATTTCTCGTCGTGCTTGGCCAGCACGCTGTCGGCCTTGAAGGAGCCGTCGGGCAGCAGCACGCCCTCGGTCACCACCCCCTGCCCTTCGCGGAACAGGTCCGGCAGCAGCCCGATATAGGCGACCGGGACATCCGCAGCGCCGTCGGTGACGGTGAAGCGCACATGGGCGTTGTCGGCCTTCACCACGCTGCCGTCCTTCACCAGCCCGCCGAGCCGCAGCCGCGTGCCCGGCGCCGGGTGCTGGGCGGCAATGTCGCTCGGCGAGCGGAAGAACACGATGGTGTCGGTCAGCGCATAGAGCACCAGCCCGGCGGCAAGGCCGAGCACGCCGAGCGCCGAGGAGATGAGGACCAGTCGGCGGCCCTTGCGGGTCATGAAGTGCGTCCCCGCAATGACATCCCCTCATCCCTGGACTTGATCCGGGAATCCAGACGGCTGGGCACGGCGCCCGGTCCCCTGGGTCCCCGGGTCAAGCCCGGGGATGAGGGCACACTGATTGGATGGGAAGGAAACATCAATTCAGCTCCCAAGTCCGAGCTGGCGGGTCAGCTCGTCGATGCGGGCGAGCGCGGCGCCGTCCTGCGCAAATTGCTTGCGGGCGTCGACAGCCGCGGCCTTCGCCTTCTCGCCCTCGCCGAGCACGCTCCAGGCCCGCACCAGGCGCAGCCATTCGTCGATGCCGCCGCCCTGCCGGGCGAGGCGGCTGGCGAGGCCGTCGACCATGGAGCGCACCATGGCGGCACGGTCCTCGGGGTTCATATTCTGCACGGCGGCGACGTCGGCGGCGTTGGGGCCGGGAACTGCGCCCGCCGGCTTCACCCGCGCCAGCGCATCCTGCACGGTCGGCAGCCACCCGGCGCCCGGGGGCGCCTCGGCAACCAGCTTGCTCCAGATGTCAGCCGCCTTGTCCTTCCCGCCGTCCTGCTCGGCGGCGAGGCCGAGATAATAGCGCGCACGCACGGCCTGCGGGTCGAGCGCCACCGCCTTGTCGAACGCCGCCTTGGCCTCCGCGGTGACGACGCCGCCATTGGCGGCCACCAGCGCCTCGCCGAGGCCGCTTTCGCGGGCCGCGCTGCCGCCGAGAAGGCGGATGGCGTTGGACCAGGCGCGCGCCGCGTCGTCAAAGCGACCGAGGCGGAAATAGACCGGGGCCACCACCTCATGGCCGCGGCCGTCTTCAGGATTGGCCTCGAGATGGGTTTCGACCTTGCGCACCAGGATCGCGACATCGGCCTCGCCGGGCCGCGCATCGAGCCGGGCGGCGAGCGGCTGGCCCTCATAGGTGGGCGAGCCGAGCGCGAGATAGAACACGCCGGCGATGAGCGGCACGCCGATGAGCGCCAGCACGGCGGCGGCGCGGCGGCGGGTGTCGCTGGAACGGGCCGTCTCGCCCGCACCCTCGGCGGCGCGGAGCATGCGGCGGGCGACCTCGGTGCGCGCGGCCTCGAACTCGCCGGCGCCGATCAGCCCGGCGGCGCGGTCGCGCTCGATCTCGGCCAGTTGGTCGCGATAGACCGCAAGATCGGCTTCGGCATCGCCGGCGAGGCGATCCTCCCGCTGCACGCGCAGCGGCCAGAGCACCGCCAATATGGCGGCGCCGGTCATGAGGGCGAAGGCGGTCCAGAGCAACATTAGGTTTCCTCTAATGCGCTGACCTACCCTACGCTTTGATTTCCGCCAATGCGCCAGAGGCGCGCAAAAGCGCGCGCCGGCTCACAGTGCCGCGAGTGACGGCGCCCCCTGCGTCAGCCCGCCGCGCGTGCGGCGGGCCCTTTTTCCACGGATGGCCCAAACAATCGTCATCCCCGGGCTTGTCCCGGGAATCCACGTCCATGACCAAGGAGCAACCGTCGATGGCCGGGACAAGTCCGGCCATGACAGCTGGTATTCCTCGGTCCGGATAGCTCAGCCGGCGACCGGCGACCACGTGCCGTCCGGATTGCGGCAGGCCGTGCCGCGCGCGGTCTGCGGGCGGCCATTGATGTAGATGGTGTGGGTGTATTCGCGGCAGCGCGGCGAGGGGCCGCGCGCATAGGCCGGGCCGGCCACGATGGTGCCGTAATTGCCGCTGTCGCCGCGCCAGCTCACCGGAGCGCCCGGCCCGCCATATTCCAGCGCCTGGAGCTCGGCGTCGCGAGCGCGGCGCTGGTCTTCCTGGTCGAGCGCATCGCCGATCGAGCCGCCGATCAGGCCGCCGACGAGGGCGCCGACCGCGGCACCGCCGACGCTGCGTCCGGCCGCGGCGCCGATGAGGCCGCCCGCCACCGCGCCGGTGACCGCGCCGCCCGTGGCCTTCGGCCCGAGCCCGCCATCGCTGGTGCAGCCAGCGAGAGTGACGCCGACGAGACCGACGGCAACAAGGTGATAAGCGCGCATGAAAAAAGGCCCCTTCCCCGAGACGAAACAGCAGCTTGAATGATGTTGCGGCACAAAGCGGGAGGAATGGGGCGAAACCTTGGCCCACGAGGGCGTGCGCGGAGGGGTGTGGCGCGGGGGGAACACGCCGTACTGAAGCACCCGTCGTTGTGAGAGTGTGACCGCGATAGACCGACTGTCATCCCCGGGCTCGTCCCGGGGATCCACGTCCGTGACGAGCGAACAACCGTGGATGGCCGGGACAAGCCCGGCCATGACGGCGGAAATGCCGTGCGTCACTGGCACCTGTCGAATTGGGGTCAGGCTGATTTGAAATCCCTCACGCCGCCGGCAGGCGGACAATGCAGCGCAGGCCGTCGAAGGGCGAGGTGGCCAGGGTGAAGCGCCCGCCATAGAGCGCCACCAGCTCGGCGACGATGGACAAGCCAAGGCCGGAGCCGGGCTTGGTCTCGTCGAGCCGCTTGCCGCGCTGCAGGGCCTCCGTGCGCTGCTGCTCGGTGAGGCCGGGGCCGTCATCGTCGATGGTGATCTCGAAGAAGTCACGATCGCCGGCACCGCCGCCGGGCAGCCGCGTGACGGTGATCTCGACCAGGGACAGCGCCCATTTGCAGGCATTGTCGACGAGATTGCCCAATATTTCCTCGAGATCCTGGCGCTCGCCGCGGAAGCGCAGCCCCTCGGCGATCTCGGTCTCCACGTCGATGCCCTTGACGCGGTAGACCTTGGCCATGGTGCGGGCCAGCGCCTCGACGATAGGCCCCACATCCTCGAGCGAGGTGACGACCGAGGCCCGCGCAGCCATGCGGGCGCGCTCCAGATGGTGTGCCACCTGGCTCTTCATGATGTCGGCCTGCTCGCGCACCTTGGTGGAGAGCGGCTCCTCGCTCTTGGCCGCCTCGTTCTGCAGCACCGCGATGGGGGTCTTAAGCGCATGGGCGAGGTTGCCGACATGCATGCGGGCGCGCTCGACGATCTCGCGATTGGCCTCGATCAGCCCGTTCACCTCGCCGACCAGCGGCGCGATCTCCTCCGGAAAGGCGCCGTCGATCTTGTCGGCCCGGCCGGCGCGCACCGCGGCGAGGCCGAGCCGCATGCGCGTCAGAGGGCGCAGGCCGAAGCGCACCTGGAACAGCAGCGTGACCAGGAAGGCCAGCGCCAGCACGGCGAAGGTGGTCATCAGCGCGGTGTCGAAGCCGCTCACCTCGTCATCGATCTCGGCGGCGTCGGCGGCGACCGAGACGATGTAGCGGCCGTCATCGCCGAGATCGACCATGCGCTCGATCATGCGCAGGCGCTGGTCGGCCGGGCCCTTCACATAGCCTTCGCGCAGCCCCCCGAAATCGGCCGGCGCCCCCTGGTCGAGCAGCAGCGGCAGATTGCCTTCGGGCAGCGAGCGCGCGGTCTTGTACTGGCGCGCCGGCCCGTCGACCCGGGTGATCTGCCAGTACCAGCCGGAGAGCGGGAAATTGAACACCGGGTCGCCCAGCGTCGCCGGCTCGGGCATGGCGCCGGCGGTAGAATTGGCGACATCGGCCACGATAGTCTTGAGATAAACGTCTAGCCGGCGGTCGAAGGCGCGCTCCACCGCCTGGCGATAGACGGAGGACAAGACGAGGCCGGTGACCAGCAGCACCACGGCGATGACCACGGTCGCCGAGACGAACAGCCGGACCGCCAGCGAGCCGGCGTGCAGCCACGCTGGCCCCCTTGCCAGAACGGACCGGTTCTCGATCGCAACCATAAGCGGACGCCCGTTCAGCGCCCTTCAGGCGCCACCAGAAGATAGCCGAGCCCGCGTACCGTCTGGATCACATCGATGTCGAGCTTCTTGCGCAGGCGCCCGACGAACACCTCGATGGTGTTGGAATCGCGGTCGAAATCCTGGTCGTAGAGATGCTCGACCAGTTCGGTGCGCGACACCACGCGGCCGGTGTGGTGCATCAGATACGCGAGCAGGCGGTATTCGTGCGAGGTGAGCTTCACCGGGCGGCCGTCCACCGTGACGCGACCCGAGCGGGTGTCGAGCGCGACCGGGCCGCACGACAGCTCGCTCGCCGCATGGCCGGTGGCACGGCGCAGCAGGGCGCGCACCCGCGCCAGCACTTCCTCCATATGGAAGGGCTTGGCGACATAGTCGTCGGCGCCGGCGTCGAAGCCCTGCACCTTGTCGCTCCAGCGGTCGCGCGCGGTGAGGATCAGCACCGGCATCTTCTTGCCCTCGCGGCGCCAGCTCTCCAGCACCGAGAGGCCGTCCATCTTCGGCAGGCCGATATCGAGCACGACGGCGTCATAGGGCTCGTTCTCGCCGAGATAATGGCCCTCCTCGCCATCATGGGCGCGGTCGACCGCATAACCGGCATCGGTCAGCGCTTCGAAGATCTGGCGGTTGAGATCGGGATCGTCCTCGACGACAAGCAGACGCACGGCTTTGCCCCCAAATCGTGATTCCTGCCGCTCTTACAGCAGGGCGCGGCCAAGTAGAATGCCATTGCCGGGACATTCTGTCAGGTGGCGGGGTTATTCGGGGAGGGAAAGCGGCGCGCGGCTTGAACATCCTTCGAGGCCCGGCGCTGCTGGGCACCTCAGGATGAGGTCGCAATTCAAGGACAAACCTCATCCGAGGTGCTCGCGAAGCGAGCCTCGAAGGATGTTGAAACAGAGCGCCCCTTACGCCCCCTCCGCCTGTGCCGCCCGCGTCTCCCGCGCATGCAGCCAGGCGACGGTGAGATAGGCGCCGACCCAGGAGCCGACCGCGGCGAAGGCGACATAGATCCACTCCTGGGTATAGCTGATCACCGCGAATGCGGAGAGCAGGTACCAGCCGGCGCTCCAGTTCGCCGCCGCCACGCGGCGTCGCGAGACGATGGCGGCATTGAACAGCACATAGACGGTGTCGGTCGCGGCCGTGGAGACGAACACCGCAAGTGCGAGCAGCGGGTCGATCTCGGGGATGGTAAGAGCGGCGAGGTTCACGAGCGTGCTCCGGGGCCGGCCCGCGAGACGCCGCGAGCCTATGATCACGCTCCTAGGTTGCGCGCTGTCTGGCAAGCGGGTGTACGAGTTGGCCCCCTTGCGGGAAAGTTGGCGGGCGGCCATCCGAAGGGCGGCGATGTGAATTACGGGTTACGAACCGGGTAATGGTTAATTAACCCGACTGCGTTACCTTCTCATTATTCGATTCAGTGCCCTCGGAATCTGAATCAGACGCGGCAGAATATTGAGAATCCGAGTCAATCAACCGGCTTCACGACTTAACAAGGCGATTCACGCGACGTTGAGAAATCACTTCAACGGGGCGTGGATTCGTGTGTCTCAGGAATCCTTTACCCGGCGCTATTGAAGTTAAGCTGTAGAGTCATTAAGGCGCTTTCCGCCCTCAGTACGTCTTGGCCGGGCTTGTCCCGGCCATCCACGGAGACGCCCTCGTCACGAACGTGGAAGCCCGGGACAAGCCCGGGCATGACATCACCCCCCGATTGACGCCACGCGCCCTCCCCGCCAGAACTCGGCGTGGGAACCACCTTCAAGAACTGCCCATGCGCACCCTCATCACGATCGCCCTGCTGCTGCTCGCCGGCCCGGCGAATGCCATCGTCGGGGGCAAGCCGGCCGGCGGCGCGCTCGCCTCGCAGGCGGCATTGATCGTCTCGACGCGCGGCGCCTCCTGCACCGGGGTGGTGCTGGCGCGCGACGTGCTGCTCACCGCCGCGCACTGCGTGCAGCCGGCGGCGAACTATGCGGTGGTGGTGTTCGAGCCGGCCGGTCCTCGCCTTCTCCAGGCCGCACGCGTCGTGCTGCATCCGCGCTTCGATCCGGGCTCGTTCGAGAGCAGCCGGCCGACACCGGACCTCGCCCTCGTCAAGCTCGGCGAGGCGCTGCCCGAACGCTTCGGGCCGGCGAACCTGTCCGCCGATCCGACGCTGCCGCCGCAGCGCGCGCATTTCCTGATCGCCGGCTTCGGCGTGACCCGCGATGGCGACGGCAAGTCGGCCGGAACGCTGCGCACCGTCGAATTGCCGAGCATCGGCACCACCGGCGGCATCATGGTGCGGCTGTCGAACGGCGAGGCGGCGGGCGGCTGCACCGGCGACAGCGGCGGCCCGGTGCTGGCGGATGGCGTGGTGGTCGGCATCATCGGCTGGTCGACCGCCGCCGGCGGCAAGCGCGGCTGCGGCGGGGTGACCGGCGCAACGCTGGTCGGCCCGCAGCGCGCCTGGATCAACGCGACGGCGCGGGCGATGGGCGCGAGCGTGCAGTAGAGGCGAAGCTCGGCTTCAGCATCCTTCGAGGCCCGGCTTTGCCGGGCACCTCAGGAGGAGGTTGTTGCCTGAAGCGACCTCATCCTGAGGTGCCGCGCAGCGGCCTCGAAGGATGCTGAAGCCGAGCGACATCTTTGCCTAAAACCGCCCGCAACGCCAAGTCCACCGCACACTCGCGCTCTGCCTCGTCCTGCATCGCGCCGATCAGCGCGCGATGCAGCTGGTCCATGACTGCCACGTCGTGGAACATCCGCGCGAAATCCTCCAGCCGCGCGCCTTCCGCCAATTCGCCAGCATGTCCCGCAAGGAACGCCGCGATGACGCCGCGCGAGGCGAGCGGGCCGTTCTGGTACCAGACCTCGCCGAGCCCGGGAAAACGGGCGGAAGCGCCGATCACCAGCCGGTAGAGCGCGAGATGCTCCGGCTCCAACAGGAGGTCGACCATGTCGCGGCCGAGCGCGCGCAGGCCCTCTTCCAGCCCGAGCCCGGCGAGGTCGCGGGCGGTCAGGCGCTCCTGCAAGTGCCGGCACCGCGCCTCGATCGCGGCGAGGAACAGGCCCTCCTTGCCGCCATAGAAGGCGTAGATGTTGGTCTTCGAGCCGCCGGCGGCGCGCACGATACCGTCGAGGCTCACCCCGTCATAGCCGTGCGCGAGGAACAGTTCGGCGGCGATCGCGCGCAGCTCCGCGCATTTGGTCGCGCCGCGCGAGGTGCGGCGATGCGCCGACCGGAGCGCCGTGGATTTCTCAGGCGAGAGCTTTGTAGTGGGCAAGGATGCGGATCTCCTCGATCAACCCGTCCACCGCGGCAAGGGCGAAGTCGAGCGCGTCCTTCTCGACGAGCTTGCCGTCCTCAATCTTGCCGCCCACCTGGGCAATGGCGACGTGCGGGCGCACGATCGGCCGTGCCCCGGCGCCGGAGAGCGCCTCGCGCACCTGGTACTGGGCGCGCACGCCGCCGGCGGTGCCGGGCGAGGAGGTGATGATGAGCGCCGGCTTGCCCTTGATAGCGCCCTGGCCGCCGGGCCGCGAGGCCCAGTCGATGGCGTTCTTCAGCACGCCGGACGTGCCGTAATTATATTCCGGCGAGGCGACGATCAGGCCATCGGCCGCCGCAATGGCGGCGCGCAGCGCGGCGACGCCGGCCGGTGGGTTCGCCGTATCGAGGTCGCCGTCATAGAGCGGCACCTCATTGAGTCGGAACACCTCATAGTGCGCCTTGTCCGCAAGCGGGGCGCGCAATCCCTCGAGGATCGCCGTCGTATGGGAGGCGGCGCGGAGGCTGCCGGAAATGCCGAGCAGGCGCGGGCGGAAGGAGGACAGGTCATGGTGCGACATCGGGGGCTCGCGAGCTGGGATTGATACTATCCGGTATCAACTCTAGCCGGCATGGGCGCTCAGGTAAATTGAGCTGCTGCAATTGCAGCCGCGCATTCCTGCAATCGCGCACAAATCGCGCCGCGGCGCGTCCGCGCCTTTTGCCGCGCTCGCCGCGCCCCCATCTTCGTGTTACCGATCGTGAACTTGACGGAATGGGAGCCGGCCGACCCGTGATCCTGACCGACCGCGACATTCGCGATGCCCTCAATGGCGGCGCGCTCAGCATCGAGCCGGCGCCGCCTGCGGATGCCTATGCGCCGAACGGGGTCGATCTGACGCTGGATTCTCGCCTCACCCTCTATCGCGACCCGGAGCCCGGCGAAGACCCGGTGATCGATCCTGCCGGGCCCGGCTACAGCTTCCGCGACGCCATCCGCGCCATGGCGGGGGATGTCGAGATCGGCGAGGAGGGCTTCGTGCTCGATCCCGGCCGGCTGGTGCTGGGCTGGACCCGCGAGCGGGTCGACATGAAGCCGACCACTCGGCTCGCGGCGCGGGTGGAGGGCAAGAGTTCGCTCGCCCGCATCGGCCTCCTCGTCCACCTCACCGCGCCGACCATCCATGCCGGTTCGACCGGGCGCATCCAGCTCGAGATCATCAATCTCGGCCCCCGTCCGATAAAGCTGCGTACCGGCATGAAGGTATGCCAGCTGATACTGGAACAGACGCTCGGCGTGCCGGAAGTGGCCTATCGCGGCCAGTTCGCCGGGCAGCGCGCGGCGGAGTGAGGATCAGCCCCTCCCCGCGCTGTCATCGCCGGCCTTGTGCCGGCCATCTCGGCCTCTGATGCTCGGTCAGGAATCGAGATCCCCGGCAAGGCCGGGGATGACGGCCGTTCTGGCGCTATGGCTTCCTTAAAGCCGCGTTCACCCGCCGGACTTCAGGAACGCGATCAGGTTCGCGCGGTCCTGCTGCGAAGAGATCCCGTTGAAGGGCTTCATATTGTTGTTCGGCACCACCGCCTGCGGATCGGCGATGAAGCGGTCGAGCGTCGCCTCGTCCCAGGTGACACCGGCGTCCTTCATGGCGGACGAATAATTATAACCCTGCCCGGTTCCAGCCTTGCGGCCGATGATACTGGCGAGGTCCGGTCCAAGCCGGGCATCGCCGGGCTTCAGCGTATGGCAGGTGCGGCAGGCATTGTTGAATGCGATCTTGCCGGCGTTGGCATCGCCCGACTGGGCACCGGCGGAGGTCGTCGCCAGAAGGATGAAGGCGGCGGCGAGGCCTGCACTTCCGTTGGCTTTGCTTGCCATGGGCTGCGCTCCCTGGGCATTCCGTTAGGGGAGGAATGCGTGGGAAGTGGCGTAGGTTCCGGATTCGGCTCTAGGTGCAGCATCTTTGGACGTCATGGCCGGGCTTGTCCCGGCCATCCACGGCTGCCCCTTGGTCAAGGTCGTGGGATCCCCGGGACAAGCCAGGGGCTGACGGCGTGTGGGCCTCACTCCCCCACCAGCGCCGAACGCCCCAGCCGCCGTTCGGCGACGCCGGCGCGGGCTTCGCTGCGGCGGAACTCCTCCACCGTATCGCCTATGAAATGCAGGTGGGCGCGGCTCGCCTGCTCGGCATTGGGCGCGTCCCCGCCGATCACCGCTTCCCCGATCGCCTTGTGCTGCACCAGCAGCGCCTCGCGGAAGGCCGGGCGGCTGAACAGCTTGATCCGGCTGAAGAAGATGTCCCGCCGCAGCATCTCGGAGAAGGCCCGCATGACGTGCAGGATGACGAGGTTGTGCGAGCCCTCATAGATCAGCCGGTGCAACTCGATGTCGGTCTCGGCCTCACGATTGACGTCGTCGAGCCCGTGCGCCTCCTCCATCGCGCTCAGGCAATCGCGAATGGCCTGCCGCTCCGGATCGGTGGCGCGCTGCGCGGCGAGGCCGGCGGCTCGGCTTTCCACCGCCTCGCGATACTCGAAATAATCGGTCGTGACCTGGTCGTTGGATTGCAGCAGCCCAACCAGCGGCTCGGTCAGCGGTTTGAGGAAATCGGCGACGCGGGTGCCGTCGCGGGTGATCACCAGGAGACCGCGCGCCTCGAGCATGGCCAACGCATCGCGCAGCGAGGGGCGCGAGACGTCGAGCTTGGCGGCGAGGTCGCGCTCGCTGGCGAGCCGCTCGCCCGGCCGTACCACGCCTTCCAGGATCAGGCGCTCAATATGCGCGGCGATCGTCTCGGCCAGCTTCTGCGTGCGCAGCGGCTCGATCATCGCGGGCTCTCCTTCCACTTCGACACCAGCCATACGATTCCATTGATTGACAGCCTTGGTAAAGGAATTTTACCAAGGGGCCATCCCGCAACCCGCCCCGAGGCCGCATTGATGACCGTCATCACCAATATTCAGGATCTGCGCGCCATCGCGAAACGGCGGGTGCCGCGGGCGATCTTCGATTATGCCGATCGCGGCTCCTATGACGAGGCGACGATCCGGGCCAACCGCGCCGACCTTGCCGCCATCCCGCTGCGCCAGCGGGTGATGATCGACGTCTCAGAGCGTTCGCTCGCCACCACCATGCTGGGCGAGCCCGTGACGCTCCCCCTCGCCATTGCGCCAACCGGCCTCACCGGCCTGTTTCATGGCGATGGCGAGATCCATGGCTGCCGCGCGGCGCAGGCGGCGGGCATCCCCTTCGCGCTCTCCACCATGTCGATCTGCTCGATCGAGGACGTCGCCGGGGCGGCGGAGAAACCCTTCTGGTTCCAGCTCTATGTGATGCGCGACCGCGCCTTCTCGGCGTCACTGATCGAGCGTGCCAAGGCGGCCAAGTGTTCCGCGCTCATCCTGACGCTCGATCTGCAGATCCAGGGCCAGCGCCATCGCGACATCAAGAACGGCCTCGCCGTGCCGCCGAAGCTCACCCTCGCCAATGCGCTCGACATCGCCACCAAGCCGAGCTGGGCGCTCAAGGTGTTGATGGGCAAGCGCCATTCCTTCGGCAATCTGCAGGACCGGGTGCCGGGCGCCGACAGCCTGACCACGCTCTCGCAATGGATCGCCGGGCAGTTCGACCCCTCGCTGTCGTGGAAGGACGTCGAATGGGTCCGCTCGCTGTGGCCCGGCAAGCTGATCCTCAAGGGCGTGCTCGATGTCGAGGACGCGAAGATCGCCGCCACCTCCGGGGCCGATGCCATCGTCGTGTCGAACCATGGCGGGCGCCAGCTCGATGGGGCGCGCTCCACCATCTCGGCGTTGCCCAAGGTCGTCGAGGCGGTGGGCGACAAGACCGAGGTGCTGTTCGACAGTGGCGTGCAGTCCGGCCAGGACATCCTCAAGGCGCTGGCGCATGGCGCCAAAGGGTGCCTGATGGGCAAGGCGTTCCTCTACGGCCTCGCTGCCGGCGGGCAGGCCGGCGTCACCAAGGCCATCGAGATCATGGCCAAGGAGCTCGACGTCTCGATGGCGCTCACCGGCACGAAGGACGTTCGGACGGTGGATAAGAGCGTGCTGGGCGGTTGAGGGCGATTCCCCTTCCTCCCAATCATCGTCATCCCGGACGGCCGTCAGGCCGATCCGGGATCGTATGAAGGTGTTGCGCGGGACTTCTCACGATCCCGGCTCTGCGGCTACGCCTTCGGCCGGGATGACGACCTGGTGGAAGGATTAGACCTTCACCGGCTTCCGCCCCGTCCCCCGCGCCGCGCCTTTCGGCAAGCGGGTCGGCCAGCGCACCATGTGGTCGACATAGTCGAGGAGCGGCACCTCATCCTCCAGTGCCGCCACGCGCTTGCGCACCGAGACGCCGGCGGCGTGGACGCTCTCCGGATCGCCGGAGACCAGCGGGTGCCACCAATAGAGGTCCCGCCCTTCCGCCACCAGCCGGTAGCCGCAGGACGGCGGCAGCCAACCGAGCGTACGCACGGCATCAGGGGTGAGACGCACACAATCCGGCACCTGCCCTTGCCGGTTCGCATAATCGCGGCAGCGGCAGCCGAAATCGTCCAGGAGCTTGCAGCCAATGTCGGTATAGGCGATCTGGCCGGTATCCTCGTCCTCCAGCTTGACGAGGCAGCAGCGCCCGCAGCCGTCGCACAGGCTCTCCCATTCCGCGGAGTCCATCTGCTCCAGCGACTTGGTCTTCCAGAATGGGACGTCATTGCTCATTTGCGCCTAAATAGTCCGGCACTCAGCAGTTTGCGAGCCTTAAGCTGACACTCGCATGGTCGCGGGCGCTCCGGTATAAGGTCGGAGACGCTCCCCGGGAGATGCAGGCGTGGACGAGACGCAGAAACCTGATGTGCCGGAAGGCGTTACCGCGCCCGCGCAGAATGCTGCCGGCGGTCAACCTGCTGCGCCGCCGGAAGACCAGAAGCCGGACAACAAGACTATCAAGAACCGCCTGCTCGCGCTCGATTCCTGGATCGATTCGACGATCTACTCGCTCGGCGCCGGCCTTCGGAACGCCTGGGACGGCTTCGTCGCCTTCACCGAGCGCTTCAATGTGCAGGGCCCGGCGCGGTGGGGCGTCGAGATCGCCTCCGAGGGCATGACCTGGGGCGCGGTCGGCGCGGTGCTGATGCTGGCGCTCGCCATCCCCGCCTTCCAGGAGACCTCCGACGACTGGCTGAAGCGCGCCGAGCTGTCGGTCGTGTTCCAGGATCGCTACGGCAATGTCATCGGCGAGCGCGGCATCCGGCACAACGACACCGTGCCGCTCGAGGAGTTCCCGGATCACCTGATCAAGGCGGTGCTCGCCACCGAGGACCGGCGCTTCTACGAGCATTTCGGCATCGACATCGCCGGCACCTTCCGCGCCGTGCTGTCGAATGCCCGCGCCGGCGGCGTGGTGCAGGGTGGCTCCTCCATCACCCAGCAACTCGCCAAGAACCTGTTCCTGTCGAACGAGCGCACCATCGAGCGCAAGATCAAGGAAGCCTTCCTGGCGCTCTGGCTCGAATTCCACCTGACCAAGAACCAGATCCTGAAGCTCTATCTCGATCGCGCCTATATGGGCGGCGGCTCGTTCGGCGTGGACGCCGCCGCGCAATATTATTTCGGCAAGTCGGCGCGCGACGTGAACCTCGCCGAAGCGGCGATGCTCGCCGGCCTGTTCAAGGCGCCCTCGAAGTTCGCCCCGCACGTCAATCTGCCGGCCGCCCGCGGGCGCGCCAGCGTGGTGCTCGACAATCTGGTCGATGCCGGCTTCATGACCGAGGGCCAGGTGTTCGGCGCCCGCCGCAACCCGGCGACCCCGGTCGACCGCAAGCTCGACGACGTGCCGGAATATTATCTCGACTACGCGTTCAACCAGGTGAAGGCGATCGTCGACACGCTGCCGAAGACCTATGCCGAGCGCTCCTTCGTGGTGCGCACCGCGCTCGACCCGAACATCCAGAAGGCCGCCGACACCGCGATCCGCGACGCCATCCGCCAGTTCGGCAAGGATTACGGCGCCAAGCAGTCGGCCATGGTGATCCTGGAGCCGAACGGCGCGCTCCGCGCCATGGTCGGCGGCACCGATTATGGCGAGAGCCAGTTCAACCGCGCCACCGACGCGCTGCGCCAGCCGGGCTCCTCGTTCAAGCCTTACGTCTACACCGCCGCGCTGATGACCGGTAAGTTCACCCCGCAGACCATCGTGGTCGACGGGCCGATCTGCATCGGCAACTGGTGCCCGCAGAATTACGGCCGCTCCTATGCCGGCCGCATCCCGCTCACCACCGCGCTGACCCGCTCGCTCAACACCGTCGCGGTGAAGCTCGCGGAAGCCATCGGGCGCGGCCGCATCGTCGACCTCGCCCACGCCATGGGGGTGAAGAGCGAGCTCAAGATCACCCGCGCGCTGCCCCTCGGCGCCGCCGAGGTGACGGTGGTCGACCAGGCGACGGGTTATGCGGTGTTCGCCAATAACGGCATGTCGGTCGACGCCCATACCGTCATCGACATGCGCACCCCGAACGGCGATCCGGTGTGGAACTTCGACCGCAACGGGCCGAAGCCGCGACGCGTGGTCCCGGAGAAGGTGATCGCCCAGATCGTGCCGATGCTCAACAGCGTGGTGGAGAACGGCACCGGCCGGCGCGCCATGCTGCCGGGCGTGAAGGTGGCGGGCAAGACCGGCACCACCAATGCCTATCGCGACGCCTGGTTCGTCGGCTTCACCGGCAATTATGTGGGTGCCATCTGGTTCGGCAATGACGACTACGCCCCCACCCGCAAGATGACCGGCGGCACGCTGCCGGCGATGACCTGGCAGAAGGTTATGGCGTTCGCCCACCAAGGCATCGAGCTGAAGAATCCGCCCTCGCTCGAAGGCCAGCCGCCGCCCAAGCTCGACGGCGCGGTGGCGCAGGCGACGCCGCTGGAGATCGAAGGCGCGGTGATGCGGCCGGTGACGCTCTCCCCGGTCGCCGCCGGCCGGCTGCTGCGTATCGAGAAACTGCTGCGCGAGGCCACGCTCGAAGGCCCGCCGGTGCGCCCGCGCCCAACCGCTGCCATCGATGCCGCCAACACGCCGGCAGGCAATTGATGCGCAACTGACCGGGAACAATTGACGATTGGCCGCGGCGCCATCATGCATGGCGCGGCAGAAACATTTCGGATCGCCTCAGAGCCGTGCGCGCCTTCTCCTTCCTCACCACACTCGCCATCGGCGGCACCGTCGGCCTCGGCTTGACCTGGTTCGCCACGGTGAGCGGCTATGGGCTCGGCGCGGTCGAGGCCGGGCCGTGGCGTGCCTGGCCGAAATCCGGCACCGAAGACGCCGACCCCTACGCCCTCGCCTCGCTCGCCCGCGCCGGCGAACTGCCGCTGGAGCAGGCCGACGGCCTCGCCTTCATCGCCGCCACCGACGATAATGGCAGCGCCCTCGACGGGCGTTGCGACATCAAGCTCACCGGCAAGCTGCCGCAGGCGCGGTTCTGGACGCTGACCCTGACCGACAGCCGCGGCCGGCTGATCGACAACGCCGCCAATCGATTCGGCTTCACCAGCGCGGAGGCGGTGTGGAACGCCGACGGCACGGTCACCATCGCGCTTGGGCCGAGGGCGCGGCCGGGCAATTGGCTGCCGACCGGCGCACGCGACCGGGTGGCGCTGACGCTCCGGCTCTATGACGCACCGGTGGGCCTCGCCACCCGCACCAGCGACGCGCCTGACATGCCGACCCTGATCACGGAGCGCTGCCCGTGAGGAACGCGCCATGAGGAACCTCGGGCTCCCGATTGCGGTGGGGCTGGTGCTGGCCGGCATCGTGCATCTGGTCAGCGTGCTGATCATGCCCAATTTCGCCGAGCGCGACGCCTATTCGCGGCTCTCGGTGATCGGCAGCACCAATGTGGTGGCGCAGATCGACGACCCGACCCCATTCGGCGCCGTGCTGCCGGCCACCGATCCGGCCTTCGTGACCGCGGTGTGCCTCTATGATCTCGGCGACGGACCGCTGCGCCTGCGGGTGCCGACCACCGGCGACTACACCTCGGTGTCGTTCTACACGCGACGGGGTCTTGCCTTCTACGCCATCAACGACCGCTCGGCCGGCCGCCGCGTGATCGAGCTCGATCTCATGAACGCCAAGCAGAAGGCGGCGCTGCCAGACGACGAGGAAGTCACCGCCGCCGACCGGCTGATCGTGGTGGCGCCGGAGAATGAGGGCATCGTGCTGATGCGGGCGCTCTCCCGCGAGCGCGGCGCCCGCGAAGACATCAAGCGCCGGATGGACGCCGCGACCTGCGGGGTGCCGTCGTAAGGGCCGCTCGGCTTGGGCATCCTACGAGGCCCGGCTTGGCAGGGCACCTCAGGATGAGGTCCATCCTTCACAACCTCATCCTGAGGTGCTCGCACAGCGAGCCTCGAAGGATGCTGAAGCCGATGCCCCCTACCCCTGCGCCACCTCGACCGGCGCCGGCTCGCCGCGGACGATGCGCACCACGGGCAAAATGACGATCTCCGCCTCGACCGGGGCGGCAGGCGGTGTCGGTTGCGCTGCGGCCGGCTCGGGCCGCGGGCGGCGATACGCGGATAGCTGCACTACGGACCCCATGGCACTGTCCTCTGGTGCGATGGCTTGTCGGCGCTGTTCCCGTTTCCCATGGTCATGGTTAAGGGTCCGCTAACGATCACACCCTAATTTGCCGGTATTCGCGTCGGCGCGACGCGTGCGGCCCTTCCATCAACCATGCCCGATCCAGCCGGTTCCACGCATAAAGACACGGTGCTCGCGGCACGTCGTTCGGGTCGCGATCCGCGCCCGGCGCTGCTGCGGCTGCTGGTCGCCCGCTATATTGCCGGCCGCGGCCACAGCGCCGCCGAGCGCCAGCGCTTTTCCGATCTCGCGATCCGGCTGTTCGACGTGGTCGACCTGCCCACCGCCAAGCGCGCCGCCACCGAGCTAGCCACCGCGCCGGAACTGCCTTATGCGCTGGCGCTGCACCTCGCGCGCGGGCCGATCGCCATCGCCGCACCGGTGCTGAGGCTCTCGTCCGTGCTCGACGAGGTGACGCTGATGGCGCTCACCGACACCACGACGCCGGACCATGCGGCAGCGATGTCAGCGCGGCGCGAGGTCTCGCCGCTGCTCGCCAAGAAGCTCGCCGCCGTGCTGCACGCCTCGCGCGGGGTGGCAATGCCACGGCGCGAGCGAGGTTCGGCTCAAGCATTGCCGGAGCCCGACTTGCCGGTTCTTGATTTGCCCGCGGCCGACGTGCCCGCGCCCGACTTGGTCACGCCCGATCTCGCACCGCTGGCGCCCCCCGTGGAGGCCGTGCCGTTCCACGCCACGCCGGCCGGCTTCCGTGCCGCCACCGCGATGCAGCGCGCTGTCTTGTTCGATCAACTCGCCTTGCTGCCGCCGCTTCCGATGGGCGCGCGCCTGCCCCGCGCCGGCGAGGCGCTCCTGGAGAAGCTGGAGCTGGCGGCGATGCGCCACCAGCCGGACCTGCTCGCCTCGCTCCTGGAGAAGGCGGTCGGCGTCTCGGTCGAGACCGCCGCCAGCATCTTCAGCGATGACAGCGGCGAGGCGCTGGTGGTGGTCGGCCGCGCCCTCGGCATACCGTTCGACACGGTGGCGCGCCTGATCTTCGTGCTCAACCCTTCGCTCGGCCGCTCGGTGACCCGGGTGTTCGCCCTTGCCGATCTCCATGAGCGGCTCAGCGAAATGAGCGCCCAGCATCTCCTCGCCGCCTGGCGCGGCGGGCGCCGCGCCCCGGCGCTGCGCATGGAGGAACTGCCTTCGATGCGCAGCTTCGGCCAGAAGCGCCGCAGGAGCGAGGCGCCGGCGAGCGAGGCGGGCGAGCGGAATAGAAGGGGTGGGTAAAATTTAGTGCCCTCATCCTCGGGCTTGACCCGGGGATCCAGCCAAGCCGCATGCACCCGCTTGAAGTCTGGGTCCCCGGGTCAAGCCCGGGGATGAGGGGTGGCAGGGAGGAATTCCTACCCCTCCTCCGACAGCTCCAGGAAATGCCGCCCCTCGCGATCCTCGATCTCGACGAACCACAGGTCCGGGTCGAAATCGATCTCGCGCACCATGCGCGCCTCGGCCTCCGCCTCCGGCGAGCCGGGTGCGACGACGGTGCGGAACCGGCGCTCGCCAGGGTCGTCGGTGCCGAACAATGAGGGCATGGCCGGGCCATAGAGCGCCGCCGAGCCGTCGAGCTGCGTCACCTTGACGAAGATGGCGCCGGCCTCCTCGGCGCCGCGCCGGCGCACCGCGGCGAAGGCGCCGACGCCATTCGCCCGGCGCACCAGCGCGGAGACCACGATGCCGCTCTTCAGTCGCATCGCGGGCTACTCAATGGAGGTGCCGGCGACTGCGTTCAGCTCGCGCACCACGCGGTCCGAAACCTCGCCGGAGATCGGCAGGCGACGGTCGCGCTCGAAGCGCTCGATCGCCTCCTTGGTCGCGGCGCCGCCCCGCCCGTCGATGCGGATCGGGCCATAGCCGATATCGGCGAGCGCCTTCTGCACCGCCAGCACGCGCGGCGACATCATTTCGGCCGGCGGGCGCACCGAACCGATAATCTCGGACGAGAGCGCGCCGATGCCGGTTTGCGCCGGCGCGCGCGCGGGTATCACCGCGGGCGGGGGCGCGAGTTCGAGGGGTTTGAAATCGGCGGATTTGATATCGGTGGGCTTCGCGGCAGCCGGCCTGACCGCCGCCGGAGGCTTGGGCGGGGTCGCCGGCTTGGCCGGAGCCACGGCCGGCTTCGGCACCGGCCGGGCGGCGGGCGCAGCAGCCGGTTGCGGCGCGGCCTGCTGCGGGGCCGGCGGCGGTGTCGGCACCTGACGTGCCTCCGGCGGCACCGGGACCGGCAGCGGCACCACGGCCTCGCCGCCCAGAAGGCCGGGCAGCATGTCGGGCAGCCGGTGGCGCCCACCCTGCAAGGCGAGGGCGTTCACCAGCACCGTCGCGCTCGCGGCGACAGCGATCAGCAGCATGAAGAGATCCGAGCGCCGGGCGGGCATCAGCCGCGCCACCGCAGAGCCGGCGCGGCCGGCAAGGCCCGGTTCGTCGATCAGTTCGGCAGCATAGGTCCGGGGCATACGCAACACTCCTCAGGCCCGCTTTTTCTGCGGTTGGTTCGTGTCATCGGGAAGGCGGTTCTCACCCACCGGGCGCGGCTCGTGTGGAGGACGCGCGGCGAGCCGGGCGAGCCGCGAGCCGGCGGTCGCCGCGCCAGGCAAAGGCAAATGCACGGCGACGCGAGTGCCGCCGCCGACATGGCTGTCGATCTCGACCCGGCCGCCATGCAGCGCCGCCAGCCCCTTCACCACGGAAAGGCCGAGGCCGGTGCCCTCATAGGGCCGGTCATAGGAGGAGCGAGCCTGGAAGAAGGGCTCGCCGAGCCGGCGCAGATCCGCCTCGCAAATGCCGATGCCGGTATCGGCCACCCGCATCACCAGCGCCCCCGCCGCCATCTCCGCCGAGACCGTGACGCTGCCGCCGCGCGGGGTGAACTTCACCGCATTGGCGAGGAGGTTCAGCACGATCTGGCGCAGCGCCCTCTTGTCGAGCATCACATCGGGCAGCGCCAGCGGGATCTCGGTGATGACGCGCACGCCCGCCCCTTCGGCCTTCAGCGCCACCATGGAGATGCAGCCGGCCAGCAGGTTCCGGACGTCGACGCTCTCCGGGGTGAGCTCGAAGCCGCCGGATTCGATGCGCGACAGGTCGAGGATGCCGTTCACCACGCCGAGCAGGTGCTGGCCGCTGTCGTGGATCAGCTTCGCATAGTCGGCGCGGCGCTCCAGCGGCACCATGCTGGCATCGCCGCTCATCAGGATCTCGGAGAAGCCGATGATGGCGTTGAGCGGGGTGCGCAGCTCGTGGCTCATGCTGGCGAGGAAGCGGGTCTTGGCCAGATCGGCGTTCTCCGCCGCCTGGCGGGCGCCATCGAGCACCAGTTCATTGCGCTTGCGGTCGGAGATGTCGCGGGTCACCGCCACCACCTGCCGGCCGCCGGTCGCCTCCGGGTTCTCGCCGGGCCAGCCGTCAATGGCGCGGGATCGCATCTCCACCCAGATGAACTCCGGATCGCGGGCGCGGGCATCGTCGCGGCGGACGCGGAATTCGATCTCGCTGGCGCCGTCGCGGGCGGCGTCGGCCAGCGCGGTGAGATAGGCAGGCCGGTCGCCGACATGGACGCGTTCGAACAGCCCGTTGCCCAGCAGCGCCTCGCCGGCCGCGCCGAACAGCGCCTGTGCCGCAGGGGAGGCGAACACCACGCCGCCCGAGCGGGCGTGGCGGGTGATGACGTCGGTCATGTTCTGCGCCAGCAGATGGTAGCGCGCCTCGTGCATGCGGGTGAGGCGCTCGCCGGTCGCGCGCACGTGACCGGCGCTCATGGCCAGCGCGCAGACATAGAGCGTGGCAGCAAGAAAGCTGACGAGCCGCAGCACGGTCTCATCGACCGCGAGCGGCACCGGCGGCGGCAGCAGGCCGAGCACGCCGGCGCCGAACAGCGCGGCGGCAACGCCGACCGCCATCGCTGCGGCGCAGGCGAGCGTGCGGCGCGAGCCGGCGAACACCGCTTCCAGCGGCATCACCAGCAGCCAGGGCAGCACGAACGAGGAAAGCCCGCCGGTGATCGCGCCCACGGTGGCGACGAGGCCGGCCAATGTCAGGGAGGACAGCAGGTGCGCGGCCTCGAACCGGCCATTGCGCGAAAGTAGCGCGGCGATGCCGATCGGCGCCAGCAGCCAGGCGAAGACAACCGCCTCGGCAATGCCCGGGGCGCCGCGCAGCGCCAGGAACACCGGCAGTGCCGCGAGCGCGCAGGCCCCGCCGGCGAGGTGCGAGGCGATGAATCCACGATGCTTCGCCGCCGTCAGCGCGTCGCGCCGCGCGGACGGATGCACCAGCGCATCAAGATACGCTGCAAGTTGGAGAGACGTGGAACCCATACGCACAACCGATGCCGGCGCTCGCGTGCGCCGCTTCAAGATCGCAATGTGACAGGCGGCGCTTAACCAACATCTAAACCAATGCCCGACATTTCCGCGCAAAAGTCACAGCAGCGGCAGGCGCACCGATGTCTTAACGAAAGCTTTCGACATCAGCCGGGATTTGCCGCAATGTGCACGCGGTTGGGCAAGACGTGGCTGCTATTCTTCGTATCAAGGCATCGAAACAGGTGCCAGGCGATGACGAGACGAGGCCGCATCATGATGTTCCTTCTGCGCATGGCATTCTGGCTGACCATTGTGTTCGCGCTGCTGCCCGGACATCCCAAATCCGCGAGCGACACCGTGGCGACGCACGCCGCGGGCGCGACCAACGCTGTCGCCACCATGGCGGCGGAGACCAAGGTCGATCCGATCCAGGCGCTCGGCGCCGCCTCTGCCGCGGTGTCGGACGCCAGCGGCTTCTGCGGCCGCCAGCCGCAGGCCTGCGCCATCGGCGCGCAAGTGCTGGAAGTGGTGGGCGAGCGCGCCGAGGCCGGCGCACGCCTGGTGCTCTCCTATGTCGGCGCGCAGATCGCCGAAGAAAAGCGCAAGGTGGCCGAGCGCGCGATAGGCCGCCCGGCGACCGACACGCTGACCACCGACGATCTCGGCCCGGCCTGGCAGGGCCAGGCCCCCGCCGCCACGGCGCCGATCCCTGCCGTGCCGCTGCCGCCGAAGCGGCCGGCTTCGGTGTGAGGCGCTAACGGCCCCTTCAAGTGCACCATCATCCCCGGGCTTGTCCCGGGGATCGCGATTCCTGACAGTGCACGAGAGGCCGAGATCCCCGGGACAAGCCCGGGATGACGGGTTGCAGTCCGCCCAATCAGCTCAAAACCACCCAAAAACATTGCGGTGCGGGGCGGTGCGACCCTATATGCACCTCATGAAAATCGACGCGATCATCGACGACTTCGAGCTTCTGGATAGTTGGGACGATCGTTACCGCTATCTGATCGAGCTCGGCCGCAAGCTGCCGCCCTTCCCCGAGGAAGAGCGCACCGATGCGCGAAAAGTGCAGGGCTGCGCCAGCCAGGTGTGGCTGGTGAGCCGCACCGAGGGCGAGGCGGGCGACCCGAAGATCGATTTCGTCGGGGATTCGGATGCGCACATCGTGCGCGGCCTGATCGCCATACTGCTGGCGATCTATTCGGGGCAAAGCGCGAGTGCGATCGCGCGCATCGACCCGGCGGCGGTGTTCGACCGCATCGGCCTCAGGGACCACCTCACCCCGCAGCGCTCAAACGGCCTGCGCTCCATGGTCGAGCGCATCCGCACCGAAGCCCGCTCGGCGCTGGCGGTGGCGTGAGGTATCAAAGGCGCTCGGCTTGAGCATCCTTCGAGGCTGCTTCGCAGCACCTCAGGATGAGGTCGCACTGCAGGACAATCTCATCCTGAGTGCGGCCCCGTAAATCGGCCGAACTCTGTGAATTGCACCGTTTCCATCGTCATGGCCGGGCTTGTCCCGGCCATCTCGGCCACTGATGCACTGTCGGAAATCGAGATCCCCGGCACAAGGCCGGGGATGACGATCGGTTTTGGAATTATGGGCACACTCTGAGGTGCCGGCCAAAGGCCGGCCTCGAAGGATGCTCAAGCCGAGCAACAATCTTCCAAAAACGCAAAACAGCCGCCAGGGCAGGCCCGGCGGCCGTTCTCATCCTTAAAACCTGTCCGCTTAGCGGCGGGCGCGGCGGCGCTGCTGGCCGAGGCCCATCTGCTTGGCGAGCGCCGAGCGCGCGGCGGCGTAGTTCGGCGCGACCATCGGATAGTCGGCCGGCAGGCCCCACTTCTCGCGATACTGCTCGGGGGTCATGTTGTACTGCGTGCGCAGATGCCGCTTCAGCGACTTGAACTTCTTGCCGTCCTCGAGGCAGACGATGTATTCCGGCGACACCGACTTCTTCAGCGGAACGGCAGGCTTCAGCGGCTCGGCCGAAGGTTCGGCGTCGCCCTTGGAAACACGCTGCAGTGCCGCATAGACATCGCCGATGAGAGCGGGCAAATCGTTCGCCGCCACCGAATTATTGCTCACATAAGCGGAAACGATGTCCGTCGCGAGTTCGATAAAGCTTTCGGATTCCGTTGTTTCGGTCATGGCTCGTTCTTCGTCATGGCATGGGTAATCGGCGACTGTCCGGGCCGGCAAGCGTTGCGATGCAAGTCTCGTGCGCAAATACCGGCCCGCAAAAGGCTCAATTCGTTCTCTCAACGAGGCGCGTATAGGTAAATAGATTTATTCAACACAGACTGCAAGAACTTTCCGGGCAAAAATTTCGATCATCTTTGATTTCGCAACGCCGTTGCAGGCGAATGCCGAATCGGAAACTCGGCGCATGGCACGACTGTGTCGTGTTTGCATACAATGCGCTGTCACAATGGGCCACAGCTTCGTGAGTCGCCATGCAGTTGCGGCATTGGCCGCCCTCGCCTATCTCATTGACCCAAAGAAGGACATTGCACGATGGACGCGCCAAGCCGACCGAAAGTGGTGAAGAGCGACGCCGAATGGCGTGCCTTGCTCACTCCCGAACAGTATCAAGTTACCCGACACCACGCCACCGAATGCGCTTTCACCGGCCCGCACCTTTCCCAAAAGGAAGCCGGAACCTACAGTTGTGTCTGCTGTGGCAGCCCGCTGTTCCGCTCCGACTCCAAGTTCGAATCCGGCACCGGCTGGCCGAGCTTCTTCCGCCCGGTCGATGCCGGCGCCGTCACTGAGATCGAGGATCTCGCCTACGGCATGCGCCGGGTCGAGGTGCTGTGCGCGACCTGCGACGCGCATCTGGGCCATGTGTTCCACGACGGTCCGCGCCCCACCGGGCTGCGCTATTGCATGAACGGCATCGCCATGAACTTTACGCCGGACAGCGCAGCCGATGGGGCATCGGGTGAGCGCTGAGTCCGAACTGGCCGCACCGCCGCCGCTGGTGTGCACCGTGCACGGGGTGACGCTTGTCGATCCCTATGCCTGGCTGCGTGCCGAGAACTGGCGCGACGTCATGCGCGATCCGGGCGTGCTCGATCCGGCCATCCGCGCCTTTCTCGATGCCGAGAACACGGCAGCGGAGGCCTGGTTCGCCCCGCATGACGCCCTCAAGCGCACCTTGGTCGCCGAGATGCGCGGGCGCATCAAGGAAGACGATTCCACCGTCCCCGCCCCGGACGGCCCGTTCGCCTATTACACGCGCTACCGCGAGGGCGGCCAGCATCCGCTGATCTGCCGGCAGGGCGTGGACGATGCGAGCGCTGACGCGGTGCTACTCGACGGCGACGCGCTGGCGGACGGCAAGGCGTTCTTCCAGTTCGGCGACGCCGCGCACGCACCGGACCATGCGCGCCTCGCCTGGAGCGCGGACGAGGCGGGTTCGGAATACTACACGCTGCGGGTGCGCGACCTCGCCAACGGGCGCGATCTGCCCGATCTCGTCTCGGAGACCACTGGCGACATCCTGTGGGGCGCGGATTCCCACCACCTCTATTATGTGCGGCGCGACGCCGAGCACCGGCCGAGCTTCGTGTATCGCCATGTGATCGGGACCGACCCGTCGCTGGACACGCTCATCTATGAGGAGCCGGACAAGGGCTTCTTCGTCTCGCTCGGCCGCACCCAATCGGGCCGCTTCGGCCTGATTTCCTGCGGTGATCATGATACCAGCGAGGTGTATCTCCTCGATCTCGCCGACCCGGCGAGCGCGCCGCGCCTCGTCGCGCCGCGCACCACCGGCCTGCGCTACGGCGTCGAGCATCATCCAGACCTCGACGGCGTGGACAGCCTGATCATCGAGACCAATGCCGACGGGGCCGAGGACTTCAAGATCGTCGCGGCCCCGCTGAGCGACCCTTCGCGGGAAAACTGGCGCGAGATCGTGCCGCACAAGCCGGGCCGGCTGATCCTCTCGGTCACCGCGTTGCGCGATTATCTGCTGCGCCTTGAGCGCGAGGACGGCCTGCCGCGCATCGTGGTGCGGGCGCTGGCGGATGGCTCCGAGCAGGCCATCGCCTTTGCCGAGGAGGCCTATTCGCTCGGCTTCGATCCCGGCTACGGCTTCGACAAGACTTTGATCCGCTTCAATTACTCCTCGATGACCACGCCGACCGAGGTGTGGGACTACGATCTTGCGAGCACGGCCCGGGTGCTGCGCAAGCGCCAGGAAGTGCCTTCCGGGCACGATCCGGCGCGCTACGTCACCCGCCGGGTGATGGCGCCCGCCGCCGACGGCGAACTGGTGCCGGTGTCGCTCCTGTTCGCCAGAGATACGCCGCTCGACGGCTCTGCGCCGTGCCTGCTCTATGGCTATGGCGCCTATGGCATCTCGATCCCGGCGGGGTTCTCCACCTCCCGGCTGTCGCTGGTCGATCGCGGCTTCGTCTATGCCATCGCCCATATTCGCGGCGGCACCGAGAAGGGCTGGCGCTGGTATCGCGAGGGCAAGCTCGCCCACAAGACGAACAGCTTCACCGACTTCATCGCGGCCGGCGAGCACCTGGTGCGCGAGGGCTTTGCCGCGCCGGACCGCATCGTCGCCCATGGCGGTTCGGCCGGCGGCATGCTGATGGGCGCGGTGGCGAATTTGAAACCGGAACTGTTCGCCGGCATCGTCGCCGAGGTGGCGTTCGTCGATGTGCTCAACACCATGCTCGACGACACCCTGCCGCTGACGCCGCCGGAATGGCCGGAGTGGGGCAACCCAATCGTCGACGGCGAGGCCTTCGAGCGCATCCGCGCCTATTCGCCTTACGACAATGTGGCGGCGAAGGAGTATCCGGCGATCCTGGCGCTGGCCGGCCTCACCGATCCGCGCGTGACCTATTGGGAGCCGGCAAAGTGGGTAGCGCGGCTGCGCGAATTGAAGACCGACAGCCGCCCGCTCATCCTTAAGACCAATATGGAAGCCGGCCATGGCGGCGCGGCCGGCCGCTTCGACCGGCTGGAAGAGACGGCGCTGGTCTATGCCTTCGCGCTGGCGGTGGCGGGGCGGGCGACAGCGTAAGGCCACACGGGCAGCTTCCTTCGAGGCTCGCTGCGCTCGCGCACCTCAGGATGTGGCTATGAAAGCGCCGTCATCCTGAGGTGCCGCCATTGGCGGCCTCGAAGGATGCTGCAGCCGACGAACCTCACCCCCCGCCCTGCGAGGAGGTCGCGGCGACGTGCTCGCGCAGTTCCTGCAGCGAGCCGAAGCGCAGCGTGCCGTCGGGCAGCTCGGCCTCGATCGAGCCGTCGGAATAGAGCGTATAGGCCATGCCGCCGATGAAGCCGGACTTCAGCACCGTCGGCTGGCGCGGCTCCGGCGCGGGTGCAGGGGCCGGCGCGGGTGCAGGGGCCGGCGCTGCGGATGAGGAGCCCGGCCGCAGGAAGGCCGGCGGCAGGCCCGGGCCGACCTCCTCCCCGCCCGCTGCCGGACGTGCAACCGGCTCGCGGACCGTCGGCTCCCGATGTGCTATCGGCTCGCGATGCACCGTCGGCTCGCGAGGCACGGCCGGCTCGCGAGGCGCGGCCGGCTCGCGCAATGTCGGCTCGCGCGCGGGTGCCGGTTCGTCCTGGCCCCGGCGGGGAACGATCGGCTCGAAGTCCAGATCATCGCTCTCGCGTTCCGGCAGATCGAATTTGAACGGGCCGGATTTCACCACGCTCGGGAAGTCGTCCTCGCGCGGCTCGTCGCGATAGCCGCCGCGGCCCGGCCGCGGCTCGGCCGGCTCGTCGCCGTCGTCGAGCTGGAAATTGCGGGTCGCCACCGGCGGAGGCGGAGGCACCGGCTCGCGGTTGCGGCGGAACCAGGACGGCAGGCCGTGCTCGCGCGGCGGCTCGGGCGCCGGGGCTGGCGGTGCGGGCTCAGGCCCGATGGGCTCGGAGATATCCGGCTCCAGCGAGACCGGCGCAGGCCGCGGGCGCGGCGGCGGCACGTAAGGGGCCGGCGCGGGGGTCGGCGCCGCTACCGGCGCAGGCGCAGCCGGCGCCGGACGAGGCGGCTCGTGATTGGCGGCACGCGGTGGCTCATGATGCGCCGGCTCGCGGCGCGGCGGTGCCGCGAGCGGCGACGGCGCGTGCGAGGAATGGATGAAGGGCGGCAGGTTGGTCGGCTCGGCATCGGCAGAGGCCTGCGCTTCGTCTTCGACCTCGTAGGGCACCACCACGCCGTCGAGCTTTTCGGATATCTGCAGCAGCAGGCGATAGATGAAGCCCAGTGCGATGATGACGAACCCACCGACCAGCGCGATCCCGCCGACAGTCGCCATCGCGTTGCCGAAGGTCGATTGATAGATCACCAGACCGTTCGTCGTGAGCACGATACCGATCGCGGCAAGTGCCACGCCGATTCCGATGATAAAAGCACTCATGCCTGACCCCGTTGGGTCGATTCTTTCCGACCCTTCATCGACAAGAGCTTACGGGCACTTGGCGTTTCTTGAAAGCACCGCACACAACGCCGTCAACAGAGCACCGGTGAACGCAGGGCGCCAAGCGCATGCCTGCATCGCAATACCGGCATATCGTGTTGTTTGTGCAACAACAATTGGGTGCGCTGCAGCGTAGAAGGCGAGTTAAGGCACATTTCCGACGTCATGGCCGGCCTTGTGCCGGCCACCTCGGCCTCTGATGCGCTATCGGGAATCGAGATCCCCGGCACAAGGCCGGGGATGACGGTCGATAGGGAAATTCGGTCAGCCCCTCGATATGAGGTAATGTGGAATCCACCTCATCCTGAATTGCAAGCGATCCTCGGAGCTTTGATGGATGCTCGCGCCCGACGCTTCCGACACCCCGCCCGCCGGGCCAATTGCCGCAAATCATGTCGCAGACGTGGCTTTTGGTTGTTCACGGCGCCAAGCCGACCTATCTAGTCACCACCGTGCTTCCGCCGCGGCCGGCAGGCGATGCCTGAAGGTACGGCGCGAGGTGGCGTGCTCAGGATTTCCAATTGCGGAGACAGCCACATGTCGTTCACGCTTCCCGATCTGCCCTATTCCTATGACGCTCTCGCCCCCTACATGTCGCGCGAGACCCTGGAATACCATCACGACAAGCACCACCTCGCGTATGTGAACAACGGCAACAACCTGCTGAAGGGCACCGAATTCGAGGGCAAGTCCCTCGAGGAAATCGTGAAGGGCTCGTTCGGCAAGAATGCCGGCCTCTTCAACAATGCCGGCCAGCACTACAACCACCTGCACTTCTGGAACTGGATGAAGCCGAACGGCGGCGGCGCCATTCCGGGCGAGCTGGAGAAGAAGATCGTCGAGGACATCGGCTCGGTGGAGAAGTTCAAGGAAGACTTCATCCAGGCCGGCGTCACCCAGTTCGGCTCCGGCTGGGCCTGGCTCGCGGTGAAGGACGGCAAGCTCGTCGTCGCCAAGACCCCGAACGGCGAAAGCCCGCTGGTCTCCGGCGCCACCCCGATCCTCGGCGTCGATGTGTGGGAGCACTCCTACTACATCGACTACCGCAACCGCCGCCCCGACTATCTCAAGGCATTCGTCGAGAACCTGGTGAACTGGGACTACGTCGCAGAGCTGTATTCGAAGGCGGCCTGAGCGCGTCTTTTCCGAACAATGCGATGGCCGGGCTTCTGCCCGGCCATTTTCGTTTGCTAGCTCGGCTTGAATCTCCTTCGTGGCTCCCTGCGCGAGCACCTCAGGATGAGGTTGCTTTGATGAACCTCATCCTGAGGTGCCCGGCAAAGCCGGGCCTCGAGGGATGCTCAAGCCGAGCGAGGCGAGGCCTACTGCCCCGTCCAGCCCTTCACGCAGAAGTCGCGCCTGAAGTTGAAATTCCACGCCGAGCGCCATTGATAGAGCCAGTTGTCGCATTCCGCGAAGGTGCGAAAGCACCCCTCCACCGTGCGGCTCTCGATGACATCGCGGAATATGGCTTCGCGCTGACCCCAGAAATGGCCGTACCAGAGCGCGGCCGCCGGTGTGCGCTGCGCCATCGCTGCGCAATTGCCGGCCGGGAAGGTCCCCGTGAACTGGTAGGCTCGCGCTCCGCCCGGTGTCAGCACGAGGCCGCCGGCCAGGACGAGCCCCGCGATCCTCATTACGACATAGCGCATCACGGCACCATTTTCGTTCACGCCGCCTTCGACGAGGCTACTCCCGGCACACCCAGCGCGCGAGCACGGGTGCGTGGGGGGTCAGATCCATCGCACCCATTTGAACAGCACGGTGAGTACGGCGCCGAGCGCGACGGCGAACACCGAGACCGCCCAGAAGCCGCTCGGATCCTCGGCGCCGGGTATGCCGCCGACATTCATGCCCATCAGGCCGGTGAGCAGCGTCAGCGGCGCGAACACCACGGTCACCACGGCGAGCACCAGCATGGAGCGGTTCATCTGCTCGGCGCGGCGTTCCACCATCTGGTCGTAGATCACCGCGGCGCGGTCGCGCACCGAATCGAGCTCTTCGGCAAAGCGCGTCACCCGGTCGGCGGCCTCGCGCAGGCGGTGCCGGTCGCGCTCGGCGAGCCAGGCGGCGTCTTCCAGCGAGAAATGGTTCAGCGCCTCGCGCTGCGGGGCGATGTAGCGCCGCAATATGATGGCGACGCGCCGCAGCTCCGAGACCTTGTAGCTGAGATTGGCGAGCGTCGCGCTCCACACCATCTCCTCCAGCTCGTCCGCTTCCTCGGACAGCGCATTGATGACGGTGTCCATGCGCTCCACGAGGCGCATCGACAGGTCGGCGATGAATTCGCCCGGCGTGCGCGGCGCCCGGCCGCGCGCGACCGCGTCCTCGAAATCGGCGATGGCGGAGAGCTGGCGCTTGCGCACCGAGATGATACGCCTCGGCTCCACCCAGAGCCGGATCGAATGCATCTCGTCGGGCAACGAATAGGGCATCAGATTGATGCCGCGCAGATTGAGGAAGGCCCCGGCCTCGAACAGCGCGCAGCGCGGCCGACTCTCCTCGGCAATCAGGGATTCGACGATGGTGGAATCGATCCCGCTCTCGCCGGCGAGCCAGGGCTGCTGGCGGTTTTCGAACAGCTGGAGATGCACCCAGATGAAACCGGGGCCAGCAGGCGCCGGGCCACGGATCTCGTCCCAGCCGACCCGTCGCGCCCCGCCCTCGCCGTCGAAGGTCCACGCCGTGACAAGTCCTTCCGAATCATAATCGGCCACGCGTCGCTCTCCGGTCCGGTTCAGCCATGAATGCCCGATGAATCTCAGAAATGGAATGCGTTCAGGTCTATGAACCTTTCGCAACACGCGGTTCAGTTTCGGTTCGATCCGCCGTGCTTACCTTCGCGTCATCAACGGTCCAGAGCCAATTGCGACCGCAGAATTGATCGAGGGGATTTCGCCATGAGCCGCTTTGCTTCGCGCCTTTCCACCCGCACCAGGATCATCGCGCTCGCGCTCACCGGCCTCGCCCTCGCCTCGGTGCCGGCGGTCGCCGGCAAGTGGCACAACTATCATGGCGGCTATGGCGGCGCTGTCGCCGCCGGCGTGGTGGGCGGGCTCGTGCTCGGCGGCATCGCCGCCTCGACCGCCCCGCGCTATTACGCCCGCGAGTGCTGGATTGAGCGTCAGGAGCGCTACAGCCGCAGCGGCCGCATCTATTACCGCGACGTCGAGGTCTGCCGCTGATCGAGCGCAGGCTTCCCGGGTGAATGTCCGGGAGGGAGCGCCGTCAGCCGACCCCGGCTCTCCTTTCCCGACATTCCGGGCGGAACGGCGAAGGCCGTTCCGCCCGTGGCGCTTTTGGGGTCCTGCTTCCCCTCTCCCGCTTGGGGGGAGGGTGCCGCGTGGAGCGTGTCGGGGGGAACCCGGCTGGGTACATGCGGTGAAGCCCCCTCCCCGACCCTCCCCCGCAAGCGGGAGAGGGAGCAGACCCTTCCCATCGGAACCTAGAGAAATCACCCCTCCACCGCGAGCGGCGTGACCTTCTCGATGCCGCTCTGGTCCAACCCGGCCAGCGCTTCCCGGATCGGCACGCCGCCGACCACGAGATCGGGCGCGATCTCGCTGAGCGGCACCAGCGCGAACGCCCGCTCCATCATCCGCGGATGGGGGATTTCGAGGTCCGGCTCGGCGATCGTCTCCTCGCCATAGAGCAATATGTCGATATCGATGGTGCGCGGCCCGAACCGCACCTCGCGGGTGCGGTCGCGACCGAAGGCGTGCTCGACCCCGAGCAGCATGTTGAGCAGCTCGCGTGCCGACAATTCGGTCTCCACCGCCACCACCAGATTGAGGTACGGCCCTTGCGGCACCGGTCCCCAGGGCGGCGTCTCATAGAGCGAGGAACGGGCGATGATCTTCAGCCCGATCCGCGCGATCAGCCCCACCGCCTTGGCCATGGTCCCGGCGCGGTCGCCGAGATTGGAGCCGAGGCAGAGATAGGCGACGCGTCTCGCGACGAGGCGCGGGCGACGGACGAAGAATTCAGGCGGCTCGGATTTACGCGGCACGCAGGATCGCCTCCGTCACCCGGGCGGCCTGCACATGGGCCGCCACGTCGTGGACCCGGATGATCGCGCAACCCGCCGCGATGCCGAGCACATTGGAGGCGATGGTGCCGGGCAGCCGGTCTTTGGGCTCGGTAGCAATCACCTTGCCGATCAAGGACTTGCGCGAAGTTCCGAGCAGCAGCGGAAAGCCGAGCGCGCCGATCTGGCGCAAGCCCGCCAGCGCCGCGAGATTCTGCTCAAAGGTCTTGCCGAAGCCGATGCCCGGATCGAGCGCGATGCGATCGGAGCGGACACCGGCCCGGGCGGCGCGCTCCAGCGCGCGCTCGAAGAAGGCGACGATGTCAGCGACGATTTCGACCGCACCGTCCACCACCGTGCGATTGTGCATGATGACGAGGCCGGCATCGTGGGCGGCGGCGACGTTCGCCATGTCCGGGTCGCCCATCAGGCCCCAGATATCGTTGAGAATCACCGCGCCGCGCTTCAGCGCCGCCTCCGCGACCTTCGCCTTCTGGGTATCGACGGAAACCGGCACCGCGATCTCGGCACTGAGCGCCTCCAGCACCGGAAGCACCCGCGCCATCTCCTCCTCGGCCGCCACCGGGGTGTGGCCCGGCCTCGTCGATTCGCCGCCGACATCGATGATGTCCGCGCCCTCGTCCACCATGCGCCGCGCATTGGCGAGCGCGTCGTGCACGGCGACCGAGCGCCCGCCATCGGAGAAGCTGTCCGGCGTCACATTGAGGATGCCCATGATCAGCGTCTGGCTCTCATAGGAGAGGGCGCGGCCGCGGGCGTCGAATATGCGGGTCTTCGGCTTCTGCACGGCAAGCATGGCGGCACCTGATGGGTTTCCATTGAAATCGCGCGCATTGGCGGGGAAGGCAAGTGCGAGGATGTTCGGGGGTGCCTGGGCGAGCATCCTTCGAGGCCGGCCATTGGCCGGCACCTCAGGATGACGTGGTTCTTCCAGCGACCTCATCCTGAGGTGCAAGCGTCAGCGCGCCTCGAAGTATGTTGAAGCCGAGCATCCGCGCCCCGCTTGCGAAACCCTCTCCGCCTGCGCTCTATAGGCGGACGGGTTGAGGCCAAGTTGAGGAGAATCGCATGTCCGGCGACATTGACGGCATGATCTTTGTCGGCAAAGCCGAGCAGCCGGAATATCTCACGCTCAAGCTCGCCAATCGCCACGGCCTCGCCACCGGCGCCACCGGCACCGGCAAGACGGTGACGCTGCAGACCATTGCCGAGGGCTTTTCCCGCGCCGGCGTCCCGGTGTTCGCGGCGGACATCAAGGGCGATCTTTCCGGCGTCTCCATGCCCGGCGAGGGCCAGGACTGGATCCTGAAGCGCTGCGCCGAGATCGGCCTCGAATATGAGCCGGACGAGTTCCCGGTGATCTTCTGGGACCTGTTCGGCGAGCAGGGCCACCCGGTGCGCGCCACGGTCTCGGAGATGGGCCCGCTCCTGCTGGCGCGGCTGATGAACCTCAACGAGATCCAGGAAGGCGTGCTGAACGTCGTCTTCCGCGTCGCCGACGAGCAGGGCCTGCTGCTGCTGGACCTGAAGGACCTGCGTGCGATGCTCGCCTTCATCGCGGAGAACGCGGCGAGCCTGACCACGACCTATGGCAATGTCGCGCCGGCGACGGTCGGCGCCATCCAGCGCGCCCTCCTCGTGCTGGAGAACCAAGGCGCCGACAAGTTCTTCGGCGAGCCGGCGCTGAAGATCTCCGACCTGATGCGCATCGATCCGCGCAATGGCTACGGCACCATCAACATCCTCGCCGCCGACAAGCTGATGTCGAGCCCGCAGCTCTATGCCTCCTTCCTCCTGTGGCTGCTCTCGGAACTGTTCGAGGAACTGCCCGAGGTCGGCGATCCGGACAAGCCGAAGCTGGTGTTCTTCTTCGACGAGGCGCACCTCCTGTTCGACGAGGCGCCGAAGGCGCTGCTGCAGAAGGTGGAGCAGGTCGTCCGCCTGATCCGCTCCAAGGGCGTCGGTGTCTATTTCGTGACGCAGAATCCGCTCGACGTGCCGGACAGCGTGCTGGCGCAGCTCGGCAACCGGGTGCAGCACGCGCTGCGCGCCTTCACCCCGCGCGACCAGAAGGCGGTCAAGGCCGCCGCCGACACCTTCCGGCCCAATCCAAAGCTCAACACAGTCCAGGTCATCACCGAGCTCGGCAAGGGCGAGGCGCTGGTCTCGATGCTGGAGGGCAACGGCACGCCCTCCATCGTCGAGCGCACGCTGATCGCCCCGCCCTCCGCGCGGGTCGGCCCGGTGACGCCGGAACTGCGCGCGGCAGCGATCGCCAACAGCCCGGTGAAGGGCATCTACGACACGGCGATCGACCGCGATTCCGCCTATGAGCAGCTCGCCAAGCGCGCCCAGGCGGCAGCGGACAAGGCGGGCGAGGCCGGCGCCGCGGCAAACCCAGCAAACCAAGGCGGTTCGCAGCAGCCGGCGGAGGCGGACGCGGCCGGCGGCGGCCTGCTCGACAGCGTGCTCGGCGGCATATTCGGCGGCTCGTCGTCGGGGAGCGGGCGCAGCCGCGGCCGCATGACGATCGGCGAGCAGGTCACCCGGCAGGTGGCGCGCTCAGTGACCAGCCAGGTCACCAACCAGATCACCCGAGCGATCCTGCGCGGCGTGCTCGGCGGCATAAGCCGGCGGTGATTTCCCCTCCTCCGGGTGTCATCCCGGCCGGAGGGCGAAGCCGGAGAGCCGGGATCGCTCTCCAATTTCATACGATCCCGGATCGGCCCTGACGGCCGTCCGGGATGACGCATCCCAAAATGAAAAAGGAACCCGGCCATGGCCGATCTCGAACGCGTGCTGGCAAGCGTGGACGCCAATCTCGATGCCAGCCTGCAGCGGCTGTTCGCGCTTGTGCGCATCCCCTCCATCTCCACCGACAGCGCGTTTGCCGCCGAGTGCCGGCGCGCCGGCCAGTGGCTCGCGGACGATCTCGCCGGGCTCGGCTTCGCCGCGCAGCTCAATGAGACGCCGGGTCACCCGATCGTCACCGCCCGGAGCGATTTCGGAGCGAGCAAGCGGGTGATGTTCTACGGCCATTACGACGTGCAGCCGGTCGACCCGCTGGACTTGTGGAACACGCCGCCCTTCGAGCCGGCGCTGGTCACGGGCGCCGACGGCAAGACCCGCATCGTCGGCCGCGGTACGGCGGACGACAAGGGCCAGGTGATGACCTTCGTCGAGGCCTGCCGGGCCTATCTGGCGGTGACCGGCACGCTCCCGGTCGACGTCACCTTCCTGCTGGAGGGCGAGGAGGAATCCGGCTCGATCAATACTCCCGGCTTCGTCGCCGCCAACAGGGAGACGCTCGCTGCCGATGTCGCCCTGGTGTGCGACACCAATATGTGGGACGCCGAGACCCCGGCGATCACCGTGTCGCTGCGCGGCCTCGTCCATGACGAGATCGTGGTCAAGTGCGCGAACCGCGACCTGCATTCCGGCTATTATGGCGGCGCGGCCCGCAACCCCTTGCACGTGCTGTCGAAGATCATCGCGGACGTGCATGACGAGACCGGCCGCGTCACCATTCCCGGCTTCTATGACGATGTCCGCGAGACGCCCGACGAGGTGAAGGCGCAATGGGAGGGGCTGGGCCTGACGCCGGAGAAGTTCCTCGGGCCTATCGGCCTCGCGGTCCCTTCCGGCGAACAGGGCCGCTCCATCATGGAGTTGACGAGCGCGCGTCCGACCTTCGAGGTCAATGGCATGTGGGGCGGCTATGTCGGCGAGGGCGCCAAGACGGTGATCCCCTCCATTGCCACGGCCAAGATCTCCTGCCGCTTGGTCGCCGACCAGGATCCGGCCCATGTGCGCGAGGCGGTGCGGGCCTTTATCCGTACCCGCATCCCGGTCGACTGCTCGGTGGAATTCCGTGGCGGCGAGGGCAACCGCGCGGTGGCGGTCAATCATGACAGCCCGGACCTCGCCAGGGCCGCGACGGCGCTGACCGAGGAATGGGGCAAGGCGAGCGTGACCATCGGCGGCGGCGGCTCGATCCCGATCGTCGGTCACTTCAAGAAGCAACTCGGCCAGGACACGCTCCTGGTCGGCTTCTCGCTCGACGACGACCGCATCCATTCGCCCAACGAGAAATACGACCTCACGTGCTTCCATAAGGGCATCCGGAGCTGGGTGCGGATCCTCGCGGCGCTGGCGGGGTGAGTCGCGGGAACATCCTTCGAGGCCCGGCTTTGCCGGGCCCCTTCGGAATGGCGTCGTTCTTGGTAACCACCTCATCCTGAGGTGCGAGCGCCAGCGAGCCTCGAAGGATGCTGAAGCCGCAGATACCTCCAAACGCACGAAACTTGCGCGAGCGCACCGAAAAGCGCGGCACAATTTCTGTTCTGCCGCGCAACTTTTATGAATCCTGCCTGAACGCGCGTGTCAGAAGGCGTTCAGCGCCAAGGTCCTAAAACTTCATCATTGCTCGCAGCGACTGAGGGGGCGCTGCTCCGCAAAGCCTTACCGGAGCTACTACGATGATGAAGAAATCCATCCTCCTCGGCGGCATGCTGCTCATCGCGGCGGCCGTCGCCATCAGCGTGCTGTTCGACCAGGGGGCGGATGCCGCCGAGCTGCAGCCGGCCGAACCGCATGCGATCGAGATCGATGGCGTAAAGGGCGTCGCCTATTACACCGTCGAGCGTGACGGCTACCGCGTCGTCGCCACCCTTGCCGACGGCGAAGGCCAGCCCGTGCGCTTCGTCGGCACGTTGGCACCGGGCCAGAAGCTGACCATTTCGGTGCCGCGCGAGGAAGGCGGCGTTCCGGTCGCGACCGAGATCGCCCGCGCAGGCGACAAGGTGTTCGTCACCTCCGCGATCCTGACGCAGTGATCCGGGCGCCGCTGGGGCGCCTTCAACCGGACCACTGATGTCGAAGTATCGGCACGGCCGGGGGGCACGTGCCGGGTCGACCCTGCATGCCGGATTTCCGGCGTGTGGGGTCGACGACTTTGGGCCCGTTTCAATGCCCCCGAGCCGCGCTATTGTGCTCCACCTTTCATCGTGGAGTGCGTGCCGATGGGCGATCCCGGCTGGTCGAAAACCTGGACTTTCTTCAATGGCGCCTGGCACGAAGGTAATCTCCCGATCATGGGCGTGCGCACCCATGCCGCCTGGCTCGGCACCTCGGTGTTCGATGGCGCGCGCGCCTTCGAGGGCGTGACGCCGGACCTCGATCTGCACTGCATGCGGGTCAATCGCTCCGCCATCGCCATGGGGCTGCGCCCGCTGGTCTCCGTCGAGAACTGGCTGGAGCTGACCGACGAGGGCCTGAAGCGCTTCGCGCACGATGCCGCGCTCTATATCCGCCCGATGTACTGGGCCGAGGCAGGGGGCGTGGTGACCGTCGATGCCGACCCCGATTCGACCCGCTGGTGCCTCAGCCTCTATGAGGCGGCGATGCCGGATCCCGGCCGCGGCACCGCCATCACCCTGTCCCCGTTCCGGCGCCCGACCATCGAATGCGCCACCACCGATGCCAAGGCCGGCTGCCTCTATCCGAACAATGCGCGCTCGCTCGTCGAGGCGCAGGGACGCGGCTTCGACAATGCCGTGCTGTGCGACATGCTCGGCAACGTGGCGGAGCTCGCCACCGCCAATCTCTTCCTCGCCCGCGACGGCGTCGTGCTGACGCCGGCCGCTAACGGCACCTTCCTCGCAGGCATCACCCGCAACCGCGTCATCGGCCTCTTACGCGAGGCCGGCGTGCCGGTGGTGGAGGCGACACTGAGCTGGAAGGATTTCCGCGAGGCGGACGAGATCTTCTCGACCGGCAACTACTCCAAGGTCGCCCCGATCACCCGCATCGAGCAGCGCGAATTGCAGGCGGGCCCGTTCTTCCGCCGCGCGCGCGAGCTCTATTGGAAGTTCGCGCATGGCGGGTAGCAAAGCCCCAACCCGGCGTCACGGCGGGTCTTGTGCCGGCCATCTCGATTCCCGGCACGAGGCCGGGGAATGACGACCTGATTTGCACAAAGGCAAAATGAAGAACCCCTCCCCGTCGCCGGAGAGGGGTTTGACGTCAGTCACCGGCCAGGCGACGACGTTGATCCACATCACATCTTGAAGCGGTTCGCCCATTCGTCGATCTGACGATTGGCCTCGTCCTTGGCGATGCCGTAGCGCTCCTGGAGCTTGCCTTCGAGCTCCTGGCGGTTGCCCTTCATGCGTTCCAGATCGTCCTCCGTGAGCTTGCCCCATTGCTGGCGCACCTGGCCCTTGACCTGCTTCCAGTTACCTTCGATCCGATCCCAATTCATCACTTGCCTCCGTTGCATGACCACGTCGACCGCCCCGTCGGGCGGGCAGGTTGCTAGCTGCTCATAAACGCGCGGGAACCCGGATCGATCCGCCCAGCCATCGGTTTCCCCGCTGAAAAAACCGCCACACTGCGAATAAAAATTCGCTGTGCTCCTATCAAATCATGGTGCCACACTGCCGGCTGGCTCTAGGCTGCGCTCAGCGGGGACGCCGGATTCCTCGCCCCCGCTCATGCAGGAACCGACGTGAACACCGAGCCCGACCCGAGTCTTGTCCACAAGCACCGCCGCATTTTCATCGTCGAGGACGAATCGCTCGTGGCGATGATGATCGAGGCGATGATCGAGGAACTCGGAGGCAGCGTCGCCGGTACCCGCAGCAATGCCCCGGAGGCGCTCGCCTTCGTCGCCGCGTCCCACGCCGCCATCGATATCGCCGTGCTCGATCTCAATCTCGGCGGCAAGCACAGCTATGACATTGCTGCAGCATTGCTCGAGCGTGGCATCCCCGTCGTGTTCTCGACCGGCTATGATGACGGCGCGATCCCGGCCGAGTGGCGGCACGTGCCGCGGCTCTCGAAGCCGTTCCAGCTCAACGAGCTGGCTCAGGCGCTCAATACCGCGCTGATGGCCAAGCCGGACGGCGCCGGGCCTGACCAACCCTGAGCCTTTCGCGCTAGTCTTCCCCGCATGGTCAGGCAGACCCGCGTGCTCATCACCGGCTTCGGCCGCTTTCCCGGCGCGCCGAGCAATCCTTCCGGCGCGCTGGCGAAGGCGCTGGCGCGGCGCCGCCGGCCGGCGCTCGCCGGCTTGGCGCTCACCGCTGAGGTCCTGCCGACCACATGGGAAGCGGCGGAGGGCTTCGCCCAAGCGCTGGATCGGGAGCAGCCCGACATCGTGCTGATGATCGGCCTCGCAGGCAGGCGCCGACAGGTCTGCGTCGAGACGCTGGCCGTGAACCGCGCCGGTGGGTTCCCCGATGCGCTGCGCCGGCGCCCGACCTCGCGGCGGCTCGATGCGTCTGGTCCGGATGCGATCGGCGCCCGGGCGCAGGCGGTGAGCCTGGTGCGGGCGCTGCAGCTCACGGGGGTTCCAGCCCGCGCCTCGCGCGATGCCGGACGCTACATCTGCAACGCGCTGGCCTATGGTGCCTACCGGCATTCCCGCGCGACCGGCCGGCCACGCCTTGCGGTGTTCGTGCACATTCCGCGCCCGAACCGCAGCCGCCTTGCGCTGCCGGCGCTGCTGCGCGCGCTCGAGGCGCTGCTGGTGGCGCTTGCGGGGCAGTTCGCCTCTGCCACCCGGAACGAACACCCTTCCCGTCCTCATGGCCGGGCTTGACCCGGCCACCCAGACTTCGGCCGGCTGTATGCGGGCGGGCTGGGTCCCCGGGTCAAGCCCGGGGATGAGGGAGATCCGGATGGGTGAGGTCAGCCCCTCAGGGCGTCTTCACGCTGATCTGCATCGAGGCGTACCAGGCGGCGAGATTGGCGATGTCGTCGTCGCTGAGATCCTTGACGACGATCGTCATCATCTCGTTCTGCCGCTTGCCGGAGCGGAACTCCTCCAGCGATTTTGCGACATACATCTCCACTTGGCCGGCAAGGTTCGGCGCCTCCGGGTGCTGGGAGAGGCCGTCCGCACCATGGCACACCGCGCACATGGCGGAAGCCTTGGCCTTGCCGGCGGCAGCGTCCGCAGCGAGCGCAGGCGTACAGAAAAGCAGGGCCGCCGCGGCGAGCGGCGGCATCAGACGTACGATCATGGCGTTTCCCGGCGCAAAAGCCCGCCGCCTTTCAGCGGCGGGCGTTCTTCTTCAGTGTCAGTTATTGCCGTAGGAGATACGGTAGATGGCGCCCGACGAGTCGTCCGACACCAGCAGCGAGCCGTCATTGAGCACCGCCACCGACGCCGGCCGGCCGAGATATTCGCCATTCGCCGTCAGCCAGCCCTCGGCGAAGGGCTCGGAGCCCGCAGCCGTGCCGTCATCGTTCAGCCGGGTGAACATCACCCGCGCTCCGACCGGCTTGGTGCGGTTCCAGGAGCCGTGCTGCACCGAGAAGATGCCGCCGCGATACCGCGCCGGGAACTGGTTGGCATTGTAGAACACCATGCCGAGATCCGCGGCGTGGGCGGTCATCTCGACCTGCGGTTTCACCGAATCCGCCGGCGGGGTCTGGTCCTTGTATTCGACGGTGCGGGTGGTGCCGCCGCCATAATAGGGGAAGCCGAAGGTCTGGCCGGCCTTCACCGCGCGGTTGAGCTCGCCCGCGGGGATGTCATCGCCCATGCCGTCCACCTGGTTGTCGGTGAACCACAAGGTCTTGTCCTTCGGATTGAAGTCCATGCCGACCGAGTTGCGGACGCCCCAAGCATAGACTTCGCGGTTCTTGCCGTCGCGATCCATGCGCACGATGCCGCCGATGCCGGTCTTCTGATAGAGCTCGAACTTCTCCTGGGCGAACACGTTGAAGGGCTGGCCAAGGGTGATGTAGAGCTTGTCGTCCGGTCCGATGTCGCAGACACGGGCGGTGTGGTTGTAGGATTCCTCGGACTTCGGAATGAGGTCGCCCTGCTTCACCACGCTGAAGGCGGCAACGTCCGGCCCTTCATAGAAGAATTCGGCGGCCGGGAAGAGCAGCACGCGGTTCTGCTCGACGACGAACAGGAAACCGTCCTTCGAGAAGCACACTCCGTTGGGGATCTTGAAGCTCACCGACGGCGCGAAGACCTTCACCTCGTCGGCGACGCGGTCCTTGTCGCGGTCGGTCACCGCCCAGACCCGGTTCTTGCGGGTGCCGGCGAAGACGACGCCGGTGGTCGGCCCGACCGCCATTTCGCGCGCATCCGGCACGATGGCATAGAGCGAGATCTTGAAGCCGTCGGGCAGCTTGATGCCTGCGAGCGTCTTCTTCAGGGCCTCCGCCTTGGGCCCGGTCTGCGGCACCGTCTCCATATCCATCGACGCGCCGGTCGACTGGAAGTTGGAGAGCTTCTCCATATTGTCGGTTGCTTGCGCCACCGCTGATGTCGGAGCCCCGCCCGAGATCAGCACTGTGGCAAGCATGGTCGATGCCAGCAGCAAAGCTGCCGGCTGCCTGCGGCGCCGGTTGTAAGTCATGTGTATTCCTCCCAAAGCATGCGTTTCGAGCCTCGTTCGGGCCCGTTGACGGCGGTACGCTAGCATGGCGCCCCGTAAGGTTAAGTCAGACTATCTGACCTAATCTTCCTTTTTCGCTGCGGCACTCAAAAATAAAGATTTGCTGCGAAATTGATGTAACAGCCGGCTACTACAATAGAATTACTATACAAACGAATTTCATGGCGGTTACGAAGTGATGCGCTGCTTGAGCATCCTTCGAGGTCGCCTGCGGCGGCACCTCAGGATGAGGCGGTCCGTTGAGCGCGACCTCATCCTGAGGCGCCGGCCAAGGGCCGGCCTCGAAGGATGCTCCGGCAACGCGCCACCTCCAATTTCCACCGTCATTTAGCAAAATCCTGCTATGGGGCGTCTCCCGCATCGCACTCGCGGGAGCAAAGGCCGCCTCGCGTGACGATCTACCTGCCGATCGCCGAACTCCCCGTGAACATCTTCACCCTCCTCGCCATGGGGATCGCGGTGGGATTCATCTCGGGCATGTTCGGGGTGGGCGGCGGCTTCCTGATGACGCCGCTGCTGATCTTCCTCGGCGTGCCGCCGGCCGTCGCGGTCGCCAGCGTCTCCACCCACATGGCGGCGTCGTCCTTCTCCGGCGTGCTGAGCTATCGAAGGCGGCGGCTCGTCGACTATCAGCTGGGCGGCGTGCTGCTCAGCGGCGGCATGGTGGGAACGCTCGGCGGCGTGCTCGCCTTCATGGTGCTGCGCCGCTACGGCCAGCTCGATCTCGTCATCGCCGTCTCCTACATCACGCTGCTCGGGACCATCGGCACGCTGATGGTGACCGAGAGCCTGCGCGCGCTGATACGCAACTGGCGCGGCGAGACGGCGGAGGTGCGCCGGCCCGGCACGCATGCCTGGTTCCTGCGCCTGCCCTTCAAGATGCGGTTCCGCCAGTCACGGCTCTATGTGTCGGTGATCCCGGTGGTCGCGATCGGCTTCTCCATCGGCCTGCTCGGCGCGCTGATGGGCATTGGCGGCGGCTTCCTGCTGGTGCCGGCGTTGATCTACCTCCTGCGCGTGCCGACCCTGATCTCGGTCGGCACCTCGCTGATGCTGACGCTGGCCACCATGCTGGCGGCGATATTGATGCACGCGGTGCTGAACCAGACGGTCGACGCCGTGCTCGGCCTGGTGCTGATGGTCGGCGGTACCATCGGCTCGCAATTCGGCGCCCGCGCCGGGCAGTCGATGAAGGCGGAGAATCTGCGCCTGCTGCTCGGCATACTGGTGCTCTCGGTCGGCATCCGCGTCGCCATCGACCAGACCTCCCGCCCGGCCGATCTCTATGCCGTCACAATGGACGGAGGTACGCGATGAGGCTCGTCGCGCTCATCGCCCTGCTCCTTGCGGCGGGCCCGGCGCGCGCCGAGGAGCTGGTGCTCTCGCTCTCCAAGCCGCGGGTCACCATCACTTCCAGCTTTGCCGGCGAGCCGATCGCGCTGTTCGGGGTGATCGAGCGCGACGGCATGGCGAGCCCCGACCACCCTTATGACGTCGTCGTCACCGTGCGCGGGCCGAAGGCGCGCTTCGTCACCTGGCGCAAGCAGCGCGTGCTCGGGCTGTGGATGAACACCGAGAGCCGCACCTTCCTCGCCGCGCCGTCCTATCTCGCTGTGCTCAGCAATCGCGAGCCGGCGCTGATGGCGCCGCCCGACGTGCTTCGGCAGGAGCAGGCGGGCTTCGCCAACAACCACCTTCTGCAACGCCTCGCCACCGACTATGCCGACGTGGTCCAGGACGATCCGTTCCGGCAGGCGTTCCTGCGCGTGAAGCAGGCGCAGGGGCTCTATTACGAGCGCCCGACGGGGGTCGAGTTCATCGCCCCGCGGGTGTTCCGCAGCACCATCCCGATCCCCGGCACGGCGCCGGTCGGCACCTATGACGTGGTGGTGAAGATCTTCGCCGGCGGCGAGATGGTCAAGCAAGGCACGACCACGCTCGAGGTCGCCAAAGTCGATTTCGAGCAGACGGTCGCGACCGCCGCCCGCGACCATGCCTGGCTCTACGGGTTGGTCACCGCCTTGGGCGCACTGGCGGTGGGGTTCGTGGCGAACGTGGCGTTCCGGCGGGATTGAGGGCTCTCCCCTACTGACGGCATCCCCATCACTCGTCATCCCGGCCGCAGCGAAGCGGAGAGCCGGGATCGCGTGACCATAGTGCGCCCAATTCGTCACGCGATCCCGGCTCGGGCCTGAGGCCCGTCCGGATGACGGCGACGCGCCCTCTTGCCCAATATAGGGTACCCCCCTATATTATATCCATGTCGCACACCATCAAGGAGAAGAACCGCCTGCTTGCCCGGGTGCGTCGCATCAAGGGGCAGGTCGAGGCGGTGGAACGGGCGCTGGAGGCGGAGATCGGCTGCACCGACGTGCTCCAGCTCGTCGCCTCGGTACGCGGGGCGGTCAACGGGCTCACCGTCGAGCTGGTCGAGGACCATATCCGCCACCACGTCGTCGATCCGGCGCGCGAGCCCGATCCGGAAAAGGCGCAAGGCGCCGCCGAACTGATCGAAGTGGTGCGCACCTATCTCAAATAGACGCTCAGGCAGGATGAGATGACCGACAACACCTCGGCGCACGGCGTCGCTCCGCACAGCCATTTCTTCCTCGGGGAAGACCATGCCCGCAATGAGCGCCGCACCTGGCTGGTGATCGCGCTCACCACCGTCATGATGGTGGCGGAGATCGCCGGCGGCAGCCTGTTCGGCTCCATGGCGCTGATCGCCGATGGCTGGCACATGTCCACCCACGCCGGCGCGCTGCTGATCAGCGCGCTCGCCTATCGCTTCGCCCGGCGGCACGCGCATGATCCGCGCTTCACCTTCGGCACCGGCCGGGTCGGCGAGCTGGCGGGCTTTGCCAGTGCCATCGTGCTCGCCCTCATCGCGCTGCTGATCGCCTGGGAGAGCTTGCTGCGCCTCACCAGCCCGGTGCCGATCGCCTTCGGCGAAGCGATCTTCGTCGCCGTGATCGGCCTTGCCGTGAACCTGCTCTGCGCCTGGCTCCTGAAGGACGACCATGACCATCATCACGGCCACGATCACAGGCACCATCACGATCACGGGCATGATCATGGGCACGCTCAGCGCGGTCACACCCAGGACAGCAACATCCGCGCCGCCTATCTGCATGTGCTGGCGGACGCGCTGACCTCCGTCCTCGCCATCGCCGCGCTCACCGCCGGCAGCGTTTATGGCTGGCTGTGGCTGGATCCGGCGATCGGCATCGTCGGCGCGCTGGTCATCGCCCGCTGGTCCTGGGGCCTGATGCGCGACGCCGGCGGCGTGCTGGTGGATTATGTGCCCGAGCGCGAGGAACTGCCCGGCGAGATCCGCGCCGCCATCGAGGGCGAGGGCGCGGCCATCACCGGCGAGACTGTCACCGATCTGCACGTCTGGCAGGTCGGCCCAGGCCATCACGCCGCCATCGTCGCCGTCGCCTCGCCGGAGCCGAAGCCGCCCGCCGACTACAAGGCGAGGCTCGCGCATCTGCACGAGCTGTCGCATGTGACGGTGGAGGTGAGCCGGGCGGCGTGAGGTGGCCGGCATCCCCAACGATGGTCATCCCCGGCCTTGTGCCGGGGATCTCGATTCCTGACAGCGCATCCGAGGCCGAGGTCCCCGGGACAAGCCCGGGGACGACGTCGTACCGGGATGAAACCCGCTACACCACCGGCGTCGGCGCGTACGCGACCCCTGCCGCTTCCAGCGCTGCCGCCGCGCGCAACGCCGCATCCTCGCGCCACGGCGCCGCGATGAGCTGGACCGCGATCGGCAGTTCACCCGGCGTCGGGATCGGCGCCGCCACCACCGGCAGGCCGATGAAGGAGATGGGCTGGGTGTAGATGCCGATATTCGGCCGCACCAGCATCTCCTTGCCGTCGAGCACGAAGCTCTGCTGGCCGATCCGGGGGGCCGGCACCGGCGTCGCCGGGGCGATCAGCACGTCCCAGTCGCCCATGATCTCCAGCACCCGGTCGCGATACCAGCGGCGGAACTTCTGCGCCTCGATGACCCAAGAGGCGGGCAGCACCGCCCCCGCCAGCAGGCGCTCGCGCACCGCCGGATCGAAGTCCGGGCCGCGCTCGCGCAGCCGGCCGAGATGCAGCGCCGCACCCTCCGCCATGGTGATGAGATAGGCGCTGGCGCGGGCGCGCTCGACCTCGGGCAGCTCGACGGTTGTCGTCGCGCCCAGTGCAGAGGCGGCGCGCGCCACTGCCTCATAGGCCTGCCCGGTCCCCTGCCGCGCGAACCAGCCGCCGAGCACGGCGATGCGCAGGCCCTCCGCACCGTGCGCCAGCGCCGGCGAGCTCGGGGCCGCCGTCACCTGGGCGCAGGCCGGATCGTCCGGATCATGGCCGAGCATGGCGTCATAGGCGGCGGCGAGGTCGGCGACATTGCGGGCGAAGGGCCCGAGATGGTCCAGGCTGGTGACGAAGGGGAAGCTGCGCGCCCGCGACAGCCGACCATAGGTCGGCTTCAGCCCGAATGTGCCGCAGAAGGAGGACGGCACCCGGATCGAGCCATTGGTGTCGGAGCCGAGCGCGAGCGGCACCATGCGCCCGCCGACCGCCGAGCCCGAGCCGCCGGACGAACCGCCCGCCATGTGCGCCGTGTCGTGCGGGTTCCGCGAGGGGCCGTCATGCAGGTTCTCGCCGGTGAAATCATAGGCGTATTCGCCCATGTTCAGGGCGCCGACGCACACCGCGCCGGCAGCGGTGAGCTTCTCCACCAGGGCCGCGTCGCGGGTGGCGGGGGGATGGTCGCGATTGATCTTCGAGCCGGCCAGAGTCGGGAGGCCCTCGAGATCGAACAGGTTCTTCACCGCGAAGGGCACGCCGGCGAGCGCGCCGGACGCCCTGCCCTCCGCCCGCGCGCGGTCCACTGCGTCGGCCTCGGCGCGCGCGCGCTCCGCGGTGACCGCGGTGAAGGCATTGAGCACGGGATTGACCGCCGCGATGCGCGCCAGCGTCGCCTCGATGACGGCACGGGCGCTGACCCTGCCGTCGCGAACCGCTGCCGCGATGGCGAGCGCGGAATCCTTTGCCAAAAGCTGGGATGCCGCCTCGTCCAGTGCCACGGCGCTCACGGCTGATACACCGGGGCCGGCTCGGCCTCGTCGGGCAGCGGGAAGCCGAGCACCAGATCGGCCATCCCGGCGGCGATGCCGAGATGCATCAGCACACGCCCGCGCAGCTCGGCCTCCAGCGGCAGCCCGGCCACGGCGAGCGTGGCGTCGAGAAAGGCGCCCAGTTGCGAAGCTCCCGCTTCAGGGGCTCCAAGGTCCGTCGCCGGCGGCTTCGCATTCATGATTGGCTCCCGGAATTCTTGCTCGGCTCATAGAACAACCTCATCCTGAGGTGCCCGGCAACAGCCGGGCCTGGAAGGATGCTCAACCCGTTGGCCCATCTGCTGCAGCACCCTTCGAGGCTCGGTGCGCGAGCACCTCGGGATGAGGTCGCAAGAGTAGGGTGCAGAAGTCCGGCCACCGCCTCCTGCATACAGGAACCATGCCATGGTATGATCGCGGCCGTGGAATGTGACGCATCGGCCTTGCAAAGCCGGGTCGGCTTGCGTAGGTTCCGCGCCGTTCTGGCATGCAGCTGTAGCTCAGTTGGTTAGAGCGCCGGTCTGTGGAACCGGAGGTCGGTGGTTCGAGCCCACCCAGCTGTACCAGGTAGATCCCCAAAATCGCTTCGCCCAGAGCATGTTCCGCAGGAGTTGGAAGACTCCAGCGATTGGAACATGTTCCAGGCCGTTCAATCCGGACCACAGGTCGGCTTCATCCATGCCGGTCATTGTGCAGTGCAGCAAGGCGCCTATATAGGGTCAGTTGACGGGTACGGCTGCGCACTTCCGCGGTTAGCCGCGGAGCACGCAACATGAAAATGACCCCTCCCCTGAACGGCCTGCCCAGGTTCCGTCTCAAGGCTCTCGATTTCCCCCATGCCGCCAATGCGCGCCCCGACCGGCTGCGCGATCTCGCCATTGTAGGCTCCAATCCGGGAGCGCTTCGGGCGCGATGCTACGTTCCGGCCGATCTGCCGCCGAAGGCGCCGCTCGTGGTGGTGCTGCACGGCTGCACGCAGACGGCAGGCGACTACGACAATGGCTCCGGCTGGTCGCGGCTGGCCGACCGCGAGGGCTTCGCGCTGCTCTTCCCCGAGCAGCAGCGCGCGAACAACCCGAACCTCTGCTTCAACTGGTTCGTGCCGGCGGACATAAATCGAGGTGGTGGCGAGGCGCTTTCCATCCGGCAGATGGTGGAGGCCCTCGTCAAGCGCGAGGATCTGGACCGCTCGCGCATCTTCGTGACCGGCCTGTCGGCGGGCGGCGCCATGGCGGCGGTGATGCTCGCGACCTATCCGGAGGTGTTCGCCGCCGGCGGCATCATCGCCGGTCTTCCCTATGGCAGCGCCTCGACCATTCCGGAGGCGTTCGACCGGATGCGCGGACTGGGGATGCCGACGAAGGCCGCTCTCCTGGAGAAGGTGCGTCAGGCATCTCCTCACAAGGGTCCGTGGCCGCGCCTCTCGGTCTGGCATGGCACGGCGGACCATACCGTCACCGCCGCCAATATGCGCGCCTTGACCGCTTTGTGGGCAGCGCTCCACGATCTCGACGATGGGCCGCGCGTAACGGTGGATCACGGCTTTCCCCGCCGCATCTGGAGCGATCACGAGGGCCGCGAGGTCATCGAGGAATACAGCATCACCGGCATGGGCCACGGCCTGCCGATCAATGCACGGGGTGAGGAACATCTCGGCGAGGCCGGCCCCTATATACTCGACGTCGGCATCTCCTCGACGCTTCGCCTCGCGCAATTCTGGGGGATTGCGGAGCAGGAGGTGCTCCATCCGGCCGCGCTCGACCCGCGTCCGCGCCAATCGGACGGTCCGGTCCCCCATAGGATCGGGGAGTACGCTCCGGCGGGCTTGCAGCGTCCTGATAACCGGATGCGTGCATCGGGCATCCGCAAGGTGATCGAGGACGCGCTCCGATCGGCGGGCCTCATGCGCTGACGCGGCCCGTTCGCCGGATCCGGCAGGCGGATCAGAGCCGCGCGAGCAATTCGGCTTTCTTGGTCCGGAATTCGTCATCGGTGAGGAGGCCCTTCTTGAGCAGTTCGGAAAGCCCTTCGATCTTGCGCAGGACGTCATCGGCGGGCGCGGTCTCCGGACGGGGGCGTTCGGCGCCGAGGGTCGGCTGCGGCGCCCGCGCCTCGTCCCCGCCCCGCGACACTTGCCGAAGGTCCTGCAGCCTCACCTCGCCCTTCTGGCTGGTGAAGGCGACGCTCCGGGAACCCGACTGTTGCTGCGACACGCCGGAGATCAGATGATCGTCCGTGTCATAGACCGTCACCGTGCCGCCATCGCTGATGGCGAGGCGCCGCTCCGCCGGGAAGAAGGCGTAGCGCATGTCGTTCTGGGCACCGCTCGAACTCGGCAGCCCGAGCCCCTCGGGCCACCAGCCCCTGCCAGCGCCTGAGCCTTGCGCGTCACGTCGCATGGCGTGCTGCTGGGAGGCGAGGTCGGCGAGCTGCGAGCAGATATGATCGACGCGGGCCTTCAGCTGATAATTGAACATGTCCCCGATCATCAGCATGCCGCCGCGCGACCACTGACCCATTCCGCCGAGTTCCGGATGGCTGAATTGCGCCATGGTGCCGCCGCCGGCGACCAGGGCGTCGAACAGCGCCTGCACCGCAGCCTCGCTCACCCCGTTGTCGGCGGCCACCTTTTCAATGGTGTTCTGCACCTCGGATCGCTGGCTCATGGCATCGCTCCCTGATGCGGACACAATGGCGACAGCATAGCGCGCCTTCCTGACCATTGGACAACCGTCATGCGTGCGGCAGGATCGACGGTCTCTGTTACCGTCCGAGCGCGAGTGCGCGCGTGTCGTTGCACCCGGTTCATCGAGACGGGGCGGCCGATTGCATCCGAACGGAAAGGGCTCTAGTTCGAGGGACCGGCCTCACTGGGGACCTCGACCATGCCGATGCGATATGAGGGCGGATGTCTGTGCCGGTCCGTGCGCTATGCGAGCGACGCCGAGCCGGTCAATGAGCGCATCTGCCACTGCCGGCTGTGCCAGCGCGCCATCGGCGCCAGCTTCAATGCGCGCCTGCTGTTCCGCGTCGAGGACGTCGCCATCGAGGGACCGGTGCGCACCTTTCCCTCGTCGGAGGCGCTGAAGCGCGGCTTCTGCCCGGAATGCGGCACCACGCTGTTCTCGCTGCGCGAGAGCGCCGGGGTCATGGGCATCACTGCCGGGTCACTCGACGACCCCGGCCTGTTCAAGCCGGCCGAGCATATATGGGTCTCGTCCCGGCAGCCCTGGCTGTGCCTTGCCGACGGCCTGACCGAATATCCCGAGGCGCCCTGATCGCCTTTCCGCCCGCGTCCCTTCCAGCGAACGAGGTTTCCTCCGTGAGCGCTTTCGATGAGGTGTCCGCCGCGATCTGGCGCGGATACGACGTGCTTGAGAATTTCCGCCCTGACAGCGAGATCGACGACCAGGGCTGGAACTCCGACCACATCTTCCTCACCGACACCATGACCCGCGAGAAGCCGCGCGTCGTGGTCGAGCTCGGCGTGTGGAAGGGCGCTTCGACCATGACCATGGCGGCGACCCTGCGCGAGCACGGCATCGACGGCTGCGTGGTCGCTGTCGACACCTGGCTCGGCTCGAGCGAGCACTGGATGAAGGACATGCACCGTTCCGACATGCGGTTCGAGAACGGCTATCCGCGGATGTACTACACCTTCCTGTCGAACATCGTCGCCAACGGCTTCTCCCGCCACGTCATTCCGCTGCCGCTGGATTCGGCGAACGCCGCCATCGTGATGCGCAAGTCGGGGGTTACCGCCGATGTCGTGCATATTGACGGCAGCCACGATTATGAATCGACCCTGGCAGACGTCAGGCGCTGGTGGAGCCTGTTGAAGCCCGGCGGGGTGATGATCGTCGACGATTACGATTCGCGCGGCCGGATCTGGCAGACGGTCCGCCGCGCAGTCGACGATTTCCTCGCCGAGACCCCGCACACCGATTTCGAGTGGCGCCCGGTGAAGGCGCGGTTCCGGAAGGTCGAGGTGGAGGGGGACGGCTCTGTCTGAGCATCCTTCGAGGCCGCCTGGGGCGACACCTCTGGATGAGGTCGCGTAAAGAACAACCTCATCCTGAGGTGCCGCGAAGCGGCCTCGAAGGATGTTGAAGCAGAGCAACGCCCTCAATCCCGGGCGCTGATCTCGCTCTCGCCGCGATAGACGACATTCGTCTTGCCCGGTCTTGTCGCGGCGCGGCGCATGAAGATGGTCGGGCGGCGGTGCTTCAGCGCGCCGCGGCGGCGGCGACGCGGGATGGTGCGGGCGACGATAAGACGGCCGAGCATCGGATAGGCCGCCTCGATCGTGCCGTCGAGCCGGGTCACCAGCATCGGCAAGCCGAGCAAGGCCGACCAGCCGCGCCACTCGGCGACGACATCATCGGGCGTCGGTGCAGAATAGAGCAGGATCTCCAGCGACGGATCGGCATGCGCCAGCACCAGCGCGACGCCCTCGCCCTCCTCGTCGAGCAGCCGAACGGCGACACCCTGCCAGGCGCTGACCCTGAGGCTCAGCTTCATCGGGATGCCGGCGACGCGGCGGCGCAGCACAATATGGTCGGGATGGAGCTCCACCGCGCGCAGGCCGGCGTCCGTGCCGTCGTCGCGATCGTGGAAGCGGACCGGCCACGCATCGGCTGCGTGCGGCCGTTCGATTCGGACATAAGGGTCCGGCTGGACGGGATGGCTCCCGTCCACTGCTGAATGACGCCTCATAGCACTCCCCGCCGGTCGTTGTGGCTCTGTGGCCCCGGTCGTGAGGCGATCATGGCCCCCAAGTCTGCCTTCCGGCTTAAGGGAAATGGTTGACCGTTTCTTCGCCCCCGGTATCGCCGGCCTTCCCGCTGCCATGCTTGACAAAGTGTTGCGCCTCAAAGGGCTGAAGTCGCTTGCGCGGCGCGCGTGCGCCGCTTATGCGCACGGGATGGACGATCCTTCACCCACATCGCCGGCCGATAGCGCGGCCTCGCTGCCCGATCCGCTGGCGGATCCCGCCATTGCCGCGCGCCATATCGCCGATGCCGTGGTCGCCGCCGGCGCGGTGGCGGTGGCGATGTTCCGCACCGGGGTGAAATCCTGGTCGAAGCCGGGGGATTCCCCGGTGACCGAGGCCGACATCGCCGTCGACACCATGCTGCGCGAGCGCCTGACCCTGCTCGCCCCCTCCTATGGCTGGCTGTCGGAGGAGACCGCGGATGATCCCTCGCGCCTCGCCCGCGAGCGGCTCTGGATCGTCGATCCGATCGACGGGACCCGGGCCTATATGCATGGCGGAGCGGACTGGACGGTGTCGGTCGCCCTCGTCGAGCACGGGCGGCCGATCGCCGCGGCGCTGTTCGCCCCGGTGACCGACGAATTGTTCGTCGCCGTCACCGGCGGCGGCACCACCCGCAATGCACTGCCGATCACTGCCTCGCCGGCGGCGGTGCTGCCCGGTATACGCATTGACGGGCCAGTGCATTTCGTCGACCAGTTGATGGGCGAGGTGCCCTTCACCCGCCTGCCGCGGATCCGCTCGCTCGCCTTGCGGCTGGCGCGGGTGGCGTCGGGGGAGGTCGATGCCGCCCTGGCCGCGCCCAACGGGCATGATTGGGACCTTGCCGCCGCCGACCTTTTGGTGCACGAAGCAGGGGGCCGCCTCACCACGCTCGACGGCCTCCCGCTCGTCTATAACGCGCCCGTGCCGCGTCATGGCGCCCTGGTGTCGGCCGGCGCCGCGCTGCACAAGCTCATTGTGGCGGCGGCGCATTGAGGAGCGGCTCGCCACAGGTGGACACGGAACCCGGAATGACTGAGATCACGACCAGCCCGCAGCTCCTGCACCTCGTTTTCGGCGGCGAGCTCGAGAGCCTTGACGGCGTGACCTTCAAGGACATCGCCGGGCTCGACATCGTCGGCATCTATCCGAACTACGCCAGCGCCTTCGCCGCCTGGAAGGGCCGGGCCCAGCAGACCGTGGACAATGCGCACATGCGCTACTTCATCGTACATCTGCACCGCCTGCTCGATCCGGATGCGACGCCGAATCCCGTCGGCTGAGCGGCGCCCCCATGGACCTCTGGCGTAGACTGCGCCGCTCGCACGGCGTGCGCCTCGCGCTCGGGCGCAGCATGGCGGCGTATCTGCGCTTCGTCTGGCGCACCTCGCGCGTCACGATGGAGCCGGCCAACCTCTACGAGCTCGCGGACGCCGAGCTGCCGATGATCCTCACCTTCTGGCATGGGCAGCATTTCCTCACCCCGTTCCTGGTGAAGCCGTACCACCGGGGCAAGGTGATGATCTCCCGCAGCGCCGATGCGGACGTCAACGCAATCGCCGCCGAGGCGCTTGGCATCGGCACGATCCGCGGCTCCGGCGCGATGAAAGTGACCGATTCCAACCGCAAGGGCGGGCTGAATGCGACGCTGGAGATGATCCGCACGCTGGAGGAAGGCACCAACGTCGCGATGACGGCGGACATTCCGAAGATCGCCCGCATCGCCGGGCTCGGCGTCGTCACCATCGCCAAGCATTCCGGCCGGCCCATCTATCCCGTCGCCATCGCCACCCGCTACCGCATCCTGGCGAAGAGCTGGGACCGCGCCGCGATCCATCTGCCGTTCGGCACCGCGGCGGTGGTGGCGGGCGACGGTGTCCGGGTGCCGGCGGACGCCGATGCCGAGACGCTGGAGGCCGCTCGCCGCGAGATCCAGCGCCAGCTCGAGGTCGCCACCGCCCGCGCCGAGGCGCTGGTCGGGCGCAGACCAAAGACGATGACTCGCGAAGCACCGGCCAAAGCCGGGGAGCAAGGATCGCATCGCGGGTCGCCCAATGGCTAGCGCCCCGAATACCGCGCTGATCTCCGCCTATCGCGCCGCCGCCTGGGTAGCGACGCCGTTCGCGCGGCTGCTCCTGGCCTCGCGGCTGAAGCGCGGCAAGGAGGATGCGGCGCGGCTGAACGAGCGCTTCGGCCGGACTGCGGCGCCACGGCCGAAGGGCCCGCTGGTCTGGCTGCACGGTGCCAGCGTCGGCGAGATGCTCTCGCTGCTGCCGCTGATCGACCGGCTGCGCGGGCGCGGCTTCCATGTGCTGCTGACCTCCGGCACCGTCACCTCCGCCCGGCTCGCCGCGCAGCGCCTGCCGGCGGGGGCGGTGCACCAGTTCGTGCCGCTGGATTCCCCGCTGTTCCTGCGGCGGTTCCTCCGGCACTGGCGGCCGAACCTCGTGCTGCTCGCCGAATCCGAATTGTGGCCGAACCTCATCACCGAGGTGAATGCCCGCCGGGTGCCCCTCGTGCTGGTCAATGCCCGTATGTCGCCGCGCTCCTTTGCGAGCTGGCGCCGCCTGCCGCGCAGCGCCAGCGCCCTGCTCGCACGGGTCGATCTGTGCCTCGCGCAGGCCGAGGGCGACGGCCAGCGCTATGCCAAGCTCGGGGCTCCGCGCGTCACCGTGACCGGCAACCTCAAATTCGACGCGCCGCCGCCGCCGGTGGACGAGGCCGCCTTCGACGCCTTGCGCCAGGCCACGAGCGGGCGCCCGATGCTGGTCGCCGCCTCCACCCATGAGGGCGAGGACGAGGTGGTGATCGCCGCGCACAGGGGGTTGCGCGAGGCAATCCCTGGCCTCCTCACCATCATCGCGCCGCGCCATCCGCAGCGCGGGCCTGCCATCATCGAGGCGGCGAACGGGGAGGAGGTGCCGGCGGTGCTGCGCAGCGACGGCTATCTGCCCGATCGGGGGACGCAGATCTATGTCGCCGACACCATCGGCGAGCTCGGCCTGTTCTACAGCCTCGCCCCCGTGGCGCTGCTCGGCGGCTCGCTGGTGGCGCGCGGCGGCCAGAACCCGATCGAGCCGGCGAAGCTCGGCGCGGCCATCCTCCACGGCCCGCATATCGGCAATTTCGAGGCGGTCTATGACCGTCTCGACACCGAGGGCGGTGCCGCGAAAGTGACCGACGCCCCCTCGCTGGCGGCGGCGGTGCGGCGATTGCTCGACGAGGAAGACGCGCGGGTGCGCATGACCGAGGCGGCGCGGGCGACGATCACATCGCTCAGCGGCGCACTGGACCGTACATTGGCGGCAATCGATCCCTATCTAGTGCAGATACGGCTCGAGAGGCACTAGCCCCTACTGCACCCGTCCCGAGGCAGGGATCTGTTGAAAGGCCAGCATGCGCGCGCCTGAATTCTGGTGGCGACGGGAGCGCAGCCCCGCAGCCTCCCTCCTCGCCCCGCTCAGTGCGCTCGCCGGCGCCTATGCCAGCGCGCGGCTCAAGCGCGAGGGCCGCGATGTCGGCATTCCGGTGATCTGCGTCGGCAATCCGACGGTCGGCGGCTCCGGCAAGACCCCGACTGCGATCCATCTCGCCCACCGCCTCAGCGGGCTTGGACGGCGGGCGGTGTTCCTGACGCGAGGCTATGGCGGCAGCTTGCGCGGACCAGTCATCGTCGACCCCAACCGTCACACCTCCGCGGAGGTCGGCGACGAGCCGCTGCTGCTGGCGCGCACCGCTCCGGTCATCGTCGGGCGCGACCGGGTGGTCGCAGCGCTGGGTGCCGAGCGGCTGGGCGCCGAGGCACTGGTCATGGATGACGGTTTCCAGAATCCGGCGCTCAGCAAATCCCTGTCGATCCTGGTGGTCGATGCCGCGGTGGGCGTCGGCAACGGGCTGGTGCTGCCGGCGGGGCCGCTACGCGCGCCGCTGGCACCGCAATTCGAGCGCGCCGATGCACTGTTGCTGATCGGCAATGGGGCGCCGGGTGAAGAAATCGGCGCCCGCGCCGCGAGCGCCGGTCTCCCGGTGCTGCACGCCCGCCTCGCCCCCGAGGCGGGCGCGGCGGCGCGGCTGATCGGGCAGCGGCTCTATGCCTTCGCCGGCATCGGCCGGCCGGCCAAGTTCTTCGCGACGCTCGACGCCATTGGCCTGCGCCCAGCGAAGACGCGCGCCTTCGCCGACCATCACGTCTTCACCGAAGCCGAGATCGAAACCCTGCTGCGCGAGGCCGATATCGGAGGTTTTACACTTGTGACGACGGAGAAGGACGCCGCCCGCCTCGCCGCCAGCGCACAGGGACGGGTGCTGCTGCGCACAACGGAGGTGCTCCCGGTCCGGCTGGTGCCGGACGAGGCGAGCGGACACGAACTCGAACGCCTCCTCGCCAAGGCACTGACGCCGGCGCGGGCGGTCTGAGGCCGCGCCGGCCGTCATCCTGGGCGAAATCGAATGAACGCCATCATGGCCGGCCTGTCCCCGGCCGTCCGGTCGTTTACTCGTCACGGGCATGAATCCCCGGGACAAGCCCGGGGATGACGGTTGATGCGGGAAGCAGATCAGCTCGCGGCGCGCATGTTGAGCTTGGATTCCGCGATCTTGGTCAGCTTCGCGTCGGCGGCCTTCTCCTCCTCCAGCGTGCGGGCGAGCACCGAAGCGCAGTCGTTGCGCCCGAGCCGCTTGGCCCAGGCGATCAGCGTGCCGTAGCGGGTGATCTCGTAATGCTCCACCGCCTGCGCGGATGCCGCGAGCGCTGCATCCAGCACTTCCTTGTCGGCAATGTCGCCGCTGATCTCCTCGGCTTCCTCGATGATGCCGTCGATCGCCGGGCAGGTCACCGTCTTGGCCTCGACGCCATGCATGCGGAACACTTCCTCAAGCCGCGATACGTGCTGTTCGGTCTCTTTCAGATGGCTCTGGAAGCCGCTCTTCAGCGTCGGATCGGTCGTCTTGTCGATCATTTCCGGCAGCGCCTTCAGGATGCGCTTCTCGGCATAATAGATGTCGCGCAGCGTGTGCACGAAAAGATCATCCATGGTCTTGATGTCCTTGGTAAAGAAGCCCATGGCTGTTCCTCCTCCGCTGAAGGTAATTGATGATGGAAACGGGAGTGGCGCGCTCGACTGGACGCCGTGCCGCATCAACCAGCAGGAAGCACGCCTGTTCCGCACGTTCCGATGATTTCATCGATGACATAAGCTGGCACCGCTCAAGCATGACTTGAGCACCGTTCGAGCATTGCTTGGGCATCGCCATGGCACAAACCGGGGCCCGCCGCGATCTCGCGATTGCCGCCTTCTTGACCGGATCGCCTGCTTTGCGCCATCAGAGCCGCGGCCCGGCCGTCAGGCGCCGGGAGTGCAGGAATCCCGTCGATGCTTCAGGCGATCGCGACGGCCCTCGGGGGCCTCGGCATCTTCTTTGCGGGCATGTATCTCCTGAAGGAGAACCTGAAGAAGCTGGCCGGCCGACGCTTCAAGCAGCTGGTCGCGGTGTGGACACGCGGGCGCTTCGCCGGGCTCGGGCTCGGCGTCGTCGCCGGCGGCGTCATGCAGAGCACCACCGCGGTCACCTTCATCCTCGCCAGCATGATCGCGAGCGGCGTGCTCAATGTCGGCGGGGCTTTGCCCATCATCACCGGCGCCAATGTCGGCGCGACCTTCCTGGTCCTGCTGGCCACGCTGAACATCCAGCTCTTCGTGCTGTTCGTGCTGGGCATCGCCGGCATTTCCTTCACCTTCGACCGGCTGTCCGAATTCCGCACCGTGGCCTCCGCGGTGTTCGGCGTCGGGCTGGTGTTCTTCGGGCTGAAGTTGCTGCAGACCGGCGTTGTGCCGATGACGCAGGAGCCCTGGTTCACCGGCCTGCTGACGCTTGCCGGCCCCTCTCTCATCATCCCGCTGCTGGTCGCCATCGTGCTGACCGTGGTGGCACAGTCCAGCACGTCGGTGGTGCTGCTCATCATCACGCTGGCCACCGCCGGCGGGCTGTCCTTCGAGCAGGCGATGATGGGCATCTACGGCGCCAATCTGGGATCGAGCCTGCAGAACTATCTGTTGTCTTCGAGCCTCAATGGCCGGCCGAAGCAGGTCGCCATGTACCAGATCAGCTTCAACCTCATCACCGCTTCGGTGATGCTGCCGATGTTCGTCATCGAGCGCTTTGGCCATGTGCCGCTGATCGAGCATCTGGTGCAGGCGATCTCCAGCACGCTGGCGACGCGGCTCGCTCTCGTGCAGATCAGCTTCAACATCGTCGGCGCCGCGCTGATGACGACGCTGCTGCCCACCATGCGTCGCTTCCTCGCCCATCGCTTCCCGCCGCTGCCCGACGAGGACGATGGCGAGCCCGCCTATATCCACGAACAAGCGGCGCAGGAGCCGGATTCCGCGCTCGACCTCGCCCGGCTCGAGCAGCGCCGGCTCGCCTCCTATCTGCCGCGCTACCTCGACATCACCCGCAGGAACGGGAAGGACAGCACGGCGCGGCTCGACCGGCAGAATCGCAGCTTCACCGCGCTCGGCACCACGGTGCGCGACTTCCTGACGGGGCTGCGCGAGGCGCCGTTCGACGCGGTGGGCTATGATCGGCTGAACCGCGCGATCAATCTGCAGCGCCTGCTCGACGGCCTCAACGAGACGCTGGTCGAACTCGCCCGCACCTCACGCCCCACCGACGACGCGGCGCTGGCGCGGCGGCTGCTGGCGAATGTGGTGGAAGGCATCGATGCCGTGCTGCTCACCATGGTCGACGCGCTGGGTGACGGCACGGGCGAGGACCGCGCGCTGTTCCGCGCCATGACCCGCCACCGCGGCGAGGTGATGCAGCGCCTGCGCGAAGCCTATCTCGCCGCCGACGCCCAGCTCTCAACCGCCGAGAAGGGCACGATCCTGATCGTCACCAATCTCGCCGAGCGGGCGCTGTGGCTGCTCGGCCAGATTGCCGAGCAGGAAGAGATGGTGCGGGAAGGGTGAGGTCAAGGTCGTCATCCCGGACGACTGCAGGCCGATCCGGGATCGCAGACAAGGTTATGTGCCAGACTTTCACGCGATCCCGGCTCTGCGCCCTTTGGGCTCCGGCCGGGAATGACGGAACCGGGGAGTCCCCTCAAACGATCTTGAAGATCGTCGAGAAGCCGGAAATGTCGAACACCTCGCGCACGTGCGGCTGGAGGCCGGAGAGCGACAGGTCGCGGCCGGCGGCGCGCATCTGCTTGGCGGCGATCAGCAGCGAACGCAGGCCGGAGCTCGCAATGTAGTCGACATGGGCCATGTCGACTACGATCGCACCCTCCTCCTTCTGGATGGTCTCGGTGATGTAGGTCTCGAACGTCTTGGCGTGGACCGTGTCGAGTCGACCGTTCATGCGCACGACGGTATGGTCGCCGAGCCTTTCATGGCTGATGTTCATGCACTCGCCTTCACTTTGTGCCGACCGGAACTACGCCGGCTGAGGAGTTCGCTCGATGTCGGGGAGCCGGCTGCCGAGTATCAGTTGATTATTGCCGTCCGCGTGGCAATACGAAAATTCGTCGAGCAGGTGGCGCATCAGCTGCACGCCGTGGCCACCGATCGCGGCGTGTTCCACATCTTCCGGAATGTCAGGCTCGTCAATGGTGGTCGGATCGAACGGCGCACCATTGTCGGAGATGCGCAGCAGCGCCATGCCGCGGTCGCGGCGATAGGCGAGCGCGATGGTCGCCTCGATGGGCGCCGGCTCGGGAAAGCCGTAGGAGATCACATTGACCAGCGCCTCCTCCAGGCCGAGCTGGAGGGTGAAGAGCGTGCGCTCCGGCCAGCCCTCCCGGGCGGCAAGCGATTCGAGCCAGGCAGCGGCGCGCGGCAGTTCGTCGAGGCGGACGGCGAGCGCCAGCGTATCGTCCGCCGCCCCTGGCCCGAAACCATCATTGACACAGACCATTGCGCCTCGCTGGTGCAAACCGCGACATCGGCTGTACGGTATCGTTAATACCGTGGACAGGACGAGGCGATATTCTCGCCGCCGCCCTCATCATATAAGCTCGAATCCTTAACTCCCTCCAGAGGATGCCCCGGTGATCCACCGTCGCGATCTTCTCGCGCTCGCCGCGTGCGGTGTCGGCACGGGATTGCTTCCCGCGCGACCGGTGCTGGCGCAGGAGCGGCCGTTCCGTATCCTGATGCTGACGATCAACGGGGAGACCGACGTCGAGCGGGGATTTCGCGACTATCTCGCCGATGCCGGCGTGCGAATCGACGTGACCGCCCGACGGGTCGGCCGCAATCCCCAAGACATCGCGGCAGCGCTGAGCATGCTGCCGGTGCTGGCGCCCGATCTCATCTACACCCGCGGCGCGTCGATGACGCTGGCGGTCGTCGGTCCTTATGACGCACCCGACCCCGAGAAATATGTGCGTGACCGCCCGGTGGTGTTCGCCCTCGTCGCCGCCCCTGTGCAGGCGAAGATCGTCCGCAGCTTCGACCACCCCGGCGGCAATGTCACCGGCGCCATGCATGTCGTGCCGGTCCCGGTGCAGTTCCGCGCCATGCAGTCCTACCGGCCCTTCAAGAAGGTCGGCGCGCTCTATTCGCCCTCCGAGCAGAATGCTGTCGGCGTGATCGAGCAGATCAGGGCCTATTGCGCCGCCAATGGCGCCGAGCTCGTCACCCGCACCTTCCAGTCCGACGCCGAGGGCCGACCCATTGCCGACGGCATCGAGAACCTCGTCGCCGAATTGAAGGCGGAGGGGGCCGACTGGCTCTATCTGCTGCCCGACACGTTCGGCAGCACCGTGCTCAACCGCACGTCGCCCGCCGCGCTCCAGGCTGGATTGCCGATGTTCGGCGCCACCGAGATGGCGGTGCGCCAGGGCGGCGCGCTGGTCGGCCTCGTCAGCCGCTATTACGCCGTCGGCCAGCTCGCCGGCGCCAAGGCGATGGAGGTGCTGGTCGCCCGCACCCCGGTGCGCGACATACCGGTCGGGACGCTGAAGCGCTTCTCGCTCATCATCAATATCAACACCGCCAAGAAGCTCGGCATCTATCCGCCGATCGAGATGCTGAACTACGCCGAGGTCGTGTCGTCGTGAGCGGGGGCGGGAACGGTCAAGTTTCCATCGTCATCCCCGGGCTTGTCCCGGGGATCTCGGCCGCTGACGCACGGACAGGAATCGAGATCCCCAGGACAAGCCCGGGGATGACGGTGTTCCCGGGGATGACAGTGTACCTGGCGCCACCCGCGACGGCAGTTCCCTCCCCGGCACGGGCCCCCGCCCCATGAGCTTCCGGCGGCGCCTCATGCTCATCGTGGTCAGCGCCATCATCTGCGCGCTGCTCGCCGTCGCCGCGATGGCGTGGCGGGCCGGGGCCGAGGTGGGCGATGCCATCGAGCAGGGCCGCGCCACCTATCTGCTCGGCATCATCCGCAGCGCCGCGGAGACCAATCTCTCCTTCGGCCTGCCGCTCGACCAGATGCCGACCATCGAGGCGCTGATGGAGCGCGAGAAGCTTTCCGATCCCTCCATCCTGGCCATCGACGTGTTCTATCCCGAGGGCCGCTCGGTCTACAGCACCGACCGCGGCACGCTGGGCGAGCCGGTGCTGCCGAGCTGGACCTCGGCACTCCATTCGCCGGGCCTCTGGCAGCTCTCCGCACATGGCGAGCTGGTGCTCGGCACCCGGATCGAGAACGAGCTCGGTACCGCCGCCGGCGGCGTCGCCATCACCTTGTCCAACCTGCCGCGCGAGACGCGCGACTTCGCCCTCGCCCTCGATCTCGCCAGCCTCACCTTCCTTGTGATGCTGGCCGGCAGCCTGCTTGCAGCCTTCACCGTCCGGCCGCTGGCGCGCCTCCTCACCCGGCCCTTCGCCAATGCGGCGCGGGCGCTCACCGAGACACCGGACCCGGCGCACCACGGCGCTCCCCATGGCACTCTGGCGGCGGCGGCCGGCGAGGTGCGCCAGCGCTGGCAGGCCACGGAGGCCACGGCCGCGCGGGCCATGCACGAATTGCGGACGCTCGACAATGGAGCGTGAGGCGGTGGAGCGTGAAACGGTGATCAGCGAGGGCGCGAGCGATGCAGCCGGCGGGCCTGCGCCGGTGGCGCACCAGCCGGTGGCGCACCAGCCGGTGGTCCACGACCCCGGCTTCCTCGGCCGCCACGGCGCGACGCTGGCCTCTTCGATCGCGGCGCTGCTGCTGGTCGGACTGATCGGCGGCGTCAGTGCGTGGCTGATCATCGATCGCTTCAACCGCTCGGTCGAGCTCGGCGCGCGCACCGAGGTGACGGCGATCGGCACCGCGGTCGCCGGGGCGCTGGCGCACCAGTTCGAGCGCGCCGGCAATTACGGCATCCCGCTCGATAAGCTGGGCGGCGTCTCCGCCTATCTCGCCCACACAGCGGAAGACGTCCGCGGCGTCGCCCGCATCGTGCTGCGGCTGTCGAACGGCCAGGAGATCCGTCCGGCCGATGAGGAGGACGGCAATGGCGACCCGACGCGAGAGACCGTGTTCGCGCCGATCTTCGCCGGCGGCGGCAATCTCGGCCAGGTCGAGGTGCTGACCGATGCCGCCGAACTCATCACCCCGCTCAAGCGGCTGTGGGCCCCCGCGGCGCTCCTGGTCGGCGCGCTGGCGCTTGCCGCCGCCCTCGCCGCGGCCCTCCTGGTCGGGCGCCGGCTCGACCGGCGGCGTATCGAGTTCCTGCATCATCTCGACCGCAATGCCGGCGGCGCCTTCGTCCATGAGGCGGTGCCGCGGCTGCGCGGACGCGACGATGTCGCCCGCGCCTTCCAGGTGCTGCGCACCGGCGAGGCACGCATGGTGGAGACCCGCGCCGCCGTCGATGCCTATGCCGAGGAACTGCTCGGCGTCGATTTCGACGGCGTGCTGCGCGAGCGCATCGAGCACACGGTGCGGGAACTCGGCTGATGCTGCTGCGCACCCGCATCACCCTCATTGTCGCGCTCGGCTTCGTGCTGCTGGTCGCCGTGCTCGGGCTCGGCTCCTATCTCAGCGATCGGCAGGACGAGAAGCGCTTCTCCGAGATCGCGACGCTGGCGCAATCGGCGCTGTGGGACGAGATCGTGCGCGGCGCCGTCGCCGACCTCGTCGGCGAGCATGACCAGCTGGAGACCTCGCAGGCCTTCCGCAATGCCGTCATCGCCCGCGATCGTGCGACCGCCACGACGGCAATCGCCGCGGAAGAGATCTCGACCGAGCAGAATGGCGGCGAGATGGTCGCCGTGATCGGCGCCGACCGCGAGCCGATCCTGGTGGTCGGATCGGTCGGCAAGAACCAGATCGCACCGCAGGCGCTGCTCGATGCCGGAACGCTCGACCGGGTGATCGCCGGTTCGCGCATCAACGGGCTACGCCAAGTCTCGGCGGAGGTGGTCATCATCCTCGCCGCCGAGCCGCTCAACCTGCCAGGACAGCCGCGCGCCGCACTGCTGCTGGCGCGCAGCGTCGAGGGCGCGCTGCAGCGCCTCGCCGACCAGACCGGCTCGGCGGCGACGCTGCTCACACTGCGCGGGCGCGTCGTCGCCTCGACCGACGGCACCTTATGGCAGCATGCCGGGGTCACGCTCACCCCGCGCAGCCCAATCGTCGAGCAGGTCGACCTTGGCGACCGCCTCTACAGCCTGATCAGCGTGCCGATCACCGACATCACCGGCGGCGTCACCGGTGCGGTGGCGAGCCTGCGCGACATGACCGACACGCTCCGCGTCTCGCGCTTCATCAGCCGCGCCGCGCTGCTGGGCGCCGCCGGGCTTGCTCTTATCGGCATCATCGGGCTGAACCTCTATCTCTGGCGCGCCTTCCGCCCGCTGGAAGGGGCGATCAACGCCATGCATGCACTCGCACGCGGCGACCTTTCGGCCCGGCTCGAAGGTGGCGGCGGACGCGACGAGATCGGCCGGATCGCCGAGGCCATCGACACGTTCCGCGGCAATGCCCAGGCGCTCGCCGACAGCCGCACGCAGCGCGAGCGCATCCGCGGCCGCCAGGAGGCGGTGATCCGCACCGAGCTCGAAGGGCTCGCCGCTTCGCTCGATTCGGTCGGGCGCGAGGGCGTGCTGACGCTGCTCTCCGACATGTCGGCGGGCGAGGCGCCGCACGAGGATCCGCTGCGCCGGCTCGCCGGGGTGATGCGCGACCTGTCGCGGCGCATCGTCGACCAGCACCAGACGCTGTCCTCGATGGTCCACGAGCTGCGCGAGGCCCTGGTCACCAAGACCAAGCTCGCCGGCCTGCAGCAGGAACTGGAGATCGCCCGGCAGGTGCAACTCGCCATTCTGCCGCGCGACGTGCCGCGCGACACCCGCATCGAGGTGAACGGGCTGATGACCCCGGCGCGCGAGGTGGGCGGCGACTTCTTCGACTATTTCATGGTCGACCGGAACACCCTCGGCTTCGTCATCGCCGACGTCTCCGGCAAGGGTGTGCCTGCGGCGCTGTTCATGGCGATCTCGCGCACGCTCCTGAAATCCACCGCGCTGTTCGAGGCCTCGCCGGCGCTGTGCATGCGGCGCATCAACGACGTGCTGGCGGCCGAGAACGACCAGATGCTGTTCGTCACCATCTTGTACGGCATCGTCGATCTCCGGACCGGCCGGGTGACCTATGTGAATGCCGGCCACAACCCGCCCTATCGCGTCACCAGGAGCGGCGAGATCACGCTGGTCCCGCCGACCGGGGGCATGGCGGTCGCGGTGGTGGAGGATTTCCCCTATATCGAGCGTGAATTGCAGCTCGCCCCCGGCGAGACGTTGTTCCTGTTCACCGACGGCGTGACCGAGGCGTTCGACCCGGATGAGCTGGCTTATGGCGAGGAGCGGCTAATCGAGGTGCTGGCCGCCAGCTGCGGCGCCGACCGCCCGATCGGCGCGGCGGCGGAAGCCGTCGTCACGTCGGTGCGCGCCTTCGAGCAGGGCCTGCCGCCGGCGGACGACCTGACGTGTCTGGCGGTGCGTTATCGGGGGGCGTAGGCGGTCATCCCGCATCCAAAGCGTCGTCATCCCGGACGGCCGGAGGCCGAGCCGGGATCGCAAGAAGGTGTTGCGGGACTTCACGCGATCCCGGCTCTCCGCTGCGCTGCGGCCGGGATGACGACTGGTGGGGAGGACGCTGCTGGGGAACGCCCGGCGCCCTCAATGATCGAAATGCAGCAGCAGGTAGGACGCGCCGTCCCTCGTGCCGGAGCGCACGCGGTCGGCGAGGCGCTGCACCAGCACGCTCGACACCCCGGCCATAGCGGCGTCGATGGCGTCCTCGTCGGCGTCGAGCAGGGCCTGGACATCCAGCACCGGCGCGTGCTGCGCACCGCTCAGCACCAGAGGCGGGCCGGTATGGATCAGCTCGATATCGAGATTGAACTCGTCGAAGCGGCCCTGGATGGCGGTCGGGTGGCGGCCCTCGCCCGAGGAGGCGATGAACTCGGCCGCTTCCAGCGCGGCGATGGCGGCGCGGCGCACCACGTCGCGGCGGGCCGCCCAGATGCCGCCCTGGGCCTCGACGAAATCGACGATGGCTTCCGAGGTCGCCTGCCCCTCCTCGCCCAGCGTGCGCCGGGCGCGCATCGAGGTGCCGAGCCGGAACAGCAGGTTCAGCGAGACCGCGGTGACGCCTGCCATGACGAAGCCGGAGCCGACCATATGATGCAGCACCGGCGGCACGTTCTCGACCAGCTCCGGCATGAGCATCACGCCGAGGCCGACGGTGAGCGAGATGCCGATCATGAAGATGCCGCGGCTGTCGAGCTGGCGTGAGGCGGCAAGCTCGAGCCCGGACACGGCGAAGAAGCCGGCGGCATAGACCTCGATGGCGCCGATCACCGGGGTCGGGATCAGGGTCAGCGCCAGCGTCACCTGCGGCAGCAGGGCGACGATCGCGATCATCAGCGCGCAGGCGATGCCGATGTAGCGCGAGGTGGAGCGCGTGGCGTGGCTGAGGCCGATATTGGCCGAGGAGGTCGCGGTCGGCATGGCACCCAACAGGCCGGCGATGAGATTGCCCAGGCCGTTGGCCTGCATGCCGCCGCTCACCATCTTCATGTCGGCGCGGTGCCAGTCGGCATCGTCCATCTTGTCCATGATGACGACGCTGGCGAAGGTGTCGAGCTGGACCAGCAGCGCGACTATCACGATCACCGCCAGCATGCCGGGATCGAGGCCGAACACCGGCGTCGGCACGTGCGGCAGTGCGAACAGCGGCGTGGTGGCGAAACGCTCCAGCCCGTGCACATAGCCGAGCGCGGCAGCCACGACGATGCCCGCCACCATGCCGGCGAGCAGGCTGAACAGCTTCATCGCCCGGGTGCCCCAGATCGAGAAGCCGACGATGACGCTGAGGGTGACCAGTGCGATGACGAGGCTCAGCGGATCGATGACGTATTTGTCGTCGAGCCCGAGCGAGTGCTCCAGCGCACCGCGCACCAGCGAGAAGCCGCCGACCGTCACCACCACGCCCATCACGGTGGGCGGGAAGAGCGGGCGCAGATGCGGGACGATGCGGCTGATGACGAGCGCGGCGCAGCCCGCCAGCACCGCCGCGGGCAGCACGCCGCCGAGCCCGTAGGTACTGATCACGATGGCGATGAAGGGCACCATGATCGGATCGGGGATATGGACGATGAAGGCACCGGAGCCGAGCTTGCCGCCCCAGGACTGCAGGAACGTCGCGAGCGCCATGCCGAGGATGGAGCAGGCGAGGAAGGACTGGGTGTCCTCCAGCGAGAGATTGGCGAGCTTCGCCACCACGAGCGCATAGGCGGAGAGCGCGATCGCCATGACCGCATGCTGTGCCCCGAGGCTGAGCGTCAGCCCGAGTTCGGGACGGTCATCCGCGGCATAGGCGATTTCGGAGGGGGTGCGTTTCGGGCGCGACGGGGGAAGACGAAAATTCACGCGGCCAATCCCCTCCCCTGAGGCTGTCGATTCCCGGCGTCGCCTGCCGATACGGAAGGACAGGCTAGCACGCGTCGGTAAATTATTATCGAGGATTTGCGCGGTGATTCACCCAAGAAGGGTGTTGGCCGGCCGCACTGTTTCAGCATCCTTCGAGGCCGGCTTTGCCGGGCACCTCAGGATGAGGCGCGCTAGAAGAACCACCTCATCCTGAGGTGCGAGCGAAGCGAGCCTCGAAGGATGCTGAAGCAGAGCATCCCCTCCCTCCACCAATCGTCATCCCGGACGGCCGCAGGCGAAGCCGGGATCGCGAGGCAAGGTTGCGTGGGACTTCACGCGCTCCCGGCTCTTCGCTGCGCCGTCCGGGATGCCTCCCCTTGCCTCTACCAAACTCCTTAGTCTATAGATTTTACAGACTAATAAACTCCACCGCAGAACAAGGCGCAGCGACATGTCCGACGTCACCACGAACGCCGAGAGCGGCGTCAATGTGCTCTGGTTCCTGCCGACCCATGGCGACGGGCGCCATCTCGGCACCACCATTGGCGGGCGCGAGGTCAATCTGCCTTATCTCCAGCAGGTGGCGCAGGCCGCCGACAATCTCGGCTATTACGGCGTGCTGTTGCCGACCGGGCGCAGCTGTGAGGATTCCTGGGTGATCGCCTCGGCGCTCGCGCCGCTGACCAAGCAGCTCCGTTTCCTGGTCGCGGTGCGCCCGGGGCTTGCCTCGCCGACGCTCGCCGCACGGATGACGGCGACGCTCGACCGCATCTCGGACGGCCGCCTGCTCATCAATATCGTGACCGGCGGCGACCCGGTGGAGAATGCCGGTGACGGCATTTTCCTGAACCATGACGAGCGCTACGAGGTGACACGGGAATTCCTCGCGGTCTATCGCGCGCTGCTCGCCGGCGAGCATGTGAACGTTGCGGGCAAGCACATCCGCATCGAGGACGGGCATCTGCTGTTCCGGCCGACGCAAACGCCGCCGCTCTATTTCGGCGGCTCCTCGGCGGCGGCCAACGACGTCGCCGCCGAGCATGTCGACAAATATCTCACCTGGGGCGAGCCGCCGGCGGCGGTGGCGGCCAAGATCCGCGAGGTGCGCGCGCTCGCCGCGGCGCGCGGGCGGCAGGTGACGTTCGGCATCCGGCTGCATATGATCGTGCGCGAGACCGACCAGGAGGCCTGGGCGGCGGCGGACGCGCTGATCAGCCATCTCGACGACGACACCATCGCACAGGCGCAGAAGGTGTTCGCCCGGCTCGATTCGGTCGGCCAGGCGCGGATGTCGGCGCTGCATGGCGGACGGCGCGACAAGCTCGAAGTCAGCCCGAATCTGTGGGCCGGCGTCGGCTTGGTGCGCGGCGGCGCGGGCACGGCGCTGGTGGGCTCGGGAGAGACGGTGGCGGCGCGGATGCAGGAATATATCGACCTCGGCATCGACAGCTTCATCCTGTCCGGCTACCCGCACCTTGAGGAATCCTACCGGGTCGCCGAACTCGTGCTGCCGCGCCTGAAGCTCAATCACGGCCGCCGGAGCGGGCGGCTCAATGTCAATACCGGGCCGTTCGGCGAGACCATCGCCAATGATCACCGTCCGGCACGAACGGCCGCGCAATCGTGAGCGAGGCGGCAGAGCATGATCCGCAAAAGTTGGAAGACTTTTGCAATGAGATCATGCTTCAACGTATTGAACTTAGAGCACTATCTTATCGCTCGGATGATTCCATCCGAGCGGATAGGGCTCTTGTGCCGGTCGCCATCATCGGCGGCGGCTTCTCCGGCGCCGCCGTCGCCTGGCACCTGCTGCGGCTGAGGCCCGAGCTTTCGCACATCGTCATCGTCGAGCCGCGCGCCGAGATCGGACGCGGCCTCGCCTATGGCGCGGCCGATCCGAGCCACCGGATCAATGTGCCGGCGGCGCGCATGTCGCTGATCCCGGATGAGCCCAACCATTTCGATGACTGGCTGATCGCCTCCGGCCATCTCGATGCCGATCCCGCGGCGCATCTGGCGGACGGCCGCAATTTCCCGGCACGCGCCGTGTTCGGCGCGTATGTGAATGCCGAGATCGCGAAGCTCGGCGAGCGTATCCGCCATGTGGCCGCATTCGCCGAAGACGTCACGGCGACGCCCGAGGGCTACACGATACGCTGCTCCAATGGCGAGACCGTGCATGCCGGCATCGTGGTGCTGGCGGTGTGTCATGTGCCGCCCAGTGCGCCGACCTTGCTGGAGGCGGCGCTCGGCGGCGATCCGCGCTTCATCGCCAATCCGTGGGCGCCCGGCGTGCTCGATGCTATCGCGCGCGATGCCCGCGTGCTGATCGTCGGCAGCGGCCTCACCATGGCCGACATCGTCGCTTCGCTCGATCGCAACGGACACCGCGGCGAGATCGTCGCGGTGTCGCGGCGCGGCCTGCGCTCGCGCGGCCATCCGGCAGTGCCGTCCGAGCCCTATGGCGACTTCGCCACTGAGCCCGCGCGCACGGTGCGGGCCCTGGTGCGAAGGGTGCGCGCGACGGTCCGCGAGGCGGCGCGCAAGGGCAAGAGCTGGCACGGCGTGCTCGACCAGGTGCGGTGGCAGGGGCCGACCATCTGGGGCGCGCTGCCCTTGCGCGAGCGGCGCCGGCTGCTGCGCCATCTGCGCCCGTTCTGGGATGTGCACCGCTTCCGCATCGCGCCGCAGATCGAAGAGGCGCTGGATCGGCGGGCGGCCGACGGCCGCTTCACCCTGCGCACCGCCTCGCTGCGCGGCTTCGCCAAAGAGGGCGACCGCATCGCCGTCACGCTTCGCGACCGGCGCACCGGGGTCAGCGACACGTCGGCTTTCGACGCGGTGGTGCTCGCCACCGGCCCGGCGCATGGGCGGGCGTTCTCCGACAATCCGCTGCTTGGTGCGCTGGAGGCCGCGGGCCTCGCCCGGCCCGACCCGCTCCGGCTCGGCATCGAGGTCGACCAGGCGTCCCGCGCCATCGGTGCCGACGGCGAAGCGCGCGAGGATCTCTTCGTCGCCGGCCCGCTCGCCCGCGGCACCTTCGGCGAGCTGATGGGGCTGCCGGACGTGACCAATCACGCGATCCGCGTCGCTACCAGCGTTGCGGAACTGTTGCGTACCAATGCTTCCCGATTGGTTACAGATAAATCCTAGTGACTAACTAGACAATTGGAAATCGCGTGCTTACCATTCCTGGGATCGTACCCCGGAATGGAGCATTCGATGACGCGTCCCAGCATCGTCGGCATCAGCGGCAGTCTGTCGGCGCCCTCCCGCACCCTGTCCTTCGTCCAGCACGCGGCGGAGCGTATCGCCGGCGACGTCGGCGGAGAGGCGCATATCATCGACATCGCAGCGCTTAGCGGGGTCGGCACGCTGCGCACCCGGGCCGAGGCCGATGCGCATGTCGAGGCGGCGCTGCGCGCGGTAGAGACCGCGGACCTGCTGGTCGCCGGCTCGCCGGTCTACAAGGGCTCCTATTCGGGCCTCTTCAAGCACTTCATCGACTTCGTCGATTATCGCAGCCTCATCGGCACGCCGGTGGCGCTGCTGGCAACGGGGGGCAGCGACCGCCATGCCCTCGTCATCGAACATCAGCTGCGCCCGCTCTTCGCCTTCTTCCAGGCGGCGCCGCTCGGAACCGGCCTGTTCCTCACCGATCGCGACCTCGCCGAGGGCCGGATCGCCAGCGGCCCGGCCGAGCAGCGCTTCGAGCGCCTCGTCGAGGAAGCCGCACACGCGCTGAAGGTGCGCAATTCCCACCAGACCCGGATTGCCGGCGCCGCCGCCTGAGCCCGCGCCCGCATCCCATCGGAGACCGCCTCATGAAACGTCTCGTCCGCGGCCTCCTCGCCGCCGCCCTCATCGCCGGCAGCGCAGTTACGGGGAGTTCTTTGCCGGCCTCCGCCGAAGGACTGATCCGCATCTCCGAGCAGTTCGGCACGCTCTATGTGCCGTTCCATATCCTGCGCGATCAGAAACTCATCGAGAAGCACGGCAAGGCGCTCGGGCTCGACATCAAGGTCGAGTGGCGGAAGCTCTCCGGCGGCAATGCGGTGAACGACGCGCTGCTCTCCGGCTCGATCGACATCGCCTCCGCCGGCATCGGCCCGTTCCTCACCGTGTGGGATCGCACCAAGGGCGCGGTGAAGGTGATCGGCGCCTTCGGTGCGCAGCCGAGCTACCTCTTGACCAACAAGGACAGCATCAAGAGCCTGAAGGATATCGGCCCGAACGACCGCATCGCCACCCCGGCGGCCATCGTGTCGGTGCAGGGCCGCACCTTGCAGATCGCCTCCGAGCAGGCGTTCGGCGAGGGCCAGCAGAACAAGCTCGACGCCAACCAGGTGACGCTGCCGCATCCCGACGCCACAGCGGCACTGCTCTCCGGCTCGACCGAGATCACCGCGCACCTCTCCAATTCGCCGTTCCAGGAACAGGCGCTGAAGGACCCGAAGATCCACAAGATCTGGTCGTCCTATGACGTGCTCGGCGGGCCGCTGACGCCGACCCTGGCCTATTCGACGGTGAAGTTCCGGAACGAGAATCCGAAAACCTATGAGGCCTTCTTCCTGGCCTTCAAGGAAGCGACCGAGATTGCCGGCAAGGACCGCAAGCTCGCCGCCGAAACCTACGTGAAGATCGAGAAGTCCAAGCTCGATCCCGCCTTCATCCAGCAGGTGATCTCCAACCCCGAGGTGAAGTTCACCCTGGTGCCGCTGAACACCCAGAAATTCGCCGATTTCCTCTACAAGACCGGGGCGATCAAGGTGAAGCCCGCCAGCTGGAAGGACTACACCTTCCCCGAGTTGCACGACCAGCCGGGAAGCTGAGCGATGCTGGCACTCTCTCGCGCTTTTCCAGTGCCGCGCCCCGGCCGCCCCGCCGTGCTGGAGGCGAGCGGCCTCACGCTCGATTACGAGACCGAGCGCGGCATCGTGCGTGCGGTGGAGGGCGTCGACTTCACCATTCTCGAGGGCGAGCGCCTCGTGCTGCTCGGCCCGTCCGGCTGCGGCAAATCCTCGATCCTGAAAGCCGTCGCCGGTTTCCTCAAGCCGGTCGCCGGCACGCTCGCCTCGCGCGGCAAGCCTGTTTCCGGGCCGGGGCCGGACCGCATCGTGGTGTTCCAGGAATTCGACCAGCTGCTGCCCTGGAAGAACATCATCGACAATGTCGCCTTCCCGCTGCGCGTCGCCCGCAAGCTCACCGTTGCCGCGGCGCGCGAGCGCGCCGCCATGGCATTGCGCCGAGTTGGCCTCGGCCGGGTGCTGGACCAGTATCCGCACACGCTCTCCGGCGGCATGAAGCAGCGCGCCGCGATCGCCCGCGCGCTCGCCACCGAACCGGACGTGCTCCTGATGGACGAGCCGTTCGCCGCCCTCGACGCCCTCACGAGGCTGCAGATGCAGCGCGACCTGCTGGAGATCGCTGAAGAGACCGGGCTGACGCTGCTGTTCGTCACCCACGCCATCGACGAGGCGGTGCTGCTCGGCACCCGCCTGCATCTGCTCAGCGCCCACCCCGGCCGCACCATCGCCAGCTTCGACACCTCCGAATTCGGGGCTGCCGACATCGGCACCGCACGTTTCGAGCGCGTGGTGCAGGAAGTCCATGCCCGGCTGTTCAGCACGGGAGAGGCACCATGAGCGATGTGCTGAGCCAGGCCCGTATTGATCCCGCGCCGGCCCCGGTCGTCGTTCGCGCGCACCCACTCGCGCGGCTCGCCCGCTCGCTCGCCTTCCGGCGCTTCATCGTGCTGGCGGTGCTGGCGCTCGCCTGGGAGATCGCGGCGCGGTGGCAGGACAATCCGATCATGCTGCCGAGCTTCACCGAGGCGGCGCGAGCCTTCATCGAAGCGAGCCTCAATGAGGGCCTTCTGCTCTCGGCCGCCGGTTCGCTGTGGGTGCTGCTCAAGGGCTATGTGCTGGCGCTTCTCATCGCGATGGTCATCGTCTCGCTCGCAGTGTCGAACGGTTTCCTGCGCGACGCCCTGCAGACAGTGGCGGCGATGCTGAACCCGCTTCCCGCCATCGCTTTGCTGCCGCTCGCTCTGCTCTGGTTCGGGCTCGGCGAGAAGAGCCTCTTGTTCGTGCTCACCAATGCCGTGATCTGGCCGTTTGCGCTGGCCGCGCTGCAGGGCTTCGAGGGCGTGCCGGAGACGCATCGGCTGGTCGGACGCAATTACGGACTGAAGGGTCCGTCCTATGTCTGGCACATCCTCATCCCCTCGGCCCTGCCCTCGCTGATCTCGGGCATGCGGGTCGGCTGGGCCTTCGCATGGCGCACGCTGATCGCCGCCGAGCTGGTGTTCGGCGTCAGTTCCTCCTCCGGCGGGCTCGGCTGGTTCATCTTCCGCGCCCGCAACGAGCTGTTCACGGATCGCGTCTTCGCCGGGCTCGCGACCGTGATCCTGATCGGCCTCTTGGTGGAGGCCGTTGTGTTCCGCGGGCTGGAGACGTTGACGGTGCGGCGCTGGGGGGCGCTGAAGTAGGAGGCGCTCTGCTTCAACATCCTTCGAGGCTCGCTTCGCTCGCACCTCAGGATGAGGTTCATCCAAAAGAGCAACCTTATCCCGAGGTGCCGCCAAAGGCGGCCTCGAACGATGCTGAAGCAGAACCGCGCCAAGAGTAGGCCGGTCGGATTGCGAACAAAACGGGAAGCATGCTTCCTGATGGGCTCCGATCCCCGAGCGATTCGCACCCCCGTGACCGCATCCGCCACCTATCTCGACACGCTCAATCCCGCGCAGCGCCACGCGGTGGAGCATGGCGTTGCCAACGCGGCGGGCCCGCTGCTGGTGATTGCCGGCGCCGGCTCCGGCAAGACCAACACGCTGGCGCACCGGGTCGCCCATCTCATCGTCAATGGCGGCGATCCGCGCCGCATCCTGCTGCTCACCTTCTCGCGCCGCGCCGCGTCCGAGATGACCCGCCGGGTCGAGCGCATCGCCCGCAAGGTGATGGGCGAGAGCGCGGGCGCGATGACCGAGGCGCTAGGCTGGGCCGGCACCTTCCACGGCGTCGGCGCCCGGCTGCTGCGCGAGCATGCCGAACAGATCGGCCTCGATCCCAACTTCACCATCCATGACCGCGAGGACAGCGCGGACCTGATGAACCTGATCCGGCACGAGCTCGGCTTCTCCAAGACCGAGAAACGCTTCCCGACCAAGGGCACGTGCCTGTCCATCTATTCGCGCGCTGTGAATGCCGGGCTGCCCCTCGACGAGGTGCTGGGCGCCGCCTTCCCCTGGTGCGCGGGATGGGCCAACGAGCTGAAGGCGATGTTCGCAGCCTATGTCGAGGCCAAGCAGCGCCAGAGCGTGCTCGATTATGACGACCTGCTGCTCTACTGGGCGCAGATGGTGGCGGAGCCTTCGCTCGCCGCCGAGATCGGCGCGCGGTTCGACCATGTGCTGGTCGACGAATATCAGGACACCAATGCGCTGCAAGCCTCGATCCTGCTGGCGCTCAAGCCCGACGGGCGCGGGCTCACCGTGGTCGGCGACGATGCGCAGTCGATCTATTCGTTCCGCGCCGCGAGCGTGCGCAACATCCTCGATTTTCCCGGTCATTTCACCCCCCGCGCGCGCATCGTCACGCTGGAGCAGAATTACCGCTCGACCCAGCCGATCCTCGCCGCCGCGAATGCGGTGATCGGCTATGCCAGCGAGCGCTATGCCAAGGACCTCTGGTCGGAGCGCGCCTCGCATGAGCGCCCGCTGCTGGTCACGGTGCGCGACGAGATCGAGCAGGCGAACTATGTGGCGACGCAGATCCTCGCCAATCGCGAGGACGGCACCGCCCTGAAATCGCAGGCCGTGCTGTTCCGCGCCTCGCACCATAGCGGACCGCTGGAGGTGGAGCTCACCCGCCGCAACATCCCGTTCGTGAAGTTCGGCGGGCTGAAATTCCTCGATTCCGCCCATGTGAAAGACGTGCTCGGGGTACTGCGTTTCGTCGAGAACCCGCGCGACCGCGTCGCCGGCTTCCGCGTGCTGCAAGTACTCGACGGCATCGGGCCGACCAGCGCCGGACGAGTGCTGGACCGGCTCACGGACGGCAGCGAGATGGCAGAGGCGCTCGGCGCCTTCGCTCCGCCGGCACGGGCCGCAGAGGCGTGGCCGGATTTCGTCGCCACGGTGAGCGAACTGCGCGGCTCGCGCGCCGGCTGGCCGACCGAGCTCGATCTGGTGCGGCGCTGGTACGAGCCGCATCTGGAGCGCCGCCATGAGGATGCCGCCGCGCGACAGGCGGACCTTGTGCAGCTGGCGCAGATCGCGGCGAGCTATTCGTCGCGCGAACGCTTCCTCACCGAGCTGACCCTCGACCCGCCCGACGCCACCAGCGGCGAAGCCAATTCGACGCATCTCGACGAGGACTATCTCATCCTTTCCACCATCCATTCCGCCAAGGGTCAGGAATGGAAGAACGTGTTCGTGCTGAACAGCGTCGATGGTTGCATCCCGATCGATCTCGCCGTCGGCACCAAGGACGACATCGAGGAGGAGCGACGCCTACTCTATGTCGCGATGACCCGGGCGAAGGACAGCCTGCATCTCGTCATGCCGCAGCGCTTCTTCGTCCACGGGCAGTCCGCGCGGGGCGACCGGCACGTCTATGCCGCGCGCACGCGGTTCATCCCGCCGGCGATATTGGGGCTGTTCGCGGGGGCGTCGTGGCCGCCGGCAGTCGGTGCGGCTGGGGCGGCGGCGTCCGGCACCGGGCCAAGGATCGATATCGGGGCGCGGATGCGGGGGATGTGGCGGTAGCGCTGGCCGCCTCATCAAGAACGCCGTCATCCCCGGCCTCGTGCCGGGGATCTCGATTCCTGACTGTGCATCAGAGGCCGAGATGGCCGGCACAAGGCCGGCCATGACATCGCGAATGGGGATGAGTTCGTCCCGGGGATGACCGCCTAATGGCTGTCCACCGGCGCCGGGTGCGCCCTCGCATCCTCCTTCAGCCCATCGAGATGCGTGCGGATGTGCGACGCCTCCGCGGCCGTGGTGGCGAGGCTGATCGCGACCATGAAGGCCTCGCGCGCCTCCTTCTCTCGGCCGAGCTGCATCAAGAGGGCGCCGCGCAGGCCGTGATAGTGGAAATAGCCGGAGAGCTTGGACCCGAGCGGTTCCACCATGGCGAGCGCCGTCTCCGGCCCGCGCAATTTCGAGATGACCACCGCGCGGTTCAGCGTCACCACCGGCGAGGGCTGCATGATCTCGAGCGTGCCGTAGAGCAGGTCGATCTGCGCCCAGTCGGTCTCTTCCGGCATCGCCGCGCGGGCGTGCAGCGCGGCGATCGCGGCCTGCACCTGATAGGGGCCGGGCCGGCGGTGGCGCATCGCCTTGTCGAGCAAAGCGAGCCCTTCCGCAATCATCGCCTTGTTCCAGAGGCGGCGGTCCTGATGATCGAGCAGGATCACCGCGCCCTCGGGGTCGAAGCGCGCCTTGGCGCGGGCGTGCTGGAGCAGCATCAGGGCGGTCAGCCCCATGATCTCGGGCTCGGCCTGGAACAGGCGTAGCAGCAGCCGCGCAAGGCGGATCGCCTCCTCGCACAAGGGCTCGCGCGCTACCGAGGTGTCGCCGGCGGCGGAATAGCCCTCGTTGAAGACGAGATAGATCATCGCCGCGACCACGCCGAGCCGCTCCGATCGCTCCACCGCGCCCGGCGCCTCGAACGGCACGTCGGCCTTGGCAATGCGAGCCTTGGCCCTCGTGATGCGCTGCTCCATCGCCGCCTCGCCCACCAGGAAGGCGCGGGCGATCTGCTTCACCGACAGTCCGGAGACGATGCGCAGCGCGAGCGCGATCTGCTGGGTCGCCGGCAGCTCCGGATGGCAGCAGATGAAAAGCAGGCGCAGCACGTCGTCGCGATAGTGCGAGCCGTCCATGCGCTCGGCGAGCTCGGCCTCGGCGTCCTCGTCGGTGTCGGACAGCACCTCTTCCGGCGGCAGTTCGGTCTGCTTGGCGCGCCGGCGCACCGCGTCGAGCGCGACATTGCGGCCGACGAAGACCAGCCAGGCGGCGGGATCGCGCGGCGGGCCGTTCTGCGGCCATGTCTTCAGCGCCCGCAGGCACGCTTCCTGAAATGCCTCCTCGGCAAGGTCGAGATCGCGGAAATAGCGCAGCAGCGCAGCGACCGCCTGCGGGCGTGCGGCGGCGAGCGTGGTGCCGATCCAGCGCGCCTCATCCATCAGGTGCCCACACCTTCATTGGCAAAGCTCCCATTGCGGAAGATGCCGATCGGGCGAATCTCATAGGAGCCGCCGGGATTGGCCGCGCCGAGATCGCGGGCGATATCGAGCGCCTCCTCGAGATCCTTGCAGTCGAGGACATAGAAGCCGAGCAGTTGCTCCTTGGTCTCGGCGAACGGGCCGTCGAGCACCAAAGGCGGTTCCTGGTCCTTGCGCAGCGTGGTCGCGGCGGTGGTCGGCAATAGGCGAACCACCGGGCCGAGCTTGCCGGCCTTGGCCAGGCGCTCCTGCACCACGGCGAGCTTCTCCATCACCGCGTCGTCCTCCTCCTTGGTCCAGGCGCAGACGACATCCTCGCGGTGGTAGCAGAGCAGGGAATAGAGCATGCGGGGCCTCTTTACGTTTGCGGTTCAGCCGCCGCTGATCGCGGTGATGACGAAGACGTCGGCGCCGGGGCGCAACTTCGTCTCCAGCTTCGCGCGCCGGCCATCGACGAACACGTTGATATGCCGCCTGATCGCCGGCGTCTCGTCGCAGATGCGCTCGCGCATGCCCGGCCACAGCGCATCGAGCGCATCGACCATCTCGTTCACACTGGAGGCAGCGAGGCTGACGCGCCGCTCGGCGCCGGGGAACAGCACGACGAGATGCGGCGGCAGGCGCACCAGCACGGCGGCCTCCTGCGCCTCGTCCGGTCTGTCCCGCAGCGTTTGCCCGCTCATCGCGCCCTCACCGCTCGATCACCAGAGTTTCCACCGACGTGATGGTCGGCAGATACGGGGCGACGCAGGACCAGCTCTCGCCCTCGTCGATGCTGGCATAGAGCCCGCCGGCGTTCGTCCCGAAATAGACGCCGGCGGGATCCATGGTGTCCGTCGCCATGGCCTGGCGCAGCACGTTGAAATACGCGCCGCCCTGGGGCAAGCCCTCGCGCTTGGCCTGCCAGCTCTTCCCCGCATCCTTCGTGCGCCACACCGCGGAGTTGCCCTCGGGCATGAAGCGGCCCTTGATGTCGCCGTTCAGCGGGATGAGGTAGAGCTGATCCGGATCGCGCGGATGCGCGGCGGCGGGGAAGCCGAAGGAGGACGGCAGGCCCTCTTCGATGCTCTCCCATACCTTGCCGCCATCGTCCGAGCGGTACATGCCGCAATGGTTCTGCTGGTAAAGCCGTCCATTGCCGCCCGGCGCCATGACGAGGCAATGCACGCACTGACCGAACTCGGGATAGTTCTGGCCTTCGGGCATGAAGTCGGCCCGGGTGCCGCGGTTGCGGGTCTCCCAGCTGGCGCCGCCATCCTCGGTGGCGAACACGCCGGCGGCGGAGATGCCGACCCAGATCTTCTGCGTGTCCTGCGGGTGCGGCACCAGCGAGTGCAGGATCAGCCCGGCGCCGCCCGGATTCCATTCCGGCCGCGTCGGATGCCGCTGCAGCCCCTCGATATGGGTCCAGCTCTCGCCGCCATCCTCGCTCTTGAACAGCCCGGCCGGCTCGACGCCCGCATAGAGCGCGCCGTCGGCGCCACGGGCGAGGCTCCACACCGCCTTCACCGGCGTCTCGCCGGCCTCATAAGCGAGGCCCTGGCTCGAATGGGTCCAGCTGGCGCCGAAATCGGTCGATTTCCACACCGCAGGGCCGAACCATTCATTGCCGCCGCCGGCATAGATGGTGCCGGTCGACGGGTCGGCGACGACATGGTTGGTGGGCCATGTCTCGCAGAACGGGCCGCGCACCTCCCAGGAGCGACGCGCGGCGTCGCTCTCGAGGAGGAAGGCACCCTTGCGGGTGCCAACGAGGATGAAGACCTGTTTTGGCATCGCTTCCTCCCTCCTTGCCGCCGTCAGTCGACGGTGACGACCATCCAGGAAACGCCGAAACGGTCGGTCAGCGTGCCGAAATTCGGGGAGAAGAAGGTCTTGGCCAGCGGCATGGTCACCTGACCGCCTTCGGCAAGGGCGTTGAACCTGGATTGCGCCTCCGCCTCCGACTTCACCGACAACGCCAGCGAAATGCCCTTGAACCCCTCGGCGTCGGACTGGCAGCCGTCGGAGGCCATGATCTCGGCATCGCCGACCTTGAAGCTGGAGTGCATGACCTTGTCGCCCCAGTTCTCCGGCACCATGCCGGGCGGCGGCGACTCCGGCGCATCCCTGAAGCGCATCATCGCGGTGACTTCGGCGCCAACGGCTTTCTTGTAGAACTCGATGGCTTCCTCGGTGCGGCCATTGAACATCATATATGCCTGCACATTCATGATTTTCTCTCCCTTGACCGGTCCCCATGTCCCGGCACCGCGGCCAAGCATGCCGGTGCCGATGACAGAAGGACGAACGGGGGAAGGCTAGACCGACATCGCGGCAGGAATTTTTCTCGATGTTCGGCGCGAGGTGATCCGGGAGCTTTGCCGTAGTTCGACAGCATTACGCAAAGCGATCCACTTTTCCCGCGTCATGGCCGGGCTTGTCCCGGCCATTTCTGCCCCTCACGCTCCGCCGGAAATCGAGACCCCCGGCACAAGTGTTCGGATCGGCGCGCTGCGCGCCTTCGGCGCGCTGCGCGCCTTCGGGGCGCCGCGCCTCATCGTCTTCGCCATCGTCTGGCTGGAGACCTTCCTCATCATCGGCGCGGCCTGATCGCCGGCTTCGGCATCGGCTATGTCGCGGCGCGGGTGCTGTCGGGGATCCTCAGCCGCCAGAGCGGTATCGCCCTGCCGGTGATGTTCGTGACGACGGATGCGGTGCCGCTGCTGACGCTGGTCCTGATCAGCGGTGTGGTGGCAACAGTGCCGGCGCTGCTGGCGTCCCGCCAGTCGCCGGCGCGCGCGCTGCGGGGGGTGTGAAGGGAGCGATCTGCTTCAGCATCCTTCGAGGCCGCCTGCGGCGGCACCTCAGGATGAGGTCGTACTTTTAAAAAGCGACCTCATCCTGAGGTGCCGGCCAATGGCCGGCCTCGAAGGATGCTCCAGCCGTATGCCCTATTGCGCGCCGCCGCCGCCGTGCTCAACGGCGAATGCGATGCCGGCCTGGGTCTCGGCGATCGCCTGCTGCACCAGCTGCATCGCCCTTTCGCGGTGACCGCCCTTGTTCGGAGTGGATTCGCGTAGCGAAGCGAGCGCCTCGTAGAGCGCGGACGTGGCCCGCTCCATATTGCCCTGATAGGCGGCGGCCGGGCTCGCGGAGGCGCCGACCATGCCGGCGACGAGCGCACCACCGGCTGCGACTGCCGCGAGATTGCGGCGGGATAGCTTCGTGTCGGTCATGGGTGTCTCCTCTAATTAACAAGCCGGCTAAATTAACTCAACTCGTTTGCGCTTAAACCTGCGCCGTGCATGTCGCAGGAGCAAGAGCCTGCATGCCTGCAGCATTGATCAGGCTCGCGGAGCTTGTCTTCGGGCTTGCCGGAGGCGAGACCCGTGAGCGCGCACCTCAGAGACTCACCGAAAACTCCTAGTGCTCCCGTCATCCCCTGCCTCGTGCCGGGGATCTCGATTCCTGACAGCGCATCAGAGGCCGAGATGGCCGGCACAAGGCCGGCCATGACGGGTGGAAATGGCCACTTTTGCCGACGTAGGTGCATTTTGACTCAAGATCTCGGGATGCGTGGTTCTCATGGATGCAACGTCATCCCGAGCTGCCAACCACAAACCGGCCTCGAAGGATGCCGAAGCAGATCGCCCCTCCCCGACCCTCCCCCGCAAGCGGGAGAGGGAGGAACCTACGCCGCATTTGAGTTCAGCGCCCCGACGTGCTGGATGCTCAGCAGCCCTTCGCGCTCGGCCGCCAGCCGCTTGCGGATCTCGGCGCTGGGAATGGCCGGGCTGAACAGGAAGCCCTGCACCTCGCTAACGCTCTTCTCGGCCGCGAGCACGGCGAGCTGCTGCTGGGTCTCCACGCCCTCGACCACGACCGACATGCCGAGCTCGACGGAGAGCCGCGCCACGCCGCGCAGCAGCTTCATGGCGCGGCGGTCGACCTCGACGCCGAGCAGGAAGGAGCGGTCGATCTTCACCTTGCTCAGCGGGAAGGCCTGGAGATAGCTGAGGCTGGAATAGCCGGTGCCGAAATCGTCGAGCGCGATGCGTACGCCCATGGTGCGCAGCCGCCGGAGCGTGCGACGCGTCGCCGAGGTGTCCTGCAGCAGCACGGTCTCGGTGATCTCGATCTCCAGTCGGCCCGGCGCGAGGCCGGACGTGGCGAGCGCGTCGCGCACCAGCGCCTCGACATTGGCGCGGCGGAACTGGATCGGCGAGAGATTGACGGCGACGCTGACATCGGCCGGCCATTTGGTGCATTCCTCGCACGCCTGGCGCAGCACCCAGGCGCCGATATCGACGATCAGCCCCATCTCCTCGGCGACGGGGATGAACTCGGACGGCGAGATCAGGCCGCGGGTGGGATGCGGCCAGCGCAGCAGCGCCTCGCAGGTGGTGGCGCGGCCGGTCTGGAGATTGACGATCGGCTGGTAATGGAGCTGGAACTCCCCGCGCGCCAGCGCATCGCGGATGTCGAGCTCCAGAGCGCGGCGGGCCTGCGCCTTCACGTCCATGTCGTGCTCGAAGAAGCGCGACACCCCGCGCCCGTCCGCCTTGGCGCGGTAGAGCGCCATGTCGGCGTTCTTCAAGAGCTGGTCGACGCTCACGCCGTCCTGCGGGGTGATCGAGATGCCGACGCTGGCCCCGACCACGATCTGGTGGCCGTCAATGTCGTAGATCTCGCTCAATGTCGCGATGATGCGGTTGGCGAGCGTCCCGGCATCCTTGTGCTCCTTGCCGCGGCGCAGGGTCTGCAGCACCACGAACTCGTCGCCGCCGAAGCGGGCGACGAGGTCCATCTCGCGCACCGCCTCGCGCAGCCGCTCGGCCACCTCGCACAGCAGCGCGTCGCCGCAGGAATGGCCGAGCGTGTCGTTGACCTGCTTGAAGTCGTCGAGATCGACGAACAGCACGGCGCGCGAGGGGCTGTTCTTGCCATTGGCCAGCGCGCCTTCGAACTGCTCGGTGAAGGAGGTACGGTTCGGCAGGCCGGTCAGGGAGTCATAGCGGGCGAGATGCTCGATCCTGGCTTCGGCGCTGCGCCGCTCGGTGATGTCCTCCACCAGCACGACGCAGCCGCCGGTCTCCATCGGCTGGAAGGTGAGTTCCAGCATGCGCCCGTCGGCGCGGTCGACCGAGAGCGGCTCGCGGCGTATGGCGCCCAGCGCCTCCATGAAGGCGGCGACGAAATGCCCGACGGCCGGCGGCGACATGCGCCCCGAGCGCATGCATTCGAGCAGCAGGTCGTGCGCCGGCGTGCCGCTGCGCTGTTCGCCTGCCGGCAGGCCGAGCAGTTCGTCGAAGCGCGAATTGGCGACGACGAATTTCTGGTTCTCGTCGAACATGCACAGGCCGTGCGGCATGTTGTTGAGCGCGGTGTCGAACTGCGCCGCCAGCAGCTTGATGTCGTGGGTCGCCACCACCGCATTCATCAGGATGCCGCGCAGCCGCGCGGAGATGAAGCGGATCGACAGGAAGAACGGCACCAGCAGCAGCGCGAGGAAGGCGTAATAGCCGTCGAGCTGCAGCAGCAGGCCGGCGATCATCGGCACCGCGGCGCAGAGCGTCTGGGTCACGACGAGCTGGTCGCTGGAGAAATTGCGGCCGGTGATGCCGACCATATAGGCCAGCACCACGGAGAAGCTGATGAGGTGGACGACCGCGTCGGCGGTGCGGGTGAAGGTGAGGAAGCACCAGATGCCCAGGACCGCGACATAGGTGGCCGAGCCGATGATGTAACGCACCTCCCAGCGCCGTGCCGCCTCGTAGGAGGCGGGCTTGTCGGCCCGGTCGGCGAAGCCGCGCATGTCGCGCCCGCGCGCGAGGCCGATGAGCGCCAGCACCATGGCGCAGGCGAGCAGCGTCCAGTCGCCGCTCTTCCACCAGGTGACGAGCGCGGCTACCGAGGCGCTGATCGAGCCGGCATAGAGCGAGCGCGCATCGGAGTACAACGCCTCGACGGTGGAGACGTAGATATCCAGCGGCAGCTTCTCATGGGACGGTCGCGACGGGCGAAGACGCATAGTTCGTGACGGACCTCTCGATCACAGCTCACTTTGCCCGGAATACGTTTACGATCTCTCGTCACGGTCGCTCAAATTTGAGCGATTTCCCGACAACCCTGTACATTATCGGCGTTTTCTCTCGCGCGACGGTTGGTCCGCCGGCGCTTTTGTCCCCGACGTCAAGAGGCATACCTGCGACAGAAAGACTGGATTTTATTAAAACATTAATGATTTAATTTTGGTTAACAAAAGGTTAAATTACCTCCCGGGCAGGGCTTATTTTGCGAGTGCCAGGAGGGTTTTATGGCGTCTACGGCGCTGGCGGGCCGCAGCTTTTCCGAGCGTTTGGTCGATTTTTTAGAAATAATCGAGTGCCGGCCGGTCGACACCGCGGAGGAGCGTGAAGCGGTCTTCCGTCTTCGCTACGACGCCTATGTGCGCGAGGGCGCCATCCCGATCGGCTTCACCAAGCGGTTTACCGATGCTTACGACGACACGCCGAACGCTTGGATATTCGGCATCTATGTCGACGGCGATCTCGCCTCCTCGATCCGAGTCCACGTCGCCTCGCCCCAGCATCCAGACGCGCCCTGCATGATGGTGTTCTCGGACCTGCTGGGCCCCGAGATCGGGCGCGGCCATTCGATCGTCGACCCGACCCGCTTCGTCGCCGACCAGACCATGGCGCGGCTGCACCCGGAACTGCCCTATGCGACGGTGCGCCTGGGCTTCCTAGCCTCGGAATATTTCCGTGCCGATATTGGCCTCGCCACGGTGCGCGCCGAGCACCAGGCCTTCTACAAGCGCCTGTTCGGCCTGAAGCCTTTGTGCGAGCCGCGCCACTATCCGAGCCTGATGAAGCCGATCAGCCTGATGGCAATCCACTATCCGACCGTGCGCGAGGGCATCATGGCACGCCATCCGTTCCTGCGCTCGACCGCGCAGGAGCGCGCGGCGCTGTTCGGCCGGATGCCCGCCGTTCCCGGCGTCCCACTGGTGCCGCAGCCGACGCATTTCGAGCAGGTGGCGGCGGGCTGAGCGTTCTTGAAGAACGACGTCATCCTGAGGTGCGAAAGTCAGCGAGCCTCGAAGGATGCTCAAGCAGAAAGCGGCCTTCTGGAGCGAACATCCTTCGAGGCCCGGCTGAAGCCGGGCACCTCAGGATGAGGTCTAACTAATATAGAGAGTTGAGCACGCGCCCTCACGCCGAGCGGGCGGCCCGCTCGGTCACGGTCGGCGCCTCGCGCACAGCGAGCTCGTCCAGGAACCGCCCGAAGATCGGGTTGAATGCGTCCGGCCGCTCCAGGAATGGAGCGTGCCCTGCCCCGTCGATCACATGGCACTGCCCGTCCCACAGATCGGCGTAGTCGAGTTCGGCCAAATAGTCGAGCCGGGCAAAGGGCTCCTCGCTGCCATTGAGCACGGCGAGCGGGCCGGCACGCTCGGCGACCTGCTTCTGGTCGGCGCCCTCGGCCCGCATCATGCCGCGATAGAGCGCGGGGCGTGCCCGCACATCGGTGCGCCGGACCACGTCGAGGAAGATCGGATCATAGGCCTCGCCGAGGCAGGTGCGGGCGAAGCGGCGCGCCTCCATCAGGCTGAGCCGGGCGCGGGTTGCCAGCAGGAGGCTGAGGTTGACCTGGAAGGCCCGCATCATGCCGAGGAAGCCATTGGCATAAGGCGGTGCGCCGACGATCATCAGGCCCTTCAATCCCGGCCGGCGGTCCAGCATTTCGAGGCCGATATGGCCGCCGAGCGACCAGCCGAGCACGGCGGCCTGCGAAGCGCCCAGCGCATCCAGCACGCTGAACGCGATCTCGGCATAGCCGGGGATCGTATAGCTGTGTTCGTCATAGGCGTTGGTGGAGCAGCCGTGCCCCGGCAGATCGATGGCGATCATCCGGTAGCGCGCCGCCAGGGGGCTCTCCAGCTGGCGGAGGAATACCTCCTTGCAGCTCGAATTGCCGTGGATCAGCAGCACCGGCATACCGCTGCCGGAGCTTTCCAGCACGGCAATGTCGGCCATGGCCGTCCGAACCGTTTTGCGCGACAGATCCATGATTGCGGCCGAATCCTCTCGCGCAATTGTCAGATGGAAAGGTTTACGCTGCCTTTAGGCGGCCGTGTAAAATCGGCACTGCTTCGAGAATCGAATTATCCGCATCGACTTCCCCGCGACACATACGCCTCCCTGCGCCGCCTCCGGCTGCCAAAGCATCAAGCCTATCAAGCCAATGGGAAGACGCCTCCATGAGGAATGATGAGAACCGCGACCCTGCTTATGTGCTCGGCCATTCCGAGCGCGAACTGGCGCGGCTGGAGCGGCAGGCCGGCTTCTTCGCCGACATGACACGGGACATATTGCTGCGCGCCGGCCTGAAGCCCGGCATGCGCGTGCTCGATGTCGGCTGCGGCGTCGGCGACGTCACCGCCATCGCCGCCGATCTGGTCGGCCCGTCCGGCGGGGTGCTTGGCATCGACATCTCCGCCGAGGCGCTGGCGATCGCGGACGAGCGCATGCGCGCCGCGGGGCGCGGCCAGGTCCGTTTTACCGCCACACCGCTCGAGGCGTTCGAAGGGCTGGACGGTTTTGATGCGGTCATCGGCCGCTTCATCCTGGTGCATATGGCGGACCCGGCGGCGGTGCTGTCGAGCCTGGCGAGCCGCGCCCGCAATGGTGCGACGATCGCCTTCATCGAGATGGACATGAGCACGGCGACGGCGATCCCGCCCTTGCCGCTGCTCGCCGCCAATATCGGGCGCATCATCGAGCTCTATCGCAAGGTCGGCCGCCAGATGGACATGGGCTCGCACCTGTTCGCGGCCTATCGCGCCGCCGGGCTCGCCCCACAGCTCGCCGGGTTCACCCGGATCGCCGGCGGAGGCGAGGAAGCCGGCTTCGAATTCGTCACCGAGTCAGTGCGAAGCCTGATGCCCGTCATGGGAAAGCTCGGCATCGCGACGCCGGAAGAGATCGGCATCGACACGCTCCAGGCGCGCCTGATCGCAGAGGCCGGCACCGGAGAACACTGCATATTCTACCCCCGGCTGGTCGGCGCCTGGGCCACAACCGGCACTGTCGTGACGAAATAACCACGCGCTTAAAAAGTCTCGCTTTTCCCCACCTTACCCAGCCCGGCGCCAACGACGCATTATGGAATCGTCCCTAAAGTCATGCGCCATAGGGGCGATCTGGGACAGGTGGGGCAATGCGCGGCGTGACGGCCATTCGAGCGACCGCGGGAGTGCTTCTCGCGGCCGGGCTGACGGCTGCGGCCCAGCCCACGGCCCATGCCGGCGCCTTCCTGATCCGCGACCAGAGCGCCGCCGGGTTCGGCATGGCGATCGCCGGCGTCGCCGCGGGCGACGTGCTGTCCTACAGCTTCTGGAACCCCGCGGTGCTGGCCACCGTCCGCGACTTCGAGGCCGAGAGCGTGGTGACGGGGATCTTCCCGTCCTTCGATATCTATCCGAGCGACGCCACCAACGCCTTCCAGAGCGCCTATGGCGGCACCACGACCTCCTCCACCGATGTCGGCAAGGCGGCGGTCGTGCCGGCGAGCTTCATCGCCTATCCGCTGAACGACCGAATGACGCTGGGCCTTGCCATCAACAGCGCCTTCGGCCTCGCCACCTCTGCGCCGGACAATTGGGCCGGCCAGGTCTATTCGCGAAATTCCGAGATCTTCTCGCTGAACGTCACGCCCATGGTGTCCTACCGGATCAACGGCATGATCTCGGTCGGAGCCGGCATCCAGCTCGAATATTTCAAGGCGCGGCTGACGCAGGCCATTGGCATCGAGCCGGACGCGCCAAGCGCGATCCTCAAGGCGGATGACGATCTCGGCGTCGGCTTCACGCTCGGCGTACAGATCAATCCATGGGCCGGCACCACGCTCGGCCTCGGCTATCGCTCCTCGATCTCGCACGATGTCGACGGCTCGCTGACCATCGCCGGGATGAGCACCCCGGCCGAGACCACGCTCGACACGCCGGATGTCGTGAGCCTCGGCATCCGGCAGGCGATCACGGACCGCTTCCGCGTGCTCGGCACCATCGAATGGGATCATTGGAGCCGGCTCGGGGAACTGCCCGTGACCGGACCGGGCGGGGTGCCACTCACCTCCTTAAAGCTCGACTACCGCGACGGCTGGCTCTATTCGATCGGCGCCGAATACGACTACAGCGACGTGCTCACGCTGCGTGCCGGCATCGGCTACGAGGTGGCGCCGCTGACCACCGAGAACCGCGACACCCGCCTGCCGGAGACCGACCAGTTGATCCTCTCGGCGGGCGTCACCTACAAATACAATGACCGCATCACGCTCGACGCCGCCTATCTCTATTCGATGGGGCTCGGCGACGGCGACATCGAGCTGACGTCCGGCAATCCGCGCTATCTCGGCGTGCCGTTCGAGGCGACGTCGGATCTCGATGTGAGCATCGTCTCGGTGGCGCTCAGGATGAAGCTTGGGAAGTAGTCTCCTTCCTGTGGACCGTCATCCCCGGCCTTGTGCCGGGGATCTCGATTCCTGACAGTGCCTCAGAGGCCGAGATGGCCGGCGATAGCCGAGGCTGCTGCCTCGGCGTCTCTAGCGAGACGGCGACCGCAGGTCGCCTTGCGGGCCATGACGGTGGAGAGGGTCTTCGGAACGACACCCATGGACACACGCCACCTCGAGGCCTTCCGCGCCGTCTACGAGAACGGTTCAATGAGCGCGGCGGCTGCCGTGCTGAACAAGTCGCAGCCCGCCATCAGCAACCTCATCGCGCGGCTCGAGGACGAGATCGGCCTGAAGCTGTTCCACCGCGCCCATGGCCGGCTGGAGCCGACGCCGGAGGCGGCAACCTTCTTCGCCACTATTACCCGCACGCTCGATGCCATGGAGCGCACGCTCGCCGTCTCGCGCAATCTCAAGGGGCTGTCCTCGGCGACGCTGCTGATCGCCAGCCCGCCGGGCCTTGCCACCTATGTGCTGCCGCCGATCATCGCGGAAGTGCTGCGCGACCATCGCGGCGCCACCGCGCGCTTCATCACCCGCTCCTCCTATGCGGTGCGCGATCTCGGCGCCATCGGCGCCTTCGATGTCGGCTTCGCCGAGCTGCCGATCGACATCCATGTCGCCTCGCTCGAACTGTTCGAGGTGCGCTGCATGTGCGTGATGCGCCCCGACCACCCGCTGGCCAATGAGGCCAAGGTCGGGCCGCGGCAGCTCGAATCCTCGCCCTTCGTCACGCTGTTCCCCGAGCACATCACCCATATCGCCGCGGCGGAGGCGTTCTTCGACGCCAATGTGCACTGGAACGTCATCGCCGAGGTCGAGTTCTTCGGCACCGCCTGCGCACTGGTGCAGCAACTCGGCGCGGTGACGCTGGTCGATCCGGCAACCGCTCGCTTCTTCGCGGGAACCGGGCTGAAGGCGGTGCCTTTCGAGCCGATGGTGCCCTATCGGTTCGGCATGTTCCGCCCGAGCATCCGCCCACCCTCGCGCATCGCGGTGGACTTCATGGAACGCTTCCGCCGCTTCATGGCGCCCGACCGCACGCCCTTCCGCTGAGCGGACCTCGCACAAAGAACATGCAGCACCGCGTTGGTGCCAATGCTGGACAGGCGCTGCACGACGCCCGTCGCTTCACGAGGAGCAAACAGGCGCCCCATGAACCAAGGCTATAATGCAAAGTTATAGCCTTCCACCTGATTCACATTTGACCTCCTCGTAAAAACCCATCGAGATCAGCAGGGCAGGAACCGGCGTGCAGCCGGACGAGGAAGGCCCCCATGTCGGCAACGAAGCGTATCGCGGATCTCGGGCTCACGCTGCCCTCGGCAGGCGGCGGCGCGGGCTACTATGGCAAGCTCTACGGCAAGATGAAGCCGCATTATCTGAGCGACAGATTGCTGTTCCTGTCCGGCCAGACCGCGGGGGTCGATGCCGAGGGCAAGGTCATCTATCCCGGCCGGCTCGGGCGCGACCTCACCATTGAGGAGGGCTACCGGGCGGCGCGGCTCACCGGGCTCAACTGCCTCGGCTGCATCATCGACGCGGTCGGCGATCTCGACCGGGTGAAGGGCCTGGTGCGCTCGCTCAATTTCATCGCCTCGGCGCCGGACTTCACCGAACCACACAAGGTGGCGAGCGGGCTCACCGACCTGTTCGAACAGGTGTTCGGCGAGGAGATCGGCGTCGGCCCGCGCGCCTCGATCGGGGTGATGTCGCTCGCCGACGACTACTGCTTCGAGACCTGGGTGACGGTGGAGCTCCACTGACACCCGCCAAAAAAATCAAAACCTTCCGACCAACGAGACGCTATTTCTTCCCAGAGGGGGACTGACATGACGATGAAACGCATCGCCGCCGCTGCCCTGGGCCTCGGCCTGGCATTCGGCCCGGTGGCGGCCCACAGCGCCGAAGACATCACCATCGGCTTCACCGCCGCATTGTCCGGCGACTTCGCCGCCTTCGGCCTCAATATGCGCAAGGGCCTCGATCTCGCGGTCGAGACGCTGAACAAGAAGGGCGGCGCCACCTACACCATCGATGCCGTCGACGATCGCGGCGAGGCACGCGAGGGCGTGTTGATCGCGCAGCGCTTCTGCTCCGACAGCAAGATCGACGTGGTGATGGGCTATTCCTTCTCCTCCATCGCGCTTGCCGCCATGCCGGTGTTCAACGACTGCAAGCTCCCCGTCCTGGCGTCGGCGGTGACCAGCCCGGCGCTCTCCAATGTCAGCGCCTATTTCCGCCGCAACGTGCTGACCGACGCCGTGCAGGGCGCGATGATGGGCACCTATGCGGCGAAGACGCTGGGCCTCTCCAATATCTATGTACTGAATCAGCAGGACGATTACGGCATCGGTGTCGCGAAGGCCTTCAGCGAGGCAGCGACCAAGGCCGGCGCCAAGGTGCTCGGTGCCGAGTCCTACCTGCTCGGCGCCAAGGATTTCCGCACGCTGCTGACCAAGGTGCGCGCCGCGAAGCCTGACGCCATCTTCATCGGCGGCTTCTACACGGAAGCGGCGAAGATCGCCGAACAGGCCCGCGCGCTCGGCATCAAGGCCCAGCTGCTCTCGACCGACGGCGCGCTGAATGTCGAGCTGATGAAGCTCGGCCGTGGCGCGGTGGACGGCATGATCGTCTACGGCATGTTCGATCCTTCGGTGGCGACGCCGGCGACGGAGGCGTTCCTCACCGCCTATCGCGCCAAGTACAAGGAAGACCCCAGCGCCTGGGCCGCGCTCGGCTATGATGCCGGCATCACCCTCGGCGCCGCGGTCGACCTCGCCGCTTCGGGCGGCCCGGTGACCCGCGAGACCCTGAACGCGGCGTTCGCCAAGCTGAAGGATGTGCCCGGCGTCACCGGCCCGACCACCTTCGATCCGAGCGGCGACCGCGCCGGCGCGCTCTATTTCCTCGCCGTCAGCGGCGGCAAGTTTGGCCTGGCCCCCAAGCAGCCCTGACGTGAGACCCGAAGCCCGCCGGGCGCACGTCCGGCGGGCTTCGGCACTACTCGACCTTTGCGGACGCAAGAATCCGAAGCGATGGAATATTTCGGTCAGCTGCTGGCGAACGGGCTCGTGCTCGGGGCGATCTACGCCCTGACCGCGGTCGCCTTTACGCTGGTCTATGGCGTGGTGCGGCTGGTGAACTTCGCCTTCGGCGAACTGTTCATGATCGGCGCCTTCCTCACCACCTCGCTGATGCTGGACGAGGTGAGGCTCGCCGGCTTCATGGTGCCGATGCCGGGGCTCTCCTTCCCGCTCGCCGCACTGGCGGCGATCCTCATCACTGCGGCGCTCGGCGTCGTCGTCGACCGCATCGCCTACCGGCCGCTGCGCAAGGCCCCTCGCCTCGCCCCGCTCATCACCTCCATCGCGGTGTCCGTCGTGCTGCAGAGCGCGGCGCAAAGCATCTGGGGCGCCGAGGAGCTGCGCTTCCCGGAATTCGGGCTCGCCACTTATCCGCCGGTGGTGCTGTTCGATTCCATCTATCTCTCGGTGATGGACCTCGTGGTGATGGCCACCGCCATCCTCGCCATGATCGGGCTCACCCTCTTCATCTCGCGATCCCGGCTCGGCCGCGCCATGCGCGCCAGCGCCGAGGACCAGACCGCGGCGCAGCTGGTCGGCATACCGGTGAACCGCGTGGTCGCCGCCGCATTCGCCATCGGCTCGGGCTTCGCCGCGCTCGCCGGCCTGCTCTATGCCCAGACCTACGGCTTCGCCCATGCCTCGATGGGCTTCCTGCCGGGGGTGAAGGCGCTCACCGCCGCGGTGCTGGGCGGCATCGGCTCGACGCCGGGCGCGGCGCTCGGCGGGGTGATCCTCGGACTGGTCGAGGCGCTCGGCGCCGGCTATCTGCCCAACGGCTCGGCCTATAAGGACGCCATCAGCTTCGTGCTGCTGGTGCTGCTGCTCTATATCCGCCCGCAGGGCCTGCTCGGCCGGCCGGAGCTGAACTCGGCCGGGCGCGGCAGCCTGCTCGGCGGCGCCAGCGACATCGGCCCGGGATGGTTGCGCGCCCTGTTCGAGCGCATGGACGCGATGCTCGCCCGCACCGCGCAGGGCGGCGCGCCGCTGGCGCTCGGCCTGCTCGCGGTTGCGCTGGCGTGCGGGTTCTTCATCCCCTCCGACTATTGGCTGCGCATCCTCACCACCGTCCTCATCTACGGCATGCTGGCGAGCGGGCTGAACGTCATCGTCGGCTTTGCCGGCCTGCTCGATCTCGGTTTCGTCGCCTTCTGGGCGGTCGGGTCCTACCTCACCTCGATCCTGTTCGTACTGGTGCTGAAGGACACGTTCGGCATCCCCCCGCAGGATCTGTGGTGGCTGCTCTATCTCAATCTTCCGCTCGGCGGGCTATTGGCCGCCGCGCTCGCCGTGCTGCTCGGCACGCCGACCCTCAAGCTGCGCGGCGACTATCTTGCCATCATGACGCTCGGCTTCGGCGAGATCGTGCGCATCGTCGCCATCAACTGGATCGGCCTCACCAACGGGCCGATGGGCATACGCGGCATTCCCGCGCCGACCCTGTTCGGCTTCTCGCTGGGCACGCCGCGGATGCAATACTTCTTCGCCCTCGCTCTCGCCGTCATCGTGCTGTTCGCCGTCGCCGGACTGGTGCGCTCCTATGTCGGGCGCGCCTGGGTGGCGATCCGAGAGGACGAAGAGGCGGCCGAGGCGATGGGCGTGCCCACCGCGCGCTACAAGCTCTATGCCTATGCGGCGAGCGGTTTCGTCGGCGGCTTCGTCGGCGTGTTCTATGCCCACTACCAGCAATACATCAGCCCGCTGAATTTCGGCCTGTTCGAGAACATCATCCTGCTGATGCTGATCGTCCTCGGCGGGCTCGGCACCTTTGTCGGGCCGTTCGTCGGCGCGGTGATCTGGATCGTCTTCCTCCAGCTCGCCATCGACATCCCGCTGGTGAAGGCTTTCCCCGAGACTCGCTTCGCGCTGCTCGGCATCATCCTCATCGCCCTGATGCTGTTCCGCCCGCAGGGGCTCACGGCGAGCGCACGGGTGCAGCTCGTCATGGCCGGGCTCATGCGCCGGAGGACGGCATGAGCCCGCTGCTCGCGACCCAGGGGCTCACCGTCCGCTTCGGCGGGCTGGAGGCGATCGGCAGGCTCGATCTTGCGATTGCGCGCGGCGCCATTCACGGCCTGATCGGGCCGAACGGCGCCGGCAAGACCACGGTGCTGAACACGCTCACCGGCTTCATCCGTCCGAGCGCCGGCGAATTGACCTTCGACGGCCAGGAGATCGGCGGGCTGAGCGTCAACGCCATTGCGCGCGCCGGGCTCGCCCGCACCTTCCAGAACATTCGCCTGTTCGGCGCCATGACGGTGATGGAAAGCCTGCTGGTTGGGGCGCACCGTCGCTTCGGCGCCTCCCCGCTCGGGCTCATCTTCGGCTCGGCGAAGGCGCGCGCCACGGAACGCGCCATGATCGCTCGCGCCCATGAGTTGCTCGAATTCGTCGGACTGGGCAGCGACTACGCCGAGCGTGTCGCCACCACCCTTTCCTATGGCCATCAGCGCCGGGTCGAGATCGCCCGCGCCCTGATGGCCTCGCCGAAGCTGCTGCTGCTCGACGAGCCGCTCGCCGGCATGAACGCGCTGGAAAAGACAGAGATCGCCGACCTCGTGCGTGCCGTGCGAAAAGAGGGCATCACCGTGCTGCTGATCGAGCACGACATGCAGATCGTGCGTGCGCTGTGCGACCATCTCACCGTGCTCGACTATGGCAAGCGGCTCGCCGACGGCGCACCGGACGCGGTGCTCTCCGACCCCGCCGTGCAGGCGGCCTATCTCGGCCGGGAGCGGGTGTGATGGACGCCACCAATTATCACCATTTCGAACGGGCTCGCGCGGTCGCGCCGCTGATGGAGGTGCGCGACCTTCGCGTCTCCTATGGCCGCATCCGCGCGGTCGACGGCATCAGTCTCGACATCGAGCCCGGCCGCATCGTCTCGCTCGTCGGCAGCAACGGCGCCGGCAAGACGACGACGCTGATGGCGCTGTCCGGCCTGCTGCCGCTGAGTTCGGGCACGGTGCGCTTTGCCGGCGAGGACATCACCAGGCTCGCGCCGGAAGCGCGCGTCGGCCGCGGAATCGCCCACGTACCGGAGCGCCGGCGCGTCTTCGCCGGCATGAGCGTGCGCGAGAACCTCGTGCTCGGCGGCTATTGCCGCAACGACAAGGCCGAGATCGAGCAGGACATCGAGACGCTGACGGGCCTCTTCCCCATCCTCGGCAAACGCATGGGCCAGGCGGCCGGCACGCTCTCCGGCGGCGAGCAGCAGATGCTCGCCATCGCCCGCGGGCTCATGTCGCGACCCTCGCTCCTCGTCATGGACGAGCCGACCATGGGGCTCGCGCCGCAGATGATCGACCTGATCCTCGACACGGTGCAGGAGATCCGCAATCGCGGCACCACCGTGCTGCTGGTGGAGCAGAACGCGGTCGAGGCGATCCGCCTGTCCGACCATGTCTATGTCATGCGGCTCGGCCGCATCGTCCATGAGGATTCCGGATCGGCGATCGATCCGGAACGCGTGAAGGCCTTCTATATGGGAAACGAGGCATGACCGACTTTGCTAGCGCACCGCCCCGGATGCGCCTCGGTACCTTTCTCGGCGTGCCGCAGGCGAGCGAGGCCAAGGCCGGCCAGATCGCGGTGATGGGCCTGCCGTTCGATTGCGGCACCCATGCCACCCGCATCGGCTCGCGCCAGGGCCCGGCGGCGTTCCGCGCCATGTCGAGCGAGGTGCGGCCCTATTATCCCCCGCTCGCCGATGTCGATCCGCGCGAGGGCGGACGCGTCGTCGATCTCGGCGATGTCGATGTCGTGGCCTCCGACATCGAGCCGTCCATGGCGATGATGGAGGCGGCGGTGTTTGAGGTGGTGCGGGCGGATGCCGTGCCGCTCTGCGTCGGCGGCGACGGCACAGTGACGCTCCCGGTGCTGCGTGCGCTCGCCAAGCGCTATCCGGAGCTGGTGCTGGTGCATATCGACGCCCACACCGACGCCTATCCCGGCGAGGACATCAACACCGGCACCACCTTCTCGCGCGCCGCGGCGGAAGGGCTGATCGACACCAGGCGCTCGTTCCACATCGGCGCGCGCGGCACCATGCTGGTGCCCGGCGCCTATGATTACACCCGCTCGCTCGGCTTCCGGCTGATCACCGGCGAGGAGGTACGCCGGCGTGGCGCGGCGGATGTCGCCGCCGAAGTGCGCGAGGTCGCGGGCAACCGGCCGGTGCACCTCTCCTTCGACATGGATTATTTCGACCCCTCGGCGGCGCCCGGCGTCGCGACGCCCACCTGGGGCGGGCCGCCAGTTGCCGAGGCGTTCGACCTGCTGCACGGGCTCAAGGGGCTCGATCTTGTCGGCGTCGACATCAACACGCTGAGCCCGCCGCACGATGTTGCCGGCATGGCCGCCATGCTGGCCGGCCATGTCGCGGTGATCGCCCTTCACCTCGTCCAGCTCGGCCAGGCCGAGCATCGCCTGAACGGAGGAAACCGGTCATGAGCTCCGCCACCACGCTGGTTCCGGAACCCTATGTGTGGACCGAGCCGCCGCTCGGCGACGCCAAGAGCGCGCCGACGCGCTTCTATACTGACCCGGAGGTGTTCAAGGCCGAGGTCGAGCACATCCATCTCAAGACCTGGTTCTTCGCCGGCCGCGTCGAGGAAGTGCCGAGCCCCGGCGACTACAAGGCGCTCGACAGCATCGGCGGGCCGGTGCTGCTGGTGCGCGGCGAGGACGGCGTGCTGCGTGCCTTCGCCAATGTGTGCCGGCACCGCGCCTCGATCCTGCTGGAGGGCTGCGGGCACGCCAACAACATCATCTGCCCCTATCACGCCTGGAACTACCGGCTCGACGGCACGCTCGCCGGCGCGCCCGGCATGCGCGAGGTGCCGAAGTTCGAAAAGCCGCCGCACGGCCTGATCCCGATCCGCATGGAGGTCTGGGAAGGCGCGATCTTCCTGAACTATGACGACAACGCCCCTGACCTCACCGCCTATCTCGGCAACCTGCCGGAGTTGCTCGGCTCGCACCGCTTCGGCGAGATGGTGAAGACCTGGCACATCGAGATCGATGTGAACTGCAACTGGAAGCTGCTGCTCGAAAACGCCATGGAGACCTACCACACCGGGATCGTCCATGCCGCGACGGTGGGCGCGCAGCGCTCGGTGAGCTTCCCGACCTCGGGCGAATGGCTGAGCATCCAGGTACAGTCCTCGCGCTCCATTGCCGTGCTCGGCGAGGAGCCGCCTTTCCCGGCGATCGAGGGGCTCAACGAGCAGGCGCGCAAGGGCACCTATTTCACGCTGGTCGCGCCGACCACGCAGTTCGCCTGTGCGCAGGACTGCATCTGGTGGCTGGCGGTGCGCCCGGTCGCGGTCGACCGCTCGGTGCTGTCGGTCGGCGGCTGCTTCCCCAGCGCTTATACCGAGCTGCCGGACTTCGAGAGCCGCGCCGCGCCCTATTACAAGCGCTGGGAGGCGGTGGCGCTCGAGGATGTCGGCATCCTCGAGAAGCAGCAGCGCGGCCTCTCCTCGAAGCTCTCCCGGCCCGGCCCGCTGTCCTGGCGCGACGACATGGTGCTCGCCATGAACCGCTGGGTGATGGCGCGCCTGCCGGCGCACGTCGTCGACGGGATGCACGACTGATGCGCGTGCTGCTGACCCATAATCGCGACCTGCTCAAGCATTTCTACGGCTCCAGGGCCGTGGAGCAGCTCAAGGCGCTGCCGATCGAGCTAATCATGAACGACAGCGACGAGCCGCTTCGCGGCGATGCGCTGGTGGAGGCGGCGGAGGGCTGCGAGGTGGTGATCTCCGATCGCCTCGCCGCAGGACCGCGCGAGGTATTCGGTCGGCTGAAGGACGTGAAGACCTTTATCCGCTGCGCGGTCGACATCCGCAATATCGATATCGATGCCGCCTCCGACGCGAATATCCTGATCTGCCGCTGCAGTTCCGGCTATGCGGATTCGGTCGGCGAGCACGCCATCGCGCTGATGCTCGATCTCGCTCGCGGCATCACCCGCGACGCCGAGCGCTACCACAAAGGCGAGGCGAAGCAGCCGATGGTGTTCGGCAAGCAGCTCGCCGGCGCCCATGTCGGGGTGATCGGCTATGGCTCGATCGGCAAGCGGATCGTCGAACTGGCGCTCGCCTTCAACATGAAGGTCTCGGTGTACGACCCCTATGCCAGGATCGGCCATGGCGCGGTCGATGTCGTAAGCCTCGACGAGGTTCTGTCGCAGCCGGACTTCGTGGTCTGCGCCGCCTATGCGACGCCGGAGACCAACCGGATGATGAATGCGAGCGCCTTCGCGAAGATGCGCAGGGACGCCTATTTCATCAACATCTCCCGCGGCATATTGGTGAATGAGGACGATCTCGAAGCCGCCCTCGTCTCCGGCACCATAGCCGGCGCCGGCTTGGACGTCGGCGACGGCACCGACGAGCAGCCCTCGCTGCGCCTCGCCCGCCTGCCCAACGTCATCGCCACCCCGCACTCTGCGGCGCTGATGCCGGAGCCCTCCGAGCACCAGGCACTGGAGACGGTGGAGCAGGTCAAGGCGATCCTCGCCGGGCGGCTGCCGATACATGCCGTCAATCCGCATCGCGTTTCCGGCTGGGGGGTGAAGTGAGCGGCCTCATCCCGGCGCATGCCCCTGCCTTCCGTCCGCCCCCGGGCGCCTGCGACTGCCACATGCACGTGTTCGGCCCGGCAGATATCTATCCGCCGCGGCCGAACTCGCCTTTCCCGCCGGTGGCGGGTGGCGACATCGAGAACTACAAGCGCCTGCGCGACACGCTCGGCCTCAGCCGCGCGGTCGTGGTGCAGGCCTCGGTGTATGGCTTCGACAATCGGGCGACGCTCGACGCCATGGCCGCGCTCGGCGCGGATGCCCGGGGCGTCGCCGTGGTGCCGCCGGACGTGTCGGACAAGGAACTGGAGCTTCTGACCGACCGCGGCATTCGCGGCATTCGCTTCTTCATGATCGGCGGCGGCGTGCTCGGCTGGGAGCATCTCGAGACGCTGGCGGCGAAGACCGCGGCCTTCGGCTGGCACGTGCAGATGCAGATGGACGGGCGGCGCCTCAATGAGGAGGCGGATCGCCTCGCCCGCCTGCCCGGGCGGCTCGTCATCGACCACAATGGCAAGTTCCTGGAGCCGGTCGACCTCGACCATCCCGGTTTCACCGCGCTGCGCCGGCTGCTCGACAATGGCCGCACCTGGGTGAAAACCTCCGGCGTCTATGAGACCTCGCGTATCGGCGCGCCGGACTATCCCGATGTCGCGGCGCTCGCCCGCGCCTTGATCACGCACGCGCCGGAGCGCTGTCTGTTCGCCACCAACTGGCCGCATCCGTCGAAGCCGGGCAATCCGCCGGACGACGCCCGGCTTGTCGATCTTTTCCATGAGTGGTGCGGCGATGATCTTGTCGCGGCGCGCATCATGGTCGACAACCCAATGGAGCTCTACGGCTTCCACCCGACACAGCAGGATCCCGCCCCGTGATTTCGTGCCAGAGAACCGATTTCTTCGGGCCCGCGCGCCCGCCCGTGATCGTTCGCGACGCCGCGATCGCCACCTCGCACCCGCTGGCGACCGCCGCCGGGCTGGAGATCCTGTCGGCCGGGGGCAATGCGGTCGATGCCGCCATCGCCGCGGTGGCGACGCAGTGCGTGGTCGAGCCGCACATGACCGGGATCGGCGGCGACTGCTTCGTGCTCTATGCGCCGAAGGGCAAGCCGACCATCGCGCTGAACGGCAGCGGTCGCGCCCCGGCCGCGGTGTCGGTCGAGAAGCTGAAGTCGCTGGGGCTGGAAGGCGAGATCCCGAAGACCAGCGCACACGCCGTCACCGTGCCGGGCGCCATCTCGGCCTGGACCAGGCTCCACGCCGATCACGGTTCGCTGCCGCTGGAGCGGCTGTTCGCCCGCGCGATCGATTACGCCGAGAACGGCTATGCGATCACCCCGCGCGTCGCCTTCGACTGGGCGGACGATGCCGCGCTGCTCGCCGAGGACGCCAATGCGAGCGCCTTCTTCCTGCCGGGAGGCAAGGCGCCGCGGGCCGGCGACCGGCATGCCCAGCCGCTCCTCGGCCAGCGCCTGCGCGACATCGCGACGAGCGGTGCGAGCGCCTTCTATGAGGGCGCGACCGGCGCCTCGCTGGTGAAATACCTGAACGGCCTCGGCGGCCTGCACACGCTCGAGGATTTCGCCGAGGCCAAGGACGCCGCTTTCTACACCACGCCGATCTCGACCGATTTTCGCGGCTACACGGTGGAGGAATGCCCGCCCAACGGCCAGGGCCTCGCCGCCCTGATGCTGCTCGGCATCCTGCGCGAATTCGATCTCGGGCCGGATGTATCGATGGCCGACCGCGTGCACATCCACGCCGAGGCGACCAAGCTCGTCTATCACAATCGCGATGCGCTCATCGCCGATCCGGCGGCGATGACGGTGGCGGTCGAGAGCCTGCTGGCGCCCGAGACGGCGAAGCGGCTCGCCGCGCACATCGACATGAAGCGGGCCCGTCCGCCGGTGCTGTGGGACGAGCCCGAGCACAGGGACACGGTGTATCTGTGCGTCGTCGACCGCGACGGCAACATGATCTCCTTCATCAATTCGCTGTTCCACTCCTTCGGCTCGACCCGCGTGGATCCCGCGACCGGCGTGCTGCTGCACAGCCGCGGCAACTCGTTCCGCCTGATCGAGGGCCATCCCAACGCCATCGGCCCCAAGAAGCGCCCGATGCACACCATCATCCCCGGCCTGCTGCGCAAGGACGGCGCGGCGTTCGGCGTGTTCGGGGTGATGGGGGGGCAATACCAGGCCGCCGGCCAGGCGGCGCTGCTCTCGGGATTGTTCGACCGCGGGCTCGACCCGCAGGCCGCGCTCGACGCGCCGCGCTCCTTCGCCTTCAACGGCGTGCTGGAGATGGAGCGGAGCTATCCCGACGCCGTGCTGGCGGATCTTGCGGCCCGCGGCCACGCCGTGCACCGCGCCGCCGAGCCGTTCGGCGGCGGCCAGCTGATCCTCGCCGACGCGGAGAAGGGTTGCCTGATCGCGGGATCGGACATCCGCAAGGATGGTTGCGCGCTGGGGTATTGAGGCGTCCCCTGCTTCCAACATCCTTCGAGGCTCGCTCCGCGAGCACCTCGGGATGAGGCTGTTCTTTTAGATGCACCTCATCCTGAGGGGCCGCCAAAGCGGCCTCGAAGGATGCTCAAGCCGGGCTACAGCATTGCTTGAGCCCGGCTACGGCATTGCTGCTGCGCCTCTCGGCGGCCTTGCCCCGATGCGCCATTGGTGAGAAGGTAAGTATAGCTGTCCTAAGTCGGGAAACCCGCATGGCCCTCACCGTCATCCAGCACGTGCTCGCCCGCCTGCGCGACATCGGCATCACCGACGTGTTCGGCGTGCCCGGCGACTTCGCCTTTCCGGTGAACGACGCCATCTGCAACCATCCCGACATGAACTGGATCGGCTGCGCCAACGAGCTCAACGCCGCCTATGCCGCCGACGGCTATGCCCGGGTCAAGGGGGTGGGTGCGCTCTCCACCACCTATGGGGTCGGTGAACTCAGTGCCCTGGCCGGGGTCGCCGGCGCCTATGCGGAGTATCTGCCGATCTTCCACCTCGTCGGCACGCCGCGCATGGCGGTGCAGCGCTCACGCGCGCTGGTGCACCACACGCTCGGCACCGGCGAATATGATCTGTTCCGCCGCATGGCGGAGCCGGTAGTGGTCGGCCATGCGGTGATGACGCCGCAGAACGTCGCCTACGAGACCGAGCGGCTGATCGCCGAGGCGTTCTATCACCGCCGGCCGGTCTATATGGCGTTCCCGGCAGACCTCGCGAACCAGCCGGTGGTGAGCACCGCGCAGCCGGTGCCGCCGCCGGAGAGCGACCCCGCCATGCTGGAGGCGGCGACCGCGGCGATCGTCGCCGCGCTGGAGAAGGCCGGGACCGCCTGCATGCTGCCGGGGCTGCTGGTCGCCCGCGAGGGCCTGAACCAGCGCCTGCAGGCGCTGGTCGACGCCTCGGGGCTGCCGTTCGCCACCATGTTCCACGACAAGACCGTGCTCGACGAGCAGCAGGACGCCTATGCCGGCATGTATGACGGCGCGCTGATGAATGAGGAGGTCCGCGCCTTCGTCGAGGAGAGCGACCGGATCATCACCGTCGGCACGCTGATGACCGATTTCAACACCGGCTCCTTCACCGCCCGGCTCGATCCGGCACGCACCATCGCAATCGAGCATCATCAGGTCAGCGTCGACGGCCGCTCCTATCCAAGCGTCGAGATCGGCGACATCCTGGCAAGCCTTGCCACGGCATTGCCGCGGCGCAGCTGGCGACGCCTCGGCGTGAATTCGCTCGGGCCCGTGGTCGGCGCGGGAGATGAACCGATCACGGCGGAGACGCTCTATCCGCGCTGGGCCGATTTCATCGCGCCGGACGACATCGTGGTCGCCGAGACCGGCACCGCCTCGATGGGCCTCGGCTTCGCCCGCATGCCCTCCGGCGCCAATTTCTACAACCAGACGCTCTGGGGCGCGATCGGCTGGGCGACGCCGGCGGCGCTCGGCACCGCCGTTGCCGAGCGCAAGCGCCGCACCGTGCTGATCACCGGCGAGGGCTCGCACCAGCTCACCGTGCAGGAGATCAGCCAGTTCGGCCGATTGGGGCTGAAGCCGGTGGTGTTCGTGCTGAACAATGACGGCTACCTGATCGAGCGCCTGCTCTGCAAGGATCCGGAGATCGCCTATAACGACATCGCGCAGTGGCGCTATGCCGAGCTGCCGGCGGCGCTCGGCTGCGAAGGCTGGTTCACCGCCCGCGTCACCACCTGCGGCGAGCTCGATGCCGCGCTGCAGGCTGCCGCCCGCGCGGAGAGCGGCGTCTATATCGAGGTGGTCACCGGACGGTACGAGGCATCGCGGCTCTCCCTGACGCTGAGCGACAAGATGAAGGCGGCCGCGGCGGGCTGACGAGACGGCAATTGCCGAAGATTCGAATCATTCTTCGCGCCCGTGCTTCAGGGAACTTTCATCTTCGGCCGGCGCACCTCAGGCTATCGTCATACTTCTCATTGGCAAGCATATGACCGCGCCCTAGTGTCTCTCCGGATCAGGGTAAGGCAGTGCTCGAGGTGAGGTGCATGTTCGGTTCGAAGAAGGCAGGCGGAGTTCCCGTCTGGGCCGGCAACTGGTCGCGCATCACGGTTGCCGCCGTGCTCGGCTGGTCGACGATCATCCATCCGGTGCTGGCGCAGACGCCGCCGGCCGATCAGCAGGCGCCCGCCGGTCGCACCCTGCCGACCCCGCCGAGCCCTGCCGAGGCTACCAACGCCGCGGGGCAGAACGAGACCTATACGCTCGAAGAGCTCGAATATCTGCTTGGCCCTATCGCGCTCTATCCCGACCCTTTGCTGGCGCTGATCTTCCCGGCAGCGGCGCAGCCGCTCCAGATCGAAGAGGCCAGCCAGTGGCTGGCGGCCAATGCGGAGGCGGTGAAGAACAACGATTTCAGCGGTGCCGACGCCACCAATTGGGACGACGCGGTGAAGGGGCTGGCGCGCTTTCCCGATGTGATCGACATGCTGGCCGGCCATCTCGACTGGACCGAGTCGATCGGCGCGGCCTTCAAGCTGCAGCCGCAGGACGTCTCCACCGCGATCCAGAGCCTGCGCGCCAAGGCCGAGCAGGTCGGCAACCTCAAGACCACGGAACAGCAGGTGGTAACGACCCGCGGAGAGGGCAGCAACCGCGTGATCTATGTCGCCCCGGCCAATCCCGAGCGCATCTATGTGCCGGTCTATGATTCCTCCACGATCTACACCACGGCGGCGACCGCCGGGCTCGCCTTCCTGACCGGCTATCTGGTCGGCTCGAGCTGGAACAATCGCTGGGGATGGAACGACCGGCCGTGGAACTCGGTGTGGGTCTATCGGCCCGGCTGGCACCGGCCGCCGAACTGGCATCGCCCGCCGCCGCACCGGCCCCCCGGCTCATGGAAGCCGGATCGGCCCAACCGCCCCGGCCGCCCGGATCGTCCCGGACGACCGGATCGCCCGGGCTGGCGTCCGGACCGGCCCGGCGATCGTCCGGGTGACCGTCCTGGTGACCGTCCGGGCGCACGTCCCGACCGTCCGGGTGTGAACCCGGATCGCCCCGGGACCCGTCCCGATCGCCCCGACACCCGTCCCGATCGCCCCGGCGCCCGTCCGGAGCGTCCCACGACGCGCCCGGAACGTCCCTCGGTTCGGCCCGGCAACGACCGGCGGCCGCAGTCTCGCCCGCAGCAGGCACGGCCGCGGCCGCAGGCGCGGCCCTCGCGCCAGCAGGTCCGCCCGCGTCCGGAAGTTCGCCGCTCGCCGCAGCGTGCCCGTCCGAGTAACAATGTCCGGCGTCCGCCACGGGGGGTGCCGAATCGCCATCGCTGACGCGGCACTGGAACAACACGCCCCCGCCCTGCGGCGGGGGCGTAGCCCGTTCGAGGGCGGGACATCATGCTATCGACCGACAGCTCGCTCCTGATGTTCATGGCGCTCTTCGCGCTCTACAGCCCGCTCGCCGCGCTTTCCGCCTATCTGCCGGTCGTCGGACGCTTTTCCCGAAGCGACCAGCTGCGGCTCGCCATCGGCCTCTTCATCAATGTCTCGGTCTTCGCTCTGGCCGCGGTGTGGATCGGCGAGCCGCTCCTCGGCCTGCTGGGCGTCACCACCGCCGCGCTTTCGGTCACCGGCGGCATCGCGCTGCTCTATGCCGGCATCCCGATGATGCAGGGCATCGACGAGAAGGCCGGCGCGAGCGAGCCGGTGGAGCACGCCCCGGCCCCCACTCTTGACGACCGTCAGGAGGACTGGCGCTCGGTGCTGTTCACGCCGATCACCTTTCCGCTCACCGTCGGCGGCACCTCGTTCGGGCTCATCGTCGCCTTCGCCGCCTCGGCGGACCAGGTGGTCGAGGACGCCTATCTCTCGATCGCCGGGATAGCCTATGCCGCGGTGACCGGCATCACCGTCTACGCCGCCGGCGAACTCAACCGCCATGTCTCCCACAAGGCGCGCGCCGCGCTCTCCCGCGTCGCCGGCATATTGCTTACCGCGATCGCGGTGTCGCTGGTCGCCAATGGCGGCACGAGGCTGGTCGTGGAGACGCTGGAATCTCTCGGCAAGATGTGATCGTCCGATCGATGGCGGTATCATCTTGAAGTCCTAACCGGATATGGTGGCCGGCACGAACTGGAACAGCCATGGGCGAACGCACCAGCCGCATCCTGCTCGGTATTTCCACGACGATCCTGGTAGCCGGGGCGCTCTTTCTGGCGCGTTCGGTGGTGGCGCCGGTGGCGTTCGCGCTGTTCGTCATCGCCCTGGTCTGGCCACTGCAATCGCGGCTGCAGGCGCGCATGGCCAAGCTGCCGGCGATGGCGATCACGCTCGTCGTCACCGTCCTCGTCATCATGGCGCTGGGCTACATGATCGTATGGGGTTTCAGCCAGGCCGGGCACTGGCTGATCGTCAATGCCGGCCGGTTCCAGGCGCTCTATATCGAGGCCGCGGCGTGGCTCGAGGAGCACGGGCTTTATTCCGCCGGCACGCTCGCCGAGACCTTCAATGTCAGCTGGCTGATCCGCGTCTTCCAGGGGCTCGCGGCGCGGCTCAACGGCATGGTCGGCTTCGCCGTGGTGACGCTGATCTTCGTCATGCTCGGCCTGCTGGAGGCCGGCATCATGCAGGCCAAGCTGGCGAGCGAGGCCGGCGAGACTGGGCGCCAATTGCTGCGCGCCAGCGCCGCCACTGCGGTGAAGTTCCGCAAATACATGGTGGTGCGCACCATCATGAGCGTGCTCACCGGCCTCGCCATCTGGGCCTTCAGCGCCGCGCTCGGACTGGAACTGGCGCTCGCCTTCGGCGTCATCGCCTTCGCGCTGAACTACATCCCTTTCATCGGGCCGCTGGTGTCGACGCTGCTGCCCACCTTCTTCGCGCTGGCGCAATTCGGCTCGTGGCAGATGGCGGTGGTGGTGTTCCTCGCCATGAACGTCATCCAGTTCTTCAGCGGCTCCTATATCGAGCCGCGCGTCGCCGGCAAGGCGCTCGCCATGTCGCCCTTCCTGGTGTTGCTGTCCGTGTTCTTCTGGGCCTTCATGTGGGGCATTGCCGGTGCCTTCATCGGCGTGCCGCTGGTGATCGCCGCCCTCACCTTCTGTGCCGAGAACGAGAATACGCGCTGGATCGCGCGGCTGTTGTCCGGGCGCGAAGAGGCGGTGGCCTGACATGCTGGCACGCACCCGTAAGATCGCGACATGGACCGGCGCGGTGATCCTCATCGCCGCCCTTGCCTTCATCGGCACGCGCATCTGGTTCTCGCAGCGCGGCGCGCCGCTGGAGCCTTGGCACACCTTCGTGCCGGAGGAGATGAGTGTCGAGGAACTCGATGCAGCGGACTGGCCGAAATACCTCGCCCACGAGGACAGGCTGTTCCAGGACGTCACCCGCGAAGTGGTGCAGAAGCTGCCCGAGGACGAGCGCATCCCCTCGAACCGCTATTTCTCTGGCAGCATCGTCTATCCGCCCGCCCTCACCCATGACTGGAACCGCTCCTATGAACTCGTGCCGGGCAGCGCTCCGACCGGCGCCGTAGTGCTGCTGCACGGGCTGACGGATTCGCCCTACAGCCTGCGCCATGTCGCGCAGCGCTATGCGGAGGCCGGCTATGTGGTGGTGGCGATCCGCATGCCCGGACACGGCACGGTGCCCGCCGGCCTCACCGAGGTGGAATGGGAGGATTGGCTGGCGGCGACCCGGCTGGCGGTGCGCGAGGCAGCGAAGCGCGCGCCGGGCAAGCCGCTGGAGATCGTCGGCTTCTCCAATGGCGGCGCGCTGGCGCTGAAATATGCGCTCGATGCGCTGGACGACCCGAAGCTCGCCCGGCCGAGCCGGCTGGTGCTGATCTCGCCGATGATCGGGATCACCAGCTTCGCCCGCTTTGCCGGGCTTGCCGGGCTGCCGGCCTTCCTGCCCGCCTTCGCCAAGGCGGCCTGGCTGGGCGTGATCCCGGAGTTCAACCCGTTCAAATACAATTCCTTCCCGGTGAACGGCGCGGTGCAGTCGCATCGCCTGACGCGGGCGCTGCAGGCGACCATCGCCAGCCATGCGGCGGCCGGCAAGCTCGGCGACCTGCCCCCGACGCTGACGTTCCAGTCGGTGATGGATTTCACCGTGTCGACGCGGGCGATCATCAGCGCCTTCTACGGGCTGCTGCCGGCGAACGGCAGCGAGCTGGTGCTGTTCGACATCAACCGCAACACCAAGCTCGGGCCGCTGCTGCGCGCCACCACCTACTCGGCGCTGATGCGGCTATTGCCGCCGGCGCCGCGCAATTTCCGCACCGTGATCATCACCAATGGCGATGCGGGAAGCGCCGAGGTGGTGGAACGCTCGATTCCCGCCGGCAGCACCGAGGAGACCTCGCGTCCGCTGGGGCTCACCTACCCGATCGACGTCTACTCGCTCTCGCACGTCGCCCTGCCGTTCCCGTCGAACGATGCGCTTTACGGCTCGGATCCCGATCCGAAGGATAATTTCGGGCTGCAACTCGGGGCGATGGTGGTGCGCGGCGAGCGCGGCGCGCTGATCGTCAATCTGGACGCCCTGGTGCGGATGTCGTCCAATCCGTTCTTCCCCTACATGATCGACCGCATCGGCGAAGGCATCGGGACGACGGGGAAGTAGGGCTGGGCTATTCCAAAGTCGTCATCCCGGAACGGCCGCAGGCCGTATCCGGGATCGCACGAAAGTGGAGAATCCAACTGGGCATCGTCATCCCGGCTCTACGCTACGCTTCGGCCGGGATGACGATGCCCCCAACGATCAGCAGCCGCTCAGCAACGCACGCGGATGCGGTTGCCGTTACGGTCGCGGGTCCAGCAGTCCTTGGGCGCCACGGCGGCGCCGACGAGCGCGCCGGTGCCGGCGCCGATGGCTGCGCCCCAGGCCGCGCCGGTGCCGCCGCCGGCCGCAGCGCCGATCACCGCGCCGGTGCCGCCGCCGATGAGAGCGCCAGTGCCGGCATAACGCTGCGTGGTGGTGCAGCCGGCAAGGGCAAGCCCGATCACTGCGACGGTCACAAACTTACGCATGTTCAATCTCCCTGTTGTCTATTATCCGGCACATCTTCGAAAGAGGAGGAGAACAACAATCCTCCCGCCTCATCTTCGCATCGGAACTCTAATGTCGGATAAAATAGAACCTAAGATTCTAACAATGGCGCTACAGACGACTTGGCGTGCGCCGATCATGGCAGGGCCAGCGCGGTCTTGCTGGCATGACGCAGATCAACCAGATCACGCAGGCCGTCCTGCAGGCCGATAAAGAGGGTCAGCGCGCGGCGCGCCGGCCAGCACGTCGGTCTCGACGAAATCGAGGAAGGCCCGCACCTTGGCAGGCGGCAGATGCCGCGAAGGATAGAATACGTAGAGCGGGAAGCGCTCCTCGGCCCAGTCCGGCAAGATCTGCTTCAAGGCGCCGCTCGCCAACAGGTGCTCAAGCCCCAACTCGAAGGTCTGGGTTATGCCGTGCCCGGCAATGCAGGCGGCGAGCTTGGTGGAGAGCTCGTTGGTCACCAGCCGGCTCACCACCTCGACCTCGATGATCTCGCCGCCGCGATGGAACTCCCAGGCGAAAGGCCGCCCGCTGAGCGGATCACGGGTGTGCAGGCATTCATGGCGTTCGAGCTCGCGCGGGTGCTGCGGCTCGCCATGCCGGGCGAGATAGGCCGGTGAGGCGCAGGTGAAGATGCGGGTATCGATCAGCTTGCGGGTGATCAGTGAAGACGGCTCCTGTTCGCCGAAGCGCACCGCGACATCGATCCCCTCCCCCACCATGTCGCCGATGGTGTCGCGCACCGTCAGCTCGACCGACAATTCGGGATAGGCGGCGAGCAGCGCCGGCAGCTTCGGGGCCAACATCGAGCGGGCGAACCAGGCATCGACATTCACCCGGAGCCGGCCACGCACCTTCGCCGCCGAGCCGGCGGCGTCATTGGCCGCGTCCTCAAGCCCGGCGAGCAGGGGCGCGACACGGGCGTGGAACCGGCGTCCTTCGTCCGTCAGCGTTACCGCGCGGGGCGTGCGGTCGAACAGGCGTATGCCGACCCGCGCCTCCAGTCGCGCTACCGACCGGCTGACACCGGACGGTGTCAGGCCGAGCGCCTCGCCGGCACGGACGAAATTGCCCGTCTCGACCACGGCGGCGAGCACACCAATGCCGCCTAGTACACGCGCATCGAAGGTCATGCCTCAAAACCTATGATGATTTTCTATCATTATAGAATGGACAAAGATGCGTTGTGCGCAAGCCGTCCTTACGACGATGCTCCACGCGGCACACGCAATTGGAGACACGTCATGACGCTTAAGGGACAACGCATCGTCATTCTCGGCGGCAGCTCGGGCATCGGGCTCGCCGCGGCGCAGGCCGCGGCCGCGGAGGGTGCCGATCTGGTGATCGCCTCCAGTAGGAAAGTGCGGGTGGATGAAGCACTGAAGACCCTCCCGAAAGGTGCACAGGGCCACGCGCTCGATCTCACCAATGAAGAGGCCGTGAAAGCGCTGTTCGCCGGGCTCGGCCCCTTCGACCATCTGG